>NZ_JALM01000094.1 GCF_000737195.2 Sciscionella sediminilitoris
ATTGGGAGACACGCTGTAGCTGCCCAGTCGAGGATCGAGTCGCACTGCCGCAGGAGTTCGGCGCGCAACGGTTCGGCCCGGTCGGCGAACTCGGCCTGCCGGGTGGCGTATTCCGCGCGTCCCTGTGGGGTTTCGATGCGCACCGGTTCGTAGCCGAGTGCCGAGAGATCGTAAGGGCTGGCGCACATGTCCAGTTCACGGATGTCGGCGGCGAGCTCGAAACAATCGGCGACCAGTTCCGCGGGAATGAACGGATCGAGTTTGTAGGCGGCCTTGTACAGGTCCATGTTCGCGTGCAGGCAGCCGGGCTGTTCGAACTCGACCTGGCGCTCGCGCGTCGGGGTCAGCGTATTGCGCGGGCGGGCCGGTTCGGTGAAGAACCGGAACGCGTCGTAGTGACCGCAGCGCACCTGCTGCGATTCGAGTACCGCATCGGTGCCCGCGCCGCCGAGCCGCAGCGGATAGTCCGCGTGCCGAACCTGATCCGGGTCCTGCCGGTAGACCATGGCCCACTCGTGCAGGCCGAAGCAGTTCAGCCGGGCGCGCCGGGATGCGGTCGCGGCGAGCAGCGCACGGTAGAACTCCACGGTGCGCAGGCGCGAGCCGGTACAGGCCTCCGGATCGAGTGCGACACCCTCGGCGAAGGCGCGGTATTCCTTGTGGGCCAGGAATTCGCCGGTTCCCGCACCGGTGAGGAGTACGCCGTGGCCGGGGTGCCAGCGCGCGAGTTTGCTCGGCCGGTGCGAGTAGTAGGTGAACAGGAAGTCGTAGACCGGATGCTTCTGACCGGCCGCGCGGCGCTGCCGGTGTGGTTCGAGCAGTGCGTCCATCCGCCGACGGTGCGCCAGCATGCGCTGGTGCCACCGCGGTTCGCTGAGCACGGTCGGAGTGGGGGACTGCATCACCGTGATTCTATCGGTTCGAGCAGGTCCCAACGGTTCCCGTACGGATCGGTGAACACCGCGACGGTTCCGTACGGTTCGTGTCTCGGTTGTTCCTCGAACCGCACCCCGGCCGCGCGCAGCCTGCGGTATTCGCCGGGAAAATCCGTGGTGTACAAGAAGAAACCGACACGGCCGCCGGTCTGTTCGCCGATGCTGGTGCGCTGTCTGCCGCTCGCTGCGCGGGCCAGCAGCAGCCCGGTCTCACTCGCCCCGCGCGGGCGCACCACGACCCACCGCTTGTGTTCGGTGATCCTGGTGTCCTCGAGCAGTTCGAAGCCGAGCACGCGAACGTAGAAGTCGATCGCCTCGTCGTAGCCGGGTACCACCAGGGTGATGAGGCCGAGCCGGTTCATGGTTCAGGTGTGCCTGCGCAGCAGGTCCTCGAAGAAGCCGCCCGCCTCGCGGGCGGCGCGTTCGGCATCGCGGGCGATGATCGCCTCGACGAGGGCGTCGTGCATGATCTGGTCGTCCGGGTATTCGTTGGTGCGGCTGAACGTGGTGGCCACGCTGGCCCGCATGGTCTCCATCAGGCCCCGGTAGAGCTCGGAGAGCAGCGTGTTGTGCGCGCAGTCGATGATCAGCAGGTGCAGCTGGAAGTCGGCCTCGACTGCGGTGGTCTCGTCGTCCCCGTGGACCGTCGCGTTCCGCTCCCGCAGCGCCACACGCAGCGCCGAGACATCGTCCTCGGTCCGGCGCAGCGCCGCATGATAGGCACCGTCCGCCTCGATCATCCGCCGCACTTCGAGCGCCTCGCGCAGTTCATCGGTGCACAACCGGCGCATCGCCCCGGAGAGCTCACTGGTCGCCCGGACATAGGTGCCGTCCCCCTGCCGGACCTCGAGCAGCCCGGAGTGGGAGAGCGCGCGGACCGCCTCGCGGACCGTATTCCTGCCCACGCCCAGCGAGGTGACGAGTTCGGATTCGGTGGGAATCCGCTCGCCGATCGGCCATTCGCCTTCGGTGACCGCGGTCCGCATCTGCTCGATGACCTGGTCCACGAGTCCGGTTCGCTGAGTGGTGACTAAGGCCATCCTAACGTCCCTTCATCCGAAGATCCTACGTTTGTTACGGTAGCAGCCATGGCGGGAATCCAGGATTCGACACCCCAGGACCGGGCGCAGGGGCATAGCGTCGAACTGATGAACACCGGCGCTTCGGAAGAGGTCATCCGCAGTAAGCACGCGGCCCTCATCGGTACGCCGTTGCTGCTGATCGGTGTCATCCTCGCCGCGGCCAACTTCCGGCCCGCGGTGACCAGCATGTCCTCGATCCTCGGTGAGGTGCGCACCGATCTGGGGGCCTCCTCGTTGTGGGCCAGCGTGCTCACCGCGCTGCCCACGGTGTGTTTCGGGATCGCCGCGGTGGCCGGTCCCTGGCTGGGCAGGCGCCTCGGTATGGCCCGCGCGGTCGCCACGGCGCTGACCGTGCTCACCTTCGGGCTGATCCTGCGTGTCCTGGACGGCGAGGCCGTGGTGCTCGCCGGGACCTTCATCGCGGCCGGGGGGATCGCGATCGGCAACGTGCTCATCCCGGTGGTGGTCAAGGAGTCCTTCCCGAACCGGGTCGGACTGGCCACCGGTCTGTACACCGCCGCGCTGAACACCGGTGCGGCACTGGCCAGCGCGCTGACCCCGCCGCTGAACCGCGGCCTCGGCGACTGGCGGCTCGCGGTGGGGGCGTGGGCGCTGCTCGGGGTCGCCGCCCTGATCATCTGGGGACTGGGTGCGCGGCACGGGCACGCCAAGCGCACCGTGGCCGCCGCGGAACCGGGCACTCGCAAGACCTCGCTGTTGCGCAGCCCGCTCGCCTGGGCGATCACCGGTTTCTTCGGCACCCAGTCGCTCGTGGCCTACGTGGCCATGGGATGGATCACCGAACTGTTCGTCAGCTACGGCGTACCGCGCGACGAGGCGGGCCTGATGCTCGCCGTGCTGAGTGTGCTCGGCGTGCCGCTGTCGCTGATCATCGCCCCGATCGCGATCCGGAGCAAAACCCAGTCGGGGTGGATCGCCGGGATGATCGTCGTGGCCATGCTCGGCTTCCTCGGGCTGCTGTTCGCCCCGACGGCCGCGCCCTGGCTGTGGGCGGTGCTGATCGGTGCCGGGATGGGCGTGTTCTCGCTCGCGCTCGGCGTGGTCGCGCTGCGGGCCAAGGACTCGCACGATGCGACCCGGCTCTCGGCCATGGCCCAGGGCTTCGGGTACGTGGTCGCGGCGAGCGGGCCGCTGCTGTTCGGCCTGCTGCACGGGGCGACCGGCACCTGGACGGTCTCGCTGATCGTGGTGCTCGCAGTGCTGTGCGTGGAACTGGTGCTCGGCGTGATCGCCGGACGGGCCCGCTACGTCTGAGCCCGGCTCCCGTGCTGGGACGAATGTCCCGGACGGCTGCGAAAGCTTGCTACACTGAGCGAAATACCCGCCACCTTGTGTGCTCGATGCGGCGGGGCGAGCCGGGCGAAGCAGAGGGGGCAGGCATGTCGCAGGAGAACGCGGCCGGGCCGGAGGACCCGCCCTTGGCCGAGCGGGCGCGTGAGGTGTTCGCCGAGCTGACCAAACGCACCTGGCAGGCCGCGCTCGGCATCGGGATCTGCACTCTGGCCATCGGGATCGTGGTCCTGCTGTGGCCGGCCCCGACGCTGGTCGTGGTCGCCGTGCTGTTCGGGATCTATCTACTGGTTTCGGGCATCCTGCAGCTGATCGCCGCCTTCGGTTCCCGCGCGCAGCACGGCTGGTCCCCGTTCCTCGGTTTCCTCTCCGGGGCGCTGTCGATCGTGCTCGCCGTGATCGCGTTCCGGAACCTGGGCAGCTCGCTGGTCATCCTGGCGATCGGCATCGGGATCGGCTGGCTGGTGCGCGGCATCACCGGGCTCTCGCTCACCTCGGCGTTTCCCCGGGGAACACCCGGCAGGGGATGGGGCCTCGTGCTGTTCACCCTCACCTGTGCCGCCGGGGTCATGCTGATCGTCTGGCCGCTGTCCTCGATCCCCACCCTGCTGCTCGCCTCCGGGATCGCGCTCGTGGCGCTCGGGATCGTCGAGGTGACCCACGCCCTGCGGATCCGTTCCGCGCTCAGGGCGGCGGAATCCCGCTGAGCGGGCGGGAATTCCCGGTACGGCTCAGAGTTCCAGGTTCAGCAGCGCGTTTTCGATCAGCTCGGGCATCGCCGGATGGATCCAGTACTGGCCGCGCGCCATCTCCTTGGCGGGCAGGCCGAAACTCATCGCCTGAATGAGCGTCTGGATGAGCGTCGGCGCCTGCGGCCCGATGATGTGCGCTCCGATGAGCAGCCCGGTCTTCTTGTCGGCAAGCAGTTTCGCGAAACCGGTGGTGTCCTCCATCGCCCAGCCGTACGCGATGCCCGCGTAGTCCTGGACGGCGACGGTGTAGTCGATCCCGGCCTCGCGCGCGGCGCGTTCGGTGAGACCGACGGCGGCGATCTGCGGTGCGGTGAACACCGCGTGCGGCACATAGCGGTGATCGCTGGCGATCAGCTCCTCCGGATGCAGCAGGTTGTGCCGCACCACCCGTTCCTCGTGATTGGCCACGTGCTTGAGCTCGTGCTCACTGGACACGTCGCCGAGCGCGTAGATCCCGGGCACCGAGGTGCGCTGGTACTCGTCCACCACGAGATGACCGCTGTCCCGGGTCTGCAGTCCCGCGGCGGCCACGTTCAGGGTGTCGGTGTTCGGGGTGCGGCCGACGGCCACCAGCAACTCGTCCGCGACCACGGGGTCCTGCCCCGCGATGTGCAGGGTGACCTCGTCCCCGGTGCGCTCCACGCGTTCGGTGCGCGCATCGAGGCGCAGCGCGAACCGCGCCCCGAGCAGTTCGGTGATCCGTTCGCTGACGGCCTCGTCCTCGGCCCGCAGGATCGCCGAGGACCGGGCGATCAGCGTGACCTCGACACCGAGCGAAGAGAACACGTGCGCGAATTCGGCGGCGATGAACCCGGAACCGAGAATCGCCAGCCGCCGGGGCAGCCGCTCGAGGCGCATGATCGTGTTCGAGGTGTGGTAGCCGCTCGACTCGATGCCCTCGATCGGCGGAATCACCGGGCGCCCGCCGGCAGCGACCACGATCGTCTCGCCGCTGATCTCCTCGGCCGCGCCGCCGTCGTTCGGGCTCAGCGTCAGGGTTTTCGGCCCGCTGAACACCGCGTGCGCCTCGAACACGGTGACGTTCTCGTTGTCCGCGTGATTGATCCGGTAGTCCCGGCCACCGGCCGCGATCGAGTCGATCCGCCCGAAGATCCGGTCCCGGATCTTCGGCCAGTGCACCGCGTCGAGCGTCTCGTCCACCCCGAAAGCCGAGGAGTGTCCTGGCGTGGCCGCGATATCCGCGGTGTGCACGAACATCTTGGTCGGGATGCAGCCGACGTTGAGGCAGGTTCCGCCGAAGGTGCCTTGCTCGATCAGCGCGACCGATTTGCCGGCGAACTCTGGTCCGAGGATGGAGTTCGCCGAACCGGTGCCGATGATCACCAGATCGAAGTGCCGCATGCGCCGTTCCTTGTCCGTGGTTGTCTTCCGGGATGCAGAACGCGCGCCCGTCCGGTGGCATTCCGGAAGGGCGCGCGTCCGGGCTCAGTGGCCGAAGACCGGGGTGATGATCGCCCTGCCGAGGGTGTGGAAGGCGAGGTTGAAGCTGACCACGGCCGGGCTGACCGAGCCGTCGATCTCGAGCGCGTCCACATCCACCGCGTGCACCACGAAGTAGTAGCGGTGGTCCCCGTCCCCGGCGGGCGGGGCGGAACCGGCGTAGGCCTTCATACCGAGGTCGTTGGCGATGTGGAAGCCGCCGGGAAGGCTGTCGTCGCTCGCCCCCGCGCCGGTGTCCAGGGAGGTCACCGAGGCCGGGATGTTGGCCACGATCCAGTGCCAGAAGCCGCCCGGGATCGGTGCGTCCGGATCGAAACAGGTGACCACATAGGACTTCGTACCTTCGGGCGCACCGGACCAGGAAAGCTGCGGGGAGATGTTCTGCCCGGAGACGCCCATTCCGTTGAACACCTGGGCGTCCGGCAGCGCGGCGCCGTCGGCGACATCGGCCGAGGTGACGGTGAACGAAGCGACCGAGGGAAGCAGGGAGTAGGGATCGGGGGCGGTAGGACGCTCAAGGCTCATCGGCTGACCCTCCATACGTTGCGCGGGATTGCGTGGCCACGATACCGACTGTGAAATTTCACAGCGAGATACCCGCCGATGTGCGGATAGTCAGCACGATCTCCACCTGATGTGATCGGATGGTCGGAACGAAACGTACGGAGGGAGCCAGAGGATGCGCACCATCAGGGGCAGGGCCGGGGCATTGTTCGGCGCGATCGCGGCTGCCGCGGTGATTCCGCTCGTCGCGGCGGGAAGTGCGGGCGCCACGCAGCACACCGGGATGGAGCCGAAGATCGTGGGCGGCACGGAGGCCAAGCTCTCCGACTTCCCGTCCATCGTCGCGGTGAACCAGTCCAACGGGGACAACTGGTGCGGTGGGACACTGGTGGCGAAGAACAAGGTGGTCACCGCCGCGCACTGTGTCGACGGGAAGCAGCCGGACTTCTTCCAGATCGTGTCCGGATCGGCGGACCGCACCGACGCCAATGCCGAGCACGCCAAGGTCACCAAGATCTGGCAGCACCCGGACTTCACCATGGACAGCATGAAGGACGACGTCGCCGTGCTGACCCTGGACAAGGAACTCAAGGCACCGCTGGCCGAGCTGAACACCGATCCGAAGGCCTACACCGAGGGCACGAACGCGACGGTGCTCGGCTGGGGTGACATCAAGGACGGCGGCGGCCAGTACCAGAAGCTGCTGCGCAAGGTCACCGTGCCGACGGTCGGCGACCAGACCTGCAGCGGTGCCTACGGAGACAGGTTCGACAAGGCCACCATGGTCTGTGCCGGGGTCAAGGAGGGCGGCAAGGACTCCTGCCAGGGCGACTCGGGTGGCCCGATGGTGATCGACGGCCGCCTCGCGGGCATCGTGTCCTGGGGTGACGGCTGCGCCCAGCCCGGCAAGTACGGCATCTACACCCGCGTTTTCGCGGTTGCCGACGACGTCAAGGCCCAGCTGAAGTAAGGCCCGGCTGAAGTAGCGATCAGCTTCGCGGTGCGGTCTCGCTCAGGGACCGCACCGCGAGTTCCACATCCTCGGCGGACAGTTCGGCGTGCGCCCGCAGCCGCAGCCGGGACACCCCGTCCGGCGCGGACGGCGGACGGGCGCAGTCGACCGCGAGCCCGCGCTCGCGCACCGCGCTCGCCCAGTCGGTGGCGGACTGCGGGGAGGGGGCGAGCACCGAGACCATGGCCGAGCCCGGGGAGCTGACCTGAAGGCCCGCCGCGCGCAGTCCTTCGCCGAGGGTGGCCGCGTGCTCCAGGGCCCGGGTGGCGCGCTCGGGCTCGTCCCTGGCGATCTTGAGCGCGGTGAGGGCGGCACCCGCGGCCGGTGGGTTGAGCCCGGCGCCATGGAGGAATGTGCGCGCGGAGTTCACCAGGTGCGCGATCACCCTGCGCGGTCCGAGCACGGCACCGCCCTGGCTGCCCAGCGCCGTGGCCAGGGAGACGGTGGCCACCGCATCGGGTGCCTTGGTCAGGCCGGCCTCGGCCAGTCCGCCGTCGCCGAGGATCCCGAACCCGTGCGTGAGGTCGGCGACCAGACCGGCCCCGTGTTCCCGGCAGGCTGCGTGCAGTTCGGCCAGTGGCGCGATGCCACCGTCCACAGTGAACACCGATTCGGTGAGCACCAGCGCCCTGGCGACCTTGCGGGTGGCGAGCGCCTTGGTCACCGCGGGCACATCCGCGTGCCCGGACACGGCGACCGCCGAACCGGACTGACGGCAGGCGTCGATCAGTGAGGCGTGCATGTACTGGTCCGCCACGATCGCGCACTCCTTGCCGGAGAGCGCGGTGACCGCGCCGAGGTTGGCGGTGTACCCGCTGGAGAACACGAGCGCGGCCTCGGTCCCCGCATAGGCGGCGAGTTCGCGTTCGAGTTCGGCGTGCAGTTCGGTGCTCCCGGTGACCAGCCGGGAACCCGTGGTGCCCGCGCCCCATTTCAGGGCGGCGGCCGCCGCGGCGGAGGCGACCCGTTTGTCCCTGGCCAGGCCCAGATAGTCGGCTCCGGCGAGGTCGATCAGCCCGGAAACGGGCGGCCGTGGCCGGATCCGCCGGGTCAGCCCGGCCTCGGCTCGTTTGCCCGCCTGTTCGTCCAGCCAGGCGAACGCGGATTCGGGGTCGAACATGTCTGGCAGTCTGTCGTTCGTGGCGGGCGCCACTGCATCCGGGGTTGGTGCGCGCGCGGCGACCGGCTAGCGTCGGGACGTTGGAGCGCCCCTGCGCGCCCCGAGAGGAAGCCGGTGCGAATCCGGCGCGGTCCCGCCACTGTGACCGGAGCGATCCGGGAGCCAGGAACTCTCGTGAACCGACCTGTCGCTCGGGCGTGGACACCCGAGGAAGGAGCTTTGCCCCGTGCCTGCCCAGTTCCCGTTCTCCGCCGTTGTCGGCCAGCACGACCTGCGCCTGGCCCTGCTGCTCAACGCGGTGCATCCGGCGATCGGCGGGGTACTCGTCCGCGGCGAGAAGGGCACGGCCAAATCCACGGTCGTGCGCGCCCTCGCCGGACTGCTGCCCGCCGTCGAGGTGCTCGAGGACTGCCGCTTCGCCTGCGCCCCCGGCGCCCCGGATCCGGACTGCCCGGACGGACCGCACGAGACCGCGGCCCGCGAACGCCCGGCCACTCTCGTGGAGCTGCCGGTCGGCGCCACCGAGGACCGGGTGATCGGCTCGCTGGACCTCGAACGGGCGCTCACCGACGGAGTGCGCGCCTATCAGCCCGGCCTGCTCGCCGATGCCCACCGCGGAGTGCTCTACGTGGACGAGGTGAACCTGCTGCACGACCACCTCGTCGATCTGCTGCTCGACGCCGCCGCGATGGGGCGCGCGCACGTGGAGCGCGAAGGGGTCTCGATCTCGCACGCCGCGCAGTTCCTGCTGGTCGGCACGATGAACCCGGAGGAGGGTGAGCTGCGCCCGCAGCTGCTCGACCGGTTCGGGCTGACCGTGACCGTCTCCGCGGACCGGGAGGTCGGACCGCGCACCGAGGTCGTGCGCAGGCGGCTGGCCTTCGAAGCCGATCCGGACGGGTTCGCGGCGCAGTGGGCGAGTGCGGACGCCGAGCTCGCCGAGCGCATCGTGCGGGCGCGTGCCCTGCTCGGTTCGGTGCGGCTGCCGGATGCCGAGCTGCGCCGCATCGCCTCGGTGTGTGCTTCCTTCGACGTGGACGGGATGCGCGCGGACCTGGTGGTGGCGCGCACCGCGGTGGCGCACGCGGCCTGGCGGGGCGCCGAGGCGGTCGCCGAACAGGACGTGGAGGCCGCGGTCCGGCTCGCCCTGCCGCACCGCAGGCGCAGGGACCCGTTCGACGAACCAGGAATCGAGGAGGAGCAACTGCGCGAGGCCATGTCCGAGGCCGCGCAGGCCGCCGGGGAAGAGGAACCCCCGGAACCACCGGAGCCGGACGGCGACGGACCGGACGGGCCAGGCGGCGGACAGGGCGCGCCCGAGGAGGGCAGCGGCACCCCGCAGGACGGGAACTCGCAGAACGGGACCTCGCAGCAGGGGGCCTCGGGCGAACGCACCACGGAGACACCCGATCCGGCGTTCCGCGCCCGGCTGCTCTCGGTGCCCGGTGTCGGCGCGGGTGCCCCGGGGAAGCGTTCGGTCGCGCGCACCACGGGCGGGCGCACGGTGCGCTCGGGTGCGGACGGCACCGGGCTGCACCTGACAGACACACTGCGCGCGGCCGCGCCGTTCCAGGCCGAGCGCGGGCGGGACGGTTCCGGCCTCGTACTGCGCGCCCAGGACATCCGGCGCGCGGTGCGGGTCGGCAAGGAATCGAACCTGGTGCTGTTCGCGGTGGACACCTCGGGCTCGATGGCGGCACGGGCCCGGATGTCCGCGGTCACCGGGGCGGTGATCTCGCTGCTGCGCGATGCGTATCAGCGCAGGGACAAGGTCGGGGTGATCACCTTCCGCGGTGCGAGCGCGGAACTGCTGCTGCCGCCGACGAACAGCGTGGACACCGCGGTGCGCAGGCTGCGGAGGGTGACCACGGGCGGGCGTACCCCGCTCGCCGAGGGACTGCACACCGCACGCAAGGTCGCCGCCACCGAACGGGTGCGCGATCCGCAGCGGCGCTGCCTGCTGGTGGTGGTCACCGACGGCCGGGCCACGGCGGGCCAGAACCCGGACGCGGTGGCGGCCGGGCTCGCCGCCGACGGGGTGGCCGGAATCGTGGTCGACTGCGAGAACGGACCGGTCCGGCTCGGGCTCGCCGGACGGCTGGCCGAGGCCATGTCCGGGCAGTGCCTGCGACTGGAACACCTCTCCGCGGACGGGGTGGCCGGAATCGTGCGGGCGGCCTGAGGAACGGAGGAACCGTTATGCCACAAGGAAAACCGAACTCCGTGCCCGAGGACGGGCTGACCACCCGGCAACGGCGCAACCGGCCGCTGCTGATGGTGCACACCGGGGAGATGAAGGGGAAGTCCAGCGCCGCGTTCGGCACCGCACTGCGCGGGTGGAACCAGGGCTGGTCCATCGGGGTCTTCCAGTTCGTCAAATCGGCGAAATGGAAGGTCGGCGAGGAGAACGCGTTCCGCGCACTCGGCCAGGTGCACGAACAGACCGGCCAGGGCGGCCCGGTGGAATGGCACAAGATGGGCGAGGGCTGGTCCTGGGCACGCAAGCAGGGCACGGAGTCCGACCATGCCGCGGCGGCGCTGGAGGGCTGGCGGGAGATCGTCCGCCGGATCGGGCAGGAGCAGCACACCCTGTACGTGCTCGACGAGTTCACCTATCCGCTCAAGTGGGGCTGGGTGGACGTGCACGAGGTGGTCTCGGTCCTGCGCGAGCGGCCCGGGCACCAGTACGTGGTGATCACCGGCAGGGACGCGCCCGCCGAGCTGATCGAGGCCGCCGATCTCGTGCTGCGCACCGAGAAGGTCAAGCACCCGATGGATGCCGGGCAGAAGGGCCAGCGGGGTATCGAGTGGTGAACACCGGCCGGGTGGTGATCGCCGCCCCCGCTTCGGGAAGCGGTAAGACCATGGTGGCCACGGGTCTGATGGCGGCGCTGCGGGCGCGCGGGCACGTGGTCGCGCCGGGCAAGGTCGGCCCCGACTACATCGACCCCGGGTATCACACGCTCGCGGCCGGGCGCCAGGGCCGCAATCTGGACCCGGTGCTCGTCGGGGAGGACACCGTCGCCCCGCTGTTCGGCTACGGGGCGCGCGGGGCGGACCTCGCCGTCATCGAGGGCGTGATGGGGCTCTACGACGGGCGGCTCGGCGCGGAGGGTTTCGGTTCCACCGCGCACGTGGCCGAACTGCTCGACGCCCCGGTGCTGCTCGTGGTGGACGCCAGGGGACAGAGCCGGAGCCTTGCCGCCCTGCTGCACGGTTTCCGCACCTACTCCTCCGGGGTGCGGATCGCCGGGGTGATCCTGAACAACGTCGGTTCGCCGCGGCACACCGAGGTGCTGACCGAGGCGGCCAATGAGGTCGGGCTCCAGGTGCTCGGCTCGCTGCCGCGCGCGGCCGAGGTCGGGGTGCCGAGCAGGCATCTCGGCCTGCTCACCGCCGCCGAGCACGGTGCCGAGGCGGAGGCTGCGGTGCGCGGGATGGGCGAGCTCGTCGCCGAACACCTGGACCTGGACGCGGTGGTGCGGGTGGCCCGCTCGGCGCCCGCGCTGACCGGGCCGGACTGGACGCCCGGGCTCGAACCGGTGACCGGATCCCCGGTGGTCGCGGTGGCCTCCGGTCGCGCGTTCACCTTCGGCTACGCCGAGCACGCCGAGCTGCTCGAGGCCGCGGGCGCCCGGGTGGTGACCCTGGACCCGTTGCGGGACAACGCATTGCCTCCGGAAACGGCGGGCCTGGTGCTGCCCGGCGGATTCCCCGAACTGCACGCGAAGGACCTCGCCGAGCGCGCGGGGCTGCGGGCGGAGATCGCCGGGTTCGCCCGGGCGGGCGGACCGGTGCACGCGGAATGCGCCGGGTTGCTCTACCTCGCGCAGCACCTGGACGGGGTGCCGATGTGCGGGGTGCTCCCGGCCGGTGCCCGGTTCACCGAACGCCTCACGCTCGGCTACCGGGACGCGGTGGCCACGAGCGATTCGGTGCTGTTCCGCGCCGGGGAACGGGTGGCGGGGCACGAGTTCCACCGCACCACGATCGAGCCGGGGCACGGTGAAACGGCGGCGTGGGGGCTGCCGGGCAACCGCCGGGAAGGCTTCGTGACCGGGCGGGTGCACGCCTCGTATCTGCACACCCATCCGGTCGGCAGTCCGGAGGCGATCACCCGGTTCGTCACGGCCTGCGCGGAGCACATGGTTGACTTACCGCGGAGCACACAGCCCCGCGGGAGAAGGTGAACCGAACGTGACCGTGACCGTTGTCGGAGTCGACGGGACCTCGCTCGCACCAGGCGGGCGGCACCTGATCGGCAAGGCGACCCTGATCATCGGCGAGCCGAGGCACGTCGAGGCCTTCGCGCCGCGCGGGGTGCCGCACCGGGATCTGGAGCCGCTCGGCTCGAGTGTCGGCGCGATCTACCGGGAACACGGCAAGGAAGACGGCAATGTGGTCGTGCTGGTGCACGGCGATCCGGGTTTCTTCGGCATGCTCGGCGCGTTGCGGGAGAACGGCATCGAGCCCAGAGTGCTTCCCGCGCTCAGCCCGGTGCAGCGGCTCGCCGCCATGGCCGGGGTGCCCTGGGACGATATGGCGATCGTGGACGCCGGCGACGGCGGGCTGCGCCGGGCGCTGAACGTGTGCCGGGCGCGCAAGGCGGTCGCCGTGCTCACCGCGCAGGGGGCGGGACCGACCGAACTGGGCGCCGGGCTGGACGGCTGGCGGCGCAGTCTCGTGGTGGCCGAGGAGATCGGCACCCCGCGCGAGACCCTGTCCACAGTGGACTCGGCGGAGGCGGCCAAACGGCTGTGGCGATTCCCGAACGTGGTGTTCTCCTTCGCGGAGTCCCAGCTGGGCCAGGGAAAGAACTGGAACGGGTGCGGGGAACCGTGCCCGCCGGACGGCGGCTGGGCGCTGGAGAGCGAGGCGTTCGCGCACCGCGAGGGGGAACTGGCCGCGGACGCCGTGCGCGCGCTCGCCCTGGCCAGGCTGGCCCCGCGCCCCGGTCAGCTCGTCTGGGACATCGGTGCGGGCGCCGGGCAGATCGCGGTGGAGTGCGCCCGGCTCGGTGCGGCCGTGGTCGCGGTGGAACCCGATCCGGGGCAGTCGGTGCGGGTGCTGGCCAACGCATCCCGGCACGACGTGGACGTGCGGCTGGTCGGTGAACCGGCACCCGGATCGCTGCAGGAGCTGCCCGAACCGGACGCGGTGTACGTCGGCGGTGCGGGACCGGACGTGTTCGCCGCGGTCGTGGCGAGCGGGGCGGACCGGATCGTCACCTCGGTGGCCGATCTGACCAGGCTGGGTGCCTATCGGGATATGTTGCGGGACAAGGGATACCGGGTGTCCGGTCGGCAGTTGGCGGTCGCGGGCCTCGCGGAGTTCGACGGTGGAGGTGTCGGCATGGGACCGGCCAGTCAGGATGTGCTGTTGTGGGGAGTGCGATGACCGAGGACCACTATCTCGCCGGGCTCGACCTGCGCGACCGGCGCGTCGTGTTCATCGGTGGCGGCGGGGTGGCGCAGCGACGGCTGCCGAGGCTGATCGCGGCTGGTGCGCGGGTGGAGCTGATCGCTCCCGAAGTCACCGTCGCGGTGTCCGGGATGATCGAAGCCGGTGAGATCTCCTGGCAGCGGCGGGGTTATGCCGAGGGTGACCTGGACGAGGCCTGGTACGCGATCGCGGCCAGTTCGGATCCGGAGGTCAACGCGCGAGTGGTCGAGGAAGCCCAGCGGCGGCGGGTGTTCTGTGTCCGTTCCGATCTCGCTTCCGCGGGGACCGCGGTGACCCCGGCGATCGGGGAACACGACGGAATGGTGCTCGGGGTGCTGGCGGGCGGGGCGCACCGGCGTTCCGCGGCGGTACGGGATGTGGTGCTCGAGGCACTGCGCACCGGAACCCTGGCCGAGGCGGGCGAACTCGGTGCGAAAACCGCGGGCGTGGTGCTCGTGGGCGCCGGTCCCGGTGATCCGGACCTGATCACCGTGGCCGGACGCCGCGAACTGGCGCGCGCGGACCTGGTGGTCGCCGACCGGCTCGCCCCGCGCGCGCTGCTCGACGAACTGGCCGGGCACGTGGAGATCGTGGACGCGGCCAAGATTCCCTACGGGCGCGCGGCCACTCAGCAGGCCATCAACACCGCGCTGATCGAGGGCGCGCGCGCCGGGAAACGGGTGGTGCGCCTCAAGGGCGGCGATTCCTTCGTGTTCGGCAGGGGATTCGAGGAAGTGCTCGCCTGCGCGGAGGAGGGGATCGCGGTGACCGTGATTCCCGGGGTGACCAGTGCCTTCTCCGCCCCGGCGAGCGCGGGCATCCCGGTCACCCATCGCGGCGTGACCCACGAGGTGGTCGTGGTCTCCGGGCATGTCGGCCCCAGCGACGAGAGCAGCCTCGTGGACTGGCCCTCGGTGGCCAAACTGCGCGGCACCCTGGTGCTGATGATGGCCATGCAGCGGCTCGGGGAGTTCACCGAAGTGCTGATGGCGAACGGAAAACCGGGCGACACCCCGGCCGCCGTGATCGCCGACGGCGCGACCCGCAACCAGCGGGTGCTGCGCTCCACCGTGGCGCGGGTGGCGGCCGAGGCGCGGGAACAGGAGTTCACGCCTCCCGCGATCGTGGTGATCGGGGAGGTCGCCGGGTTCAGTGCCTGACCGCGATCACGCCGAAGCGAGTACCGAGTCGATCTCGGCGAGGATGCGTTCGGCGATCTCCGGTGCCGCGTAGGAATACCTGATCGAGTTGCGGGCCAGCTCGGCGAGACCCGCCTCGTCGAGCTCGCACAACCGGACCGCGACGGTGTACTCGGTGTCCAGATCGGTGTGGAACATCCCGGGATCGTCGGTGCTGAGCGTGATCGGGGCACCGGAGGCCAGCAGGCGGGGGAGCGGGTGAGCCTCCAGAGATTCCGTGGCCCTGGTGCGCAGGTTGGACATCGGGCACACTTCGAGCGGAATTCCGTTGCGCGCCAGGTGATCCAGCAGTTCCGGATCGGTCACGCTGCCGATGCCGTGCCCGATGCGCTCGGCGCGGAGCTCGCGCACCGCTGCCCACACCTCGTCCGGGCCGGTGGTCTCCCCGGCGTGCGCGACCACGTGCAGCCCGGCGTCCCGCGCGGCGGCGAACGCGTCCGCGAAGCCGGCGCGCGGGTAGTCGTCCTCGAGACCCGCGAGTCCTAACGCGACAGTCCCTTCCGGACGGACGCGGACCGCGAAGTCCACGGTCTCCTCGGTGCCGCCGAAACCGGCCGGGATGTCGTAGATGTAGTTGAGTTCGACCCCGTGCACCTGTGCGGCCTCGGTGCGCGCCGCGGCGAGGGTTTCCCCGAGCTCCTCGGGCGCCACTCCCTTACGGATGTGCATCACCGGGGTCACGGTGATCTCCGCGTAGCGCACCTGGCATTTGGCGGCATCGCGGGCGGCGCCGAGTACCAGTTCGCGCACATCCTCACCGGTGCGTACCAGTTCGTCCACTTTCGCGTAGTTGTCGATGAAATGCGGGAAATCAACGAATTCGTAGAACCGCTCCAGCTCCGCGGGATCGGTCGGTACGGCACCGTCCGGGTGCCTGCGCGCGAGAGTGAGCACGGTCTCCGGGGAGGCCGAGCCGACGAGGTGCAGGTGCAGTTCGGCTTTCGGCAGCGCGGCGATGAATGCGGGGATGGTCATACGAGAGACCCTATTGCCTCGCGGTGACAGGGCAACCGAATACTCCCTCAGCCCGATGCCGCACCGGCGTGCCGGACCCGGCCGCTCGCCGCGAACAGGGCACCGAGGGCGACGAGCGCGGCGAGGATCACGAACGCGGGACCGTACCCGCCGAACAGGGTGGCCAGTCCGGTCCCGCCGAACGGGGCGAGCGCGATCGCCAGCGTGAGCGGTGCACTGAACAGTCCGTTGAGGGTGCCGAACCGCGCGGTGCCCCAGCGATCGCTGACCGCGGTCGCCTGCAGCAGCGTGTACACCCCGCGCACCGCACCGGCACCCAGTCCGAGCACCATCACGAGTGCGGCCGGTCCGGACACCACCGCCAGCAGGGCGGTCATCAGCGCGCCGAGGGCGAGTACGGCGACGGTGCGGAACCCCGGCCCGAACCGCGCGCTGAACCGGCCGTAGCCGAGCCTGCCGAGCAGTTGCCCGGCCCCGCACAGCGCGAGGGCGATCGCGCCCGTGGTGTTCGACTCGCCCCGGCTGGTGAACAGGGGCACCAGGTTCACCGTGGCCGCGTACATGCCGAAGCCGGCCAGCACCATCGCGCACACCAGCGACCAGAAGGCCGGGCTGCGCGCGACGGTGCGGACGTGGTCCCCGGATGCGCCGTCCGCCCGCCGCCGATCGGGTGGCCAGGGCAGGCGCAGGCACCAGAAGTGCACCGGAAGGGTCACCGCGCCGAGCAGGCAGGCGAGCACGAGGAGGCAGCCACGCCAGCCGAGCAGCGTGAGCAGCCCGTCCGCGATCGGCGCGAACACGGTGCTCGCCAGGCCGCCGACCAGGGACACGGCGGTCAGCGCCCGCACCCGTTCGGTGCCGTACCAGCGGGTCAGCGCGGCGAAGGCGGGCTGGTAGAGCAGCATGGCCTGGGCTGCGCCGGTGAGTATCCAGGCCGCGAAGAACAGCGGGAGGCTCGGGGCTTTCGCCACCGCCAGCAGGCCGAGCACGCCGAGTACCGATCCGGTCGTCATCACCACCCGCGGGCCGCTCCGGTCCACCCAGCGGCCGACGAAGGGCCCGCACAGCGCGGAGGCGACCAGCCCGGTGGAGAACGCGCCCATCGCGGCGCCCGCCGACCAGCCGGTGTCCCGCAGTACCGTGCCGAGCAGCACCGGGAACGTGTAGTAGAGCACGCCCCAGCTGACGATCCCGGTCGCGCACAGCCCGAGCAGCGCAGCCCGCCGGGTCATAGCGAGCGCTGGTAGAGGACCGTGTCCAGGATCCTGCCGTGTTTCTCACCGACCCCGGTGAGCCGGCCCGCCTCGGTGAAACCGAACGCCAGGTGCAGCGCGGCGGAGGACGGATCCCCGGTGTCCACGACAACCGCGATCAGCTGGCGGATGCCCGCTTCCGCGCCGCGCGTCAGCAGTTCACCGAGCAGTGCCTTGCCGAGCCCTCTCCCGGACTGTCCGGGCGCGAGGTAGATGGTGTCCTCTCCGGTGTACCGATAGGAGGGTTTGGGCCGCCAGGGGGCGATGTAGGCGTACCCGAGGATCTCCGTGCCCGACTGCGCGACGAGGAACGGCAGCCCCTGAGCGGCGAGCTCGGCGAACTTGGCCCGCCAGTCCGCGAGAGTCGGCGGGTTCTCCTCGAAGGTCGCGAGGCTGGTGCGCACATAGTGCTCGTAGATCCGGGCGACGGCGGGGAGATCAGCGGACCGTGCGGACCGGACCTTCGTTTTCTCTATAGCGAACATTATGGTTATTATAGCGGAATCATGGATCTCGGTGAACTGGGAAAGCGCATCCAGGCGCTGCGCGGTGAGCGGGGGATGACCCTGCAGGATCTCGCGTCGACGGCCTCGGTGAGCGTGAGCATGGTTTCCTCGGTGGAGCGCGGGCAGAAGGCGCCGACGGTGGTGGTGCTGGCCAGGATCGCCGAAGGGCTCGGCGTACCGCTGACCGAACTGCTCGATCAGGGGCCGCGCACAGTGCTGCGCCGGGCCGCCGAGCAGGATGTGGTGGACGAGCCGGGCGGCTGGCGGCGCGTGGTGCTCTCCCCGGTGGTTCCCGGGGTGAACTTCGAATGGATCCGCTCCAGCCTGCCGCCGCACTGCGCGGCGGGCGAATATCCGGCCTATGCCCCGGGTTCGCACGAGTTCGTCGTGGTGGAATCGGGCAGCCTGCACCTCGGGGTCGGTACCGAGGTCTACGACCTCGAGGCGGGCGATTCGCTGTACTTCTCCGCGGATGCCGTGCACAGCTATGCCAACATCACCGGGCAACCGTGCCACTACTACATCGCCGCGCTGATCATGCGACCGCGCCATGCGGCTCCGGTGCGGCGCTGGAGCGCGGCCGAGCCCGGGGCATGAGGAAGCTCACAGTGGGGGATTCCGGCAAAGCGGACGGTTATCCGGCGGCTCGTGCCACGGTGTGAAAAGCGGTCCTGTCCACTGTTGTCCGGGTGTATTCGCGATGGAGGTCGGCCATGACGCAGGCGAACGAGGAATGGGACATCGTCTCGAGTGTTGGCTTCACGGCCCTGCTCGTCGCGGCCGCGCGGGCCGCCGAGACGGCGAGCGCCGATCCGCTCATCACCGATGAATACGCGGCCGCCTTCGTCGATTCGGCGAACCCGGCGACGTCGATCCGGGACGGGCACAGCGGCGTGGACGAGGAATTCTGGCTCTCCATGGTCGACTACATGGCGGTGCGCACCAGGTTCTTCGACGACTACCTGGAGAACGCCGGGACCCCGCAGGTCGTGGTGCTCGCCTCCGGTCTGGACGCGCGGGCCTACCGGCTCTCGGTGGCACCGGAGACCCGCTGGTTCGAGGTGGACCAGCCGAAGGTGCTCGCGTTCAAACAGGACGTGCTCGAGGCGCGCGGCGCCGAACCGGTGTGCGGGCACCGGATGGTGGGCACCGACCTGCGCGAGGACTGGGTGTCCGCACTGCGCGCGGCCGGGTTCGACCCGGAACTGCCGACCGCCTGGCTCGCCGAGGGACTGCTGATGTATCTGCCCGCGCAGGCCGAGAATCAGCTCTTCGCGCGGATCGACGAGCTCTCCGCCCCGGGCAGCCTGATCTCGGTGGAGGACGCGGGCGCCCAGGCCACCGGCTCCTTCGTGCACGACGAACGGGTCGCGGACGCCTCCGAGCAGTTCGGGGTCAGCTTCGCCGATCTGGTCAGCCAGGAGGAGCGCGCGGACTTCGCGGAATTCCTGGGCGCCAAGGGATGGTCGGTCGAACCGCGCGGCATCGAGTCGATCGAGCAGGAGCATGGGCGGCACATCAGCGGGCGGACCAGGGACCTGCTCGGCGGCATGCGGGTGGTGAACGCGCGCCGGTAGACCGGCTCAGCGATCGGTGAGCCCGAGGCGAAGGTGCTCGCTGTGGTACACGGCCTCGTCGAGCAGCTGCGCGACGTGGTTGTCGTAGAGCCGGTAGATGATGCTGCGCCCATTGCGGGTGCCGGTGACCAGTCCGAGGGTGCGCAGCAGCCGTAACTGGTGCGAGACGGCGGACTGCTCCATGCCGACCGCCTCGGCGAGCTCGGTGACCGGAAGCGGTCCCGCGCGCAGCTTGGCGAGGATGCGCAACCGGCTGGGGGTGGCCAGCGCTTGCAGCGTCTCGGCGACGTTCGCCGCGCTCTGTGGATCGAGATCCTCGACCGGTTGGCGCACCTGCGGTGTGTGTCCCACGCGGGTAGCGTAGCCCACAGCCCATAATTGAAGACATCTTCATATGTTCTGTTATCTTGGGTTCGTGTTCGCCGTCTCCGAAGTGCGGTTCGCCGCCCTCGCACTGGGTTTGTTCCTGTTCGGGCTCGCCGCGGAACTCAGCGGCTGCCCGGAATGGCTGTGGGTGTCCGCCTACCTGGCCTGTTACCTCGCCGGCGGTTGGGAACCCGCGATCGCCGGGGTGCGCGCGCTCGCCGGGAGGACCCTGGATGTGGACCTGCTGATGGTGCTCGCCGCCATCGGCGCGGCCGCGATCGGTCAGTTCATGGACGGGGCGCTGCTGATCGTGATCTTCGCGAGCTCCGGCGCCCTCGAAGCGCTGGCCACTCGGCGCACCGAGGAATCGGTGCGCGGGCTGCTGCGGTTCGCCCCGGAGACCGCGAGCCGGGTGACCGCGGACGGGGAACAGACCGTCGCGGTCGCGGAGCTCGCGGTCGGGGACGAGGTGCTGGTGCGGCCCGGAGAACGGATCGCCGCGGACGGGATCGTGCTGCACGGGGAGAGCGAGGTGGACAAGGCGAGCATCACCGGTGAACCGCTCCCGGTGCCCACCTTCACCGGGGACGAGGTGTTCGCGGGTACCGGGAACGGGACCGGGGCGCTGCGCATCCGGGTCGGGCGCACCGCCGAGCACAGTGTGCTGGCCCGGATCGCCGAATCGGTGCGCGAGGCGAGCGCCACGAAGGCGGGTACGCAGTTGTTCGTGGAGCGGGTGGAGCGCTGGTACTCGCTCGGCATGGTCGCCGCGACCGTGCTGCTGTTCGCGATCCCGCTCGCGCTCGGCACCCCGTTCCGGGAGGCGCTGCTGCGGGCGATGACCTTCATGATCGTGGCCTCTCCGTGCGCGCTCGTGCTCGCCACCATGCCCCCGCTGCTGGCCGCGATCGCCACCGCGAGCCGCAACGGGGTACTGGTGAAGTCCGCCGTCGCGCTCGAGCGCCTCGCCCGCACTACCCGGTTCGCCTTCGACAAGACCGGAACCCTCACCAAGGGAGCTCCGGTATTGGCCGAGATCCACACCGCCGACCGCGCCGAGGAGGATGTGCTCGCTCTCGCCGCTGCGGTCGAGTATCCGAGCGAACATCCGCTCGCGGGCGCGATCCTGGACGCGGCGCGCGAACGCGAGCTGTCCATCGCGCCGGTGGGCGGCTTCTCCGCCCGGCCGGGGCGCGGGGTTCGCGGGCGGGTCGATGGCACGGAGATCGAGGTCGGTGTGCCCAGTGGACAGTCCACAATGGACGATGTGCTCGCCGCGGTGCGCGCCCGGGGCCGGACCGCGGTACTGGTGAGCGAGGCAGGGAAGGCGATCGGGGTGCTCGGAATCGCGGACCGCACCCGCGCCGGTGCGGTGGCGGCGGTCGCGGGCTGCGTCCGCCTGACCGGAACCGGTGCCGTCCTGGTCACCGGAGACCATTCGGTTGCGGCGCAAGCGATCGCGGACGAGGTGGGCATCCGGACCGTGCACGCGGGCCTGCTTCCCGAACAGAAGCGGGAACTGATCGCCGGATACGAGTCCGAGGGGGCGCGGATGGCGGTGGTGGGCGATGGGGTGAACGACGCTCCCGCGCTCGCCGCCGCGGGCACCGGACTCGCCATGGGCGGCGCGGGCGCCGATCTGTCCCTCGGTGCCGCGGATGTCGTGCTCGTCCGGGACGAACTGACCGCGGTGCCCACGGTGCTCGCTCTGGCCCGCCGGGCCGAACGGGTGGTCGTGGCCAACCTGGTGATCGCCGCGGCGTTCATTCTCGGGCTCGTGGTCTGGGATCTGGCCGGGGTGCTCCCGCTGCCGCTCGGTGTCGCCGGGCACGAGGGATCCACGGTCCTCGTCGGGTTGAACGGGCTGCGACTGCTCGGTTCCCGTGCCTGGCGCCGGGCACGCGACCGGGCAGGTGCCGGTTAGCGGTCTCGACGCGGAACCGCGGCGGCGACTAGGGTTCCGGCCATGCGCTTCGGACTGTTCGTACCTCAGGGATGGCGGCTCGACCTCGCGGGAATCGAGCCGGGAGAACACTGGTCGCGGATGCTCGACCTCGCGAAGTTCGCTGAGCGGGGGCCGTACGAGTCGATCTGGGTGTACGACCACTTCCACACCGTTCCGGAACCGACCGAGGAGGCCACCCACGAGGCCTGGTCGCTGATCTCCGCCCTGGCCGCGAGTACCAGCACGGTTCGCCTCGGACAGATGTGCACCTGTATGAGCTACCGCAATCCGGCTCAGTTGGCGAAGGTGGCCGCGACCGCCGACCTGATCTCCGGCGGCCGGGTCGAGATGGGTATCGGCGCCGGGTGGTACGAGCACGAGTGGCGGGCCTACGGCTACGGGTTCCCGAGCGCGGGGGAGCGGCTCGGCAGGCTCGAGGAGGGGGTGCGGATCATGCGCGATCTCTGGACCGAGGGCCGGTCGAGCCGGGATGGCAAGTACTACACGGTGGACGGGGCGATCTGCCGGCCGCTTCCGTTGCAGGAGAACGGAATCCCGCTGTGGATCGCCGGTGGCGGTGAGCGTCGCACGCTGCGCATCGCGGCGCGGTATGCCTCCTACACCAACTTCGACGGCACCCCCGAGGGGTTCAAGCACAAATCGGAGGTGCTCGCCGGGCACTGCGCCGAGCTCGGCACCGACTTCGACGCGATCGTGCGCTCGGCCGACTACAACGTGGTGATCGGCGCGACGGAACGGGAAGTGGCCGAGCGGCTGGACTGGTTCGAGGCGCACTACGCGAAATACGTTTCCGCGGAGAAGGTCGCGCAGCAGCGCGAGATGATGGCGAACGGGCCGCTGGTCGGCACTCCGGAACAGATCGCGGAGCGGCTCACCGGCCTGCGTGGTCTCGGGCTCGAATACGCGATCCTGTACTTCGCCGAGGCGGCCTACGACCGGTCCGGGATCGAGCTGTTCAACAAGGAGGTCGCGCCGGCGCTGCGCTGAACTCGCGGCCCGGAAACCGTGGGGTAACCAGCGGCGGGAAAATTCGGTAAGAACTCTTGTCACTTTGCTGAGATAGCGCTACCGTCCGGTAACTCGATGTGCAATGCTGCTCGATCGGAAGGCGGTAGTGTCCTATGCGCACGACGAAACGCCCTCGGCGCTTGCTCGCCGGTCTGGCCCTGGCCGCCGCCGCGCTGCTGTGCGGGACCATGGTTCCCGCGCAGGCGAGCGCGCCACCGGACGCGGCGAACACGAAGCCGGGGACGGTGCTCGACTCGCGCCCGGTGACCATCGCGGCCGGATCGCTGATCCCGATGAAACTGCAGGCCTGGCAACTGAGGTATCGCACGACCGACGCACTCGGGAAAGCGACGACCGCGCTTACCACCGTGATTCTCCCGGCGAACGCGAAACCGGACAAGAATCGCCCGCTGGTCGCCTACGACTCGTTCGAGGACAGTATTCCGGAGAACTGCGCGCCGTCCTACCAGTTGCAGCAGAATCTCAACTGGGACAGCGCACCCGTGCAGCTCGAACTGATCTTCATCGCCGCCGCGGCGCGCCAGGGCTACGCGGTGACGGTTCCGGACCACCTCGGCCCGAAGGGGGAATACCTGGCCGGGGACATGTCCGGGCACGCCACCCTGGACGCGATCCGCGCGACCGAGAACTTCGAGCCTGCGGGGCTGAACGGCGCGGCGACCCGCACCGGGGTCTACGGCTATTCCGGCGGTTCCCAGGCTGCGGAATTCGCCGGGACGCTGCAGGGCAGTTACGCGCCGGAACTGAATATCGTGGGTATTTCGGCGGGTGGTGTCCCGGCCGACATCAAGAAGGTGAAAGAAAAGACCAACAAGACGCCGTTCGCGGGGATCCCGGTGAACGGCATAGCCGGCCTGACGAACGCGTACCCCGAGCTGAAACGGTACGTGGACGAGCATCTCACCGACAAAGGCAAGAACGCGCTGGACAAGGCCCGTAAACAATGCCTGCAGTATTCGATACTGCAGAACATCGGCACCGATGTGGATACGTTCTTCAACGTGCAGGATCCGTTGGACAAGCCGATTCCGGCGAAATATCTCGCGAAGGTGAAGATGTCGGGGGAGGTCGAAATCAAGGCCCCGATGTACGCTTTCCAAGCGGTGCACGACGAGATCGTGCCGAGTGAACCGGTGGACGAACTTGTCCGGAAGCAGTGTGCGGCCGGAAACGACATCACCTATCGCCGGGATATGATCAGCGATCATTTCACCCTCGGCGCCACCGGATTCGCCGAGGGCTTCCGCTGGCTGAGTGACCGGCTCGACGGGAAACCGGCGAAGTCCGGCTGTGACACCAGGACGGTGCCCTCGACCTTGGCGACCCCGGAGAACCTCGCTTTCTTCGGCAAGACGCTCATCGATTCGCTGATCGACGTCGCGGGCCGCCCGGTCGGCCCCGGATCGTTCCCGAAGTGAACCGCGGATGGGCGTGGCCTCGTGGTTGGTAACGGTGATCCCACGCCCATCGCGCACAATGGTGGTATGACGGACACGACGATGCCGCGCCGCGACTACGGTGGCCGGACGGCCGATCAGCGTCGCGCCGAGCGCAAGGAACGCTTGCTGGACGCGGGCTTCGAGTTGTTCGGCAGCAACGGGTACGCCGCGACCTCGATCGAAAAGCTCTGTGCGGCCGCGAGTGTCTCGACGCGGAATTTCTATCAGGAGTTCGACGGGCGCGAGCAGGTGCTCATCGAGCTGCACGACCGGATCACCACCCGCGCCATGGCGGCGGCCGTGGAAGCGCTGGAGGCGGCCGAGGACAGCGGGCTCGCCGAACGGGTCGGTGCCGCGCTGCGCGCCTATCTCGAGGTGACCTCGAGCGATCCGCGATGGACCCGGATCGCCTACGTGGAGAACATGGGCGTCGGCAAGACGGTCGAGGAGCACCGGATCGCGTGGCGGGAACGGCTCTGCCGGTTCTTCGACGCGGAGGGGCAGCGCGTCATGGACCGGGGCGAGGCCCCGCGGCGGGAGCTGCGCATGGTCAGTGTCGCGTTCATCGGGGCGGTCAACGAGACGATGCGGGACTGGGAGAGCAACGGCCGTCCGGTGCCACTCGAGGAGGTCTGCGCGGAACTGACCAGGATCCTGGTCGCCTCGATCGTTTCCGGCTGACCGCGGCATCTACACTCGCCACCGTGGCTGAACCCATGATCGCCCCGAGCATCCTTTCCGCGGATTTCGCGCGCCTCGCCGAGGAAGCGGCGGCCGTGCAGGATGCCGACTGGCTGCACGTCGACGTGATGGACGCGCACTTCGTGCCGAACCTGACCCTTGGCCTCCCGGTGGTGGAGTCGCTGCGCAAGGCGACCGAGATTCCGCTCGACTGCCACCTGATGATCGAGAACCCGGATCGCTGGGCGATCGGCTACGCGGAGGCGGGCGCGCACAACGTGACCGTGCACGTGGAGGCGGCCGAGGATCCGGTGTCGATCGCGAAGAACCTGCGCGCCGCGGGTGCCAAGGCGGGCCTGTCCATCAAACCGGGCACCCCGTTCGAGCCGTACGTGGAACTGCTCCAGCACTACGACACGCTGCTCGTGATGTCCGTGGAACCGGGCTTCGGCGGCCAGCGATTCATGCCCGAGGTGCTGGACAAGGTGCGTGCCGCGCGCCGCCTCGTGGACGCGGGTGAGCTGCGGGTGCTAGTGGAGATCGACGGCGGGATCGGCGCGGACACCATCGAACAGGCCGCCGAGGCCGGAGTGGACTGTTTCGTGGCGGGTTCGGCGATCTACGGTGCCGAGGATCCCGGCAAGGCACTGACCGCCCTGCGGGCGAGCGCGGCGGCCGCCCGCGGTTAGTGCACGGTCCGGCGCGTCTCGTACCAGTTCTCGCCGACGGGCTCGCCGTCCAGGTTCCAGCTCCAGGACACCGTCGGGGTGATCCGCAGAAACCAGCCCGGGCCCACCATGCCGGTGCGCTGGAAGGGCTGCGCGGCGCGGCCGTAGATCCGGATCCCGCGCGCGATGAACGGCTCGAACGAGGGCAGATCGTCGACCACCACCGCGACCCGATGCGCTCCGGTGGCCACATTGCGGAACTTCCGGGTGCCGAGCACGGACCGCTCGCCGCCGCCGACCCAGAGGTGCTCGCCGTCGTATTCGAGGGCGACCGGCACCACATCCGGCTGGGCGGGGACCTCGGGAGCGGCAAGGTCGGCGGTGGCCAGCCGGGCGAGTGGCTGGGAGCGCAGGTAGGCGATCTCTTGTTCGGTGAAGGACATGGCGGTCTCCTGCTCAAGGGTGTGGATAGCAGTCTGCATCAGGTGCCGCTGACCGGCCGGACGTGGCGGTCGTCACCGCCGCGCGGTTGGCTGCGCCGCCCCGAAAGCCCGGCGCTACTGTGGGGACATGTTCACCGGGATCGTTGAAGAGGTCGGCGAAATCGTCGAGCTGACCGATGCGCCGGAGCAGGCGCGCATCCGCATCCGAGGTCCGCTGGTCACCAGCGACGCGGCGCACGGCGACTCGATCGCGGTGAACGGGGTGTGCCTCACGGTGACCGAGATCGAGGGCGACACCTTCGCGGTGGACGCGGTCGCCGAGACACTGCACCGTTCCAGTCTGCGCAAGCTGGCCACCGGCGTGAAGGTCAACCTGGAGCGGGCGGCCGCGGTCGGGGACCGGCTCGGCGGGCACATCGTGCAGGGCCACGTGGACGGGACCGCGAGCTACATCGGGCGCGACCCGGACGGGACGACCAGTTTCGCCCTGCCCCGCGAGCTGAACCGCTACGTGGTGGAGAAGGGCTCGATCACCGTGGACGGGGTCTCCCTGACCGTGGTGGAGGTGACCGACACCGAGTTCACCGTGGCGCTGATCCCGACCACGCTCGCGGACACCACCCTGGGGCTGCTCGAACCGGGGGACCACGTCAATATCGAGGTCGACGTGGTCGCCAAGTACCTCGACAAGCTCGCCCGGCCGCATCTGGCGGCCCTCGGTGGCGAAGAAACGGGAGCGTGAGCGCTGTGGCCGATTACCAGGCCATCGAGAAGGCCATCGCGGACATCGCCGATGGCAAGGCCGTGATCGTCGTCGACGACGAGGACCGGGAGAACGAGGGCGACCTCATCTTCGCCGCGGAGAAGGCCACCCCGGAGCTGCTCGCCTTCATGGTCCGTTACACCTCCGGGTACGTCTGCGTGCCGCTGACCGCGCGCGACTGCGACCGGCTGGACCTGCCGCCGATGTTCCACACCAACCAGGACGTGCGCGGCACCGCCTACACCGTGACCGTGGACGCCGCGGAAGGCGTGAGTACCGGGATCTCGGCGACCGATCGGGCGCACACCATCCGGCTGCTCGCCGATCCGGCATCCGCCCCGCGCGATTTCCGCCGCCCGGGGCATGTCGTTCCGTTGCGCGCCAAGGACGGCGGGGTGCTGCGCAGGCCGGGGCACACCGAGGCGGCGGTCGATCTGGCCCGGCTGGCGAAGCTGCAACCGGCCGGTGTGCTGTGCGAGATCGTCTCGCAGAAGAGCGACGGGGACATGGCCCGCCGCGACGAGCTCGAGGTGTTCGCCGCCGAGCACGAGCTGAGCATCATCTCGATCGCGGACCTGATCGCCTACCGCCGCCGCTACGAGAAGCAGGTGGAGCGGGTAGCCGAGGCGCGGATCCCGACCGTGCACGGCACCTTCCGGGCGCTGGGCTACGACAGCCTGCTGGACGGGATCGAGCACGTCGCGCTCGTCTACGGGGAGATCGGTGACGGCGAGGATGTACTCGTCCGGGTGCACTCCGAATGCCTGACCGGGGACGTGTTCGGTTCGCTGCGCTGCGACTGCGGGCCGCAGCTCGACGCGGCGCTGGAGGCGGTCGCCGCGAACGGCAGGGGCGTGGTGCTCTACGTGCGCGGGCACGAGGGACGCGGCATCGGCCTGCTGCACAAGCTCCAGGCCTACCAGTTGCAGGACCGCGGGGCGGACACCGTAGACGCGAACCTCGAACAGGGACTCCCCGCGGACGCGCGCGACTACGGCACCGGGGCCCAGATCCTGGTGGATGTCGGGGTCCGGTCGATGCGGTTGCTCACCAACAACCCCGCCAAGCGGGTCGGCCTCGAAGGGTACGGACTCACCGTGCTGGACCGGGTTTCGCTCCCGGTATCGGCCAACCCGGAGAACCTGCGCTACCTTCGCACCAAGCGGGATCGCATGGGGCACCTGCTGACGCTCGACGAGTACGAGGCATAGGAACATGGCTGGCCAGGGTCGACCGGAAATCGAAGTACCCGAGGACTGCGACGCACTGCGGGTGGCGATCGCCGCGACCCGCTGGCATGAGCGGATCACCGAGCAGTTGCTGCGCAGCGCGCGGGGCACGGTGGAGCGCGCCAAGGTCGCCGACATCACCGAGGTGCGGGTGCCCGGCTGCGTCGAGCTCCCCGTGGTCTGCCAGGAACTCGCCCGCCAGCACGATCTGGTGGTCGCGCTCGGCGTGGTGATCCGGGGCGGCACCCCGCACTTCGAGTACGTGTGCGATGCCGTGACCGCGGGTCTGACCCGGGTGTCGCTGGACGAGAGCACCCCGATCGGCAACGGCGTGCTCACCTGCGACACCGAGGAACAGGCGCTCGCCAGGGCCGGTTTGCCCGAATCGAGCGAGGACAAGGGCGCCGAGGCCACGGTCGCCGCGCTGGAGGCCGCGCGAGTGCTGCGCGGGCTGCGCGCCCCGTGGACCGAGCGGGGTTTCTCGTGACGGGCGCGCAGGTGATGGATCGAGCCGGCATGGGTGAAGTGATGGAGACGATCGCACGACCGGTACGGATCCGGCGCTATGTCATCCCGTTCGCGCTGATCCTGCTCGCCGCCCTGGTCGTAGCCGGGGTGCTGATGCGCCGGACCCCGACCGGGGCCACCTTCGGTTCGGCCGACCAGGTCGCGATGATCGTGGTCGGCGCGATCCTGGCCTGCGCCGTGCTGTTGCTGTTGCGGCCCCGGGTGCGCGCCGACGAACACGGTATCGAGGTGCGCAATGTGTTCCAGGGCAAGTGGTTCGACTGGGCCGATGTGCGCGCGGTGAGCTTCCCGGACGGTTCCCCTTGGGCCCGGGTGGAACTGCTGGCCGACGAGTACTACCCGGTGATGGCGATCCAGGCGCACGACGGCCAGCGGGCGGTGGATGCGATGCGCGCGCTGCGGGCAATGCACCGCGAACACGGCGGAGCCTAGACCGCGCCGGACTGGGGGAGAGCGTGCCGGAGAAAGTCGACTTCAAGAAACAGCTGGACTGCTATCGGGCGGCGCGGGACCGGTTCCGCGTCCTCGAGGTGCCGCCGCTGCGGTACCTGATGATCGACGGGCACGGTGACCCGAACACGAGCGGGCAGTTCGCCGAGGCGGTGAGCGCGCTCTATCCGGTCGCCTACAAGCTCAAGTTCGCCAGCAAACAGGAACTCGGCAGGGACTACGTGGTCATGCCTCTGGAAGGCCGCTGGTGGGCCGAGGACATGGCGTCGTTCACCGCCGCGCGGGACAAGAGCCGGTGGCAGTGGACCCTCATGATCATGGTCCCGGACTGGATCGGCGAGGACCTGTTCGAGGCCGTGGTGGCCAAGGCCGCGGCGGGTGGTGCGCCTGCGGCGCTCGACCGGGTGCGGCTCGAACGGCTGGCGGAGGGCACCTGCGTGCAGACCCTGCACCTCGGCCCCTTCGACGAGGAGGCAGCCGTGCTCCAACGGATGCACCGGGAGTTCATCCCCGCTCAGGGCCTGCGGATGACCGGGGAACACCACGAGATCTACCTCAGCGACTTCCGCAGGGTCGCGCCCGAGAAGCTGCGCACGATCCTCCGGCAGCCGGTCGCCGCGGCGGACTAGGCACGGAACCGTCCCGGAGTGGTGCCGAGCATCGCGGTGAAATGCCGGTTCAGATGGGACTGGTCGGTGAACCCGGCGGCCAGGGCGACCTGAGCGGCGGGCAGCCCGTCGAGCAGCAGCCTGCGCGCGAGGTCGATGCGCAGTCCGGTGAGGTAGCGGTGCGGCGGGATACCGAACCGGGTGCTGAACACGCGCACCAGGTGGGCAGGATGGGCGTGCAGCAGGCGGGCCGCCTCGTCCAGGGTGATCCCTGCCGGGGCGCTCGCGTCCAGCAGCTCGCGCAGCTGCCCGGCCAGCTTCGGGGCCACCGGTGCCCGCTCCGGGGCGGGCCCGCCGTGCAGCCGTTCGGCGAGGCGTTCGGTGATCAGGGCGAGCCGGGACTGCGCGTGCCACGGTTCCCGCGGTCCGCGCAACACCTCGTGCAGTTCATGGACTCGCTGGCGCAGCAGGGGATCCCGCAGTCCGGGCTGGTCGACGGCCGCCCCGATGAGCGATTCGTCCATCGTGGAAGGTTCCAGATAGAGCACCCGTTTGCGGAAACCCCGTTCGGTGACGTTGCGCCCATCGTGCGGCACGTGCGGAGGCAGGACGGTCACCTGGGAGCGCAGGGCACCGTGCTCGCCGCGGTGCAGGCCGTAGCGCACCATGCCCTCGTCGATGATCAGCACCGTCCACGCGGCGTGCGTGTGACTGGGGTAGGCGTGTTCGAGAAACCGCGCGTGCAGCACCTCACGGATCCCCGGTATCCCGGGCGCCCACGCGCGGACGGCGCTTTCCGGCATGTGAAGAACGTACAAGACGCCCGCACCACCACTCGGTGACACTGGCCCCATGCCTGAGTTCGATACCAAGATCGCGGTGTTGCTGCGCGAGGATCTGGAGCCGTGGCAACGGCTGAACGTCTGCGCCTTCCTCAGTTCCGGGATCGCCGCCAATGCCGAACTGCTCGGTGAGCCCTATGCCGATGCGGACGGAACGCGATACCTGCCGATGTTCCGCCAGCCGGTGCTCGTGTTCGAGGGGGACAAGGAACTGATGGGCACCGCACACGCCCGTGCGATGCGCAGGGGACTGCCCACGGCGGTGTTCACCGCGGAGCTGTTCCACACCGGGAACGACACGGACAACCGGGCCGCGGTCGCCGCGGTCCCGGGCGGGGAACTCGACCTGGTCGGGCTCGCGGTGCACGGTCCGCGCAACGGGGTGGACAAGGTGTTCAAGGGAGCAAGGCTGCACCGCTGAACCGGGCTCTGGACACAGCATGGCGGGCACCGGATTCCGGTGCCCGCCATCGTGTTCCGGCCGTGGGGTGCCCTAGACGCCCGCGGTCTGCTTGATCCAGTCGCGGCTGTTCGCCACGCTGGCGTAGTTCTGCGTGCCGTTCGGGTCGCTGCCCGAGTTCTCCCCGGTGGAGCAGACACCGACCTGCTTGCCGTCCGCGATCTGCGGGCCGCCCGAGTCGCCGTGCCACGATGCGCCATCCACGCCCTTGCTGGCGATCGCGGGTCCGTTGAAGGCGTCCTGGCTCTGCCCGGTCACCTCGACGGTGGCCACCTTCAGTGCGGGAGCCGGCGGACCGCTGCCCTCTTCGCGGCCCCAACCGTAGATCTTGTTCTGGTCGCCCTTGGCCGGGTCCTTGTCACCGAGCTGCACCGGCTTCGCCTTGACCGCGTGGTCCAGGTGCAGGAGCAGCAGGTCCCCATTGGGGGCCTTGGTGGACTTCTCGACCTTGGCGTCCTCGCCCTCGCCAAGTTTGAGGCTGCCGACCTTGACGCTGAGGCCCTGGCCGTCGCAGTGCTGCGCGGTCAGCACCCACTCGGGAGCGATGACGCTGCCCGAGCAGTTGAACTGCCCGTCGACGTAGACCTGGGCGCCGTAGGAGACGTCACTGGCCGGTCCGCCGCCGATGATCTTCGGGGTCGCCGGTGATGCCTGGGCGAACGGTGCAGCGAGGAGTGCCAGGCCGAGTGTCGCCGCGGCCAGCCCCCCGACCTTGCTGGTTGTGCGCATCTGGGGATTCCCTTCTTCCGGTCCCTTCAGTCACCTTCTGTTTTGGTCCGGTGACACGCAGACCGTATCCAGGTACCCCAACAGGGCGATACCGGAAATGGTCGTGGGAGCACCCGACGATCGGCGGGTCAATCCCGTTCCCATACGAGGTCAGCGAGGTACAGTCCGCCCTGGCCCCAACCGGCCGAGGTGATCAGGCGATTGTCCACTACCTCGGCCGCGTGACTGGCGATCCGGGTGCGCAGCCCCTCCCGGGAGAACTCCCATGGGTTGTCCGACTCGTAGACCGCGGTGCACACATAGCCGTCCGGGGTCTTCGCGTACGCGCCGCACGGTCCGATGAACAGATACCAGCTGCCCTGTTCCCAGAGCACGAACGGGGACTCGGCCGGTCCGCCGCCGGTGCCACTGCGCTCACTGGTGAACGCGATCTTCCGGTCGTCCCAGTGCACCAGGTCCTCGCTGCACCGGTAGGCGACCACGTGCCTGCCGCCCGAGGGGTCATCGGTGGCGCAGTAGTACATGGTCCATTCGTCGCCGGTCCACACCACCATCGGGTCCCGGGCACTGAACCCGTCCCGGAACAGCGGCCCGTCGGGGTGCCGGGTCCAGTGGTAGAGGTCCTCGGATGTGGCGAGGTTGATGGCTTCGCGGGTGGGATCGTCCCCGCCCGCGGCGTAGAACATCCAGTACCTGCGGTCGGCGCGGATGACGTGCGGGGCCCACAGATGCCGTTCCCCGTGATAGTCCGGATCCACGACGAGCGCCGGATCCAGGGTGTGCCATGGGCCCTCGACGTCCCCGGCCCTGGCGTGCAGGAAGGTCTTCTCCTCCGCCGGGTTCGCCGGTTCCGGATGGGTGATGGAGAACAGATGCCAGCTGCCGTCCTCGGCCCGGATGATCGTGTGATCGTTGAGATAGCTCGGTACCCCCGCCGCCTCGCTCGGATCGAAGACGTGGCGGAATTCGCTCGCGGTCAGTCGCATCTCAGCTCTCCCAGGACAGTTCCGCGAGAAACACCCCGCCCTGTCCGGCTCCGCACGAGGTGATCCAGCGGTTCTCGATGATCTCCGCCGCGTGACTGCCGATCTTGGTGATCAGGTGGTCGCGCGGGAACTCCCATGGGTTGTCCGACTCGTAGACCGCGGTGCACACGAACCCGTCCGGGGTGGGCTGATATCTGCCGCACGGCCCGATGAACAGGTACCAGTGGTCCTCTTCCTTGACCACGAACGGGGATTCGGTCGGGCTGTTGAATCCCTGGCCGGTGAACTCACTGGTGAACGCGATCTTGCGGTCGCCCCAGTGGATGAGGTCGTCACTGCAGCGGTAGACCACCGCGAAATGCCCGCCGAGCGGGTCGTCGTTGCCGCAGTAGTACATGGTCCACTGATCGCCGGTCCAGGTGACCATGGGATCGCGTGCGCTGTAGCCGTCCCGGAACAGTGGTCCTCCCGGGTGCCGGGTCCAGTGGTAGAGGTCCTCGGATGTGGCCAGGTTGATGGCTTCGCGGGTGGGGTCGTCCCCGCCCGCGTTGTAGAACATCCAGTACTTGCGGTCGGCGCGGATCACGTGCGGGGCCCACAGATGCCGTTCCCCGTAGTAGTTCGGATCGAGGGTCAGCGCGGTTTCCCTGGTGTGCCACGGGCCTTTGATGTCGGTGGCGGTGGCGTGCAGGAAGGTCGTCTCGCCGTCCGGATCGGAGGGTTCGGCGTGGTTGATGCCGTACAGGTGCCACTCGCCATCGGGATCCCGGATGACGCAGTGGTCGTTGACGTACCACGGCGCACCGAAATCCGGGCTCGGATCGTAGATGCGCGTGAAATCGCCGACGTTCAACCGCATGGGAATCTCCTTCTCACAGTGGGCGGGGCAGGCGCTGCTCGAGGGGCGGGAGCCGGAACGGTACGTGCGGTTCGGCCTGATACCAGTAGGCGACCGAGGAGTAGTCGTCGGAGCGCTTGTTCGCGTGCCCGTGCTCGATGGTCACCCGGATGGACTCGGCGAAGGTGACCGGATCCTCGATGTGGAAGCGGTACAGGCTGGTCTGCCCGGACCAGTTCGGCCCGCCGGCGAGGGTGATCCCGTGATACGGCGCGGAGAACGGCTCGTCCGGGCACCAGGCGGTGTTGAAGTAGTCCTCGGTTCCGGTCCCGTGCAGGCTCGGCGGCCAGCGCTCACCGTCGATGAAGATCATGTCGTCCCCCTCGCCGTACCAGTTCCATTCGGTGGTCCGGCGCAGGTTGTGCACGTTCAGCACGCAGCCCACATAGTGCCCATGCCCGCGGGCGTCCAGGATCGTGTAGTTGTCGTCCCCGTCCAGATTGGTCCCGGTGAGCAGGTGCTCGGGGGTGGACGCCGCGCCCTGGGGCACGCCCGCGCAGGGGTTCTCCCTGCGCCACTGCGCGTGGAACCGGCCGAGCCCCTCCTCGAGTTCGTCGAACTCCTCGTAGTCGATGTACCAGTAGAAGGGCACCGTCTCGTGCCGGCATTCGCTGGTGATCTCGAACCGCGCGCCCTCGGCGAAGGGCATGTGGAAGAAGCTGTTGTAGGAGATGCCCTCCCGCGGGCTGCACTGCAGGGGAACCGAGTTGAACTGGGCGTAGCGGCCGTGCCCCACCCCGAAGAAATCCCCGAGCGGTACCTCGACGCTCGGCTGCTGCTCGCCGTCCCAGAAGGCACGCAACACCAGGCGGCGCAGGAAATCCGGCTCCGGATGGGCCGGATTCATGTACGGCAGGGTCATCGTGCGCGTGGTCATCCAGATGTGGTTCACGTTCCCCGCGCCCGGGATGTCGGCGATCACCTCGGTCTGTCCCGGGCGCAGCCAGATCCGGTCCTCGTTGCCGCCGCTGCGATCCCAGCTGGACACCCGCCGTCGCCGGGTGTGCCGCAGCCGCGGCAGATCGCGCAGGCTCGAGCCGTAGTCGCCGTAACCGATCAATGCGCCGCTTCCTTCCGTGCGTCGGTTTCGAGCTGTTCGAGGCTGCGCCCGCGGGTCTCGCTCAGGAAGAAGCCGATGAAGGCGAGCACGAGCAGGTTCAGTGCGGCGTACATGGTGAACACCGGGCCGGTGCCCCACGCGGCGATGATGATCGGCAGGCTGATCGTGACGCCGAAGTTGAACACCCAGTTGGCCACCGTGGCGATGCCCATCGCGGTGCCGCGCGCGGCGAGGGGGAAGATCTCGGAGAGCAGCACCCACAGCACCGGGCCCCAGGTGAGCGAGAAGGTCACGGTGAACAGCACGTTGCCGCCGATGGCCAGCCCGTTCTGTACTCCGTGCGAGACCGCGAACAGCTGCGGAATTCCCATGCAGGCCATGCCGATACACAGGAACAGCGATCCGTAGAGCAGCAGCGGGCGCCTGCCGACCTTGTCCACGATCCAGATCGCGATGGCCACCGCGATCAGGTTCGGCACCGTGTTGAGCACCCCGAAAAGCAGCGAGTCGGACTTGTCCAGCCCGATCGTGGTGAGGATGGTCGGCGTGTAGTAGACGAGCGTGTTGATCCCGCCGATCTGTTGGCCGACCGCGAGCGCGACACCGAGCAGCAGCAGCCGTCGGATCCACGCGGTGGACAGGATCGTGCGTAGTCCCGCCTTCGCCGTCCCGGAGCGCTCCACCTGTTCGATCTCGGTGAGCTCGGCGTCCGCCTCCGCCTCGGTGCGGGTGACCCGCAGGACGGTCGAGGCGTCCGCGGTGCGGCCCTTGCGCACCAGCCAGCGCGGGGTCTCCGGCATGAACCCGATACCGAGCAGCATCACCAGTGCGGGCACCGCGCCGAGCCCGAACGCCAGCCGCCAGTCCGCGACGTCCCGCAGCAGGAAGTTGATCAGCGAGGCGATCCCGAGCCCGAAGATGATCAGCGTCTGGTTCAGCGAGGCCACCGCGCCGCGGATCCGGGTCGGCGCCATCTCGGCCAGATACAGCGGGACGAGCACGGCGGCGCCGCCCACGGCGAGACCGAGCACGGTGCGCGCGGCGATCAGGGTCCCGACCTCCGGGGCGAAGGCGGCGCCGAGCGAGCCGAGCACGAACACCACCGAGCAGCCGAGCACCACCGCGCGTCTGCCGTACCGGTCGGCGAGCGGACCGCCGGTGAGCGAGCCGATCATCGCCCCGGCCAGGATCATGCTGGTGATCAGTGCTTCCTCGGTGGGGGAGAGCTGCCATTCGGGTTTGAGGAACAGCATCGCGCCACCGATGACCCCGGTGTCGTACCCGTAGAGCACCGCCCCGAGCGCGCCGAAGAAATAGAACGCGCGGCCGCCCCGTACCCGCAGGCGCCCATCGACTGTGGATATCACAGGCGCCACATTAGTGATCTACGCAACAGGCTGACGTCGGCCAAACGGTCGTGCACGCCGGGTGATCCCTGTCCTCAGTTCTCGAGCACCCCGAACTCGGCCGCGCGGAGCCGGTCCGGATCGGCGAGCACCTCGTACCGGGTGACCAAGCCGTCGTGCACCCGCACCCGGATGGCCAGCCGGAGCCGTCCGTAGGGGGCGAGCACGAGACCGACCGCTCCGTCCACGAGCGCGGGCACCGCGGACCGGGACCGCGCGGAGAGCAGCACGGTCTGCTCGGCCACCGCCCGCGAACCACGCAGCTCGGCGGGGGCTCCCGCGGGCAGCGCCACCGGATCGGCGGTGCGCACCACATCCGGGGCGAGCACGGTGAGCAGCCGCTGCAGATCGCCGTCCCGCGCCGCGGCGAGGAACGCCTCGACCACGGCACGCTGCTCGCGCAGCTCCGCGGGGGAGTGTTCCGAAGTTCCGCGCACCCGGGCACGGGCTCGGCTGGCGAGCTTCTTCGCCGCTCCGGTCGAGCGGTCCAGCACCGTGGCGATCCGCTCGAACGGCACCGCGAACAGGTCGTGCAGCACGAAGGCGACCCGTTCCGCGGGGCCGAGCCGGTCCAGCACCACGAGCAGGGCACGGCCGACCGAGTCCGCGAGCACCGCGTCCTCCTCGGGCGCCGCGCCGTCCTCCGGTTCCACCTCCGGCCACGGGCCTTCCGGGCGCGCGGCCCGGGCGCGGAGCTGATCGAGGCAGATCCGCGAGACGACCGTGTGCAGCCAGGCGGGAAGGTTTTCCACCTCTCCGGCGCGATGCAGCCGCAGCCACGCCTCCTGCACGGCGTCCTCGGCCTCGGCGCGCGAACCCAGCATGCGGTACGCGAGCCCGATGAGCCCGCTCCGCTGCGCCTCGAAGTCCTCCGTGTCGGTCATCGGTCACCTTTCCTCGCCGTGTTCCGTCAATCCATCGAGAGCGCGAGGGACGAGAACCGACCGAGGGAGACAGACCCGATGACCGAAAGCCTAACCGAACAGCGAACGCCCGGTCTGCTGCATCTGGACGCCAGCCACGCCGCGGATTCGGTGAGCAAACGGCTCGCCGGGATGTTCGCGCGGACCTGGCGGGAAGCGGGAGGCACGGGCGGATACCGCTACCGGGACCTCGCCGCCGATCCCGTCCCGCTGATCGGGCCCGCCTACTGCGCGCTCGGGGTGCGCGTGGAGCGCTCCGGGATCGTCGGTGCCGCGGATGTGCCCGGGTACTGCGAGTCCGGTGCCGAGCGGCGGGAATGGGAGCACACCCGGCCACTGGTCGCCGAGCTGCGGGCCGCGCGGGTGCTGCTGCTCGGGGTACCGATGTACAACTTCTCGGTGCCCGCCTCGCTGAAGGCCTGGATCGACCGGGTGAGCTTTCCCGGGATGTTCACCGATCCGGTGACCGGAGCGGATCTGCTCGCGGACACCACCGTGGTCGCGGTGCTGGCCCGCGGCGGAGGATACGGGCCGGGGTCCCCGCGCGAGCACTGCGATTTCCAGGAGCCGTACCTGCGGGCGCACTTCGGCAAGCTCGGGGTGCGCGCGGACCGGATGCACGTGGTGGCCGCGGAACTGACCAGGGCGGGCGACATCCCCGCGCTCGCCCGGTTCGGCGAACAGGCCGCGCGGTCCTACGCCGCGGCCCGGGAGCGGGTGCGGGTGCTGGCCACCGAGCTGGCCGAGGGCGTGCCGGAAACCGTCAGTGGGAGTGCCTAGGCTTGGGATGTGGCCGACCCTTCGACGTATCGCCCGGCGACGGGCACGATTCCCGAGTCCCCCGGTGTCTACAAGTTCCGCGACGACACCGGGCGGGTCATCTACGTCGGCAAGGCGAAATCCCTGCGGCAACGGCTGAACTCCTACTTCGCCGATCCGGCCGCGCTGCATCCGCGCACCTACCAGATGGTCACCACCGCCGCGGCCGTCGAGTGGACCGTGGTCGGCACCGAGGTCGAGGCGCTGCAGCTGGAGTACAACTGGATCAAGGAGTTCGATCCGCGGTTCAACGTCCGCTACCGGGACGACAAGACCTATCCGGTGCTCGCGGTCAGCCTGCACGAGGAATACCCGCGGCTGCACGTGTACCGCGGTCCCCGGCGCAAGGGCGTGCGCTACTTCGGGCCGTACTCGCACGCCTGGGCGATCCGGGAGACCCTGGACATGCTGCTGCGGGTGTTCCCGGCGCGCACCTGTTCGGCAGGGGTGTTCAAACGGCACGGCCAGATGGGCCGCCCCTGCCTGCTCGGGTACATCGACAAGTGCTCGGCCCCGTGCGTCGGGCGGGTGGACGCCGCGGAACACCGCGCGATCGTGGAGGAGTTCTGCGACTTCCTCGCCGGGAAGACGGACGCGATGGTGCGCAGGCTCGAGAAGCAGATGCAGGAAGCCTCCGCGGAGCTCGAATTCGAGCGCGCCGCCCGGTTGCGGGACGACGTCGCCGCGCTGCGCAGGGCGGTGGAGAAGCAGGCCGTGGTGCTCGGCGACGGCACCGATGCCGATGTGGTCGGTTTCGCCACCGATGAGCTCCAGGCAGCCGTGCAGGTGTTCCACGTGCGCGGCGGACGGGTGCGCGGCCAGCGCGGCTGGGTGATCGACATCGTCGAACAGCAGGGCCTGCCCGAGCTGGTCGGGCACTTCCTCTCGCAGTTCTACGGCGACCAGGCCGATCTGGACGCCCAGGCGGACGCCGGGGGCAGCCCGGTGCCGCGCGAGGTGCTCGTTCCCGAACTGCCCCCGGAGCACGAGGCGATGACCGAATGGCTTTCCGGGCTGCGCAGCGCGCACGAGAACCGCGCGGCGAAGGTGCGGTTGCGGGTGGCCCAGCGCGGGGACAAGCGCACCCTCGCCGAGACCGTGGAGCGCAACGCCAAGGAAGCGTTCACCCAGCACAAGCTCCGCCGCGCGGGGGACCTGAGCGCGCGCTCGGCGGCGCTGTCCGAGCTGCAGGAGGCACTCGCGCTGGACGAGGCGCCGCTGCGCATCGAGTGCGTGGACGTCTCGCACGTGCAGGGCACCGATGTGGTCGCCTCGCTCGTCGTGTTCGAGGACGGGCTGGCCCGTAAGTCCGAGTACCGCCGGTTCGCCATCCGGGAGGGCGCCGAACAGGGCGATGTCGGCTCGATCGCGGAGGTCACCCGTCGCCGGTTCGCGCGTTACCAGGCCGAACAGGAGCAGACGGCGGACGAGAACGAGAACCTGCCCGCCGGGATCGATCCGGAGACGGGCCGGCCGCGCAAGTTCGCCTACGCCCCGAACCTGTACGTGGTCGACGGTGGTGCCCCCCAGGTGGCCGCCGCCTCCGATGTGCTCGCCGAGCTGGGCATCACCGAGGTGGCGGTGATCGGCCTGGCGAAGCGGCTCGAGGAGGTGTGGCTGCCCGGCGAGGAGGACCCGGCGATCCTGCCGCGCACCAGCGAGGCGCTCTACCTGCTGCAGCGGGTGCGGGACGAGGCGCACCGGTTCGCGATCACCTACCACCGGCAGAAACGCGGCAAGCGGATGACCACTTCCGCCCTGGATTCCATCGCCGGACTGGGCCAGACTCGCAAGACGGCCCTGCTCAAGCACTTCGGTTCGGTGAAGAAACTCAAGGCCGCCAGCGTCGAGGAGATCAGCGCGGTGCAAGGTATCGGGCAACACACCGCGCAGACCGTGCACACGGCCCTGCGCGGTGGAAACGGGGAAGGCGAGAGCGGGGAGAACAAGGATGACCGAGGCAGCAATGACCGAGAAGGGTGACCGCGCCGGCATCGAAGTCGCCGTGGTGACCGGGCTTTCCGGGGCGGGGCGCAGCACCGCGGCCAAATGCCTGGAGGATCTGGGCTGGTTCGTCGTGGACAACCTGCCGCCGGAACTGATCGCCACCATGGTGGAGCTCGGTGTGCGCGCCCGCGGTGCGGTGACCCGCATCGCCGTGGTCATGGATGTGCGCTCCAGGGCGTTCACCGACGACCTGGCCAGCGTGATCAAGGAACTGGACGCGCAGGGGTTCAAACCGCGCATCCTGTTCCTCGAAGCCTCCGACGAGGCACTGGTGCGGCGCTTCGAACAGGTCCGCCGCGAGCACCCCCTGCAGGGCGGGGGACGGCTCGCGGACGGGATCGCCAGCGAACGCGAGGTCCTGCGGCCGCTGCGCCAGGACGCGGACCTCGTGCTGGACACGACCGCCCTTTCGGTGCACGATCTGCGCGGCAAGATCGAGGACGCGTTCGGCTCCGAGGCCACCATGCGCACCAGGGTCACGGTGCTGTCCTTCGGGTACAAGTACGGTCTCCCGCTGGACGCGGATCTGGTGATGGACATGCGCTTCCTGCCGAATCCGTTCTGGATCCCGGAGCTGCGCGAATTCACCGGACTCGACGAGCAGGTGAGCAACTATGTGCTCTCCCAGGAGGGCGCGACCGAGTTCCTGCGCACGTATCACCAGCTGCTGACCCTGGTCGGTGCGGGCTACCGGAGGGAGGGCAAGCGGTATCTGACCATCGCGATCGGCTGCACCGGGGGAAAGCACCGCAGCGTGGCGATGGCCGAGGAACTGGCGAGGCAACTGGCCAGCGAGGACAACATGTCGGTCAAGGTCGTGCACCGCGATCTCGGCCGGGAGTGAGTGCGAACTGAACCCCAGCGCCCGGTGACCGGGTGGGAAAGGCAGGCATGAAGGCGGTCGCACTCGGCGGAGGCCACGGCCTCTCGATCACCCTCGCGTCCCTGCGCGAGCTCACCGACGACATCACGGCGGTGGTCACCGTCGCCGACGACGGCGGCTCGTCGGGGCGCATGCGCCGGGAACTCGACCTGCTGCCGCCCGGCGATCTGCGCAAGGCGATCACCGCGCTGGCCGGGGCGGATCATCCGCTGCTCGCCGAGGTGTTCGGGCACCGCTTCGGCGGGGACGGGGTGCTCGCCGGGCACGCCGTCGGCAACATGCTGCTCGGCGGGATGCTCGAGGTGCTCGCCGATCCGGTGCGGGCGCTGGACGAGACGATGCGGCTGTTCGGCGCGCGCGGCCGGGTGCTGCCGATGTGCGTGAACCCGCTGGACATCGAGGCGGATGTGATCGGGCTGGACGCCGACCCGCGTGCGGTGCGCCGGATCAGGGGACAGGTGGCGGTCGCCACCACGCCGGGCAAGGTGCAGCGGATCCGGCTGCACGGCAACGGCGGGCCCGAGCATCCGCCGGTCGCCTGCCGGGAGGCGGTCGAGGCGGTACTCGAGGCCGATCTGGTGCTGCTCGGGCCCGGCTCCTGGTTCACCAGCGTGCTCCCGCACCTGCTCGTCCCGGAACTGCACGACGCACTCGTGGAAACCGCCGCCCAGCGTGTCGTCGTGGTGAATCTGGTCCCCCAACCTGGTGAAACATCGGGATTCAGCCAGGAACGTCACCTATACGTACTGCACGAGCACGCACCGCGGCTGCGCGTCGACGCGGTGGTGGCCGATACTGGAGCGGTCGACGCACCGGGTGAGCTCCGGGCGGCGGCGACGGCATTGGACGCACACGTGGAACTGGCGGATGTCGCCCGGGCCGACGCGGGTGAGCGGCACGACCCGGTCGCGCTCGCCTCCGCGATCCGGAAGGCGACGCAGCGCTAACCAGGTACGTAGGTAGCTTGGTTGCCGTGTGTGGGACATGGCTTCGATGTGGGAGGTGTTCGAGTGGCGATGACCGCTGCGGTCAAGGATGAGCTGAGCAGGCTCACCGTCAAGAAGAGCTGCTGTCGTCGCGCGGAGGTCGCCGCCCTGCTGCGGTTCGCGGGCGGGCTGCACATCGTCGGCGGCAAGGTCGTCGTCGAGGCGGAGGTGGACACCGGATCGGTGGCGCGCAGGCTGCGCAAGGAGATCCACGAGCTGTTCGGGCATCACTCCGATGTGCACGTCATCTCCTCGGGGGGACTGCGCAAGGGGACGCGCTACGTCGTGCGAGTGGTGTCCGGGGGAGACGACCTCGCGCGCCAGACCGGGCTGCTCGACCAGCGCGGCCGCCCGGTGCGGGGGTTGCCCGCGGTGGTCGTGGCCGGTGGGGTCTGCGATGCGGAGGCAGCCTGGCGCGGCGCGTTCCTCGCGCACGGTTCGCTGACCGAGCCGGGACGGTCCTCGGCGCTGGAGGTGACCTGCCCGGGACCGGAGGCCGCGCTCGCGCTCGTCGGTGCCGCCCGGCGGCTCGGTATCCAGGCGAAATCGCGTGAGGTGCGGGGCGCGGACCGGGTGGTGATCCGGGACGGTGACGCGATCGGCGCCCTGCTGACCCGGCTCGGCGCGCACACCAGCGTGCTCGCCTGGGAGGAGCGCCGGATGCGCCGCGAGGTGCGTGCCACGGCGAACCGGCTGGCCAATTTCGACGACGCGAACCTGCGCCGTTCCGCCCGGGCCGCGGTCGCCTCCGCCGCCCGGGTGCAGCGCGCGCTGGAGATCCTGGGGGAGGGCGCCCCGGAGCACCTGCAGCACGCGGGGAGCCTGCGGCTGTCCAACCGGCAGGCCTCACTCGAGGAGCTCGGTCAGCTCTCCGAACCGCCGATGACCAAGGACGCGGTCGCCGGGCGGATCCGGCGGCTGCTCGCCATGGCCGACAAGCGGGCGGGCGAACTGGGTATCCCGGACACCGAGTCCGCGGTCACCCAGGAGATGCTCGAGGCCGAGGTCTGAACCGGGTCCGATAGGGTGAAGCCAGCAACGAGCAACGCGTAAAGGAGCGAGCGTGACGGTCCGGGTAGGAATCAACGGGTTCGGTCGCATCGGACGGAACTTCTGGCGTGCGGTGGCCGCGAGCGGGGCGGACATCGAGGTTGTCGCGGCGAACGACCTCGGGGACCTGTCGACCATGGCGCACCTGCTCAAGTACGACAGCGTGCTCGGCCGCCTCGGCGCCGAGGTCACCGCGACGGACGAGGGCATCGAGGTCGACGGCAAGCTGATCAAGATCCTGGCCGAGCGCGACCCGGGCAAGCTGCCCTGGGGCGACCTCGGTGTGGACGTGGTCGTGGAGTCGACCGGGCTGTTCACCAAGGCCGAGCAGGCCCGCAAGCACGTGGACGAGGGCGGCGCCAAGAAGGTGATCATCTCCGCGCCCGCGAAGGGTGAGGACCTCACCGTCGTGCTCGGGGTGAACGACGACCGCTACGACGGTTCGCAGACGGTGATCTCGAACGCCTCCTGCACCACCAACTGCCTCGGGCCGATGGCGAAGGTGCTCAACGACGCCTTCGGCATCCAGCGCGGCCTGATGACCACGATCCACGCCTACACCCAGGACCAGAACCTGCAGGACGGACCGCACTCCGACCTGCGCAGGGCCCGGGCAGCGGCGATCAACGTGGTGCCGACCTCGACCGGCGCGGCCAAGGCCATCGGCCTGGTGCTGCCGGACCTCGTCGGCAAGCTGGACGGCTACGCGCTGCGCGTTCCGGTGCCGACCGGTTCGACCACCGACCTCACCGTGAACCTCGCCAAGGAAGCGAGCGTGGAAGAGGTCAACGCGGCGGTCAAGGCTGCGGCGGACGGCCCCCTCAAGGGCATCCTGCGGTACACCGAGGACCCGATCGTCTCCTCCGACATCGTCACCGACCCGGCCTCCTGCATCTTCGACGCCGGCCTGACCAAGGTGATCGGTGACCAGGTCAAGGTTGTCGGCTGGTACGACAACGAGTGGGGCTACTCCAACCGCCTCGCCGACCTCGTCTCGCTCGTCGGCTCGAAGCTGGCCTGACCGGCACTGGAGAGAGTCAGTGAAGACGCTCGACGATCTGCTCGCCGAAGGGGCGCGCGGACGGGTGGTACTCGTCCGCGCCGACCTCAACGTCCCGCTCGACGGTGCCACGATCACCGACGACGGGCGGGTGCGCGCCTCGCTGCCCACCATCCGCAAACTCACCGAAGCCGGTGCGAAGGTCGTGCTGCTCGCACACCTCGGCAGGCCGAAGGGCGCGCCCGATCCGGCGTTCTCGCTCGCGCCGGTCGCCGCGCGGCTCGGTGAGCTGCTCGGTGCGGATGTCGCCCTGGCCGGTGACGTGGCCGGGGCCTCCGCCCGGGAGGTCGTGGCCGGACTCGGCGAGGGCTCGGTCGCCCTGCTGGAGAACGTCCGCTTCGATCCGCGGGAGACCAGCAAGGACGACGCCGAACGGGCCCAGCTGGCCGGGGAACTCGCCGCGCTCGCCGGTGCGGACGGCGCCTTCGTCTCGGACGGTTTCGGTGTGGTGCACCGCAAGCAGGCCTCGGTGTTCGACCTGGCGACCCGGCTTCCCGCGTACGCGGGCGGGCTGGTGCTCGCCGAGGTCGAGGTGCTGCGCGCGCTCACCGGGGAACCCGAGCGCCCCTACGTGGTGGTGCTCGGCGGTTCCAAGGTGTCCGACAAGCTCGCCGTGATCGAGGCCCTGCTGCCCAAGGTCGACCGGCTGCTCGTCGGCGGCGGCATGTGCTTCACCTTCCTCGCCGCACAGGGTCACCAGGTCGGCGGTTCGCTGCTGGAAAAGGACATGATCGACACCTGCGCCCGGCTGCTCGCCGAGGCGGGGGACAAGCTGGTCCTGCCGAGCGATGTGGTCGCCTCCGCGGATATCGCCGCGGACGCCGAGACCAGCACCGTTCCCGCCACCGAGATCCCGGCCGAGCTCAAGGGCCTGGACATCGGGCCGGAGAGCGTCCGGCGGTTCGCCGAGGTGCTGTCCGGGGCGCGCACGGTGTTCTGGAACGGTCCGATGGGCGTGTTCGAGCTCGCCCCGTTCGCCTCCGGCACCAGGGAGGTCGCGCAGGCCATCGCGGATTCCTCCGCGTTCTCCGTGGTCGGCGGCGGTGACTCCGCGGCCGCGGTGCGGCTGCTCGGCATCGGCGAGGACGGGTTCGGCCACATCTCCACCGGTGGTGGGGCATCGCTCGAGTACCTGGAGGGCAAGGCCCTTCCCGGGGTGGAGGTTCTGGAATCGTGAGCAACAAACCGCTGATCGCGGGCAACTGGAAGATGAACCTCAACCACCTCGAGGCGCTCTCCCTGGTGCAGAAGATCGCGTTCTCGCTGCCGGAGAAGTACTTCGCCAAGGTGGACGTCACGGTGCTGCCGCCGTTCACCGACATCCGGAGCGTGCAGACCCTCATCGACGGGGACAAGCTGCTCATCACGCACGGAGCGCAGGACCTCTCCCCGCAGGAACCGGGCGCCTACACCGGGGACGTCTCCGGTTCGATGCTCGCCAAGCTGGGCTGCTCCTTCGTCACCGTCGGGCACTCGGAGCGGCGCGAGTACCACGCCGAGGACGACGCACTGGTCAACAAGAAGGTCCGCGCGGCCATCAAACACGAGATCAGCCCGATCCTGTGCGTCGGTGAGCCGCTCGAGGTGCGCGAGGCCGGTGAGCACGTCGAGCACTGCAACGCTCAGCTGCTGGCGGGGCTCAAAGGGCTCACCGCCGAACAGGTCGCCGAGCGGGTGGTGATCGCCTACGAACCGATCTGGGCGATCGGCACCGGCCGGGTGGCCACCCCGGCGGACGCGCAGGAGGTCTGCGCCGCGCTGCGTGGGGCGCTCACCGAGAAGTACGGCGAGGCGGCCTCCGGGGTGCGGATCCTCTACGGCGGCTCGGTCAAGTCGAAGAACATCGGCGACCTGGTCGCCCAGCGGGACATCGACGGGGCACTCGTGGGCGGTGCGAGCCTCGAGGCCGAGGAATTCACGAAGCTGTGTGCACTCGCCGCTGGCGGGCCACTGCCCTGAGTCGCCCCGGCTGCGAGTATCCTGGATACACGGCGAGTAGAAAAACGGACATCATATGACATTAGCCCTGCAGATCATTCTGATCGTGTCGAGCATCCTGCTCATCCTGCTCGTGCTGCTGCACCGTGGTCGTGGTGGCGGCCTTTCCTCGCTGTTCGGTGGTGGCATGCAGTCGAGCCTCGCCGGATCCTCGGTGGCCGAGAAGAACCTCGACCGGATCACGCTGCTGGTCGCGGCGGTCTGGGTGATCGCGGTGATCGGCAGCGGACTGCTGCTCACCGTCGGCTGATCGACAACCATATCCACGCACGCCACATTGACGGAGTGAGAACGCAATGACCGGTGGTAACGCGATTCGGGGGACCAGGATCGGCTCGGGCCCGACGGGGGAATCCGAGCGCGGTGAGACGGCACCACGGCAGCGTGTGTCGTACTGGTGCGCGAACGACCACGAATCACGGCCATCCTTCGCCCTCGATGCCGAGGTTCCGGAGACCTGGGACTGCCCCCGCTGCGGACTGCCCGCCGGGAAGAACCAGGAACAGCCACCACCGGCCCCGCGTGCCGAGCCGTACAAGACACACCTCGCGTACGTGAAGGAACGGCGCAGCGACGAGGATGGGAAGGCGCTGCTCGAGGAGGCCCTGCAGCGCCTCCGCGCCCGCCGCGGCGAATCCTGAACACTGGTTTCCGGGACTTGAATACTGGTCCGGTAGCGGAACCTCCAGCGTCTCCCCGCTCCGGGATCACCTTCTCAGGTATCCCCATACATCACGGCGGTGCTGTCCTCGCGAGGAAACGCTGGAGAACCCGCCGCGGTGCCGGTTGGCTGGGTGGTGAAAGGCGGCTTCGCCGCTAGAAGATTTCAGTTCGCGAAAGGCCCTGACCAGGAAGATCAGTCCTGGTCAGGGCCTTTCGCTGTCTTGACGTGCTCAGCTGGCCAGCGGGTATCGGGCCGAGACGGCGAATCCGCCGGTGGCGGTGGGCTCGGCGGTGAACCGGCCGCCGATGCCCGCGGCGCGCTCACGCAGCCCGGTCAGGCCATGGCCCCCGGAAGGAAGGCGCGGGCTCGGGATCGCCTGCGGTGCGAGCTGGGGTGCCGTATTGGTGACCGTGACGGCCAGTTCGGCACCCTCACCCGTGACGCTGACCAGCACCCCGGCCCCGGGCGCGTGCTTGTGCGCGTTGGTGAGCGCCTCCTGCACGGTGCGATAGGCGGCATTGGCCACCGGCCCGCTCACCGTGGCCGCCGCGAGCTCTACGTCGAGCTGCACCTCCGCGCCGTGCCGCTCGGCGAGCTCGATCACCTGGTCCAGGGTCTTGTCCTGGGCCGGGCGCAGCGCACTGAGCAGCCCGCGCAGTTCGGTGAGTGTGGTGGTGGCGAGTTCCCGGATGGTGGTGGCGATCTGGATCCGGTCCGCGTCCTCGGCCACCTGGAGCGCCCCCGCCTGCATCGCGATCAGCGTGACCTGGTGCGAGACCACGTCGTGCATCTCCCTGGCGAGCTTGGCGCGCTCATCGGCGCGGGCCGCGTCCGCGGCGCGGCGGTCCACGCGCACCCGGGCCCGAGCGCGCACCCGGTGCTTGGCCACGGCGCGAAGCACCAGCAGCGCGCTCGCAAGCAGTCCGGAGATCGCGAGGGCTGCGGGGATACCGAGGACGGGCGCGGTCGCGGCCACACAGCCGAGCGCGAGCGCGAGAACGGCGAGCGAGGCGAGCTCACCGCCGAACCGCAGGCTGAGCCGACGCGCCTGCCATCGCACCGGTGGGTGCTCGGTCGTGTCCGGGACGCTCAAGATGTTCGACACGGTGCCCTCTTTCGCTGGTACTGCGCTGATACCTAGAGAGAGGGAGAAAAAGCCGTGACGGGACGATTGCGTACCGAATCCTGTGCGAAAGCGAACGTCGGTGCGTCCGATCGCGCATATTCACGCAAGTGGAAGTGTGAATCGTTCGCCGATCTTGCCCGCGGCCTGGGTATCGGTGAGCCAGAGGGTGCGGTGTGTACCGAGGGCTCCCGCCGCGGGCAACTGCACCTCACCGGCCCCGGCGAGCGCCATGGCCACCGCAGGTCCCTTGCCCGCGCCGTCGGTGACGATCCAGACCTCCTCCGCGTGCCGGATGGCGGGCAGGGTCAGCGAGATCCTGGTGGGCGGCGGCTTCGGGCAGTTGCGCACCGCGACCACACTCTGCTCGGTCTCGTAGACCGCGGGAGACTCGGGGAACACCGAGGCCACGTGCCCCTCCGGGCCGACGCCCAGCATCAGCACGTCGAACCGGGGTACCGCGCCGTGGTCCTCCGGGGTGGCGTTCTCGGCGAGAATGCGCGCGTAGTCGGCGGCAGCGGCCTCGGGGTCATCGCCGAAGGCGCCGTCCGAAGGCGCCATGACGTGCACCCGCTCCGGATCCACCGGCACGTGGTCGAGCAGCGCGCCGAAAGCCTGGGTGGCGTTGCGCTCGGGATCGCCCTCCGGGAGGAACCGCTCGTCGCCCCAGTAGATGTCCAGCTTCGCCCAGTCCACGGCATCCCGCGCCGGGCTGTCCCGGACGTGTTCGAGCACCGCGATGCCCGCTCCGCCCCCGGTGAGCGCGACCGCGGCGCTGCCGCGTGCGCTCTGTACGTCGACGATCCTGGTGACCAGGCGGGCCGCCGCGGCCGCGGCCAGCTGCTCCCGGTTCGTGTGGGTCAGTAGTTGTGGTTTCACGGTGCCATTTTTTCACCGGTCGGGCTTGTGCCGCTCAGCGCGGGCACGAATGTGGCGAGGTCCGGGGTGCCCCAGCCGCTCGCCACGTCGAAACCGGGTCCGGCGCGGAATCCACGCACGCCCGCGTAGTCGTTGGAGCCCTTGGTGATGTCGACGATGCCCGCCTCCGTGCCCCGCGCGCCGAGCCGGTAGAGCCTCGGATTGATCTGGCCCAGCCGGTGGCCCGCCGACTGCACGGCGAGCGCGAGGCTGCCCGCGAACAGGGGAGCGGACTGCGAGGTGCCCTGTTCACCCTTCATCGTGATGTCCGGGAAGGACCGCATCGGCGAGCCGGTGATGTCCGCGACCCGGTCCTGCCAGGCGGGACGCTTGTACACCTTGGAGAAGCCGCCGCCGGAGAAGTCGATCAGCTCGTCGGGCTTGGTGCGCCTGCCGTTCTCGTCCAGGCTGAGGCTGGTGCCGCCGACCGAGGTGACGAGCGGATCCGCGGCTGGCCAGCTCGCCGCGCGGAACGGATAGTCGCCCTGATTGCCCGGCGCCGGACTCGTCGCTCCGTCGTCCCCGCTCGAGGCGACCAGGGTGACCCCCGCCCGGTTCGCCCGGCGCAGCGCCGGATCCAGGGTCTTGATCGAGTCCAGCGAGGGGAAGTTCTCCTCGGTCGTACCGAAGCTGAACGAGACCACATCGGCGATGCGGTGCCCGGTCAGATAGTCGACCGCGTGCATCATCTCCGGGAGCCCGGTGAAACCCTCGGTTTCGGCGACCGGGGTAGCGGCGACCACGATCTTGGCCGAGGGGGCCATCGCGTGGATCATCGTCACATCCAGGTCGGTCTCACCGCGCCAGGATTCGCAGGCTTCCTTGTCCACGCCGGGATCCGTGCACGCGGGTACCGGACCGGACGGGGAGAGCACGTCCACGTCGGCTGGCGGCAGGCCGTGTTTGCGGGAGTAGTCGTCGAGCACTTGGCGCACCTGAGAGTCACCGAACGAGACCACGGTGGCCACGGTGGCACCGGCGCCGGTGATCCCCGTGTTCCACACGGCGTTCGCCCCGTAGGCGGTGGTCTCCTGCGGCAGGTTCGGCACCGCGGTCTCCAGCCTGGCGACCCGCTCGGCGACAGTGTCCGCGCCGACGAAGGAGGCGGCGGCCGGGGAGAACTGCCGCGCCGTGTTGCCCGGCCTCGCCGCTGCCGGGACCGCTCCGGTGCCGAGCAGCGCGAGGGCGACCGCGCCGACGGCGGCCAGGCGGGTGGACCGGGTCATCGATAACCTCCTGCGCGATCGAGTGCGTCGATCACCTTAGTCACGTCCGCTGGTTCGGTGCGCCAATTGCTGAACGCGGCGCGCAACGCGGGGACCCCGGCGTAGGTGGTCGGAGTGAGGAAAGTGGTGCCGTCCTCGGCCAGCGCGTGCAGCACGGCGTCCAGGCGTTCCCGGCTCGGGCTCTCGGCCAGGGTGAAGCAGGCGACGTTGAGCCGCACCGGGGACAACAGCCGCCAGTGCGGGCGCTGTTCGAGCGCCGCGCCGAGGGAGTGCGCGAGCGCGCAGGTACGCCGCACGATCTCCGCGTGCCCCTTCCTGCCGTAGGCCCGCAGGCCGAACCAGGCGGCGAGGGCGCGCAACCGGCGCGAGTTCTCCGGTGCCAGGTGCATCGGGTCGGGGTTCGCGCCCGGTGCGCCGAGATAGGCGGCCGCGTTGTGGAACACCGCCCGCTGCAAATCCGGGCGCCGGGTGAACGCGACGGCCGAGTCGTAGGGCACGTTGAGCCACTTGTGCAGGTCCACGCAGACCGAATCGGCCGCGTCCAGTCCGGTGAGCAGCGCGGCATGCGCGGGGGAGAGAGCGGCGAAACCACCGAAGGCCGCGTCCACGTGCAGCCAGAACGGATAGCGCTCGCGCAGCGCCAGGATCCCGGCGAGATCGTCGAAGTCGACGGTGTTCACGGTGCCCGCGTTCGCGATCACGATCGCGGGCCGCCCGGCCAGTCCGGCGAGCGCGGACTCGAGTGCGTCCAGGTCCACGGCCTCCCTGCCGGGCAGAGCCGGGACCGTGCGCAGCCGGCGCCTGCCGATCCCGAGGACGGACAGCGCCTTCCCGGCACTCGAGTGCGGGGTTCCGGAGAGCACCGGAACGGGCCCGAGCGCATCGGCCCCGTCCTCGGTCACCGAGACGCCGGCGCGTTCCCCGAGCCATTCCCGGCCGACGGCGAGCCCGAGCAGATTCGACATGGTCGCCCCGCTGACGAAGGTCCCGGTGTGCGCGGACCCGAGGCCGAACAGGTCCGCGAGCCAGGTCACCGTCTCGCGTTCCAGGTCCACCGCGGTCGAACCGACGGCCGCGCTGGCGTTCTGGTCGAACACCGCGGTCAGCCAGTCACCGAGCAGGGCCGCGGGAGTGGCGCCACCGGTGACGAAGCCCAGATACCGGGGACCGGCGCTGCCGGAGAATCCCGGGGCCCAGCGCGCGGCGAACTCCGCGAGCGCGGCCCGGGCACCGATCCCGGTCTCCGGAACCGGGACGGGATCGGGTGCCGGGCCGGTGCTGCCCGCGGGGTGCTCGGTGAGCTCGCCGAGCACCCCGACGGCGTACCGTTCGCCCTCCTCGAGCAGTGCGGGCAGGGCGCGCAGATCCTCGGCGAGGTGTCGGTCCACGGCGGCCACTACCGGAGGACCGGCCCGGCGGCCGTACTGCTCACGAAGCGCCGGCCTTCGGTTTGCGTGCCGTCTTCGCGCCGGACTTGGCGGTGTTCAGTTTGCGCCAGCGGCGCAGCGCGTCCGCATAGATCTCGTCCGCGTCGAGCCTGCGCAGCTCCTCGGCGAGGCATTCGTTCACCTTGCGCCGCTGCAGGGCGACCTTGCGCTCGGGCTGGCCCGGCTGCGTGAGGGTGCCCGTCTTGCCGTCCGGACGGACCAGGTCGACCGGCCCGGAGCGGCGCTGCAGGGACACCGAGCCGATGCCCCCGCCCTTGTTCGCCTTGACCCGGCGCACCGGTACCCGCAGGGATTCGGCGAGCCAGGCGGCGAGCAGATCCGTGGACGGCGAGTCCGCGGCCCCGGTCACGGTCGCCCCGGTGACCTTCTCGTGTGGTGGCAGGTCCAGCGCCGAGGCGAGCATCGCCCGCCAGGAGGTCAGCCGGGTCCACGCCAGATCGGTGTCCCCGTCGGTGTACGAGGCGGCGCGCTGCTCGAGCGCCTTGATCGGGCGCTTGGTGTTCGCCGAGTCGGTGATCCGCCGGTCGGCGAGCCGCCCGATCGGGTCGGTCGCGGGGACCGCGGGCGCGTCGAACGGCCACCAGGCCACGATCGGCGCGTCCGGGAGCAGCAGCGGCTCCACACAGCTGGCGCCCTCGTCGGCGAGCGGGCCGTAGAGGCGGAGCACGACCACCTCGGAGGCACCCGCGTCCCCGCCGATCCGGATCTGGGCGTCGAACCGTGCCGCAGCCCGCTTCGCGCCCCTGGCGACCACCAGCACGCGGCAGGGGTGCTCGCGGCTGGCGTCGTTCGCGGCGTCGATCGCCTCCTCGGTCTGCTGTCCGTCCTCGGTGGCGATGACCAGGGTGAGGACCCGGCCGAGGGTGGTCATCCCACCGGCCTCGCGCAGTTCCACGAGCTTCGCGTTGACCTGCGAGGTGTTGGTGGAGGGCATATCGATGATCACGGCCGCCTCCATTCGTGTCCGTTGCGGGCGAGCATCTCGTTGGCGCTCTCCGGGCCCCAGCTGCCCGCGCGGTATCCCTCGGGTTTGCCGTTCGCCGCCCAGTGCGCGAGGACCGGGTCGAGGATCTCCCAGGAGAGCTCGACCTCCTCGTTGACCGGGAACAGCGAGGGCTCGCCGAGCAGCACGTCCAGGATCAGCCGCTCGTACGCCTCGGGGGAGGACTCGGTGAACGCGTGCCCGTAGGAGAAGTCCATGGTCACGTCCCGGACCTCCATGGCGTTGCCCGGCACCTTGGAGCCGAACCGCATGGTCACGCCCTCGTCCGGCTGCACCCGGAACACCAGCGCGTTCTGCCCGAGTTCCTCGGTGGAGGTGTCGTCGAACGGCAGGTGCGGTGCGCGCTTGAACACCACCGCGATCTCGGTGACCCTGCGGCCGAGCCGCTTACCGGTGCGCAGATAGAACGGCACCCCGGCCCAGCGGCGGTTGTCCACGGCCACGGTGATCGCCGCGTAGGTCTCGGTGACCGAGTCCTTGGCGAAACCGCCCTCCTGCAGCAGTCCGGGCACTTTCTCGCCGCCCTGCCAGCCGCCGAGGTACTGCCCGCGCGCGGTGGTCTCCTCGAACGGGGTCACCGCGTGCGCGGCGTTGAGCACCTTGGCCTTCTCGGCACGCAGTGCGCGCGGGGAGAAGGAGAGCGGCTCCTCCATCGCGGTCAGCGCCATCAGCTGCAGCAGGTGGTTCTGGATGACATCCCGGGCGGCGCCGATTCCGTCGTAGTACCCGGCGCGGCCACCGAGGCCGATGTCCTCGGCCATGGTGATCTGCACGTGGTCCACGTAGTTCGCGTTCCAGATCGGCTCGAAGAACTGGTTCGCGAACCGCGCGGCCAGGATGTTCTGCACGGTTTCCTTGCCGAGATAGTGATCGATGCGGAACACCGACTCCTCGGGGAAGACCTCGTTGACGATCCCGTTGAGCTCCTTGGCCGAGCGCAGGTCGTGCCCGAACGGCTTCTCGATCACGACCCGGCGCCAGCCGCCGCTTTCCTGATCGGTGAGTCCGCTGGTCTGCAGGCCCTGCAGCACCGTGGGGAAGGCGCCCGGCGGGATGGACAGGTAGAAGGCGTGATTGCCTCCGGTGCCCCGCTCCTCGTCGAGTTCCTTGACCGTGCGCGCGAGGGTGTGGAACGCCTCCGGATCGTCGAAGCTGCCCTGCACGAAGCGGCAGCCCTCGGCGAGCCGGTCCCACACCTCCTGGCGGAACGGGGTTCGCGCGTGCTCCTTGACCGCCTCGTACACGACCTGGCCGAAGTCCTCGTCCTCCCAGTCACGGCGGGCGAACCCGACGAGCGCGAAGCCGGGCGGCAGCAGGCCCCGGTTGGCGAGGTCGTAGATGGCCGGCATGAGCTTCTTGCGGGACAGGTCACCGGTGACCCCGAAGATCACCACGCTGCACGGGCCCGCGATGCGTGGCAGCCGCTTGTCCCGTTCGTCCCGGAGCGGGTTCTTGCGCTGAGCCGCCGCCATCAGGCGAGTCCTCCGATCGCCGCGGCGATCGCGGAGAGACCGGCGAGCCGGTCGGTGAGGTGCAGGCGGAGCACCGGACGTTCGTGCGCGGCGAGCACCGAACCGTCCCCGAGCGCCTGCGCGTGCTGCAGTCCGCCGAGGGTGAACGGCTGCTCCGGCACATCCAGGTCGTCCGCGTTCGCGCCGGTGATCTGCAGGAACACTCCGTTCTGGTGGCCGCCCTTGTGGTACTGGCCGGTGGAGTGCAGGAACCGGGGACCCCAGCCGAAGGTGGTCTGCAGTCCGCTGCGGGCGGCGAGCTCACCGCGCAGCACGGCGGCCGAGGCATCGTCGATCCGGTCCAGATAGGCCTGCACGGAGAGGTAACCGGCCTCCGGCGCGGCGTCCAGCAGCGCCTTGATCGCCTCGGTGAGGCTGCGCGCCTGGCCGATCCAGTCCCCGGAGGCGTACACCTCGACCTCGTCCACCACGAAGTTCGGGCTGGCCTCCTCGCCGGCGCCGGAGGGCTTGCCGAGCAGGTCCCGTGCGGCCTGTTTGGCGGCCTCCACATCCGGCTGGTCGAACGGGTTGATGCCGAGCAGTTTGCCCGCGACCGCGGTGGCGTACTCCCACAGCAGCATCAGCCCGCCGAGGCTGCCCGCGGTGGCCAGCTTCGCGGCACCGGTGGGCTGGCCCAGCGCGACCGGGGTGGCGTCCGCGCCCGCGTCGGCGAACCCGGGCGCTTCCGGGCTCTCCACCGCGACCGGGAGCAGCCCGGTGCCGTTCTTGCCGGTCGACTCGGCGATCAGCTGCTCGGCCCAGTCGGCGAAACCGGTGATCCCGGAATTGTTGTCGGCCAGTACGACCTTCTCCGCACCGGCGCTGTGCGCGTTGCCGAGCGCCGCACCGAGCAGCAGGGCGGGGTTGCTCGCCGCGTCCGCGGACAGCTCCTTGGCCGCGTCCGCCGCATCGTCGAGCAGCCCGGCGATGTCCGCACCGGCCAGACCGGCGGGCACCAGCCCGAAGGCGGTCAGCGCCGAGTACCGGCCGCCCACGTGCGGGTCGGCGAGGAACACCTTGCGGTATCCGGCTTCTTCGGCGAGGTGCTGCAGCGGCGAGCCGGGGTCGGTGACCACCACGATGCGCGAGGCGGCGTCGATGCCCTGTTCGGTGAACGCGGCCTCGAAGATCCGCCGGTGCGAGTCGGTCTCCACCGTGCCGCCGGACTTGGAGGACACGATCACCGCGGTGCGCTGCAGTTCACCCGCGAGGGCGTCGGCGACCTGCTGCGGGTCCGTGGTGTCCAGCACGACCAGCTGCACGCCAGCGGTCTGCGTGATCACCTCGGGAGCCAGTGAGGAACCGCCCATCCCGGCGAGTACGAAGCGGGAGACGCCCTCGTCCAGGTACGCCGCCCGCAGTGCCTCGATCTCGGCGAGCAGCGGCCGGGAGGTCTCGTGCAGCGTGGTCCAGGCGAGCCGGATGGCCGCCTCGGACTGCGCCTCGGCCCCCCACAGTGTGGCGTCCCCGGAGGTCAGCTTGCTGGCGAACCGTTCGGCGGCGAGCTGGGCCGCGGTCTGGCTCGCCTGCTCGGCGAGGGTGTCGTCGAGGATCTGTACTTCGGTCATGCCCCCGCCTTCTGCAGCTGCGTGGTCACCGTCTCGAGCAGCTCGGCCCAGGACTTGTCGAACTTCTGCACGCCCTCGTTCTCCAGGACCGTGTACACGTCGTCGATGTCGATGCCGAGACCGGCGAGCGCGTCGAAGACCTGCTGGGCCTGGTCCGCGGTGCCGGTGACGGTGTCCCCGTTCAGCTCGGCGTGGTCGGCGACCGCCTCGATCGTCTTCTCCGGCATGGTGTTCACCGAGTCGGTGACGACCAGCTCGTCGACGTAGCGGGTGTCGGAGTAGGCAGGGTCCTTCACGCCGGTCGAGGCCCACAGCGGGCGCTGCGCGTGCGCACCCTCGGCGGCGAGCGCCTTCCAGCGGTCGGTGGCGAACGCCTCCTGGAAGGCCGCGTAGGCGAGCCGGGCGTTGGCGATGGCCGCCTTGCCACGCATCGCGCTGGCCTCGCTGGAGCCGAGCGCGTCCAGCCGGGCGTCGATCTCGGTGTCCACCCTGGACACGAAGAAGGAGGCGACCGAGTGGATGCCGCGCAGGTCGTGCCCGTTGGCCTTGGCCTGTTCGAGCCCGGCGAAGAACGCGTCCATCACCTCGCGGTAGCGCTGCACCGAGAAGATCAGCGTGACGTTGACGCTGATGCCCTCGGCCAGTACCGCGGTGATCGCCGGGAGCCCTTCCGGGGTGGCCGGGATCTTGATGTGCACGTTCGGCCGGTCCACCGTCTTGGCCAGGTCCTTGGCCTGTGCCACGGTGGCCTCGGTGTCCCTGGCCAGCCGCGGGTCGACCTCGATGGAGACGCGCCCGTCGACCCCGTCGGTCGCGGTGTAGACGTCCCGGAACAGGTCCGCGGCGTTGCGCACGTCGGTGGTGGTGATCTCCCGGACGGCCGCGTCCACGTCGGCGCCGCGCGCGGAGAGCTCGCGCACCTGCGCGTCGTAGGCCGCCCCGTTGCTCAGCGCCCCGGCGAAGATCGTCGGGTTCGTGGTGACCCCGACGATGTGCTTGTCCCGGATCAGCGCCGCGAGGTTGCCGCTGTCCAGTCGTTCCCTGGACAGGTCGTCGAGCCAGATGGACACCCCGAGCCCGGAGAGTTCGGCGAGTTTGTCCGTCATGTTCGTCCTCCTAGTTCGCGTTGTTGAGGGAGGCGTTCGCCGCGTCGACGACGGCCTCGGTGGTGATCCCGAACTGCTCGAAGAGCGTCGCGTAGTCGGCGGAGGCGCCGAAGTGCTCGATGCCGACGATGCGCCCGCGATCGCCGACGAACCGGTGCCACGGCATCGCGATACCCGCTTCGACGGCGACCCGCGCGGTCACATCCTTGGGCAGGACCGACTCGCGGTACTCGGCGTCCTGGGCGTCGAACCACTCGACACAGGGCATGGACACCACACGAGCTGAAACGTTCTGTTCAGCCAATTTCTTCCGCGCGGCCACGGCGAGCTGCAGTTCGGAACCGGTGGCAATGAGGATCACGTCCGGGGTGGATTCGGTGTCCTCGAGCACGTAGCCGCCACGCTTGACTCCTTCGGTCGCCTTCGCCGCGGTCTGCGCGTGGGTGGGCAGGTTCTGGCGGGAAAGGGCGATCCCGACCGGGCCCTCGCGCCACTCGAGCGTCGCACGCCAGGCGGCCGCTGTCTCGTTCGCATCACCCGGACGGACGACGGAGAGGTTCGGGATGGCGCGCAGCGCGGCCAGCTGCTCGATCGGCTGGTGGGTCGGGCCGTCCTCGCCGAGGCCGATCGAGTCGTGGGTCCACACGTAGACCGGCGTGGTGCCCATCAGCGCGCCGAGCCGGACGGCGGGGCGCATGTAGTCGGAGAAGATCAGGAAGGTGCCGCCGTACGGCCGGGTCGGACCGTGCAGCGCGATCCCGTTGAGGATCGAGCCCATGGCGTGCTCGCGGATGCCGAAGTGCAGCGTGCGGCCGTACTCGGCGGCCTGCCACATCCCGGTGGAGATCTTCTTGGGGCCGAACGACTCGACCCCTTCCATGGTGGTGTTGTTCGACTCCGCGAGGTCGGCCGAGCCGCCCCACAGCTCGGGCAGCACCGGGGCGAGCGCGTTGAGCACGGCACCGGAGGCCTTGCGGGTGGCGAGCCCCTTCTCGTCGGCCTCCCAGGTGGGCAGTGCGTCGGCCCAGCCCTCGGGCAGCTCGCCGGAGTGCAGCCGATCGAACAGCGCCTTGTGCTCCGGGTTCGCCTTCGCCCAGGAGTCGAAGGACTCCTGCCAGGCGGCGTGCGTGTTCCGGCCGCGGGTGACCACCTGGCGGGCGTGCTCCAGCACCGCGTCCTCGACCGGGAACTCGGCGGACTCGTCGAAGCCGAGCGCCTTCTTGACCGCGGCGACCTCCTCGGCGCCGAGCGCGGCGCCGTGCGCCTTGCCGGTGTCCATCAGGTTCGGCGCCGGGTAGCCGATCACGGTGCGCAGCACGATGAAGCTGGGGCGCTGGGTCTCCGCCTTCGCGGCCTCGAGCGCGGCGAGCAGCCCGGCCACGTTCTCCCCGCCCTCGACCTCCTGCACGTGCCAGCCGTAGGCCTCGTACCGGGCGCGGGTGTCCTCGGAGAGCGCGATCGTGGTGTCGTCCTCGATGGAGATCTGGTTCGCGTCGTAGATGACCGTGAGGTTGCCGAGCCCCTGGGTGCCCGCGATGGACGAGGCTTCGGAGGTCACGCCCTCCTCGATGTCACCGTCCGAGGCGAGCACGTAGACCTGGTGGTCGAACGGGGAGTCACCGGGCAGTGCCTCGGGATCGAAGAGGCCGCGCTCCCGGCGGGCGGCCATGGCCATCCCGACCGCGGAGGCGAGCCCCTGACCGAGCGGGCCGGTGGTGATCTCGACACCGGCGGTGTGCCGCCACTCGGGGTGGCCGGGGGTCTTGGAACCCCACTGACGCAGCTGCTGGATGTCGGCGAGCTCGAGCCCGTAGCCGGAGAACATCAGCTGCAGGTAGAGGGTGAGGCTGGAGTGCCCGCAGGAGAGCACGAACCGGTCGCGGCCGATCCATTCGGGGTCGCTCGGGTCGTGCCGCATCACCCGCTGGAACAGCGCGTAGGCCGTCGGGGCGAGGCTCATCGCGGTCCCGGGATGCCCGTTGCCCTTGTGCTGCACCGCGTCCGCGGCGAGCACGCGGATCGTGTCGACGGCGCGACTGTCGAGCTCGGTCCAGTCCGCTGGCAGGTTCGGCGTGGTTAGGCTGGTGATTCGATCAACACTGGACACGGAGATTCGGCTCCCACTCTTTCGAAACTGTGCCTCGGTTACGGCTACGCGGCCGTGACTGCCTTGTCACGTTCCACCCTAATCCCGCCCCTGGTGTGCCCGTGTGGCCAGGCCAATTGTGTGCGGCGTTACGCGTGCCCCACGCGTCACGCGGGAAACGTCCGCGACTACCATCGGCTGTGTTCGCTGGTGCTCGATTCGTGCGCCATGCGTCCCGAACTGCCACAAGGAGCCGCATGTTGTCTGTGATCGCCGCGCGGTGCGTGCCGTGACTGCGATTGTCGAAACCAGGCCGGGTGGTCAGCGCAGCCCCAAGGACGTTTTCCTGAAGTACTTGGCGTTGACCAAGCCGCGCATCATCGAGCAGCTGCTGGTGGCGACGATCCCCTCGATGTTGCTGGCCCAGCGCGGAGTGCCCGCGTTGTGGCTGGTCGTGGCCACCGTCGCGTTCGGCGCCCTCGCCGCGGGTTCGGCGGGCGCCTTCAACTGCGTCGTGGACGCCGACATCGACGCGGTGATGAAGCGGACCGCGAAACGCCCGATCGTGAACGACACCGTGTCCAAGCGCAGCGCGCTGATCTTCGCGATCGTGCTCGGCGCGCTCGCGGTCGGGGGCATGTGGCTGACCACGAACCTGCTTTCCGCGGTGCTCACCCTCGCCGCGATCGCGTTCTACGTGCTCGTCTACACGATGTGGCTCAAGCGCCGCACCTCGCAGAACGTGGTGTGGGGCGGCATCTGTGGCTGCATGCCGGTGCTGATCGGGTGGTCCGCGGTGACCGGGACGGTCGGCTGGCAGGCCTTCGTGATGTTCGGGGTGATCTTCTTCTGGACGCCGCCGCACTCCTGGGCGCTCGGCATGAAGTACCGCGAGGACTACACGAACGCGGGAGTCCCGATGCTCCCCTCGGTGGCCTCGCCGCGCCAGGTCACGCTGCGGATCGTGCTCTACTCCTGGGCGATGGCGCTGTGCGCGCTGGTGCTCATCCCCGGCACCTCCTGGCTCTACGCGGCCTGTGCGGTGATCGCCGGGGCGTGGTTCCTGGCCGCGGTGCACCGGCTGCACTCGCAGGTGCGCAGGGGAGCGGAGTACAAGCCGATGGGCGTGTTCCACCTCTCCAACACCTACCTGTGCTTGGTCTTCGTGATGCTCGCGGTGGACGCGGTCGTGGGCTGGCCGGTGCTCGGCTGGCCGTTCTGAGCTTCGCACCGTTGGTTACCGTCCGGTAGATCGGCTACGATTCGTACCTATTACCGCCGGTAACACAGAGGAGCTGCGATGCGGGTACGAACCAGTGACGGGCTCGAACTCGAAGTGGCGGTCACCGGAGCGGCGGACGCGCCCGTTCTGCTGTGCGTGCACGGGTATCCGGACGACAAGACGCTGTGGGAGGGAACGGCGCAGCGGCTGGCCGACCGGTTCCGGGTGGTGCGCTTCGACGTGCGCGGCGCGGGCGGTTCGGACACCCCCGCGAGCCGATCGGGGTACCTGCTCGACCAGCTCGCCCGCGATATCGCCGCGGTCGCCGACGCGGTGAGCTCGGCGGCCCCGGTGCACCTGCTGGCGCACGACTGGGGTTCCATCCAGGCGTGGCACGCGGTCACCGAGCCGGAGTTCGCGGGCCGGTTCGCCTCGTTCACCTCCATCTCCGGGCCGTGCCTCGATCACGTCGGCCACTGGATGCGGGAAACCTGGCGGCACAAGGGAATCCGCGGGATCCGCGCGGGCGCGAACCAGTTGCTGCACTCCTGGTACATCGGCTTCTTCCAGCTGCCGGTCATCCCGGAACTCGCGTGGCGCAGTGGCGTCGCGGGCCGGGCCATCGGCTGGCTCGAGCGGCGCAACGGCGAGGTACCGAATCCGCGCACCGCCGACGCCGTGCACGGACTCGAGCTCTACCGGGCGAACATGCGGACCCGGCTGCGCCGCCCCGCCGAGCGCCGGACCCGGGTTCCGGTGCAGGTGCTCGCACCGGACAAGGACTCCTACGTGACCGCGCCGATGCAGGCGGCGGCCGCACGCTGGGCGCCGGACTTCACCAAACGCCGGGTGCACGGCGGGCACTGGCTGCCGCGCAGCGAGCCCGGTGTGGTCGCGGAGGCGGTCGCGGAGTTCACCGGAGCGCGTACGGCGGCATAGCCGCGCGAGCACGTCAGGCGCGGCGGCCGGGTGACTGCCGATAGCTGCTGCGCATAGCGTGGAAGACCGTTTTGGGCTCCCAACGGACATGGTCGAGCATGCGCACCACGCCGTAGGAGGCGATGTCACGATCCCGTGGCTTGTCGTAGTTGGCGAAGGAGAACCACAGCGCCGTGTCCACTCCTTCCTCCTCGAAGATGTCGAGCAGTTCGGTGAAGTAGCGCACTTGCTCCTCTTCGTCCGGGATCGCCGTTTGCGGTGGTTGCCACGCCATCCCGCCGAGCTCGCCCGCCCCCTGGTAGGCGCAGGTGCCGTACTCGGTGACGGCGACAGGCTTGCCATGAGCGAGGTACTCGCGCAGAGAGGCGCGGAAGGTGCTGGCGTTGTGCCGATCCCGGTAGGCATCGACGGCCACCAGATCGAACGCGGTCCAGTCCACCGACTCCCAGAAGCCGGAGGCATACGTGACCTGTCCGCCGAACCGGGCGCGGACGGTCGCGGCCGCCCGGACGAGGAAGGCGTTGAGGCGTTCGGGGACCGGGCCGAGAGTGGTCCACCAGTCGAGGTCGGCGGTGGCCATGGCGTGGAGGCGGTCGAGGTGCGTCTTGCCGGGAAGGAAGCCGTGCGCGAAGGCGCTGAGCTCGCAGCCGACGACGAGCACTACCCGGGCTCCTTCGCGACGCAGGGCTTCGGCGCGCTGCGCGCAGTCGGCGAACAACGACACGATCCGGTCCGGGTGCAGGTCGACGGGGAACGGGGAGAACCACACTTCGAGGCCACTGGCGGCCGCGCACCGCGCGGCGAGGTCCAGTCGTTCGGGATCCCGGCCGGAGACGCGTACGACCGCGCAGTGCAACTCCTCGGCGATCACGGCCATTTCGCGTTGTACCTGGGCGGGATCGAGGGTCTTGCGGGTGAGCCGGTCGCCGGGAAATGTGCCGGTGTCGTAGTTGATTCCTCGTGCGCGCATCTCGTTTAGGCGCGGCGGCCCAGGAAGGCCAGCAGCCGCTCGAACTCGCCCGCGCCTTCGGGGGCGGCCACGGCGGGCCCGAACATCCCGGAGGCGCGCCGTTCCTCTTCGTCACCCTGTGCCTGGAACCGGGCGATGGTGCTGACCACGCGCTCGTCCGGCCGGTAGGCGCGGCCGGACGCGGAGGCGATGTCCCAGCCGTGGATCAGCGACTCGGAGACCGCGATGTGCGCGTGCACCCAGCCGGGCGCGGCGCCACCGGGGAAGGGCAGCTCGGCATCGAGGGTTCCCGGGCGGCGCAGGGCGGCGGCACAGCGTCCGCTCGCCTCGGCGAAGGCGCCCGCGGGATCGGCGTGCTCGGGTTCGGGGGCGGTGAAGTCGATCCCGGTTTCCCCTTCGGCGAGCCGTGCGAACAGGTCGAGCGCGTTGATCAGGTGATCGGCCACGTTCCGCACGGTCCACCCCTGGCAGGGGCTCGGGTCGGGGTATCGCTCGGCGGGCAGTTCGCGCAGGAGTTCCCCGGTCGGTGTGAAGGCGGGGTCGAGCAGCTGAAGGATCGAGTCCTGATCCGGTGCGGCCATGGTCTACTCCCGGTTCGGTCGGTTTGGCAGTGTCGACCGTACGGGAGCGGAGAACTCATCGGCCGCGCTCGCCGCGGCCCTGGCTCCCGCGACCGAGAAGCGAGCCAGGACCACGGCGAGCACGATCCGAACCGAGGCAGCGTCCGGAACCGCTACCAGGCGCGGCCGATGCTGTAGCTGTTCGTCCAGATCTCCTGCAGCTTCACCACGTCACCGGAATCCGGGGCGGTCCAGATCTTGTGATTGCCCGCGTAGACGGCCGCGTGGTAGACGCTGCGGCCGTTGGCGAAGAAGATGATGTCGCCCGGTGCGGCCTGGCCCTTGGCGATGCTCCTCGTCGCACCGCGCTGCGCGCCGGAGGTCCGGGGCAGGTTGATGCCGACGGCCTTGTGCGCGAACTGGGTGAGCCCGGAGCAGTCGAAGGAACCCGGTCCCGTGGCGCCGTACTTGTACGGTTTCCCGTGCTGGGCGGCAGCGGCGTCCACGATTCGCTTGTTGACCGGCTCGGGTGGCGGAGTCGGCTTCTTGGTGTAGACGACCGAGACGCTGGACAGCGCGCCTGCGTAGAAACCGGCCCCGGGGAAGGAGATGCGCCACTGGGCGCTGCCGGCCACGTTCGCGGGCAGGGTGGCGTGCCCGTTCTCGTCGGTCTTCGCCGTCGGACCGGCGTGCCAGGGGCCGTCCCCGGTTCGCCATTGCAGCTCGACTTCCTGGTCGGCGAGCGGTTTTTCACCGGATTTCAGGGTGCCGCCGAAGTTCACCTTCGCATTCTCGGTGACCGTCGATTTCGCGGCGTTGTCCATGCTCTGTGTGGTGGTGAATCCACCGGATTTGGTCTTCGGCGATGCCGATGCGGTGGTCGCGCTCGCCACGACACCTCCGGTGATCGCCGCGCCGACCAGCAGCGCGGATCCGACTCTGCGGGGAGCACTCGGACGATAGGGAAGGGACACGGTCCACTGTTCGGGCGCACCTGTCCACTTGTGGCTTGGCACGGAGATTCCCTCCAGGTCCAATCAAACGAGTTTATCGGGGGTCATCGTTTGTGACCGGGACGAGGCCGCCAAGGTTCGGGGGAGCGATCTCGAACCGATCACGGAACGATAAACACGGGGGGACCCGGAATGAAAAGACCCGCCGCCCGATCGGTGTTCCGTGTCGGTTGGCGGGTCTGTTTCGCTCTGTTCGAATTTGTGCAGGTCAGTACCGAGAAGATCAACGACGTGTGAGCGGCGAGCCGGTTGCCTGTTGTGACCCAGATCACGACACAATCGTGGCGTCGCTCACGCAGGGCGATGGGTCACGGGACCAGCAGCAGTTTTCCGGTGGTCTTGCGCCCTTCCAGGTCACGGTGCGCGTTCGCGGCCTCGGTCAGCGGGTAGCTGCCGCCGATCCGGACCTGCAGCGAACCGTTCCCCACCGCCTCGAACAGCTCGCCCACCCGCCACTCGTACTCGGCGCGGTCGGCGATGTAGGGGCCGAGGGAGGGCCGGGTGACGAACAGCGACCCCGCCGCGTTGAGCCGCTGTAGGTCGAACGGCGGTACCTGGCCACTCGATCCGCCGAAGAGCACCAGATACCCGCGCGGGCGGATGCTGGCCAGGCTCGCTTCGAAGGTGTCCTTGCCGACCCCGTCGTAGACGACCGAGACCCCGGTTCCTCCGGTCAGCTCGCGCACCTTGGTGTCGAAGTCCTCGTAGCCGAGCACCTCGTCCGCGCCCGCTCCGGTGGCCAGTGCGCGCTTCTCGGCGGTGGACGCGGTCGCGATCACCCGGGCGCCGAGCGAGGTGGCGAGCTGCACGAGCAGCAGGCCGACCCCGCCCGCGGCGGCGTGCACCAGGACGGTGTCCGTCTCGTCCACCCGGTAGGTGGAGCGCAGCAGGTAGTGCGCGGTGAGTCCCTGCAGCATCAGTGCGCCCGCGGTCTTCGTGTCCACCGCGTCCGGGATGCGCACCGCCCGCTCCACGGGAACGACGACGTGTTCCGCGTAGCTGCCCGCCGCCCAGACCCAGGCGACGCGGTCACCGGGAGCGAAATCACCCGCCCCGTCGCCGACCGCCTCGACGGTTCCCGCCCCCTCGAGCCCGAGCGCGTGCGGGAGCTCCACGGAGTACACCCCGGAACGCTGGTAGGTGTCGATGAAGTTCACCCCGGCGGCCTCGACCCGGACCAGCAACTGCCCGGTGCCCGCCTCGCGGGTGACCTCATCGAGCCGCAGGACCTCGGGGCCACCGGTCTCGTGTACCCGGATTGCGTTCGTCACGTTCGCTGTCACTTCCCGGAATCCTCCTCAACCGAGTGTTGTCAGCGATTAGGGTGGCACGCATGGCAGAGGAGCAGACAGCCGCACCGAACCAGCGCGAGCTGGCCGCGGTGCGTGGGTTCATCGCGGCGCACGGCGAACAGGTCCGCGCGGTCGTGGAGAACATCGGCAAGGCAGGTGCCCGGGTGGTGCTTGTCGGCGAGGACGGAGCACTCGGCGACGTCGTGGTGCGCGGTGGAGTCGAGGCCGCCGAGGCACTCGTGGCCGCGAGCGGGCTGGAATCGGGCAGCTGGGATGGTCCGACGGTGGCCGCGGTGCAGATCGGTTCGGCGCACCGCAGGGCCATGGCCGGTCCGCGGGCCGGCCGGTAGCGCACCCGGTCAGACCTGCTGCGCGTCCAGCCTCTCGGCTTCGGGGGCGGGCGCGCCGAGGCGTGGGCCGCGATCGCGCGCCGCGCACCACAGCGCCGCGGTGCTCGCGGTGACCACGACCGCGCCGATGACGTGCACGACCACCAGTGCCATGGGCACGCTCAGCAGGTACTGCACGAAGCCGATCAACCCCTGGACGAGGGTGACCGCGAGCAGTGTCCAGTAGCGGCGCCACATCCGCTTGGTCGCGGAGAACGCGCGCAGTGCGAAGCCGAGCGCGACGAGCATCGCGAGGAAAGCCACCAGCAGATCACCGTGCAGCTGGGTGAGCGAAGCGACGGGCAGCGGGAGCCGCGGTGAACGGGCGTCCCCGCCGTGCGGACCGGCCGCGGTCACCAGGGTGCCCGCGATCAGCAGCACGGTGAACACCACGGAGAGCGCGACGAGCAGGCCGCGCAGCGGAAGCGGGAGCAGCCAGCGCGGTTTGGCATCGCCCTCGTTGATCGCGCGCAGGTGCACGATGGACAGCCAGACCAGGGCCGGGCTGACCAGGAAGTGCACGCACACGATCCACCAGCTCAGCCCGGTGAGCACGGTGATCCCGCCGATGATCGCCTCGGCGACCACGCCGAGCAGCATCACCCCGGCGAGCGTGACCTGGCGGTTGCGGCGCGGCTTGGCCAGCACCGCCAACAGGAACACGATCAGGGTGACCACGCCGACCACACCGGAGAGCATCCGGTTGCCGAACTCGATCCAGGTGTTCGCCGGATCGATACCGGAGTGCGCGATCGGCACGAGACTGCTCGCGGTGCACCGGGGCCAGGTCGGGCAGCCGAGCCCGGAACTGGTGACGCGCACGACGGCGCCGGTGACGGCGATGAGGCATTGCAGCCCGACGAGTACGACCGCGGCGAGGTGCTGGAGCCGGTACGAGGGGGCCAAACGGGAAAGGGACGGCACGAGGTCGATGGTAGGCCGGTGATCCGTCACACAAACCGGGTGGTCCGCGTGGCGAGCCCGCCCGCGGCCAGAGCCCAGACCGCGAGCACGGCGATCGGCTGCCATCCGGGCCAGCCCCCCGAGGCCAACGCGGTGTGCAGGCCCTCGGCGAGTGCCCCGGAAGGCAGGAAGTTCACGATCGCGGCGAACCCGTCCCGCGCGCCGACCGCTATCCCGCCGGCGAGCAACAGCACGAACCACACCAGGTTCGCCACGGCGAGCACGATCTCCGCGCGTACCGCCCCGCCGAGCAGCACCCCGAGCGCACCGAAGGCGGCGGTACCCAGCAGCACGAGCAATACCGCGGCCGGGATCCCGCTCGCCGCGGGAGACCAGCCGAGCAGCAGCGCGATCACCGAGAGGACAACCAGCTGGATGATCACCACGGCCAGCGCGGCGAGCATCCGGCCGCCGACGATCGACCAGCGCGGCACGGCGGTCGCGGCCAGCCTGCGCAGTACCCCGTAGCGGCGGTCGAAGCCGAGGCTGATCGCCTGACTGGTGAACGCGCTCGACATGATCGCCAGCGCCAGGATCCGGGGCGCGATGGTGTCGATGCGGGGCGCGGGCACCGGGATGAACCCGACCAGGTCGAGCCCGATCAGCAACACGATCGGGATCAGCAGGGTCAGCAGCACCTGCTCGCCGTTGCGCAGCGCGAGTTTGGTCTCGGTGAGCGCCTGCACACCGAGGATCCGGGCAAGGCTCGCCCGGCCCGGATCGGGACGGAAGGTGCCCGAGGCGAAGGTCTGCTCACTCATGAGCGCAGCTCCCGTCCGGTCAGTTCGAGGAACACGTCTTCGAGGGTGCGCTTACCGACCTGCAGCTCCTCGGCGAGCACTCCGTGCTGGGCGCACCAGGCGGTGACGGTGGAGACCACCTGCGGGTCGATCGCCCCGCACACCAGATAGGCGCCCGGTTTCGTCTCGTCCGCGGTGTATCCCTCGGGCAGTGCCGCGGTGAGCAGGTCGAGATCCAGGCCGGTGCGTGCGCGGAAGGTCAGCTGCTGGGTGTCCGGGGCGGCCGCGGTGAGCTCGCCCGGTGTTCCCGCGGCGACCACCGTGCCGTGGTCCACGATCACCACCTCGTCGGCGAGCGCCTCGGCTTCCTCCATGAGATGGGTGGTGAGCAGGACCCCGACCCCGTCCGCGCGCAGGGCCCGCACCAGTTCCCACACCAGATGCCGCGCCTGCGGATCCATGCCCGCGGTCGGCTCGTCGAGGAACACCAGCTCCGGCCGGGACACCAGCGCGCAGGCAAGGGAGAGCCGCTGCTGCTGGCCACCGGAGAGCCGTTTGTACGGGGTGCGCCGGGCCGCGTCGAGCCCGAGCACGCTCAGCAGCCATTCCGGATCGAGCGGATTGCGCGCGGTCGCCGCGACCAGGCGCAGCATCTCCGCGGCCAGCACACCGGGATAGGCGCCGCCACCCTGGGGCATCACGCCGATGCGTTCGCGCACCTTTCCGGAGGCGGTGACCGGGTCCATGCCGAGCACCCGCACCCGCCCCGAATCCGGGGTGCCGAATCCGGTGCAGAGCTCCACCGTCGTGGTCTTCCCCGCGCCGTTCGGCCCGAGCAGCGCGAGCACGCAACCGGCGGGCATGCGCAGGTCGATGCCCGCGAGCGCGGTCGTGGACCCGTAGGTCTTCACCAGATTCTCGATCTGCAGCGCCGGCTCGGTCACGGCGTCGATGCTAGGCCGGTGGGTGAGGTCACACGGGGTGAGGGGGTAGGGACAACCCCCGGCCTGGTCAGGGAAAAACCGGAAGCCGAAATCGGGAGGTCTCCCGATGGTGACGGACCGCGTTCCGCGACAAGGTTTCCTGGTGACCGAGATCAGGCAACTCGAGTACGGCAGGCGAGCCTGCGGGGCACCCGTCGCGGTGGGCCTCGGCGCGCTCGGCGCGGCCGCCGCACTGGTGGCCGCGCTGCACGTACTCGCGGGCGGGCAGCTGGATCCGCTGCGGGACACGATCAGCGAGTACGTGTTCGTGCCGGGTGGCTGGCTGCTCGGGTTCAGCGCGCTCGGGATCGCGGTGGCCGGTTTCGCCGCGCTGCTCGGGTTCGCCAGGGCCGGGCTGGACCGCCCGCTCCCGGTGCGGCTCGCCTTCGGAGCACTGCTGCTGGGGGCGCTGCTCGCCGGGATGTTCCCGACCGACCACGGCGCGCTGAAGACGGTCCCGGCCTACATTCATCAGTACTCCTCGGGGCTGCTGCTGTTCGGGATCCCGGCACTGGCCTTGTGTGCCGCGGTGGCGGTGGCCCGGCGGGAGCGGATGCGCCGGTACGCGGCGGTGGTGCGCGGCACCACCGGGATCGTGGCCGGGCTGCTGGGCTGTTTTCTCTCCGCGCATCTCTCGGGTGCGCCGGAGCTGCTCCGCCAGGGACTCGGGGTCTTCGAGCGGCTGCTGTACCTGGCCGAGCTGGTGCTGCTCGGGCAGCTGGTGTACCTGCCGCGCCGGCTGTTGCGGGGTGCCCGGTGATCGCGCTGGGGATCGGGCTCGCGGTGCTGGCCGCGGCGGGGTTCGCGGTCGCGGCGGTGCTGCAGCACGGAGCGGTCGACCGGCGCGGGACCCGGGTTCGGGCACTGCTCGCGGACCGGCGCTGGCTGCTCGGGCTCGGTTGCCTGGTTTCCGCGTCCGCGCTGCACGCCGTGGCCCTCGCGGTCGCTCCGCTCGCGGTGGTCCAGCCGATCGGGGTGCTGGCCCTCGCGGGGGCGACCGGGTTCGCCGTGCACGCCAGGCGTGGCCGGGCCCGTGGCGGCGAACTGGCCGGGGTCGGGCTCGTGGTGCTCGGCCTCGCCGGGTTCCTCGGGTTCGGCGCACCGGTGGTGAGTGCCGCTCCGCCCGGACTGCTCGACACCGTGCTGGCCGGCGGGATCGTGCTCGCCGCGGTCGCCGGGTGCGTGCTGCTCGGCCTGCTCTGCGTCGGGGTGGCGCGCTGTCTGGGTTTCGCCGCGGCTGGGGCCTGTTGCTACGCCCTGGTCTCGGTGCTCACCAGGACGGCGGCGATCACCTTCGGTTCCGGTGGCCTGAGCCTCGCGGTGCTCGCCGTCGTCGGGGCGGCGGTGCTCTCCGCGCTGGCCGGTGGATGGCTCATCCAGCACGCCTACGCGGCCGGTTCGCCCGATCTGGTGCTCGCCTGTCAGACCGTCGGTGATCCGGCGATGGCCGTCGGTCTCGGATTCGGGGTGCTCGGCGAGGCGATGCACACCGGCGCCGCGGGCGCGGCGGCGATCGTGGGGTCCGCGGTCCTCGCGGTCACCGGGATCGCCGTACTCGCCAGGGATCGGGCCGGACATCCGGCTCGTCCCGCTTCCGTCACAACCTTCGTCAACCAACCGAAAGCAGGGGTTTCCGATGATCGTTTCGTCCAGCAACGTGCCGCATGAGGATCGTGCCCTCCGCGTGCTGATCGCGGCCGATACCTTCGCGCCGAACGTCAACGGGGCGGCGCGGTTCGCCGAACGGCTCGCCTCCGGACTGGCCGGTCGCGGGCACCTGGTGCACGTGGCCTGTCCGAGTGCCGATGGGGCCGAGCGCGTCGAGTCCTTCGGCGAGGCCACGGTGCACCGGATCCGGTCCAGGAGAATACCGGTGCACGAGGATTTCCGGATCTGCCTTCCGTGGCAGGCGAACGCGGCCGCGGAGCGCATCCTCGCGCGGGTGCGGCCGGACATCGTGCACGCGCAGTCGCATTTCCTGGTGGGCCGGGCGATGTTACGCGCCGCCGAACGCAACGGGATCCCCGCGGTGGCCACGAACCACTTCATGCCGGAGAACCTGCTCGCCTACGCACACCTGCCCCGGATGCTGCACCGCACCGCGATGCGGTTGGCCTGGCGGGATCTCGGCCGGGTGTTCGGTACGGCCGCCACCGTGACCACACCGACCGAGCGGGCCGCGGAACTGTTGCGGGACAACGGTTTCCCCGCACCGGTTCGCGCGGTCTCCTGTGGCATCGACACCGAGTCGTACCGTGGGCACGGTTCGGTGCGACCGGGCACCGTGCTGTTCGTCGGCAGGCTGGACCAGGAGAAGCGGGTCGAGGAACTGCTCGCCGCGGTGGCCAGGATCGAACCGGGGATCGCGGCGCGGGTGGAGATCATCGGGGACGGGCCCTGCCGTGCCGAGCTGGAGCGGCGTTCCCGGGAGCTCGGGATCGCCGAGCGGGTCACCTTCCACGGTTTTGTCTCCGAGCAGGAGCTGCGCGCCGCCTATGCCAGGGCCGAGGTGTTCTGCATGCCCGGGATCGCCGAGCTGCAGAGCCTGGCCACACTGGAGGCGATGTCCGCGGGTACCGCGATCCTCGCCGCGAACGCGGTGGCGCTGCCGCACCTGGTGCGCGAGGGGGAGAACGGCTGGCTGTTCACTCCCGGCGATGTCACCGAACTCGCGGAGAAACTGCGCGCGGTACTCGGCACCCCGGGCACCAGCATGCGGATGGGTGAGGCGAGCGGGCGGCTGGCCGCGGGTCACGCGCTGGAGAAGACGCTGGCCACCTTCGAGGAGATCTACACCGCCCAGCTTCCGGCGCCGCGCGAACCGGCCCGGGTGCTCAGTCCCGCGGCGTGAGCGGCCGCTTGCGCCACAGGGAGAAGCCGAGCACCGGAATCCGGTTGCGGACCAGGAGCAGCAGTATCGCGAGCACGATCAGGGCGAGCCCGATGGATTCGGGGACCACGAAGCCGCCCCCGGTCGGGCTGCTCCCGGTCGGCATCGGGGACACCAGGGTGGCCGCGGTGACGATCAGCGCGACCCAGATGCGGAACCGCGGCGCGGCGATCCCGGCGGCGAGCGGGATCATCGCCCACAGCAGGTACCACGGCTGCACCGAGGCGCCGAAGAACACGATCGCGCCGAAGGCCAGCGCGATCCCGGTGAGCGGGCGGACCTTGCCGTAGAAGGAGAGCAGCAGCACGGCCGCCGCGATGAGCACGCTGGCCACCATGCCGAACTGGCGCAGCAGATCGATGGCCGCGTCGGTGTTGTCGCCGAATCCCAGTGCGATACCGATCTGCCCGGTGACGTTGCCGATGTCGGTCATCGGTGCCAGGAAGGTCTTGATCTGGCCAGGGGTGCTCAGCGCGGCGGAGAACCAGCCGAGGCCGAGCCCGCCGATCATCGAGAACCCGGCCAGCACCACACCCGAGACCAGCACACTGACCACGCCGACCTGGATCAGCCGCCGCCAGGTGCCGCCGAGTCTTCGTGCCGCGTGCACCCCGAGGAAACCGAGCCCGACGAGCGCGGTGAACTTGATCGCCGCGCCGACCGAGACGAGCAGGGCACCGCCGAGGAAGTAGCCGAGTTCGGCGCGGGTGATCGGGGGAACCGGTTCACCGGGCAGCGGGACCGGCGGCATCTTGGTCAGCGCCACCTCGATCCCGGCGAGCATGAAGCCGATCATCAGGGCCTCGTTGTGCGCGCCCGCGATGAGGTGGAAGAGCACCAGTGGGTTCAGCGCGCCCAGCCACAGGGCACTGACCGGCTGCACCCCGAAGCGGCGGGCGAGCCGGGGGAGCGCCCAGACGAACAGTGCCACGCCGACCAGTTCGAGGAACCGGTGCAGCAGCGCCGCCGAGATGACGTGGTCCCCGCCGACCAGTGACGTGATCGCCCGTCCCGCGACAAGGAAGGCGGGCCCGTACGGCGCAGGGGTCTCGCGCCACACATTGGGCACGTTGCGCGCCAGCAGGTCGGCGGTGCCGAGGCCGGGAGCGGGCCCGACCTCGTAGGGATTCATGCCCAGCAGGAAGATCTTCGACTGCGCCAGATAGGAGTACACATCCCGGGAGAACATCGGCGGGATGAACACCAGCGGCACGGTCCACAGCAGCATGACCCGGTTGAGCTGGCGCGTGGTCGCCAGCCGTGGTTTGTCCGGGCGGGTGAACCGGCCGAGCCAGAGCCAGGCGACCAGGATCGCGAACAGTCCGGTGTAGGAGCAGGCGATGGCCACCGACGGCAGCCGCGCGAACAGCCCGATCACCGGCATATCGGGGACCGGGTTGAACACCGGTGCTGCTCCGGCGCCGAGGGATCCGCAGGCGAGCAGCAGCGCGCCGAGCGTGCCGAACCGGCGGACCAGGTCGAACTGGCGCCGTTCGGTGTCGTTCAGCGGTGGTTTGGCTGCGGCACGGTCCGCTCCGGCGGATTCGCTTCCGTCCGCCATCGGCGTCGCTGTGTCCTGGGCAACCACACCGAGAGGCTAGCGGCCGGTGGCGGGATGGCCCCGCACGGGTTCGGGGCGGCTCAGAACTGTTCGGGACGGGTGACCGCGTCCGCCCCGCCGTCGATCACGAACTGCGCCCCGTGCACGAAACCCGCTCCGGCGCTGAGCAGGTAGGCGATGAGGGTGGCGACATCCCGCGGTTGCCCGCGCCTGCCGATCGGGGTGGGGAAGGCCTCCATCGCCGCGCTGTAGCGCTCGTCGGCCAGGCCGTCCCGCAGCAGCGGGGTGTCCACCACCCCGGGGGCGACGGTGTTCAGCCGGACTCCGGCCGTGCCCCAGTCGCCCGCCCGCCTGCGCACCGCGACGGTGAGCGCGTTCTTCGCGGCGGCGTAGGCGTAGTGGCCGCGGTAGTCCCCGGCCTCGGCGACGGCGGCGGTCACCGCGGACTCGTCCCCGGATGCGATGGCCGGCGCGATCGGGTTCTCCGCCCACCGCACCTGTACCGAAGCCACCGAGGAGACCACGACAGCGGCCGGATCGGTGCCCGAGCGCAGGGCCGGGAACAGTCCGTCGAGCATGGCCACGGCGCCGAAGTAGTTGACCGAGGAGATCAGCGCGGGATCCTCGATGTGCGGGCCGAGCCCGGCGCAGGAGACGAACCCGTCGAGCGCGTGGGCGCAGTGCTCGAGCACCTCGGCGAGAGCGCCCTCCCGGCCGGTCCGGGTGCCGAGGTCGGCGCACACCTCGGCATCGCGCAGATCGATGCCGATCACCTCGTGCCCGGCCGCGCGCAGGGTCTCGGCGGTCGCCGCGCCGATGCCGGAGGCGGATCCGGTGACCGCGATCGGAGCCATGGGCCTCTCCTTACTCGTTCAGCGTGCGAGCACGCAATGGGTTCCGCGATAGATCGTCGGCATGCACTTGTTGCAGTGCACGCACAGGGAACGGGTCCGCGGTTCGGCGCGCAGCCGCGCGGGCAGGTCCGGTTCGCGCAGCAGCGCACGCGCCATGGCGACGAACTCGAATCCGCGCTCCATGGCCAGCCGCATCGTGTCCGCCTGGCTGATCCCGCCGAGCAGGATCAGCGGCATGTCGAGCCGGGCGCGGAACTGTTCGGCCTGGTCGAGCAGATACGCCTCCCGATACGGATAGGCGCGCAGGAACCGTTTCCCGGCAAGGCGCAGGCCGATCCGGAGCGGTTGGGGAAACGCCGCGGCGAACTCGCGCACCGGTGCCTGCCCGGTGAACAGGTACATCGGGTTGAGCAGCGAACTGCCCGCGGTCAGTTCGAGCGCGTCGAGTGCGCCCTCGGCTTCGAGCCATTCCGCCACTCGCAGGCTCTCGTCCAGCCACAGGCCGCCGGGCACCCCGTCGTCCATGTTCAGTTTCGCGGTGATCGCCAGCCGCCCGCCGACCGCTTCGCGCACCGCGCGGGCGATGGACAGGGCGAACCGGGCCCGGTTGCCCAGGCTGCCGCCGTATTCGTCATGGCGCCGGTTCAGCAAGGGGCTGAGGAAGGAACTGGCCAGGTAGTTGTGCCCGAAATGCAGCTCGACGGCGTCGAAACCGGACCGTTCGGCCAGCCGCGCGGCCTCGGCGTGCGCGGCGATGATCCGCTCCAGATCGCCGGGGCTGGCCGGGTGCATCATGCGCATCCCCAGGGGGCTCGGCATCCGGATCGGGGCGAGCGCGGGTGCCCGGTTGGATGCCGCGTTCGCGACCGGTCCGGCGTGCCCCAGCTGAGCGCTGATCGCCGCACCGTGCGCGTGCACCGCCTCGGTGAGCCTGCGCAGTCCGGGCACGGCTTCCGGGCGCATCCAGATCTGGTGCCGGTCGGTGCGCCCTTCCGGGGCGACGGCGCAGTAGGCGACCGTGGTCATCGCCGCGCCACCCGCGGCGACCCGGGTGTGGAAATCGAACAGTTCCTCGGTGACCAGCGCGTCCGGGGTGACGCCCTCGAAGGTCGCCGATTTGATGATCCGGTTGCGCAGCCGCACCGGGCCGATGCGTGCGGGGGAGAACACATCCGGTGCGGTCACGGCATCTCCTCTTCGGCGGCGAGGCCCGCGGTGACGAAGGTGTGCACGGTGCGAAAGGCGGCACGGCCACGGCGGGGCGGCTCACCCGCGGGCTGGCCGAAGGCGCGCAACACCAGTTCGAAGGCGAGGGCCCAGCGGCGTTCGGCCTCGCGCTGGTTCAGCTTCGGGCAGGCGGTGCGCAGCAGCCGGGCCCACGGGGCGAGGCTGAACCACTGGGAATGCCACTGCACATCGACCCGGGCGAGCACGACCGTGGCCAGCAGCCGCAGCCGGAGCCGGCCGACCGGATCGGCGGCGAGCTCGGCGAGGGGATCGAGCGCGACATCGACGAGCTCCCCGACGGTCGGTGTCCAGCCGTTGCGCCTGCGGGTGGCGAGCTCGGCCAGCCGGTCCTGCCACAGCGGTCCGAGGCGGCGCTCGAGCAGCTCGCCGACCAGGGCCGCCTTGGAACCGAAGTGGTAGTGCACCGCCGCCGGATTCATTCCCGCGGCCGCGTTGATCGCGCGCACCGAGACGTGTTCGTAGCCGTGCTCGAGCAGGAGTGTCTCGGCGACGGCCAGCAGGTGCTCGACCGTCGGGGAACTCGTCGTCGCAGCCATGCCGGAAATTAGAACACCCGCCAGTCGTCGTATCAAGCATCGATTCAATCAGTGATTGAAAATCTCGGGTCAAAAAAAATCCGCGCGAGCGACAGCCGTGCCATCGCTCGCGCGGGTGGTATGGGCAGGGAGAACCCGGGGTTGTGGACTACTCCGCCGGGGTGACCGAGAATCGGCGCAGCAGCAGCGCGGGGTTCTTCGTGCGTACCTCGGTCAGCCGCTCGGTGGACAGTTCGGCGACGGCGGTGTCCACCGATTCACCGAGCGAGGCGAGCACCACGCCCATCGGATCCACGATCATGCTGTTGCCCGCGCCGGTCGGCGCGCTCTGGTCGGCAGCGGCGACGAAGACCGTGTTCTCGATGGCGCGGGCGCGCACCAGGGTGGTCCAGTGGTTCTCCTTGAGCGGGCCGGGGACCCATTCGGCGGGAAGCAGCAGCGTGTCCGCGCCCGCGTCCACGATCCGCCTTGTCACCTCGGGGAAACGCAGGTCGTAGCAGGTCTGCAGGCCGAAGGTGTGCCCGCCGACGGTGAACGTCTCCGGTGCCTCGATGTCCCCGGGCTGGATGTGGTCCGATTCGGCGTACCCGAAGGCGTCGTAGAGGTGCAGTTTGCGGTAGGTGGCCGCGATGGACCCGTCGGGCGCGGCGGCGATCAGGGTGTTGTGCACCCGCTCCGAACCGGGGATAGCCTCGTTGAACCCGGCGACCAGGTACGCGCCCGATTCCTGTGCTTTGCCGAGCAGTGCGGTCACGAAGGGTCCGTCGATCGGTTCCGCGGAACGCACGAACCGCTCGTCCATCCGCGGCGCGGTGAACCCGGCGTACTCGGGGAGCACGACGACATGCGCGCCCCTGGAGACCGCGCGGTCGACGAGATCGGTGATCTGCTTGAGATTGCCCGCCTTGTCCTCGGTTGCGTTGAACTGGGCGACCGCGACAGCGACCATGGTTGTCTCCTCCTATTGATCGGCGGCAGGGGCGGGCATCCGCTCGACCTTGCCGAGAACGACTGTGTAACAAAGAATCCCGGCGATCAAGACGAGGCCGGTGACCAGGAACGCGCCCGCGAAGGACCCGGTGGCGTCCACGACGAGGCCGGTCACGATCGGTGCGGCGATCCCGATCAGGTTCGCGATGAAGTTGACGATCCCGCCCAGCGATCCGGTGTATCCCTCCGGGGCGACCAGCGCGATGATCGTGGCGCCCGCCGGATTCGAGACGGCGAGACCGGCCGCGCCGATCGAGAGGAACACCAGGGCGACGACGATCGATCCCGCGTAGGCCGCACCGGCGACGGTCAGCGAGACCAGCATGCTGGTGACGAGCACGATCCGGCGGACCTTGGTCTCGTTCCCGGTGCGCTTGATCCAGCGGTCCATGACGACTCCGGCGAACACGAACTGTGCGATGACCGCGATCAGCCAGGGGATCATCGTGTACACGCCGCCGGAGAGCAGGTTCACCCCGAACTGCTTGCCGAGATAGCCGGGTAACCAGGTGAGCAGTACGTAGTAGGCGTAGGTGTAGGCCGCGTAGCCGAACGCGATGCCCCAGGTCTTGCGGCGGCGCAGCAGATAGCCGATACCGCGCAGCGAACCGGCGCCGGTCACCCGCTCGTCCTGGGCCCCGCCGGAGCGCATGTAGTCGAACTCCGCCTGTCCGAGCCTGCCCTTGGCAAGCGACTGGCGCGGCGTGAGGTAGAGCAGCCACCACACGAGCAGGTACAGCAGGCTCAGGATGCCGGTGAAGATGAACGCGGCATGCCAGCTGAACGTGGTCACCAGGAACGCCATGACCGGGATGCCGACCACGTTCGAGATCTTCGCGCAGCCGTCGAAGATCGAGGTCGCCCTGCCGCGTTCGTGCTGCGGGAACCACTGGCCGATGGCCTTCCATCCCGCGGGCACGGTCGGCACCTCGCCGATGCCGAGGATGAGCCGGGAGATCAGCAGCAGGCCGAGGCCGCCCGCGGCGGCTGAGAGGAACGAACCGACCGCCCACAGCGCCGCCGCGGCCCGGTTCACCCAGCGCACCCCGATGCGGTCGATGATCGAGCCGATCGGCATCTGCAGTACCGCGTAGGTCCACAGGAAGGCCGAGGAGATGATGCCCATCTGCCCGGCACTGACGTGGAAATCGCGCATGATCTCCGGCGTGGCGACCGAGAGATTGACCCGGTCGATGTAGTTGACGAACATGCCGACGCCGATGACCCCCGCGATGCCCCAGCGGGCCCGCCCGATGCGCGAGGCGCGGGCGGGGGTCTCACTGGAGGTCTCGGGCCCGGCCGTCACGGCTTGGCCTCGAGCGCCCGCATCTCGTGCAGCGGGCCGGCGAATCCGGCGGAGAGTGCGCCGTGCTGCATGATCAGCGCGAGCTGGTCCGCCCCGTTGCGCGCGGCGAACTCCTTCTCCTCGGTGCTCCACGCGGGCAGTATCCACGGTTTGCCCGCGGCCTTCGCCGCCTCGGCGACCCGGCCCAGATCGGTGAAGTCACCGGCCTCGCGCGTGTAGGCCCCGCGCTCCCTGCGCAGCGAGAGGTCCGAGGGACCGACGAACACGCCGTCCACCGTGTCCAGCGCGAGGATCGCCTCGATTTCCTCGAGCGCACCCGCGTCCTCGATCATCGGCAGGCACCGAGTCTTGGCGTCCTGCTCGGCGACCCAGGCATCGCTCATCCCCGTGTAGGCCGCGGTGCGCCCACCGGCGAAGCTGCGGTCCCCGCGCGGCGGGAACTTCGCGAAGCCGGTCACCTCGCGTGCGTGCTCGGCGTTCGCCACGTGCGGGATCACTACGGCATCGGCGCCGAAATCGAGCGCCTGCTGGATCGGACCGCGCTCCGGGCCGAGCACCTTGGCCAGCACTTCCAGCCCGGTCGCCCGGCAGAAGGGGATGAACCGTTCGAGATCGGCGAGATCGAACGCCCCGTGTTCGATGTCCAGGACCACAGCTCCGTAGCCGAGGCCACGGGCGATCTCCACCGCGGCGAAACTCGGGTCGGAAAGCCAGATCGCATAGCGGCGGTCGGCGGGTTCGGGCGCCATTGCACACTCCTCGAATTCACTCGATGGGATTGACCCCAGAACTGTCGAATGGGGTATTCGCCGTGTATACACGAGGAATATCAGAGGTGTCCAGGGTCTTGTTACGATCTGTATCCGGCGACACGGAGGTGACGGTGGGCGAAGGACGCCCGGCGCGGGAACGCGTCTACGAATGGCTGCGGGACGCGATCATCAAGGGCACGCTCGACGGTGGCCAGTTCCTCGATGAGCAGTGGGTTTCCGGGGAGACCGGGGTGTCGAGGACACCGGTGCGCGAGGCGTTCCACCGGCTGCACGCGGAACGGTTCATCACCCTGCTGCCGCGCAAGGGAGCCCAGGTGCGCACGGTGACCGCGCGTGAGCTCGAGGAGGTCTACCAGAGCAGGCGGCTCATCGAGGGGCACGCGATCAGCACCCTGTGTGCGGCGGGCGCCGGTGCGCCACGGGAGATGGCCGAACTGATCGACCCCATGGAGGAGGCCGAGCAGGCACAGGACTGGTTCCAGGTGTCCAGCCTCGACCGGACATTCCACCGCAGCATGGTCGCCGCTGCCGGGAACACCGTGCTCACCGAGCTCTACGACACGCTGCGCTCCCGGCAGCAGCGGGTGGCCGTCCGTGCCATGCGCGCGCGACCGGAGCGGCTCAGCGTGATCGACGCCGAACACCGTGCCCTCGTCGCCGCGCTGGACGCGAACGACGAGGCCGAGGCGGTACGGGTACTGACCGAGCACCTCAAACCGGTGCCCGAGGTGGTGTCCGTCCTGCCGGGCTGAGGTATCGCCTGCTCCGTGCTCCAGAACCGAAGGGTGTGACGATGGGGTTGTTCGGGAAGAGCAAGGCCGAACGTGCGGCCGAACGCGAGCGCTTCCTCGCCGAACTCGCCGGACGCGGCTGGCGTTACGAGCAGGACGGGACCGCTCACGTGCCCGCCGTGCAGGCGCAGTACGACAACATGGTGCCGACGACCCCGGGCGGGCTCGAGCGAGGGCTGGCCCGGCTCGAGCACCCGATCACGGCCACCCCGCAGGTGCGGGCCGGGCGTGAGGTGATCACTGGCGTCCACCGGGGACGGCCGTTCCTGATCGGCACCTTCGACGAGGTGTACGAGGGACGGAGCAGCCAGACGAGGGTGGAATGGGTGTATCTGCCGGCGATCAGGCCGTTCGTCTCGGTGCGCCGAACTCCGGCGCTGGAGAGCGCGATCCGCAAGGGCATCGGGCGGGGAGACCGGCAGCTGGAGAGCGAGGAGTTCAACAAGTACTTCGAGATTCAGTCCGCCGACGACCGGTTCGCCTCGGACGTGCTCAATCCGAGGATGATGGCCTTCCTGCTGGACGACAGGCGTCGGTTCCGCGGCTTTTCCATCACGCTGGACAAGTTCGAGGTGCAGGAGCCGAGCCGGGAGGAGAACAACGTCGCGGAGCTGCTCGCTGCCCTCGATCTGCGCTGTGACCTGCTGGAACTCATCCCGGACTTCGTCTGGCGCTGAACCGCTCGGGGTGTGACACAACGGACAACCGAACCCCTCTTGGCCAGGCCCGACCGAATTACGTAACATGGGCGTTGTGAAAAACGTCGAGGCTGGCAGTGGACGCGGGGAGACCGCGTCCGATGGCGGCACTCGGCATCTTGTCGCACGGTTGCTGCTCGAGCAGGGCCCGGTGACGGCGGCCGCGGTCGCCGAGGAACTGGGGCTCAGCGCCGCCGCGGTGCGCAGGCATCTCGATGCCCTGCTCGCCGATGGTGAGGCGTGCGAGCGGCAGGCGCCGACGCTCGGGCACCGCGGTCGCGGCAGGCCGGCCAAGCACTTCTCGCTCACCGAGGCGGGACGGGCGAGGTTCGGTCACGCCTACGACGATCTCGCGGTCTCCGCGCTGCGGTTCCTCCGTGAACACGGCGGCGAGGAGGCGGTACGGGCGTTCGCGGCCTCGCGGATGTCCGCGCTCGTCGAGTCGCGCCGTTCGCTCGCGAAGCGATTCGCCGGCGAGAACGACAAGGAACGGGTCGCCGCCCTTGCCAACCTGCTTTCCCGTGAGGGATACGCGGCGTCGACAAGGACGCTCGGTTCTGGTGAACAGCTTTGCCAGCACCACTGCCCGGTCGCGCACGTTGCCGCGGAGTTCCCCGAGCTCTGCGAGGCCGAGACCGCCGCATTCGCCGAAGCTCTCGGCACGCACGTACAGCGGCTCGCCACCATCGCGCGCGGCGACGCGGTCTGTACGACGCATGTACCCGCGGTACCCAAGGGGACGAAGAGTCCCGTAACAGGAACTGAGATGTCGAACGCTCAGGATGGAGGAAAGCCCGCATGACTGCCGCTGCAGAGCAGCGCACCACCACAGCGCAGCCCCAGCCGGACCAGGCACTGACGCAAGAGGAAACCCTTGCCACGCTTGGTAACTACCAGTACGGCTGGGCCGATGACGATGTGGCGGGTGCCAGCGCACGACGTGGTCTCGACGAGAACGTCGTCCGTGACATCTCGGCCAAGAAGAACGAGCCGGAGTGGATGCTCGAGCAGCGCCTGAAGGCGTTGCGGCTGTTCGAGCGCAAGCCGATGCCGAACTGGGGCGCCGACCTGTCCGGGATCGACTTCGACAACATCAAGTACTTCGTGCGTTCCACCGAGAAGCAGGCCCAGACCTGGGACGACCTTCCGGAGGACATCAAGAACACCTACGACAAGCTCGGTATCCCGGAGGCGGAGAAGCAGCGGCTGGTCGCCGGTGTCGCCGCCCAGTACGAGTCCGAGGTCGTCTACCACAAGATCCGCGAGGACCTCGAGGAGAAGGGTGTCATCTTCCTCGACACCGACACCGGCCTGCGCGAGCACCCGGAGATCTTCGAGGAGTACTTCGGCTCGGTGATCCCGTCCGGGGACAACAAGTTCTCCGCGCTGAACAGCTCCGTGTGGTCCGGCGGCAGCTTCATCTACGTGCCGAAGGGCGTGCACGTGGACATCCCGCTGCAGGCGTACTTCCGGATCAACACCGAGAACATGGGGCAGTTCGAGCGCACCCTGATCGTGGTCGACGAGGACGCCTACGTGCACTACGTCGAGGGCTGCACCGCGCCGATCTACTCCAGTGACTCGCTGCACTCCGCGGTCGTGGAGATCGTGGTCAAGAAGGGCGGCCGCTGCCGGTACACGACTATCCAGAACTGGTCGAACAACGTGTACAACCTGGTCACCAAGCGCGCCAAGGCCGAAGAGGGCGCGACCATGGAGTGGATCGACGGCAACCTCGGCTCCAAGGTCACGATGAAATACCCCTCGGTCTTCCTGATGGGCGAGCACGCCAAGGGCGAGGTGCTCTCGGTCGCGTTCGCCGGCGAGGGCCAGCACCAGGACGCCGGCGCGAAGATGGAGCACCTGGCGCCGAACACCTCCTCGCAGATCGTCTCCAAGTCGATCGCGCGCGGTGGTGGGCGTACCTCGTACCGCGGCCTGGTCAAGGTCGCGAAGCGGGCGACGGGCTCGGCCTCCACGGTGAAGTGCGACGCGTTGCTGGTGGACACGGTCAGCCGCAGTGACACGTACCCGTACGTGGATATCCGCAACGACGACGTGTCCATGGGGCACGAGGCGACCGTCTCCAAGGTCAGCGAGGACCAGCTGTTCTACCTGATGTCCCGCGGCCTGACCGAGGACGAGGCGATGGCGATGGTGGTGCGCGGCTTCGTGGAGCCGATCGCCCGCGAGCTGCCGATGGAGTACGCGCTCGAACTCAACCGGCTGATCGAACTGCAGATGGAAGGAGCAGTCGGCTAGATGTCGACCAACGTGGCGGAGGCGGCGGAAGCCGTCGTCCCGGAAGTTTCCAAGGGAGAGCGGTTCCGCTCGTACGACGTCGACGCGTTCGAGGTGCCCGGCGGCCGCGAGGAGGACTGGCGGTTCACCCCGATGCGCAGGCTGCGCGGCCTGCACGACGGGAGCGCCAAGCCGAGCGGTTCGGCGACGGTCGAGGTGACCGGTGAGGCGAGCGTGGAGACCGTGGACCGCACGGACTCCCGGCTCGGCGAGGCGGGAGTCCCCGGCGACCGGATCGCCGCGCAGGCGTACTCCGCGTTCGAGACCGCGACCGTGGTGAGCGTGCCCGCGGAGACCAAGCTCGAGGGCCCGGTCACGGTGACGGTCACCGGCCCGGGCACGGACCAGGTCGCCTACGGGCACATCCAGGTCCGGGCCGAGCGGTTCGCCGAGGCCACCGTGGTGCTCGACCACCGGGGGAGCGGGATCTACGCGGACAACGTGGAGATCGTCGCCGGGGACGGGGCCAAGCTCTCGGTCGTCGTGGTCACCGACTGGGAAGACGACGCGGTGCACGTCTCCGCGCAGCACACCAAGCTCGGCAGGGACGCCACACTGCGGCACACCCTCGTCGCGCTCGGCGGCGACCTGGTCCGGGTCTCGCCGACGGTGCAGTTCAGCCAGCCGGGCGCGGACGCCGAACTCGACGGGCTGTACTTCGCGGACGCGCACCAGCACTTCGAGCACCGGCTGTTCGTGGACCACGCGGTGCCGAACTGCCGCTCGAACGTGGTCTACAAGGGCGCGCTGCAGGGCGAGGACGCGCACACCGTCTGGATCGGCGACGTGCTCATCCGGGCGGCGGCCGAGGGCACCGAGACCTTCGAGCTGAACCGCAACCTGGTGCTCACCCAGGGCGCGCGCGCCGACTCGGTGCCGAACCTGGAGATCGAGACGGGGGAGATCGTCTCCGCCGGGCATGCCTCGGCCACCGGCCGGTTCGACGACGAGCAGCTGTTCTACCTGCAGGCCCGCGGTATTCCGGAGGACCAGGCGCGGCGGCTGGTCGTGCGCGGCTTCTTCCACGAGCTGCTGATGAAGATCGACGTCCCGGAGGTCCGGGAGCGGCTGGAGAACGCCATCGAGGCCGAGCTGGAAGCAGTCGGTGCCTGAGCCGGCCCGAACCACCACAAGCGATTACGAAGGAACGAACATTGAGCACCCTTGAGATCAAGGACCTGCACGTCGCGGTGAACACCGACGAGGGGCAGAAGGAACTGCTGCACGGGGTCGACCTGACCATCAAGTCGGACGAGACCCACGCGATCATGGGCCCGAACGGATCCGGCAAGTCCACGCTGTCCTACGCGATCGCCGGGCACCCGAAGTACGAAGTCACCTCCGGCTCGGTCACCCTGGACGGCGAGGACGTCCTGGAGATGAGCGTGGACGAGCGCGCCCGCGCCGGGCTGTTTCTCGCCATGCAGTACCCCGTCGAGGTTCCCGGCGTCTCCATGTCGAACTTCCTGCGCACCGCCGCGACCGCGGTCCGCGGCGAGGCTCCGAAGCTGCGCCACTGGGTCAAGGAGGTCAAGGAGTCGATGGGCGCGCTGGACATCGACCCGGCCTTCGCCGAGCGCAGCGTGAACGAGGGCTTCTCCGGTGGTGAGAAGAAGCGCCACGAGATCCTGCAGCTCGACCTGCTCAACCCGAAGTTCGCGATCCTGGACGAGACCGACTCCGGTCTCGACGTGGACGCACTGCGCGTGGTCTCCGAAGGCGTGAACCGGTACCGCGAGGCCGGTGGGCACGGCATCATGCTGATCACCCACTACACGCGGATCCTCAAGCACATCAAGCCGGACTTCGTGCACGTGTTCGCCGGCGGCAAGGTCGTCGAGTCCGGCGGCCCGGAGCTCGCGGACAAGCTCGAGGAAGAGGGCTACGTGGCCTACACCGGGAACAAGAAGGAAGCCGCCACGGTATGACCGCCATCGACGTCGCACGGGTACGCAAGGATTTCCCGATCCTCGCGCGCACCGTGCGCGACGAGAAACCCTTGGTGTACCTGGATTCGGGCGCTACCTCGCAGCGCCCGAACCAGGTCCTCGAGGCCGAGCGGGAGTACACCGAGCAGCACAACGCCGCGGTGCACCGGGGAGCGCACCAGCTCGCCGAGGAGGCCACCGACGCCTACGAGGACGCGCGTGCGAACATCGCCGGGTTCGTCGGGGCGAGGCCGGACGAGGTGGTGTACCTCAAGAACGCCACCGAGGGCATCAACCTGATCGCCTACGCGATGGGCAATGCCTCGACCTCCGGTCCGGAGGCGGAGCGGTTCGCGCTCGGTCCCGGTGACGAGATCGTGGTCACCGAGATGGAGCATCACGCGAACCTGGTGCCGTGGCAGCAGTTGTGCCAGCGGACCGGTGCCACGCTGCGCTGGTTCGGGGTCACCGAGGAAGGCAGGCTCGACCTCTCGAACATCGACGAGCTGGTCACCGAGCGGACCAAAGTGCTCGCCTTCACTCACCAATCGAACGTGCTCGGCACCGTCAACCCGGTGCAGACGCTGGTGCGCAAGGCGCACGAGGTCGGTGCGCTGACCGTGCTCGACGCCTGCCAGTCGGTGCCGCACTTCGGAGTGGACTTCGGCGCGCTCGGGGTGGACTTCGCGGTGTTCTCCGGGCACAAGATGCTCGGCCCGTCCGGGGTCGGCGTGCTCTACGGGCGCTCCGAACTCCTCCAGGCGATGCCTCCGTTCCTCACCGGCGGCTCGATGATCGAGATGGTGCGGATGGCCGGAAGCACCTTCGCGCCGCCACCGCAGCGGTTCGAGGCGGGCAGCATGATGATCGCCCAGGCGGTCGGCCTCGGTGCGGCGGTGGACTACCTGAAGCTGCTCGGCATGGGTGCGATCGCGGAACACGAGCGGGAGCTCACCGCGGCGCTGCTGCGCGGGCTCGGGGAGATCCCCGGGGTCACCATCGTCGGGCCGGAGACCACCGAACAGCGTGGTGCGGTCGTGTCCTTCACCGTGGACGGGGTGCACCCGCACGACGTCGGCCAGGTACTCGACTCCTACGGGGTCGCCGTTCGCGTCGGGCACCACTGCGCATGGCCGTTGCACCAGCGGTTCGGCATCCCGGCGACCGTGCGGGCCACGCCGTACTTGTACAACGAACTGTCCGAAGTGGACACGCTGTTCGAGGGTGTTCGCGCGGCGCAGGAATTCTTCAAGGTCTAGGCAGGTTGGTTGGTTCATGCAGCTGGACTCGATGTACCAGGAGATCATCCTCGACCACTACAAGCACCCGCACGCCCGCGGGTTGCGCGAGCCGTTCGACGGTGAGTCCTTCCAGGTAAATCCGACCTGCGGGGACGAGATAACCCTGCGCGTGCGGCTGGACGGCGAGCAGGTCGCCGATGTGTCCTACGACGGTCAGGGCTGCTCCATCTCCCAGGCGGCCGCCTCGGTGCTCACCGATCTGGTCATCGGCAGGCCCGCCAAGGACGCGCTGGCCACGATGGACGCCTTCGTGGAGCTCATGCAGGGCAGGGGCAAGGTCGAGCCGGACGAGGATGTGCTCGAGGACGCCATCGCGTTCGCCGGGGTCGCCAAGTACCCGGCGCGGGTAAAATGTGCCCTGCTCGGGTGGATGGCGTTCAAGGACGCGCTCGTGAAAGCCAACGCAGTCGAAGCGGAAAAGTAGGTATACCGATGAGCGAGACGCAAACCGAAACCAGCCGTGACGGCCGCACCGCTGCGGACATGCCCGAGCCGGGCGAGGCCGGGAACCAGTCCGCGCGGATCGACGAGATCGAAGAAGCGATGCGCGACGTGGTCGATCCGGAGCTCGGCATCAACGTGGTCGATCTCGGCCTGCTCTATGACGTGCACGTCGAGACGGACAACAGTGTCACCCTCGACATGACGCTGACCTCGCCGGCCTGCCCGCTCACCGACGTCATCGAGGACCAGACCATGTCGGCCCTGACCGGTGGCCCGGGTGGCGGGATCGTCAGCGAGGTCCGGATCAACTGGGTCTGGATGCCGCCCTGGGGCCCGGAGAAGATCACCGACGAAGGGCGCGAGCAGTTGCGCGCCCTCGGCTTCACCATCTGAGGCGATAAAGCGTATTCCGGCGGCGTGTGCTGATCGCGGTCAGGCTCGTTCCATGTTCGCAGGGGCGAGCCGGGCCGCGATCGCGCGCATTCCGGCCACGAAATCCTCGGGTTTGGGCGCGCTTTCCGGATCGAGCACGTAGTGCAGCATCAGCCCGTGGAACACCGCGAGGTAGACGTTGCCCGCGGTGCGGATGGTGTGCTCGTCCACGGATTCGGGGGAGACGCCCTCGAACGCGACGAGATAGTCGATGATGGCGGGCTGGAACGTGGCGAGGGCGACCTCGCGGATCTCCTTGACGTGATCGACCTGCAGCATCATGTCCACGATCGCCTTGGTCATGGGCCGATCGCTGGTGAACGTCTCGACCACCTCGCGGAAGAAGGCGAGCAGCCGTTCGGCCGGGTCCTCGATCCCGGTGGTGGCCTCCCGGGCGCGGGTGCGGGCGGCGAACCACTGTTCGGCGAGTGACTTGGCCGCTTCGTTGAGTAGATTCTGCGTGGAACCGAAGTGGTAACCGATCGCGGCGAGGCTGGTCCCGGCGACGGAAGTGATGTCTCTGGCGGTGGTGCGCGCGTATCCCTTCTCACGCAAGCACTGCAGCGCTCCGGTCATCAGGTCCTCGCGATTGCCCATAGGCGTGAGACTAGCGTGGCACTGAAACACGTGTCTTTGGGCAGCGCGTTACCCGATCGGGTGTACTTGGTGGAAAGCTAACAGTTGTGACATCCGCGCGACCGCCGGTATATATCCGGATGGCATAGCCCGATGGATCCGGTCGGTCCCCGTTCGCGATGCCCGGTTCGCGAATCCATCCGAAGCAGCGGGTCCGCGCCATGGCTGGAACCTTGGGTTATCTGTCCACTGTGGATGGTTGGCGGGGTGGTGGCCGCGATGCCGGGAGCCGAAACCTGGCGGGCGCCGTTCCCGGCGTTATCCGCCCGGTCGGCGGAGATACGGAGAGTGCTGGTGCCGTGACCTGGTCGGCCACCCGAACGGGTAGGTCGGGACCGGGTGCACTGACAGAGCGCATCTCCGGATGTCCGGCCGGGAATCGCCGGTTCGCGCGGGCAAATGGTTTGACCGGCCCGATTAGTCTCGACCGCTGTGAGCTTCAACGACTATGACGTGCTGGCCGAGGATTACGCGCGGCACAACGAACGGAACGCGTACAACGCCTACTACGAACGGCCCGCGACCCTCGAACTCGCCGGGGATGTGCGCGGCCTCCGGGTGCTGGACGCGGGCTGCGGATCGGGGGCGCATGCCGAAGCATTGCTGTCCGGCGGCGCGAGCGTGACCGGTCTCGACTCGAGCGCAGGAATCCTGGCGCTCGCCAGGGAACGCCTCGGTGCGCGGGCTACGCTGCTGCACGCGAACCTCGCGGAGCCGCTTCCGCTGCCGGACAACGGTTTCGACCTGGTCATCGCGCCGCTGGTGCTGCACTATCTGCGGGACTGGGAGCCGACCCTGCGGGAGTTCCGCCGGGTCCTCGGGAACGGGGGGCGGCTGGTGTTCTCCACCCATCACCCCACGATGGATTTCGCGGAGTCCGGCGGCGAGGACTACTTCGCCACCTACGCCTTCACCGAGGACTGGCCCGCGGGCGACCGCACGGTGACGATGCGGTTCTGGCATCGCCCGCTCACCGCGATGACCGAGGCACTGCGGGCTTCCGGGTTCGCGATCGAGCGGCTCACCGAACCGGCCCCGGTGCCCGAGTGCCGCGAGCTGTTCCCCGAGGATTACCGGACCATCAGTACGAAGCCGAGGTTCCTCTTCTTCGACGCGCGCGCGGTCAGGTCTGGCGATTGAACCGGCGCATCGTGAGCGGGCCGAACACCGCGAGCAGGACGGCGCACTCGATCAGCACGATGCCGGCCGCGGGCCAGACCGGGCCCGCGGTCATCGCCGCGCGGACCGAATCGGTGAGGTGACTGACCGGGTTGACCCGGACGAACGCCTCCAGCCAGCCGGGCATGGTCGCGGGGTTCACGAAGATGTTGCTGCCGAAGGTCAGCGGCATCATGATCATCATGCTGACGCCCATCACGGCGTTGGTGGTGCGCAATACGAAGCCCAGCAGTGTCCAGAGCCAGGCGAGGCTGAATGAGAACAGCAGCAGGATCGCCACGCCGAGCAGTACCCCGCCGACACCGCCCGCGGGACGGAAACCGAGCGCGAGACCGAGCCCGACCACGATGGCCGAGGCGACGGTGAACCGCACCGCGTCCCCGAGCAACGCCCCGACGAGCGCGGAAGGGCGCCAGATCGGCAGTGAGCGGATCCGGTCGAAGACCCCGCGCTCGATATCGGTGCGCAGCGCCATCCCGGTGTACATGGTGATCATGATGACGCTCTGCACCAGGATCCCGGGGATGAAGAACTGAAGGTAGTCGTGCACCGATCCGGCGAGCGCGCCACCGAACAGGAAGCTGAACATCAGCGTCATCATGACCGGGAAGATCGTCACGTCGAACAGCTGCTCGGGAATGTGCTTGATGCGCAGCAAAGCGCGCCACCCGAAGGTCAGCGAGGTGTGCACCGCTCCCGGCCTGCCGGGCCGTTCACCCGCGGCCAGCGCGGCCCCGATGGTCTCCTCGAGTGCCTGGGGATCCGGTTCGGTACGGGTCGCGGTCATGCGGCTGTCTCCTTGACGTGTTCACCGGTGAGGGCGAGGAAGACCTCGTCGAGGCTCGGCTGCCCCAGCGAGAAGTGCGCGACCGGGATGCCCGACTCGGCGAGCAGGCCGAGCGCGGCGGCCACGGTCGCGGTGGGGTCGGCGGTCGAATCGGCCAGCCGCGCGGACAGCTCGGCCGGGTCGGCCTCCGCGCGCACCGCGGTGCCCAGTGCCCCGGCGAGCAGTGCGCGCGCGGACTCGCGCTGACCGGGCTCGGCGAGGCGCACGTACACGGCGCCGGTGCCCACCGAAGCCTTGAGTTCCCCGGTCGTGCCCTCGGCGATCAGCGTGCCCTTGTCGATCACCGCGATGCGGTCGGCGAGCTGGTCGGCCTCGTCCAGGTACTGCGTGGTGAGCAGGATCGTGGTGCCGTGCGCGACCAGGGCGCGCACGATGTCCCAGACCTGGTTGCGGCTGCGCGGATCGAGCCCGGTCGTCGGCTCGTCGAGGAACAACAGGCGCGGGGTGGTCACGATGCTCGCCGCGATGTCGATACGCCGGCGCATACCGCCCGAGTAGGCCTTGACCTGGCGCTGCGCGGCCTCGGCGAGACCGAAGGCCGTGAGCAGCTCGTCCGCCCTGGTCCGGGCGGCGCGCCGGGAATAGCCGAGCAGCCTGGCCAGCAGCACGAGGTTCTCGGTCCCGCTGAGGTCCTCGTCGAGCGAGGCGAACTGCCCGGTGAGGCTGACCATGGAGCGCACCCGGTCCGCCGCACGGCGCACATCCGCGCCGAACACGGTGGCCGTCCCGCCATCGGGCACCAGCAGGGTGGCGAGCATCCGGATCGTGGTCGTCTTGCCCGCCCCGTTCGGGCCGAGGAAACCGTAGACACCGCCGTCCGGCACCGCCAGGTCGACCCCGTCCACCGCACGGTTCGTGCCGAACACCTTCACCAGCCCGGAGGCTTCGATCGCGAGTTCGCTCATGAGGCGGATGATACGGCCGATATCCGACAAAACGCCTATGATTTCTTCGTCCTCGCTGCGGGTAAGGTCGCATCCGATGAACGAGCAGCGGGAGAGCCGCACTGTGACCGCCCCGGCGCGCGATCTGGCCGCCAATCCCTTCCGTGCCGACCGTGACCGGGTGGCTTCCTCGCCGTACTTCTCCCGGCTCGGCGGCGTGACCCAGGTGGTGAGCCCCGGCGGCTCGGGCCTGCTACTGCACAACCGGCTGACGCACAGCCTGCGGGTCGCCCAGATCGCGCGGGTGATCGCGGAGCGGCTGTGCGCGGACGATTCCGCGGCGGCACTGGCCGCTCAGCTCGGCGGCTGCGATCCGGATGTCGCCGAGGCGGCCGCGCTGGCGCACGATCTCGGGCACGCCCCGTTCGGGCATCTCGGCGAGGAGGTACTCGACCGGATGGCCCGCGACCGGTTCGGGCTGCCGGACGGATTCGAGGGCAATGCCCAGTCCTTCCGGATCATCACCAGCATCGACACCACGGGACCGATCGCCGCCGGGCTGGATCTGACCGCGGCGACCAGGGCCGCGGTGCTGAAGTATCCGTGGAGCAGGCGTTCGGACCCGCAGCCGCATCCGAGCACGATGCGCCCGCTTCCGCGTGGTGCGGCGGCACCGGACAGCGCGGGCTCGGCGAAGTTCGGGGCCTACGTGACCGAGCTCGAGGACATGCGCACCGCGCGGGCACCGTTCGCGGAGCTGATCGAACCCTGGCGGCAGACCGTCGAGGCCTCGGTGATGGACACCGCCGATGACATCGCGAACGCCATCAACGATGTCGAGGACTTCTACCGGATCGGGGTGCTGCAGCACACCAGCGTCTCGGCGGAGCTGTCCGGATGGCTCTCCGGGGCGGAGGATTTCGCGGCGCTGCCCGCCGAGGCACTGGAGCAGCCCGGGGCCCGTCCGGGCAGCGCGCTCGAGGCACTGCGCAGGAGGCTGCACGCGAAGGACTCCTGGGCGGTGGACGACGAGGCGTTCGCCGCTGCGGTGGGCCGGGTGCGTACCGAACTGGTCGACGGCCTGCTCACCAGCCCGTTCGACGGATCGACCGGGGCCGAGCAGTCGGTCGCGCGGTTCTTCAGCACCTGGGCCGCCCGGCTCGTGGACGGGGTGCGGCTCGTGGCTCGGCCACCGGTGCGCTCCGGGCACGTGCTCTTCACTGCCGAGCCCTGGCACGAGGTGCAGGTGCTGAAGTTCGTGCACGAGCGGTTCGTATTGCGGCGGGCGGACTTCGCGATGCACCAGCGCGGCCAGGCGAGGCTGCTCACCACCCTGGTCGAGGAACTCACCGCGTGGCTCACCGACCGGCACGAGGCCGACCGGTTGCCCGCACGGTTGCGTGATCTGGTGGAGCTCGCCGCGGGGGAGTACGCCGCGCTCGCCAAGGAGGCGCCCGAACTGCTCATGAGCACCACCAGGGAGCGCTCCGAGGTGCCCGGGGCGGTGCGCGAACTCGCCAGGGGGCGCGGCGTGCTCGACTACGTGGCCTCGGTGACCGATTCACAGGCGGTCGCGCTGCTGGACGCGATCACCGGGCGCACCGGCACCCCGTGGACCGAGACCTTCGTGCTCTAGCGAAAAGGTTCACCAGTCCCAGCGCACGCCGAACTCCCCGGCGCCGAAGTCCATGGCGATGGTGTGCACCCCGCCGTCCTCGTCCACCGCCAGATTGCGGGTGCGGCGCACGAAATCCTCGTGCTGCACGCTGTACTGCTGGCACCGCGCGGGAACGGCATCCGGATCGAAGCGGACCTCGAGCAGGTACTCCCGGCACGGGGTGCGGAACTTCCGCGCGACGTGGTCCACCGGCTCGGACAGGGTCCGGTCCGCGCCGGGATTGCGCAGCTCGTACTCGAACAGCAGGGTCTCGCCGCGGCGCAGCGGACGGGCGAACAACAGCTCCACGCAGAACAGGCTGGTGTCCTCGTGGGTGCGCACCGCGCCGATGCGGCAGTTGCGCACGTGGGTGATCTCCGGCCGGGGGCGTTCGAGCCCGCGCACGTCCTCGCCCCAGTCGTAGACGAGCAGCCAGCGATCCGGGCCGTCGTGCTCGGCGCGCATGACCTGACGGGAGAAGTGCGAGCGCATCACCCGGTTGGCGCCGATGGTGGCGTAGTCGTACTGGGAGAGCCTGCGCAGTTGCAGATCGGTGGTCGTGTCGAAGTCGGAGAGCAGCTGGCTCACCGTGGACCGCGATCCCCAGAACGACTCGATCGGGGGCAGCCCGTCCTGGCCGCGCCTTCCCCGTGGACGCGGCGGCCCGAGCAGCGCGGAGAGCGCGCCGGGAGCCAGGTCGAGCACCGCCTCGAGATGGGCGAGCGCATCGAGGGAGGTCGGGCGTTCCGGACGCCGCCTTCCCGACTGCCAATAGCTGAGTGTGGCCACGCTGACCCGTACACCACGACGACGCAGCCGATACTGCACCCGGTCCAGGCTCAGGCCGCTCGCGGCGATCGCGGCGCGCAGGGCGTCCGGGAACGGTCCGCGTTCGAGCAGTTCGTGGAGCTTACCGGCCTCGTGAGCCGATTGGTCGATAGCGTTAACGCCATCCATGCCGTGGATGCCGGGTCTCGGCACCGCCGTTGTCATGCTGACTCCCCGCTGTCGCGGTCGTAGTACGCATCGAGTATTTACCCACACGGGCATCGATTCGGGTACCTACGATCGAAGGGTGCGACACACGTGACGGGCACCTGTTTGGTCCCGGTGAGGTGAGGACATACGGTGTCGCCGTGTCTCGCGACCCCCGTAGCTTCGCACCAGCCGAGGCGCCCCCAGTGCCGGTGCAGCGCGGTGACGGCGCTGTCGAGGCACCCACGGACGCGGTCCTGGCACTGACGATCGCGGAACTGGGGGAGCGGCCGAACCGGATCGGGCGGCTCGACGAGTCCGGGGAACACGGCGCCTACGGCTCGCTCGACGCGGTGCACTGCGCCGAGGATGTGTTTCCCCGGCGCGCCGCGGACGGAACGCTTCCCGGTTTCCTGCGCGCCGCGCTGACCGCACTGCGTCCCGGCGGGGTGCTGGTGGCGGCGGTGCCCGTGTTCCGCGAACCGCGCCCGGTCACGGCGCCGCCGCGGGTACTGCGCCATGACGGTGGCCGCGAGCTGATCACCTCGGTGTGGGAGTGGTCCGCGGACGGCGGCTCGTACAGCATCGACGTGCTGCGGCTGCGCAAGAGCGGTGGCCGCTGGGTGCTCGTGGACACGGCGACCACGGTGCACCGGGTGCTCCCCGCCGAACAGGTGCGTTCGCTGCTCGCCGAGGCGGGGTTCACCAGGGTGCGCGTCTCGGAGCCCGCGGCGACCGGTCACCCCGTGCCGCTGTGGCTCGGCGTCCGGCCGTGACCGACAAGCGGATCAGGGTCGCGCGCCCGCGGGTGCGTGGCTGGTTCGAGCGGTTCACGGCGGGTCACGGGGGCGCGGAATACACCGTGACCACGGCGCGCAGTGTGCGGGTGACCGCCGTGGACGGCAGCTACGCGCAGGTCCCGGTGCCCTACGGACCGCTCGGGGAGGCGGAGCGGACCGAACCCGGGTTGGTACTCGATCCGCTGCTCGCGCACCTGGGACGACCGCGCCGGATCGGTCTGGTGCTGGTGCGCAGCCGCGCACACAGCCTCGGGATCGCCGAGGACGGGATCGTGCGGCGATCCTCGACCGACCGGCACTACGTACAGGGACGGACAGCGGCCGGTGGCTGGTCTCAGCAGCGGTTCGCGCGCCGGCGAGCCGGGCAGGCCAAGGCCTCGCTGCGCGCGGTCGCCGAGGACATCCGCCGTGTCCTGGTACCCGAACTGGACCGGCTGGACGCCGTGATTCTCGCCGGTGACCGGTCCTGTCTCGACCTGCTCGCCGGGTGGGAGAGCCTGCGCGGGGTGTTCGCGCTGGCCGAACCGTGGCGGCCGCAGATCGGCGAACCGCGGCGGGAACTGCTCGAGGAGGTTGCCCGGGCCGCGACCGGGGTGGAGATCCTGATTCATGAGACCGCTCACCCGAGCGATAAATCCGTTGCCCCCGGCACGTAAGCTGGATTCGTGATTCTGGTGGAACTCGGGCCCTGCGCCCGCTCGATGGTCTGGGTCGAATAGCCGACTGACCCGTATCCGGGGAGAAGTCTGCCCACTGACCTGACCATTTTCTGGGAGTTTTCACCATGATTTCGGCAACCGAGCTCGAACTGCGCGCGGGCTCACGCATCCTCGTCTCCGGCGCGAACCTGCGGGTGCAGCCCGGCGACCGCATCGGCCTCGTCGGGCGCAACGGTGCGGGCAAGACCACCACACTGCGCGTGCTCGCCGGGGAGGGCGAACCCTATTCGGGATCCGTGGTCCCCGCCGCGGAACTCGGCTACCTTCCCCAGGACCCGCGCGAGGGCAACCTGGAGACCTCGGCGAAGGACCGGGTGCTCTCCGCGCGCGGGCTCGACGAACTGCTGCGCCGGATGGAGAAGGCGCAGACCGAGATGGCCGAGCTCGCCGACGATTCCGCACGGGACAAGGCGATCGTCCGCTATGGCAAGCTCGAGGAGCGGTTCGCCTCGCTCGGCGGATACGCCGCGGAAAGCGAAGCCGCCCGGATCTGCGCGAACCTCGGCCTCGAGGACCGCATCCTCCCGCAGCCCTTGCGCACCCTCTCCGGCGGACAGCGGCGCCGGGTCGAGCTGGCGCGCATCCTGTTCGCCGCCGCGCAGACCGGGGCGACCGGGCGCTCGAGCACCACGCTGCTGCTCGACGAGCCGACCAACCACCTCGACGCGGACTCGATCTCCTGGCTGCGCGGTTTCCTCAAACAGCACGACGGGGGACTGGTGGTGATCAGTCACGACGTCGAACTGCTCGGCGATGTGGTGAACAAGGTGTGGTTCCTGGACGCCCAGCGCGGCGAGGTGGACCTCTACAACATGGGCTGGCAGCGCTACCTCGACGCGCGCGCCACCGATGAGAAGCGCCGTCGCCGGGAGCGGGCGAACGCCGAGAAGAAGGCCACGGCGTTGCAGGCGCAGGCGGCGAAACTCGGCGCGAAGGCCACCAAGGCGGTCGCGGCCAAGAACATGGCCCGCCGCGCCGAGGAGATGCTGTCCAACCTGGATGAGGAACGCGTCAGCGACAAGGTCGCGAAGATCAGCTTCCCGGAACCCGCGGCGTGCGGGAAAACCCCGCTGCAGGCGGAGAACCTGTCCAAGTCCTACGGCTCGCTGGAGATCTTCACCGGGGTGGACCTGGCCATCGATCGCGGTTCACGGGTCGTGGTGCTCGGACTCAACGGTGCGGGCAAGACCACGCTGCTGCGGCTGATCGGCGGGATGGAGAAGTCCGACTCGGGTTCCCTGGTTCCCGGGCACGGCCTGCGGATCGGGTACTACGCCCAGGAACACGAGACGCTCGACCACACCGCGAGCGTGTGGGAGAACATCCGTCACCTCGCCCCGGACATCGACGCGCAGCGGCTGCGCACCCTGCTCGGCACCTTTCTGTTCACCGGTGAGCAACTCGAACAGCCCGCGGGCACGCTTTCCGGCGGTGAGAAGACCAGGCTGGCGCTTGCCGGACTGGTGTCCAGCCAGGCGAACGTGCTGCTGCTCGACGAGCCGACGAACAACCTGGACCCGGCCTCCCGCGAGCAGGTGCTCTCCGCGCTGCGTTCGTATGCGGGTGCGGTCGTGCTGGTGACGCACGACCCGGGCGCCGTGGACGCGCTCGAACCCGAACGGGTGATTTTGTTGCCGGATGGCACCGAGGACTTCTGGTCCGACGAGTACCGCGAGCTCATCGAACTCGCCTAGATACTGAACCGATACTCCAGCCGTGCGACGGCGTGTTGCCGACTGTGCCAACATGGTGCTCCGCGACACGCCGACGGACGGAGTAGTCATGACCGAGGAATGGTCATCAGACGAATTGGCTGGGATCGATTCGCTGACACCCAACGTGGCGCGCATGTATGACTACTACCTGGGTGGCGGCGCGAACTTCAAAGCCGACCGGGAGCTCGCGCAGAAGGTCCTGCAGATCCTCCCGGAGGGGCGGGCCGCGGCCGTGGAGAACCGGCACTT
>NZ_JALM01000095.1 GCF_000737195.2 Sciscionella sediminilitoris
GGGCGGTGCGCGAGGCGATCGGGATGGAGATCAGCGGGACCGGTGTCTCGAACTCGTTCTGCCAGCGCGCGATGTTCCCGCAGACCTCGTTGATCACCCACCGGTCGAGCCCGACCACCATGCCGGTCTCCTCGGCGAGCGGCATGAAGTCCTCGCCGCGCAGGTACCCGGTGTCGCGCCGCCACCACCGCAGCGAGGCGATGTAGGCCTGCACCTCGTTGCTCGCCAGCCGCTTCGCCGGTTCGAACAGCAGCGAGAACTCGCCGGATTCGAGCGCGCCGGGCAGGATCGCGCCGAGGTGGTACCGCCTGCGATCGATCGCGTCCTGCTCGGCGTCGTAGAACATCCACTGCGCCTTGCCCTTGGCCTTCGCCCGGTGCAGCGTGATCTCGGCGGCGCGGATCAGTTCGTCGGGACCGATCGTGGTGGCCTCGTGGATCACGATGCCCGTCGATAGGGAGAGCGCGACGCCGTCCTGCTTCTTGTCCACGAAGTACGGTTCGCCGACCAGCGACTGCAGATCCTGGACCTGATCGATGAGCCACTTGCTGGAGTAGGGATTGCGGATGAGCGCGGCGAAACCATCACCGGCAACCCGCGCGACCGTGTTGCGGGTACCGCCGAACTTGGAGCGCAGCGCGGTGGCCAGGGACAGCAGCATCTTGTCGCCGACCTCTCCGCCGAGTCCGTCGTTGATGACCTTGAACCCGTCGATGTCGAAGAAGCACAGCGCGACCTGCTCGCCCTGTTCGGCGTCCTCGAGCAGATCGTTCATCCTGGTGCGCAACCGGTCGTTGTTCGGCAGACCGGTGAGCCGGTCGTGTTCCACGGTGCGGTTGTGTTCCGCGCGCAGCAGCTGCAGGTCGGTCACGTTCTCCACGGTCCCGATCGCGTAGCGCTCGCCGCTTTCCGATTCGGGCATCATCGTCATGGTCACGTGCGTCCACACCGGTTCGCCCTGGCCGTTCATCACCTGGAACTCGTCGGCGAAGGATTCGCGCTTGCCCGCGACCAGTTCCTGATAGAAGTCGGTGAGCCGCTTCTTGTCCGTGGGGTGGGTGAACTCGAGCACCGCGTGGCCGACGAGTTCTTCCGCGCTGCGCCCGAAGATCTGGCAGATGGTCGGGTTGACCTCGACGAACCGCCCGTCCACGTCACCGAGCGCCATACCGATCCCGGTCCTGGTGAACACCGCGCGGAACCGTGCTTCGGAACGGCGGCGGGAGCGTTCCGCGGCCTCGTTGGCCAGCAGCGCCGAGCGTTTGATCGACTCCTGCTCGTCGAGCAGCCGTTCCCGGACCGCGTGCACGTAGCCCGCGGCGAACCCGCCCGTGATGGTGCGCAGCCGGGACTGGTTGTCCTCCCGGTCCGGGATTCCCGCGAGAGCGAGAGCATCCGACTGGAGCGTGGTGAGCACGGTCGGTAGCGCGGCCGGGCCGTTGAGGTTCACCGCGAGGACTTCGACGCCCATCCGGTAGCCGAGCTCGTGATCGGCGGGCTTGTCCTCGCGTTGTTCGCGGAGCGCGGCCACCAGCCGGGTGAACTGTTCGGTGAACAGAGAGCGCAGCGTCGCGGGAGGGACGGCGAGGTTACTGTCCACCGCGGCGAGGCTGGCGATCGAGGAGGCGAATGACTCGATCGCTTCGCTGGTGGGACCGTCGTCGTGGCCGGCGGGCGCTTCACCGTGCAACGAAAATCCTTCTCGCTCAAATATGTTCGGTAGGGGCCGTCTTACCCAGAGGAATGAAACACACGGTCGGGTCAAGGCCCGTTGATTCTAGGACCTACCGGGCGTGGCGCCTAATCCGGCGAACCCCGAAGGACGATGTTGGTCCGTTCGAGTGAAGACGATCTTCTGAGTGGTTACCCGCTGGCACCAAGAGTGCGCATTCCCGTGGAGGTTGGCGCGCCCTGGGTGACCATGCCAGGCTGGAGTTATGGCCGACAACGACATCGCCGGAGAGCTCGGCGATTGGGCAGCACTCGCCGCGAACGCGGCCGGGACCCCGGAGCGGGTGGACCCGGCGCCGAGCGCGCGCTGCCTCGGCGGGCCACTGGACGGGCGAAGCCAGCAGCTGCACCAGCCGGAGGAGGGCCAGGTGCTCACGCACGTGTACCTGCACGGCGGGCCAAAGATCGAATCGCGCTATGTGCTCGGCCGCGACGATGCCGGCGACTGGGCGTACTTCCTGATGGACTGAACCGCTCCGGAGTGGAGCACTCGTCCGGCGTGACTATGCGCCATACCGACTAGTCAGTATGCTCCGGTCATGGACTTCGGTTATGACGACAAGACGGAGGCGCTGCGGGAAAAGCTGAGCGGCTTTCTCGTCGAGCACGTCTACCCGGCCGAGCCCGTCTTCGCGGAGCAGGTGGCGGCGGCAGCGGATCGGTGGGCGCGGCCACCGGTCATCGAGGATCTCAAGTCCGCCGCCCGGGAACGCGGCCTGTGGAACCTCTTCCTTCCGCACGACGAGCGCGGGGCCGGGTTGACCAATCTCCAGTACGCCCCGCTGGCGGAACTGACCGGGCGCAGCCCGCACCTGGCCCCTGAGGCGCTCAACTGCGCCGCCCCGGACACCGGGAACATGGAGGTGCTCGCCCAGTTCGGCAGCCCGGAACAACAGCGCCGGTGGCTCGAACCGCTGCTCGACGGGCGGATCCGCTCCGCGTTCTGCATGACCGAGCCGGATGTGGCCTCCTCGGACGCCACGAACATCGGCACCCGGATCGAACGTGACGGCGACGAATACGTGATCAACGGCCGCAAGTGGTGGTCCTCCGGGGCGATGAACCCGGACTGCGCGATCTTCATCGTGATGGGCAAGACCGATCCCGGCGCGGAGCGGCACCGCCAGCAGTCGATGGTACTGGTGCCGCGGGACACTCCCGGTGTGCGCGTGCGGCGCGGCATGCAGGTCTTCGGTTACGACGACGGCCCGCACGGCGGGCACGCCGAGATCCTGTTCGAGAACGTGCGGGTCCCCGCGGAGAACATCATCGCGGGGGAGGGCGAGGGCTTCGCGATCGCGCAGGCCAGGCTGGGACCCGGACGGATCCACCACTGCATGCGGCTGATCGGGATGGCCGAACGGGCGATCGAGCTGACCTGCAAGCGGGTACTCGGGCGTGAGGCGTTCGGCAAACCGCTCGCGGCGCAGGGGGTGATCACCGACTGGATCGCCGAGGCACGGGTGCGGGTAGAGCAGCTGCGCCTGCTCGTGCTCAAGACCGCCTGGCTGATGGACACGGTGGGCAACCGGGGCGCGCACACCGAGATCCAGGCGATCAAGATCGCCACCCCGGCCGGGGTGGAGTGGATCCTGGACAAGGCCATCCAGGCGCACGGGGCCTGCGGGATATCCCAGGACACCCCGCTGGCCTTCCTGTGGGCGCAGGCGCGGACCCTGCGGTTCGCCGACGGTCCGGACGAGGTGCACAAGCGCTCTCTTGCCCGGCGGGAACTCAAGCAGTACGGCTGAACAACGGTACGGAGTAAGGAGAACACATGGCAGAGCAGCGGGTAGCGATCGTCACCGGAGCGGCGCGCGGGATCGGCGCGGCGACAGCGAAACGGCTCGCCGCCGACGGGATGGCCGTCGGGGTGCTCGACATCGCCGAGGCCAACTGCGCGGACACGGTCGCCGCGATCACCGGTGCGGGCGGCAAGGCCGTGGCGCTGGGCGCGGACGTGTCCAAGGACGACCAGGTGCAGGCCGCGGTCGCGAAGGTGGCCGGGGAACTGGGCGCGCCGACCGTGCTGGTCAACAACGCCGGGGTGATCCGGGACAACCTGTTGTTCAAGATGACCGAGGACGACTGGGACACAGTGCTCGGCGTGCACCTGCGCGGGGCCTTCCTGATGTCCAAGCACGTGCAGCAGCACATGGTGGAGGCCGAGCACGGCCGGATCGTGAACCTGTCCTCCTCCTCGGCGCTCGGCAACCGCGGCCAGGCGAACTACTCCGCGGCCAAGGCGGGCATGCAGGGGCTGACCAAGACGCTGGCCAAGGAACTCGGCAAGTTCGGGGTCACCGCGAACTCGGTCGCGCCCGGTTTCATCGAGACCGATATGACCGCGGCGACCGCGGAGCGGGTCGGGGTCGGTTTCGAGGACTTCAAGAAGGCCTCGGCCGAGCAGATCCCGGTGCGCAGGGTCGGCCAGCCCGAGGACATCGCGCACACCGTGTCCTTTCTCGTCAGCGAGGGCGCGGGTTTCGTGTCCGGCCAGGTGATCTACGTGGCCGGTGGCCCCCTCTGCTGAGTACGGCGCGGACTTATTAGGGTGACGGGCGCGGGCAGCAGTTCACGCCCGTTACACCCCGCGTAGGTTTCGCTGGAACCGTCGCGGCACTCGTATCCGGGGAGGACTTCGCGGTGACCAATCAGGGCCAACAAGTCGGGACGGGCCAGGAAGCGGGCGGCCCGGTCGCCACACCGGCGGCCGACGCGCAGCTGCTCGAGCGCACGGTACTCGAGGTCAAGCGGGTCATCGTCGGACAGGACCGGCTGGTCGAGCGGATGCTCGTGGGTCTGCTCGCCAAGGGGCACCTGCTGCTCGAAGGCGTTCCCGGCGTCGCGAAGACCCTCGCGGTGGAGACCTTCGCCCGGGTGGTCGGCGGTTCCTTCGCCCGCGTGCAGTTCACCCCCGACCTGGTGCCCGCGGACATCCTCGGTACCCGGATCTACCGGCAGGGCAGCGAGCGCTTCGACGTGGAGCTCGGTCCGGTGATGGCCAACTTCGTGCTCGCCGACGAGATCAACCGCGCCCCGGCGAAGGTGCAGTCGGCGATGCTCGAGGTGATGGCCGAGCGGCACGTATCCATCGGCGGCGAGACCTTCAAGACCCCGGATCCCTTCCTGGTGCTCGCCACCCAGAACCCGATCGAGAACGAGGGTGTCTACCCGCTGCCCGAGGCACAGCGCGACCGGTTCCTGTTCAAGATCGTCGTGGAGTACCCGACGGTCGAGGAGGAGCGCGAGATCGTGTACCGGATGGGCGTCACCCCGCCCAGCCCGCAGCAGGTGCTCTCCCCGCAGCAGCTGACCCGTCTCCAGGAAGTGGCGAGCAACGTCTTCGTGCACCACGCGCTCGTCGACTACGTGGTGCGCCTCGTCGCGTCCAGCAGGGCGCCGAGCGAACACGGGCTGAACGACGTGGCGCACTGGATCGCCTACGGTGCCTCGCCGCGCGCCAGCCTCGGCATCATCGCCAGCGCCCGCGCGCTCGCGCTGGTCCGCGGGCGGGACTACGTGCTGCCCCAGGATGTGGTCGACGTGGTCCCGGATGTGCTCCGGCACCGCATCGTGCTCTCCTACGACGCGCTCGCCGACGGGGTTCCGCTCGACCACCTGATCACCCGCATCCTGCAGACCGTGCCGCTGCCGCAGGTCGCGGCGCGCCCGCAGGCTCCGCAGGCCCAGCCGCAGCAGCCTCAGCAGCCGCAGCAACCGATGATGCCCCAGGCGCAGCAGGCCCCGGGCAGGTCCTGAGCTTGGCTGCGGAGCAGGCGCGGCAGCGAAGGGCGGCTCCCTGGGCGCCACCGGTGCTCAGCGGGGACCGGCTGGAGGCGGGACTGCGCAACCTGGAGATCGACGTCCGGCGCCGGCTCGACGGCCTGCTGCAGGGCAACCATCTCGGCCTCGTTCCCGGACCGGGAAGCGAGGCGGGGGAGGCGCGGCCCTATCAGCCCGGTGACGATGTGCGCCGGATGGACTGGGCGGTCACCGCGCGGATGACCCAGCCGCACATCCGGGAGACGATCGCCGACCGGGAGCTGGAGACCTGGGTCGGTATGGATCTCTCGCCGAGCCTGGACTTCGGCACCGCGGTGTGCGCCAAACGGGACCTGGCGATCTGCGCGCTCGCCGCGGTCACCCACCTCACCAGGGGCGGGGGCAACCGGATCGGCGCGGTCGTCGCGACGGGCCAGCGCACCGACCGGTACCCGGCGCGTGGCGGGCTCGCGCACGCCCGCGGACTGCTGCGCAAGGTCGCCGAGACCCCGCTCGCCCCGGAAGGCACCCGCGGTGATCTCGCGGAGGTGCTGGAAGCGCTGCGCAGGCCGCCGAGGCGGCGTGGCCTGGTCGTGGTCGTCTCCGACTTCCTCGGCGAAGTGAACTGGCTGCGCGCGCTGCGCGGGCTGAGCACCCGGCACGAACTGCTCGCCGTCGAGGTGCTCGATCCCCGGGACGTGGAGCTGCCCGACGTCGGCAGCGTGGTGCTCGCCGATCCGGAGAGCGGACGGCAGCGCGAGGTGCACACCACCCCCTTGCTGCGTAAGGAGTTCGCCGCCGCGGCGGCCGCGCACCGGACCGAGGTCGCCTCGGCGCTGCGCACGGTGGGCGCCGGGCACCTGGTGCTGCGTACCGATTCGGACTGGATCGCGGACATGGTCCGGTTCGTGATGGCCCGCAAGCGAAGGTGGAGCGGAGCCTGATGAGTCTTTCCGGATTCGCCGACCCGTGGTGGTTCCTGCTGCTGCTGGCGGTGGCCGCGCTGGTGTCCGGCTACGTCGTGGTGCAACGGCGCAGGCGCCGACACGTCATGCGGTTCACCAACCTGGCGATGCTGGACAAGGTAGCCCCGAAGCGGCAGAACTGGTGGCGGCACGGTCCGGCGGCGGTGCTCGGTGTCGCCCTGCTGGTGCTCACGGTGGCCCTTGCCGGTCCGACGGCCGAGCAGAAGGTGCCGCGAAACCGGGCCATCGTGATGCTGGTGATCGACACCTCGCAGTCGATGAAGGCCACGGATGTGCGGCCGACCCGGATCGGGGCGGCGAAGGTCGCGGCGAAATCCTTTGTCACCGACCTCACTCCGGGGATCAACCTCGGGCTGATCTCGTTCGCCGGTTCGGCGGTGACCCTGGTGTCCCCGACGACCGACCGCGGACCGGTGGTCAGCTCGATCGATTCGCTGAAGCTGGCCGATTCCACGGCCACCGGTGAGGCGATCTTCTCCGCGCTGCACACGATCAAGAGCTTCGGCGAGGTGGTCTCCGGACCGGACGGTCCGCCACCGGCACGGATCGTGCTGATGTCGGACGGAAAGCAGACCGTGCCGACCTGGAATCCGGATGATCCGCGGGGCGGGTTCACCGCGGCGCGGCAGGCGAAGAAGCAGGGTGTCCCGGTTTCCACGATCTCCTTCGGCACCATGGGAGCCTCGGTCGATGTGGACGGCACCCCGGTTCCGGTGGACGTGGACGACGAGTCGCTGCACGAGATCGCCAACCTCTCCGGGGGCAACTTCTTCAAGGCCGCGAGCGCCGATGAACTGAAGAAGGTCTACGACACGATCGGTGAGCAGATCGGTTACGAGAAGCGGGTCGCCGATGCCAGCAGGCCCTGGCTGATCTTCGGCACCGTGCTGGCGATCATCGCCGCCGCGGGCGCGATCGGGCTGAACCAACGCGTACCGTGATTGTTGTGCGGTTCCTACATGACCGGCCGGTAGCTTAACCCGATAGCCTGACGCGCGGTATCGGGAGTGAACAACCTTAGGGAGACAACACGTGGCACGGTCGGTTCTCGTCACCGGCGGTAACAGGGGCATCGGGCTTTCCATCGCGCGCGCGTTCGCCGAGCAGGGGGACAAGGTGGCCGTGACGCACCGTGGTTCGGGTGCGCCGGCGGATTTGTTCGGGGTGACCTGCGATGTGACCGACGCCGAATCGGTCGACGCGGCGTTCAAGGAGGTGGAGGCCGCGCACGGACCGGTCGAGGTGCTCGTGGCCAATGCCGGGGTCACCGACGACACGCTGCTGATGCGCCTGGACGAGGGGCAGTTCACCAGTGTGCTGGACACGAACCTGGCCGGTGCCTATCGCGTCGCCAAGCGGGCCACCCGCGGCATGCTGCGGGCCAAGTACGGCCGGATGATCTTCATTTCCTCGGTGGTCGCGATGTCCGGCTCACCGGGCCAGGTCAACTACGCGGCCTCGAAGGCCGGGCTGATCGGCGTCGCCCGCTCCATCACCCGCGAACTGGCCAGCCGCAACATCACCGCCAACGTGATCGCTCCCGGGTTCATCAAGACCGCCATGATCGACGACGTCACCGATCGCAGGCACGAGGAAATCCTCGCCAACGTGCCCGCGGGCCGGCTCGGGGATGTCGAGGAGGTCGCCGAGGCCGCGGTGTTCCTCGCCGGCGCCTCCTACGTCAACGGGGCGGTGCTCCCCGTCGACGGCGGCCTGGGCATGGGCCACTAGGTTTTCGGAACGAACTAGCGCACAGACTGGAGGAATCAACCGTGTCCGGACTGCTTGAGGGCAAGCGGCTGCTGATCACCGGGGTGATCACCGAGTCCTCGATCGCCTTCCATGCGGCCAAGCAGGCGCAGGAACAGGGCGCCGAGGTGGTACTCACCGGCTTCGGCAGGCTCTCGCTCATCGAGCGCATCGCCAAGCGGCTGCCGACCCCGGCGCCGCTGGTGGAACTCGACGTACAGAACACCGAGCACCTCGACACGCTCGCCGACCGGGTGCGCGAGCACGTCGACGGGCTCGACGGGGTGCTGCACTCGATCGCCTTCGCACCGCAGAGCTGCCTCGGCGCGCCCTTCCTGGACGCGCCCGCCGAGGATGTCGCGAAGGCCGTCGAGGTCTCGGCCTTCTCCTACAAGGCGGTGGCCAATGCCTGCCTCCCGCTGCTCGGCTCCGGCTCCTCGGTCGTCGGTATGGACTTCGACGCCCGCGTCGCCTGGCCCGCCTACAACTGGATGGGCGTGGCCAAGGCCGCGCTGGAGTCCACGAACCGTTATCTGGCGCGGGAACTCGGTCCGAAGGGGATCCGGGTGAACCTGGTCGCGGCCGGTCCGGTCAAGACCATGGCGGCCCGCTCCATCCCCGGGTTCAGCGAGCTCGAGGACAGCTGGGGCGACCGTGCCCCGCTCGGCTGGGACACCACCGATGCGGGCCCGGTCGCGCGCACCATCTGCGCGCTGATGTCCGACTGGATGCCCGCCACGACCGGTTCCATGGTCATGGCCGATGGGGGAGTGCACTCCCTCGGCAGCTGAGCCGCCAGTGCTCCCGAGCCGGTTCCCCGAAATCTCCGGGGGACCGGCTCAAAGGCGTTCCAGGCGTACCGGCATACCGTCCTTGGGTACCGGGAGCGCGGTGTAGTCGATGTCCGGCACGTAGTCCGGTGCGACCGACCAGCGGTAGTTCCGCAGTAGCTGGTGCATCACCGCCTTGACCTGCATTCCGGCGAAGTGCATGCCGATGCACTTGTGCACCCCGCCGCCGAAGGGCACCCAGGCGTGCCGGTGCACCTTGTCCTCGCGGCGGTCCTCGGCGAACCGGCCCGGATCGAAGCGCTCCGGATCCGGCCAGTACTCGCCCATGTGGTGGGTGAACAGGGTGTCCAAGGCGAGCAGCGTGCCCTTCGGGATGAAGTGCCCGAGTATCTCGGTGTCCGCGACCGTCTGCCGCGCCTGCGAGGGCACCGGGGTCACCAGCCGGTTCGCCTCCTTCATGGCCAGCCCGACCGAGACGCACTGCTCGAGACGGTCGTAGCAGAGGGTGTCCTCCCCGATGGCGAAGGCCTCCGCACGGCAGGCGTCCTGCCACTGCTGATCGGCGCCCAGGTAGCCGATCATCGTGGCGAGGGTGATCGTGGTCGTGTCGTGCGCGGCCATCAGCAGGAAGATCATGTGGTTCACCACGTCGGCATCGGTGAACCGGTGCCCGTCCTCGGACTCCGCGTGGCACAGCGAGGTGAACAGATCGCGGCCGGAACCCTCTCGGTGCGCGCCGATTCGCTGGTACAGCAGGGATTCGAGCACCTTGCGCCCCTCCACCCCGCGCCGCCACTTGGTCAGCGGCAGCGGATAGCGCACGATCGAGGTCCCGGCCCGCACGGTGTCGGCGAACGCCCGGTTGACCCGCCGCTTCTGGGTGCCGCGTTCGGTGCCGCCCATGAACAGCTCGGTCGCGACGTCGAGGGTGAGCGCGCGCACCGCGGGATAGGACCGGAAGTGCGGGCGCGGCCGCCAGCCGCCGATGCGCTCGGCGATCATCGCGTTCATCGTGTCCAGATAGCCGCGTAACCGCTCGTTGGTGAACGCCTGCTGCATGATCCGCCGGTGATGCAGATGCTCACCGAAGTCGAGCAGCATCAGCCCGCGGTTGAAGAACGGCCCGATGAAGAACTGCCAGCCGGGCCCGTTCGCGATGGTCTTGTCCACATTGGACAGCGCTTGGCCGATCGCATCCGGGCCTTGGAGCAGCACGATCTTGCGGCCGAGCGCGTTCGACCAGCTGATCGGGCCGTACTGGTCGAAACGGCGCCGCGCGGAGCCGAGCCGGTCGGTGGTGAGCAGGAAGCCCGCGTAGGGCCAGCTGCGTGCACCGGGGACCGGGCGGAGGTCGGTCGTCTTCGGGGGTGAGGCGAGCACGGTCATCGGGCCCTCCGCAGAAACAATCTGACAGGAACGTATGTCAGATGCTAGAACGTGTGTGCGGTCACGTCAACGTTGATGGCAGGATCGAGCGGGTGACCCGCAGCTATCGAGGAGCCTCCGGTGCGGAGCGAACACGGCAGCGCCGGGCGCAGCTCATCGAGGCGGGCTACGAACTGCTCGGCACCGAAGGACTGGCCGCGACCACGATGACCGCGGTGTGCGGGCGGGCGCGGCTGACCGAGCGGTACTTCTACGAGAGCTTCGCCAATCTGGACGCGCTGCTGGTCGCGGTGCTCGACGATGCGGCGGGCACCCTCGAGGAGCGGGTGCGCACGGCACTGGAGAAGGCGCCAGCGCAGCCGCGGGAGAAGCTGCGCGCCGCGCTGTACGCCTACGTCGAGCTGACCGAGCAGGATCCACGCATCATCCGGGCCATGCTGGTGGAGTCGCTCGGCAATCCCGCACTGCGCGCCCGCAGGCACGAGCACGTGCGCCGGTTCACCGGACTGGTCAGCGCGCACGCGCAATTGCACTACGGGGACGCGCTCGGTGACGCGCGGGCCACGATCGGCTCGCTGTTGCTCGTCGGCGGGCTCAGTGAGGTCACCATGTCGCTGGCGGCCGGGGAGCTGGACACCTCCTGGCCGGAGATCGTGGAGGCGATCGTGGACGAGTTCGATGCCCTGGCGAACGGCTGAGGAATCGCGCGCGCGATGATAGGGGATGTGTCCGATCCTGACTACACCGAAGGCGCCTATGACGCGCTGCTGCTGCTTTCCTTCGGCGGCCCGGAGCAACCGGCCGATGTCCGCCCGTTCCTGGAGAACGTGACCCGGGGAAGGGGGGTTCCCCCGGAGCGGCTGGACGAGGTCGAGAAGCACTACCAGCACTTCGGCGGGATTTCCCCGATCAATGCGCTGAATCGGGCGATCATCGAGGATGTGCGCGCCGAACTGACCGCCGAGGGGATCGAGCTCCCGGTCTACTTCGGTAACCGGAACTGGCATCCGATGCTCACCGACACCCTGCGCACGATGCAGGCCGACGGGGTACGCCGGGCACTGGTATTCACCACGAGCGCCTATGGCGGCTATTCGGCGTGCAAGCAGTACGACGAGGACATCCTCGCCGCGCGCGCGGAACTCGGGGAGGACGCCCCGGAGCTGGTGAAGCTGCGGCAGTTCTTCGACCACCCGTTGTTCGTGGAGGCCGGTGCGGAGGCGGTCACCGCGGCGCTGGCGAAGCTCGGGCAACCGGGCCGCCTGGTGTTCACCGCGCATTCCATTCCGACCGCGGCGGACGAGCGCGCCGGGACCGAGGCCGGGGGCGGCAGGCTGTACTCGCGGCAGGTGCACGAGGCGGCCCGGCTGGTCGCCGAACGGGCCGGGGTCGCCGAGTTCGACGTGGTCTGGCAGTCCCGTTCCGGGCCGCCGCACATCCCGTGGCTCGAGCCGGACATCGTGGATCACCTGGATGCCTTGCACGCCAAGGGGATCGGCGCGGTCGCGGTGCATCCGGTCGGCTTCGTCTCCGATCACCTCGAGGTCGTCTGGGATCTGGACAACGAGGCCGCGGAGCGTGCGGCCGAACACGGTATGGAGTTCGCCAGGGCGGCGACCGCGGGCACCGATCCGCGGTTCGCGAAGCTGATCGTGGAACTGATCCAGGAACACCGGATCGGTGCCCCGGCGCGGAAACTGTCCGCGTTCCCGCTCGCCGGCTGCACGGTCAACGGCGCGCCGTGCGAACCGGACTGCTGCTCCAGTACATCCTGAGTATTCCCGGCACAACCGATTTTCCGAAGTATGGGCGGATTTCTCCGCAGGGGAACAACCCGCTCCCGGCATTGGTTGCCCTCCTTGGTTCAGTCAGTGGATTTTCGAGGGGAAATTGATGCATCGCGGTGTGTACGTGCTCGCGCTGAGCGTGTTCGCGCTCGGCACGACCGAGTTCATGATTTCCGGTCTGTTACCGGGAATGGCGCGCGATCTCGGGGTATCGGTGTCGGCGGTCGGCGGACTGATCGCGGCGTTCGCGATCGGCATGGTGGTCGGCGCCCCGGTAATGGCGGCACTGACGCTGCGCTGGCCGCGCAAGGCCACGCTGCTCGGCGCGCTGGCCGTGTTCGTGCTCGGTCATGTGGTCGCCGGGTTCGCTTCGGACTACTCGACGCTCGTGGTGGCGCGCGTGGTCACGGCGGTGGCGACCGGGGCGTTCTGGGCGGTCGGCGGCACGGTGGTGGTCCGGCTCGCGGGTCCGGGTAAACGGGCCCGCGGCCTCGCGGTCTTCGTCGGTGGCCTGACCGTCGCCAATGTGCTCGGCGTCCCGCTGGGCACGGTGATCGGCGAGGGCGGCGGCTGGCGCGGCGCCTTCTTCGCCGTGGCCGGCGCCGCGCTGGTGGCTATGCTCGGAGTGCTCGCGCTGGTTCCCCGGCTGCACACGAGCAGCGGGGGAGCGCAGCCGAATCTGCGCGCGGAACTGCGCGTGTTCCGCCAGCCACGGGCCTGGGTGGCGCTGGGCACCATCAGCCTGACCGGTGCGGCGATCTTCGGCACCTTCTCGTACCTGTCGCCGTTCCTGGTCGGTGTCAGCGGATTCACCGAGGGCATCGTGCCGTTGCTGCTCGCGGTGTTCGGTGTCGGTGCGGTGATCGGACTGCAGGTGGCCGGCCGGTTCGCGGACAGCCACCCGTTCGCGAGCCTGTTCCTCCCGCTCGCCGCGCTGGCGCTGGTGCTCGCGGCGCTCGGCCTGTTCGGAGAGAACAAGGTGCTCGCGATCGTCGCGGTCGGCCTGCTCGGGTTCGCCGGCTTCGGCGCGAACCCGGCGCTGCTCGGCCGGATGTTCAGCCTCGCAGGGGAAGCGCCGACCTTGGCGAACTCCATGAACGTGTCCGCCTTCAACATCGGCAACACGGTCGGCCCGCTCGTCGGCGGGGCGGTGATCGACGCGGGGCTCGGTTACCCGACGGTCCCGGTGGTCGGCGCGGGCATCGTGGTCCTCGCCCTGCTCGCCGGTTTCGGTTCGCTGCTGCTCGACCGCCGGATCGGCGCGCCGGAACCCCAGCAGGTGGAACACCGGCACAGCGAGGACACCGAGGAGGAAGCCGCGGTCTGCGTCAGTTAGACGAGCTCGGCTCGGTCTGTTCGGCGGGCTCGGCCTCTTCGGAAAGCGCTCGGACCGCTTCGTCCACCGCGGCGCAGCGGGCCGAGCGCACCGCGCTGATCAACGGCTGGAGCACCTGTTCGCGGGCCCGTGCGGTACGCGCGGACAGGGCGCCACCCGGCTGATCACCGCTGGCCACCCACAGGATCGCGTCGAGTTCGGCGGCGCGGGCCAGCACCCGTACCGCTCGGCCCGGCATCCCGTCCGGCCACGGCACCTCGGGATTGCGCGCCACGTGCTCGGCGATCTCCTCGCGCACATTGGGCCGGGCCTTGGCGACACCGAGCTCGATCAGCGCGGTCGCCGCGGCCCGCATGGAGCCGGAAAGGTCGTGCTCGGCCTGGGAGAGCGGGGTGTGCTCGCGGCCGGTCAGCTGGGGAAGCGTGTAGACGGTCCACTGGACCTCGTCCTGGCTGACCTTGTTCGGCACGATGCCCAGGCCCGCCGAGGCGAGCAGGACGGCTTCGCCCGCGCGCATCGCGTCCTCGGCGAAGGAGGATTTCCCGCCGAGACCGCGCACATCCCCGGGGATCGGCAACACGATGCCCGCATCCGCCAGATCGGCGTTGCGCAGTGCCGCGAGCAACAGCGCAGGCGCCGCAGGCGGTTCACCACTTCCCGGAAGGTCCAGCGCCGCCGCGGTGCGCGGATCGGCGGCACGCACCCGGTGCACATCCGCCCACACCTGCAAGGCGTCCAATACGTCGTCCGAAGCGGCGCGACCATAGCGCCACGCCGCCGCCCACACCACCAGTGTCGCGCTCACACTCGCCACACATCCGATGCTACGCAGGCGATTCCGGGTGCCGTCAGCGGGGTCGGTTCCCGGGTGCGCCGACCTTGGCGTGCAACAGCTTCGTGAACTCCGCCGCCTGCCCGGGATCGGTGAACGCGCGCCGCGGAATCGGGTAACCGCCTGCGGATCCGGTGCGCAGCACGATCGTGCGCCCGGTGTCCGACCAGCCGCTGATCCGGTCCCAGGCGAGTTCGCTGTGCGCATGCGCGGCCACGTCGAGTTTCACCCGGGTCTGGTCCGCGCTGGCACTGATCTCCTTGCCCGCCAAGGGATAGTGCCGTTCGGAGAGCACCGCCTGCCAGTAGGGCACCGCGAGTACGAGCGCGCCGAGAACGAGGCCGAGAACGCCGGGCAGCCACTGCCCGAGCACGAGCAGGACCACTCCGGCCACCGCCAGCGCGGCCGCGAACAGCGGTGCGAACCGGATCAGTGGCATCGAGGTGCGCAGCAGGTCGAGATGATCGGCGCGGCGCAGGGTCCAGCTGAACCGGATGGGGGTGCTCATGGCGCGGCATTATCGCAGGCCCTGGGTGAGCTGGAGTTGCTCCACCTCGCAAGATCCCGTTCCGCGACGTAGCGTCGGAAGCGGAGCGAGTGAAGGAGTCGACCGTGACCCAGTCAACCACGCCGCGATCACCGATGCCCCAGCCGAGGACGCTGGGCGCGCTCCGGGAATCGGGGCGGTATCCACCGCGGCCGGTGAAGACCGAACTGCGCGAGAACCTGCTCGCGGCCCTGCGCGCGGGAAGCAATCCGTGGCAGGGCATCGTCGGATTCGACCGGACGGTGCTTCCCGCGCTGGAGCGGGCCCTGCTCGCCGGGCACGACGTGGTGCTGCTCGGCGAACGCGGTCAGGGCAAGACCCGGCTGCTGCGCACCCTTTCCGTGCTGCTTGACGAGTGGACCCCGGTGATCGCCGGAGCCGAACTCGGTGAACACCCCATGGCGCCGATCACTCCGGGATCCCTGCGCCGCGCGGCCGAACTCGGTGAGGAGCTCCCGGTGGAGTGGGTGCACCGGTCCCAGCGGTACACCGAGAAGCTGGCCACCCCGGACACCAGCGTCGGCGACCTGGTCGGCGATGTGGACCCGGTCAAGGTGGCCGAGGGCCGCAGCCTCGGTGACCCGGAGACGATCCATTTCGGCCTCGTGCCCCGCGCGCACCGCGGGATCGTGGGCATCAACGAACTGCCCGATCTGGCGGAACGCATCCAGGTCGCCCTGCTCAACGTGATGGAGGAGCGCGACATCCAGGTGCGCGGCTACACGCTGCGGCTGCCCCTGGACGTGCTGCTGGTGGCGACCGCGAATCCGGAGGACTACACCAACCGGGGCCGGATCATCACCCCGCTCAAGGACCGGTTCGGCGCGGAGATCCGTACCCACTACCCGCTCACGGTGGCCGCCGAGGCCGAGGTGGTGCGCCAGGAGGCCGAGCTCGGCGCGGAGCTCGGCGAGCCGCTGATCGAGGTACTCGCCCGGTATGTGCGGCTGCTGCGCGAATCCGGTGCGGTGGACCAGCGTTCCGGGGTGTCCGCCCGGTTCGCGGTGGCCGCCGCGGAGACCGTGGCCGCCGCCGCGCTGCGCCGCGCCACGCTGATCGGTGAGCCGATTCCGGTGGCGCGCCCGGTCGATCTGGAAGCGGTACCCGAGGTACTGCGCGGCAAGGTCGAATTCGAGACCGGGGAACAGGGGCGCGAACTCGAGCACCTGCGCCACCTGTTGCGCAGGGCGTTCGCCGAGACGGCACGGGAATGGCTCGGCGGGATCGACATGAACCCGCTTGTCGAGTCCATTGTGGACGGCCGGGTGGTGACCACGGGGGAGCGGGTCCCCGCGCGGGAGATCCTGCACGCGCTGCCGGAACTGCCGGTGTGCCACGACATCGTGGAGCGGCTGACCGAACCCGGGGCGGAACGGGAACCGGCACGGATCGCGGCCGCGATCGAGTTCGCCCTCGAATCCCTGTATCTGGCCCGCCGCCTCGCCAAGGACGCGGACGAATCCGAGACGGTGTACGGGCCATGAGCGGTACCTGGCGCTACGGCCGCTGGCACGAGGGGCCCGATCCGCTCGCGCCGCCACTGGACCTGCGGGAGGCGCTGGACGAACTCGGCAGGGACGTGATGGACGGTGCCTCGCCGCGTTCCGCGCTCGAGGAACTGCTCCGCAGGGGAACACCGGGCACCACCGGGCTGGACGAGCTGACCAGGCAGCTGTGGCAGCGGCGCGCGAAGCTGCAGCGGGAGAACAACCTGGACGGCACCCTGAACGAGGTGCGCGAACTGCTCGAGCGCGCGCTGGACGCCGAACGCCGCGCCCTGTTCCCCGATCCGGGCGATGACGCGCGATTCGCCGAGGCGCGGCTGGACGCGCTGCCCAGTTCCACCGCGGGCGCGGTGAACGAGCTCGCCGAGTACCCCTGGCGTTCCGAACAGGCACGCGAGGACTATCAGCGGATCCGGGATCTGCTAGGGGAACAGCTCATGCAGTCCCGGTTCGAGGGCATGAAGGACGCGCTCGGGCAGGTCGGCAAGGCGGACGTGGACGCGATGGCCGGGATGCTCGAGGACCTCAACGAACTGCTCGCGGCACATGCGCGGGGGGAGGACACGAGCGAGCGGTTCGCCGGGTTCATGCGCGACCACGGCCAGTATTTCCCGGAGAACCCTCGTAATACCGAGGAACTGGTGGACGCGCTGGCCGCTCGTTCGGCCGCCGCGCAGCGGATGATGAACTCGATGTCCGCCGAGCAGCGCGCGGAGCTCGCCGAACTGTCCGCGCAGGCCTTCGGTGATTCGCGGATCGGCCAGGGACTGTCCACGATGGACGGTCTGCTGCGAGCGCTGCGTCCGGGCGAGGACTGGGATTCCGCGGCCCGGATGCGCGGGGACAATCCGCTCGGGCTCGCCGAAGGGGCGCAGGCGATGCAGGAGCTCGGCCAGCTCGACGCGCTCGCCGAACAGCTCGCCCAGTCGTATCCGGGTGCCCGGCTGGAGGACATCGACCTGGAGGCGCTGGCCGCGCAGCTCGGCGAAGACGCCGCGGTGAGCGCGCGCAGGCTGGCCGAACTGGAACGCGAACTGCATCGGGGTGGCCTCTTCGAACGGGCCGAGGACGGAACGCTGCGGTTGTCGCCCAAGGCATTGCGGAGGCTCGGCGCGGTGGCGCTGCGCGATGTGCTCGGCTCGTTGCGGGCCGGTCGCGGTGAGCGGGACACCACGAGGGCGGGTGCGGCCGGGGAACCGACCGGATCGAGCCGGCCATGGCGGTTCGGGGACACCGAATCCTGGGATGTGGCGCGCACCGTGCGCAACGCGGTGCTGCGGTCCGCGGAGACCGGCGCTTTCGGGGTGCGCCTGGATGTGCGCGATGTCGAGGTGATCGAGACCGAGAAACGTGAACGGGCGGCGGTTGCCCTGTGCGTGGACACCTCCTGGTCCATGGTCGCCGAGGGGCGGTGGCTGCCGATGAAGCGCACCGCGCTCGCGCTGCACCAGCTCATCAGCACCCGGTACCGCACCGACGAACTCGCGCTGATCGGGTTCGGCAGGCACGCGAACACCCTGGAGCTCGGTGAGCTGGTCGCGCTCGAGGGCACCTGGGAACAGGGCACCAACCTGCACCACGCGCTGCTGCTCGCCGGGCAGCATTTTCGGCGCAACCCGGACGCGAACCCGGTGCTGCTCGTGGTCACCGACGGCGAGCCGACCGCGCACCTCGAGCCCGACGGGGCCGCGGAGTTCAGCTATCCGCCGGATCCGCGCACTCTCGCGCTCACTGTGTCCGAAGTGGACGGTCTGGCCAGGCTCGGGGCGAGTACCTCGATCTTCCGGCTCGGCGAGGATCCGCGGCTGACCGAGTTCGTGGACCTGCTCGCCCGCCGCGCCAACGGCCGGGTCGTCGCACCCGATCTCGACGGGCTCGGTGCCGCCGTCGTCGCCGACTATCTCCGCGGCCGCCGCACCTGATCCGGCTGATTTCACGCCGTGGACGGGCGGGTCGGCGGCCGGGAGCAACGGTTATCGTCGATGTCATGCAGACATGGGCGCCAACCGACGTGCCGAGGGTCGACGGGAAACCGCGTCCGCTCCGGCTTCACGACACCGCGACCGGCCAGGTGCGGCCGACCGCCCCGGGGAGCACGGCGCGGATGTACGTCTGCGGGATCACCCCGTACGACGCCACCCACCTCGGCCACGCCGCCACCTACCTCGCGTTCGACCTCGTGCACCGGATCTGGCTGGACAACGGGCACGCGGTGCACTACGTGCAGAACGTGACCGATATCGACGATCCGCTGCTGGAGCGGGCCGAGCGGGACAAGGACGACTGGGTGGTGCTCGGGCTGCGCGAGACGGCGCTGTTCCGCGAGGACATGGAGGCGCTGCGGGTGCTGCCGCCGCGGGAGTTCGTCGGCGCCGTCGAATCCATCCCGGAGATCATCGAGGTGGTCGGCAAACTGCTCTCCTCGGGCGCCGCCTACCGGGCCGACGATCCCGAGTACCCGGACGTCTACTTCGACCACGCCGCGACCGGGCATTTCGGCTACGAGTCGAACGAGTCCGAGGACAGCATGCGCGCCCTGTTCGCCGAACGCGGCGGTGACCCGGAGCGCACCGGCAAGCGGCATCCCCTCGACGCGCTGCTGTGGCGGATGGCGCGGCCGGGCGAACCGTCCTGGGAAAGCGAGCTGGGGCAGGGGCGGCCCGGCTGGCACATCGAGTGTTCGGCCATCGCCTACAACCGGCTCGGTATTCCGTTCGACGTGCAGGGCGGCGGATCGGATCTCGCGTTCCCGCACCACGAGTACTCGGCGGCACACGCGGAGGCGCTTTCCGGGCAGCGGCCGTTCGCGCGGCACTACACGCATGCGGGCATGGTCGGACTGAACGGCGAGAAGATGTCCAAGTCCAAGGGCAACCTGGTGTTCGTCTCGAAACTGCGGGCGAGCGAGGTCGACCCGATGGCGATCCGGCTCGGCCTGTTCGCCACGCACTACCGCGCGGACCGGTCCTGGACCGAGCAGACCCTGGAAGAGGCCCAGCAGCGGCTGGCCCGCTGGCGCACCGCCTTCGCGCTGTCCGCCGGGCCGGATGCCACCGACACCATCGCCCGGCTGCGCGATCACCTGTCCGACGATCTGGACACCCCGCGGGCGCTCGCCGCGATCGATGGCTGGGTCACCGAGGCACTGGAGCGCCGGGGCACCGATCCGCAGGCGCCGGCCGCGCTGGCCGCCGCGGTCGACGCGCTGCTCGGCGTGGCGCTGTAGGGACGGCGCCGCAGGGACCTGGGGCCGCGGCGGGTGGCCGGGGTGCTCTCCCGGTCACTCGTCGCGACGGCGCAGGTACTGCTCGACCTGCCTGGCGATCTCGTCTCCGGAGACCTCGTCCATCGGCGGTTCCGCGTCCCCGCGTTCCTCGAGGCCGCGCACGTATTCGGCGACCTCCTCGTCCTCGGCGATCATCTCGCTGACCGTCTGCTCCCATTCGCGCGCCTGGTCGGGCAGCGAGCTCAGGCTGACCGGGGTGCCGAGCAGATCCTCCACCCTGCGTAACAGGGCGATCGTGGCCTTGGGCGAGGGCGGCTGGGACACGTAGTGCGGTACGGCGGCCCAGAACGAGACCGCCGGGATCCCGGCGCGCACGCAGGCGTCCTGGAGCACACCGACGATCCCCGTCGGGCCCTCGTACTCGGAGCGGGCGAGTCCGAAGCGCTTGGCCGAGTCGGTGTCGTGCGCCGCCCCGCTGACCGGGATGGGCCGGGTGTGGGCGGTGTCGGCGAGTAGCGCACCGAGCGTCACCAGCATCGATACCTCGTACTTCTCAGCGAGTGAGATGATCTCCCCGCAGAACTGCCGCCAGCGCATATTGGGTTCGAGACCGTGCAGCAGCAGCACCTGTGTCTCACTGTCCGGCGGGGTCGCGCGGGTGACCCGAGTCGTCGGCTCCTCGATGCTGCGGGTGATTCCGTCCACCATGCGGACTGTGGGCCTGCTCACTTGGAAGTCGTAGTAGTCGTCCGGATCGAGCTCGGTGAGCGGGGCGGCGTCCCAGATCAGCTGCAGGTGCTCGACCGCTGTCGTAGCTGCATCGCCCGCGTCGTTCCAGCCCTCGAAAGCGGCGACGAGGATCGCCTTCCGCGGTGCCCCGGGCTCGGTGTTCTCGGCTTCGGTCTCTGACACCCGGACAGCCTACGTCGTGTCCGCTGTTGACCGGGGACCGTAGGCTGGACCCATGTCGGACAATCAAAAAGGGAATCTGACCAATACCGCGCTGTTGGATGCACTGAACGAACGAGTCGTGGTCGCGGACGGTGCGATGGGCACCGCATTGCAGGCGCAGGATCTCTCCCTTGCCGATTTCGACAATCTAGAAGGTTGCAACGAGATCCTGAACGTGACCAGGCCGGACGTGGTCCGGGCCATCCACCGCGGCTATTTCGACGCGGGCGCAGACGCGGTCGAGACCAACACCTTCGGCTGCAACTTCGCGAACCTCGCCGAGTACGACATCACCGAGCGCAACTTCGAACTCGCCAGGACCGGCGCGGCGCTCGCCCGTGAGGTCGCCGACGAATACGACGGCGACCGGTTCGTGCTCGGTTCGATGGGTCCGGGGACGAAGCTGCCGACCCTCGGTCACGCGCCGTACGCCACGCTGCGAGACGCCTACGCGGAGGCCGCGCGCGGACTGCTGATCGGCGGCGCGGACGCGATCCTGGTGGAGACCTGCCAGGACCTGTTGCAGACCAAGGCCGCGGTGATCGGTTCCCAGCACGCCATGGAGCGGGAGGGCATCCGCATCCCGATCATCGCCCAGGTCACCGTGGAGACCACCGGGACGATGCTGCTGGGCTCGGAGATCGGTGCGGCGATGGTCGCGCTCGAACCGCTCGGCATCGACCTGATCGGGATGAACTGCGCGACCGGCCCGGCCGAGATGTCCGAACACCTCCGGTACCTCGCCAAACACGCGAACGCGCCGATCTCGGTGATGCCGAACGCCGGGCTGCCCGAGCTCGGCCCGAACGGTGCCGTGTACCCGCTGCAGCCCGAGGAGCTGGCCCAGGCGCTGAGCCAGTTCGTCACCGACTACGGCGCCCGGCTGGTCGGCGGCTGCTGTGGTACCACCGACCGGCACGTGGCCGCGGTGGCCGAAGCCGTGAAGAATCTCCGTTCGCCCGAGCGCAGCCCGGAGCGCGAGCCCAGCATTTCCTCGCTCTACCAGCCGGTTCCGTTCGAGCAGGACGCCTCGGTACTGATGATCGGCGAGCGCACCAACGCGAACGGTTCCAAGAAGTTCCGCGAGGCGATGATCGCCGAGGAGTGGAACGACTGCGTCGCGATCGCCAGGGACCAGACCCGGGACGGGGCGCACATGCTCGATGTGTGCGTCGACTACGTCGGCCGGGACGGCGCCAAGGACATGGCCGAGATCGCCGGGCGGTTCGCCACCGCCTCGACCCTGCCGATCATGCTCGACTCCACCGAGATCGACGTGATCCGCACCGGGCTCGAGCATCTCGGTGGGCGGTGCGCGGTGAACTCGGTGAACTACGAGGACGGTGACGGACCGGAGTCCCGGTTCACCAAGGTCATGGAGCTGGTCCGGGAGTTCGGGGCCACCATCGTCGCGCTGACCATCGACGAGGAGGGCCAGGCGCGCACCGCGGACAAGAAGGTGGAGATCGCCGAGCGCCTGATCGCCGACATCACCGGCAAGTTCGGTCTCGCCGAGTCGGACATCATCATCGACACCCTGACCTTCACCATCGCCACCGGTCAGGAGGAGTCCCGCAAGGACGGTGTCGAGACGATCGAGGCGATCCGCAAGCTCAAGGAACGCCACCCGGATGTGCAGACCACGCTCGGCCTCTCGAACATCTCGTTCGGCCTGAACCCGGCGGCGCGTCAGGTGCTGAACTCGGTGTTCCTGCACGAGTGCCGCGAGGTCGGGCTCGACTCGGCGATCGTGCACGCCTCGAAGATCCTGCCGATGGCCAAGATCGAGGACGAACAGCGCACGGTCGCGCTGGACATGATCTACGACCGCCGCGAGGGCGATTACGACCCGCTGCAGAAGTTCATGCAGCTGTTCGAAGGCGTCACCGCGTCCTCCTCGAAGGAGTCCCGCGCCGAGGAACTGGCGAAGCTGCCGCTGTTCGAGCGGCT
>NZ_JALM01000096.1 GCF_000737195.2 Sciscionella sediminilitoris
TGTCGACTGCGGATGTGGATGTGGTGGAGGCGCACGGTACGGGGACGAGTTTGGGTGATCCGATTGAGGCGCAGGCGTTGTTGGCGACTTATGGTCAGGGTCGGGAGACGCCGTTGTGGTTGGGTTCGGTGAAGTCGAATCTGGGGCATACGCAGGCTGCTGCGGGTGTTGCTGGGGTGATCAAGTCGGTGCTGGCGTTGCGGTATGGCAGGATTCCGGCGAGTTTGCATATTGATGAGCCGAGTAGTCATGTGGATTGGTCGGCGGGTCGGATCGCGTTGGCCAC
>NZ_JALM01000097.1 GCF_000737195.2 Sciscionella sediminilitoris
AAGCCGACACCGCCACCATCGCTCCACCAGACGGCAACTCCTGCATCAGCGCGGCACGGGCCGTCACCAACCGGGCTGCGGCGGCCAGATCGAACACTCCGGCCACATGCGCCGCGGTGATCTCCCCGACCGAATGCCCGAGCAGGATCTCCGGGGCCAACCCCCAGGATTCCAGCAACCGGAACTGCGCGAGCTCGAAAGCGAACAGGGCGGGCTGGGTGAATCCGGTGCGGTGCACCGCGTCCGAATCCTCGAACAGCACATCCCGCAGCGGCCGTTCCAGGTACTGGTCGAGCTGGGCGCACACCGCGTCGAACGCTTCCGCGAACACCGGGAAGGCCGCGTACAACTCCCGGCCCATCCCGGCACGCTGGGCACCCTGACCGGAGAACACCACGGCCGTCGCCCCGGGGGCGACCTCGCCGAGGAGCACATCGGGCCCGGATCCGCCCGCGGCGATCCGCTCGAAGCCGCGGCGCGCGGTGTCCCGTCCGGTGGCGAGCACGACCGCGCGGTGTTCGAAGCCGGATCGCCCGCGGGACAAGGCGTTCGCCAGGGCACCGAGCGGGATGTCCCGATCGGCGCACGCATCCGCGAGGGCGAGTGCCTGTGCGGCGCGCGCTCCCGCGGTGCGCCCGGAAAGCAGCAGAGGAACCACCGGAAGCTCCGGCTCGTCCGGAACCGGCGCCTCGACGGTATCGGCCTGTTCGAGGATCAGGTGGGCGTTGGTGCCCGAAATCCCGAACGAGGACACCCCCACCCGGCGCGGACGCTCGGTCTCGGGCCAATCGGTGGTTTCCGTGGCCAACGCGATCCGACC
>NZ_JALM01000098.1 GCF_000737195.2 Sciscionella sediminilitoris
GCGTGGAATAATTCAGTCGTGTAACGCTCATAATTGTTGCTATGTAAGGGATTTGCTTCCTCATCTCGCGGATGTGGTGGTCGATTCGGTGAAGGCTTGCGGTGCGGGTACGGAGATTTGGGGCTCGACGAAATCGGGCTCGGCGCGGTGCCCGCGGTGCGGGACAGTCTCGTCCCGAGTGCATAGCCGCTATCAGCGCACGCTGGCTGATGCGGCGATCGCTGGAAGGCCGACGACCCTGGTGCTGCGAGTGCGGCGCTTTTTCTGTGATGCCAATGGCTGTCCCGCGAGAACGTTCGCTGAGCAGATCGACGGTCTGACCAGTGCCTACGCACGGCACACGCCGTTAGCGCGGCGGATACTGGAGGCTATCGGGCTGGCCATGGCGGGTCGTGCGGGCACACGGCTGGCCGCCAGGTTAGGGATCGCAACGAGTCGAGACAGTCTGCTGAGGTTGGTGCGCGGTCTCCCGGATCCACCGACGAACCCTGTCACGGTGGCTGGTATCGATGATTTCGCGTTACGGAAACGCCTTCGCTACGCGACAGTGATCGTTGACATGCATACCAGGCGTCCGGTCGATATCCTGGCCAACCGGCGGATTGACACCACTCGAGATTGGCTGCGCGAACACCCGGAAGTGCAGACCGTGTGTCGGGATGGCTCCGCCTCCTATGCTGAGGCCATCCGGACTGCCGCACCACACGCGATGCAGGTCAGTGATCGCTGGCATCTCTGGAAAGGCCTCGCCGACGCCACGCTGAAAGAGGTCGCAGCGCACAGTAGCTGCTGGGCGAAAACCGGCACGCCGATGCGTGACGGCGCGCGTGCAGCTACCACCGGTCAACGCTGGCAGCAGATTCACAATCTCCTCGATAAAGGCGTGGGATTGCTTGAGATCACTCGACGACTCAACCTGGCAATCAACACGGTCAAGCGATACGCCCGCATGAGCCAACCCGAACGCGTGGTCAGGGCCCCACAGTATCGACCGACGCTCGTCGATCCCTACCGTGAGCACCTACGACAGCGCCGGACCGAGGATCCCGCCGTTGGGGTCACACAGCTGTTGAAAGAGATCAAATCCTTGGGATACCAGGGAAGCGCGAACCTGCTGGCCCGCTATATCCACCAGGGCAGGGTAGAAAACGATCGAGCGTCGATCTCCCCGCGCCGCTGCACCAGCCTGATCCTCACCCGGCCAGAAAATCTCAGCGACACCCAACGCAACCTACGGCAGGAACTGATCAGCTCATGCCCAGAAATGATAGACCTCGCTGACGCCGTTCAAGGATTCGCGGAAATGCTCAATCCCCGTCAACACAACAAAAACCAGTTGCACCACTGGACCACAACAGTCCGTGCCGCCGATCTCCCTTATCTACACTCCTTCACCCGAGGACTAGCCAAGGACGAGGCAGCAGTAGTCGCTGGCCTGACCCAGACTCATAGCAACGGCCCCACCGAAGGCAACGTCAACCGCATCAAAATGATCAAAAGGCAAATGTACGGCCGAGCCAACCTCGACCTCCTCAGAAAACGAGTCCTCCTCGCATAGAACCAATCACGAAAAG
>NZ_JALM01000099.1 GCF_000737195.2 Sciscionella sediminilitoris
GCACGACCTTTTCCACAGCTGAGCGAACCGGCCCGGAGGGGGTCAGCCGCCGAAGGGGAAGCCTCCGCCCCCGCCGCCACCACCGCCGCCCGGCGGGGTCGGCGTCGGCGGCGTGGGCTGTCCGCCACCACCGGCCTGGTACTTGCCGACCACGATGGTGATCGTGTCACTGGTGCTGGCCTTGGAGCCCGCACTCGGGTTGGACTGCTGGATCTTGCCGTCCTGGCTCTGATCCGTCGTCGGCTTCTCGACCACGTTGAAGCTGCCCTGCCACTGCTTCCCGGCCAGGGTGCTCTGTGCCTCGCTCTGGGTCTGGCCGGTCAGATTGGGCATGGTGAACTGGTTGCCCTTGGACACCTTCAGGGTGACCGTGGTCCCCTTCGGCACCTGGCCACTGCGCGGGGACTGGCCGATCACCGTGCCTTCCTGCTGGTCGCTGTCCACATCCTGGCGCGAGGGGTTCAGGCCCATATTGCGCAGGTTGCTCGCCGCGAGGTCGTACTGCTGGCCGGTGAAGTCGGAGAGGCTGACCTTCTCCGTGGGCTTGCCGATGATCAGCGTGACCTTGGAGCCGCGGGTCAGATCGCTGCCCGCCTTGGGATCGGTGGCCACGACCTTGCCCGCGAGCGAGTCGTCGTCCACCTCGCGTTCCTGGGTCTGATCGGCGACCTGGAACCCGGCTCCGTTGAGCTTCTGCCGCGCCTGGTCCTGGGTCGAGCCCTTGACCTGGGGCACCTGCTCCTCGCGCGGGGCCTTCCCGATACCGACCTTGATCTTGGTGCTGAGCGGATCGATCTTGGCGCCCGCCGCCGGATCGGTGTTGACCACATTGCCGATCTGATCGGGTCCGCACGGTCCTGGTGCGCCGTTCGGCTGCGGCTCGCAGAACACGTCGGTGATCGTGTACTGCATGTTCTTCTCGCTGAGCTGGCGGACCGCGGCGTCCTGCTTCTGGCCGACGAGGTTGGGCACGGCGACCTTGTTGCCGTCGTCCCCGCCGAGCAGATAGGTGGTCAGCCACGCGGCACCGGCGAGCACGATCAGGCACAGCGCCACGATGCCGACCCGTTTCCAGCCCTTGCGCCGCCTGCGCTGCCGCTCGAGCTCGGCGGCCTCGTCGTAGTCGTCGTACTCGTCGTCGTAGGGCCGCGCGTCGTCGAAGAACTCGGTCTGCCCTGCGGCCATGGCCGTGGTGGCGCCCTCACCGGCGATGATCGAGGTGCGATCCGCATCGGTCATCACCATCGGCGCGTCCGGCGCCTTCCCGGAGAGCACCTTGACCAGGTCGGAACGCATCTCGGCGGCCGTCTGGTACCGGTTGGCCGGGTTCTTCGCGAGCGCCTTGAGCACGATCGCGTCCAGCTCCGGGGTGACCTCGGGGTACACCGAGGACGGCGGGTTCGGGTCCTCCCGGACGTGCTGGTAGGCCACGGCCACGGGCGAGTCACCGGTGAACGGCGGCTGCCCGGTGAGCAGTTCGTAGAGCACGCAGCCCGCGGAGTACACATCCGAACGGGCGTCCACGGCCTCGCCGCGCGCCTGCTCCGGGGAGAGGTACTGCGCGGTGCCGATCACGGCCGCGGTCTGGGTCATCGCGGCCTGCCCGTCGGCGAGCGCCCGGGCGATGCCGAAGTCCATGACCTTGACCGCGCCGCCCTTGGCGATCATCACGTTCGCCGGCTTGACGTCCCGGTGCACGATCCCGTGCCGGTGGGAGAAGTCGAGCGCGGCCGAGACGTCCGCCATGATCTCCATGGCGCGCTTGCCCTCGACCGGGCCGTCGCCCTTGACGATGTCCCGCAGCGTCCGCCCGTCCACGTACTCCATGACGATGTAGGGCAGCGGACCGAAGTCGGTCTCGGTCTCCCCGGTGTCGTACACGGCGACGATCGCCGGGTGGTTCAGCGCGGCCGCGTTCTGCGCCTCACGCCGGAACCGCTCCTGGAACTGCGGATCCCGCGCCAGGTCGGCACGCAGGATCTTCACCGCGACCTCACGCCCGAGCCGCACGTCATGGCCGCGGTGCACCTCGGACATGCCGCCATAACCGAGCGTCTCGGCGAGCTCGTAGCGGTCGGAAAGCAGTTGCGGCGTACTCATTGCTGCCCTCCAGTCATACCCGCCTCAATGCTGCGTTCGCATCTGTTCATTGCTCGCCGTCCTCGTCCCCGCCGGGTGCGCACAACACGATGACATGCGAACCGGACGGAACCTCACCGTTCGGGATTATGGATGTGACGCGACAACCACCACGATCTGACGAACCCCCGCCCCTGGCGACCCGCATCGGCCGGAGCCCCTCCTTGCGCAGCTCATGGACCGCCGCCCCCGCCGGAAAGCCCTTGAACTGGTCATTCGGCACCTGAACCGATGTCGTCCGATCGGGTGTCGTCGTTTCCTCTTCGGTCCTCGTTGTGGTCCGCGTCTCGTGGGTGCGCTGCTGCGTCGTGGTGCGCTCGGGCTTCGTGGTGCGATCCGGGGTCGGCGTCGGCGCGTTCGACGGCGCGATGACCCCGTTGCCCGAGCCCTTGTTCCCGAACAGCAGGAAGGCGGCCAGCACCGCGACCGCGACCAGCGCGATCGTGCCGAGTACCCAGGCCCAGGTCTTCGAACCGCGCTGGGCGGGCGGCTGCGCGTAACCCGCCCCGGTCGGCGGGTACTGGGCGCTGGCGGGCATCGCCTGGGTCGGCATCGGCGGGCCGGGCAGCATCGCCGTCTGCGGCTGCTGATACCCGCGCGGGGGCGGCGGCATCTGGCCGGTGCGCACCAGCGCGATGGCCGCGGCGAACTCGCCACCGGTCGCGTACCGCTGCCGCGGGTCCTTGGCCATGCCGATCTCGATCAGCACCCGCACCTGCGCGGGAATGTCCGGGGGCAGCGGCGGCGGGGCGTCCCGGATGTGCTGCATGGCCACGGTGACCGCGTGGTCGGAGAGGAAGGGGCGCCGCCCGGCGAGGCATTCGTAGCCGCACACGGCGAGCGAGTACACATCCGATGCCGGGCTGGCCTCGGAACCGGTGGCCTGCTCCGGGGCGATGTAGTGCGCGGTGCCCATGACCATCCCGGACCGGGTCACCGGGGCGGCGTGCGCGGCCTTCGCGATACCGAAATCGGTGAGCTTGACCGAGATCTCGCCACCGGGCCTGCTCGCGATCATGATGTTGCCGGGTTTCACATCCCGGTGCACCAGCCCGCTCTCGTGCGCGGACTGCAGCGCGTGCGCGGACTGCTCGAGCACATCCAGGGTGAAGTCCACCGAGAGGCGGCCGTAGTTGGCAAGCAGCGCGGCCATCGGCTCGCCGTCCACCAGCTCCATCACCAGGTAGGCGGTGTCGTCCGGGCCGCCTGCCGTGGACGCGGTCTCGCCGTAGTCGTGCACCGCGGCGACGCCCTTGTGGTTGAGCGAGGCCGTGGTGCGGGCCTCGGTGCGGAACCGGTGCACGAACTCCGCGTCCCCGGACAACTCCGCCTTGAGCACCTTCAGCGCCACCTTGCGGTCCAGCCGGGTGTCCTGGGCTTCCCAGACCTCGCCCATCCCGCCGACGGCGATACGCCTCGTCAGCCGGTAGCGATCGGCGAGCAACTGACCGTCAGCGAGCATCATCCGCCCCCGAGGTACGCCTTGATCGCCGCATGCCCGACCGGACCGCCCAGCTTGGCGCCGACGGTGCTCTGGCCGTACGGGCTGCCGTTGCTCACCATCACCGAGACCGCGATCTGCGGGTTGTTGGCCGGGGCCATGGCGGTGTACCAGCCGTAGGGAACGGTGGCCTTGGAGTTGATGCCGTGCTCGGCGGTACCGGTCTTGGAGGCCACGTCGAACTTGTCCCCGACCCCGTCGGAGAAGTGCGACATCTTCTCGGACTGCTTCATCATCCCGATGATCTGGCTGGCCACATCCGGGCTGGTCGCCTCGCCGAGCTCCTTGGGGTCGTAGTCGGAGATCGAGGTCAGATCGGAACCCAGGATCTTCTTGACCAGCTGCGGCTGCATCCGGACACCCTTGTTCGCGATCGCGGCGGTGATCTCCGCGCTCTGCAACGGGGTGAACTGCACGTTCCGCTGACCGATCCCGGTCTGGTAGAGCGCCGCGGTCGAGGGAATGTCGCCGAGGGTGGAGGCGGTCGCCGAGATACCGGAGACGTCCTGCTTCTCCTCGACTCCGAACTTCTTGGCCTGCTCGATCAGCGCGTCCTTACCGACCGCCCCGGCCAGCGAGGCGAATGCGGTGTTGCACGAACGGGCCAGCGCCTCGGTCATGGTGACCTGGTCCCCGCCGCTGCCGCAGTGCGAACCGTCGTAGTTCTCCAGGGTCGTCTTGGTCCCGGGCAGGGTGATCCTGGACTCGGCGGTCAGCTTGCTGTCCGGGTTGAACTTCCCGGAACCGAGCGCGGCCGCGGCATCGATCAGCTTGAAGGTGGAACCGGGCGCAAGCGGGTCCCGCATCGCCCGGTTGAGCATCGGCTGCGACTTGTCCTTGCTGTCCTTCTGCCAGGCCTGGGTCTGGTCCTTGGTGACGTGCGAGGCGAACGGGCTCGGATCGAACGAGGGAGTGGACACCATGCCGAGCACCTCGCCGGTGGACGGCTTGATCGCGACGGCCGCGCCGGTGTAACCGCGATCGGCGAGCGCGTGGTACAGCGCGCTCTGCACCTTTGCGTCGATCGTTGTCTGCACGTTGCCCCCGGCCGGATTGCGCCCGGTGATCAGATCGGAGAGGCGCCGCACGAACAGCCGGTCATCGGTCCCGTTCAGGATCGTGTTCTGCGAACGCTCCAGTCCGGTCGAGCCGTAGTTCATCGAGTAGAACCCGGTGACCGGGGCATAGGTCGGCCCGTCCGCGTAGGTGCGCAGGTACTTGTACCGGTCCTCGGTGGCCTTGGCAGAGGCGATCTTCACATTCCCGCTCGAGTCCAGGATCATCCCGCGCGGACGCGAGTACTCGTCGAGCAGGGTGCGCTGGTTGCGCGAATCGTTGCGGTACTCATCGGCCTTGATGACCTGCACGTACGTGGCGTTCGCCAGCAGCAGGAACACCATCACGAGCATCGCCATGCCGACGCGGCGGATCGACTTGTTCATGAGGACCGCTCCACCATGACGGTGTGCGCCTGGCTGATCGGGGTGTTCTGCATCCCCGGGCGCGACGGTGTCGACTTGGGCCGCCGTGCCGCATCCGAGATGCGCAACAGGATGGCGACGAGAATGTAGTTCGCCAGCAGTGAAGACCCTCCAGCAGACATGAACGGTGTGGTCAGACCCGTCTCCGGGATGAGTTTGGTCGCCCCGCCCACGACCACGAACACCTGCCAGGCCAGCGAGAAGGCCAGCGCGCCGCCGAGCAGCTTGCCGAAGGTGTCCCGCACGGCGACCGCGCTGCGCATCCCGCGCATGGTCAGTACCAGGTAGATCAGCAGCAGCGCGGCGAGCCCGATGAAGCCCAGTTCCTCACCGATACCGGAGACGATGAAGTCGCTGTTCGCCTCGGGCACGAGTTCCGGGCGGCCCGCACCGAGCCCGGTACCGAAGATCCCACCGGTGCCGAGCCCGAAAAGCGACTGGGCCAGCTGATATCCGCCACCGGCCCCGGAGTAGTTCGAGAACGGGTCGATCCAGTTGGTCACCCGCTGCTGGACGTGGGTGAGCAGCTTGTACGCCACCACACAGGCCGCGATGAACGGGATCAGCCCGATCAGCACCCAGGCGAACCGCTCGGTCGCGATGTAGAGCAGCACCAGCACCACACCGAAGATCAGCAGCGAGTTACCCAGGTCCTTCTCCAGCGCGAGCACCCCGACCGAGGCGGCGAGCGCGAACAGCAGCGGCCCCAGATCGCGCAACCTCGGCAGCTCGAGCCCGAGGAAGGTGCGGCCCGCGTTCATGAACAGGTCCCGCTTCGCCACCAGGAACGAGGCGAAGAAGATGAACAGCATGATCTTGGCGAACTCACCGGGCTGCAGCCCGATGAGCCCGGGGATGCGGACCCAGACCTTCGCCCCGCCCGCTCCGGAGATGCTCGCGGGCAGGATGCCGGGCAGGATCAGCAGCGCGAGCCCGACCAGGCCGAGCGTGTAGCCGTAGCGGGACAGCATCCGGTGATCCCGCAGGAAGTACAGGAACACCGAGAACAGGATGATCCCGATCGCGGTGAACATGACCTGGCTCGGCGCGGATCCGGAGAACGCGCTGGAGGCGCGCGCGGCCGCGGCGGCCTTCGCCAGGTCGATGCGGTAGATCATCACCAGCCCGAGCCCGTTGAGCAGGGCGACACAGGGCAGGATCAGCGGATCCGCGTACGGCGCGAACTTGCGCACCACCACGTGCGCGATCCCGAACATCGCCAGGTAGGCGAGCGCGTAGAACAGGATCTCCGGCTTGAGCTCCTGGGCCTGATTGCCCTGCACGAGGATGAACGCACCGGTCACCAGGACCGTGGCGAACACGAGCAGCATCAGCTCTACGCCGCGCTTGGTCGGCACCTTGTTCGGTGGAGCGGCGGCGAGGTCACCGACGCTCGACTGCTCGGACTGGCCCGAGGGGGTCGACACCTATTGCCCCTTTCGACAGTCCACACCTGGCCGTTGCCCGTGTTGCGCGTCGCCTCCCGGGGCCGGCTGCTGGGGTTGCTGGCCTGGCTGGCTACACGCGGGGAGGAGCTGGTCCTGATTGAGGTCGACGATCTTGCGTTGCGCCGCCTGCAGGCCGCCCTGCACCGGAATGCCCTGCCGGAGCTGGTCCCGGGCACCGAGCTTGAAGTCGTTGAGGAACCGGCGCTCGCAGTTGCCGGTGCCCTGTTCACAGGTGCCCTGGACCTTCTGGTGCAGCGAGATGCCGAGGAATTCCCCGCGCACTCCCTGGTACACCGAGATCTCCCCGCTCTGCGGATCCGCGCCGACGTAGTACTGCTGCAGCACCAGCCAGCGGGTGAGCACCACCCCGGCGCCGAGCACGAGCAGTACCACGACGAGTATCGCCAGCAGCCGAAACCGTTTACGGCGCTTCGCTTTTGGGTCCGGGCCGTCCAGCTCCGGCTCCACCCGCTGCGGCTCTGGGCGCGGTGCGGTGATCGCCTGTGCCCGCGCGGCCGAGGAGTTCGGCGGCGGTGCGTCGTCGGTGCCGTCACCCGCGGCGCCACCCACGATCGGTGCGTCCTCGCCGAACTCCACATCGACCACATCGGCGATGATCACGGTGACGTTGTCCGGGCCGCCCGCGCGCAGGGCGAGCTCGATCATCCGATCCGCGCACTCCTGCGGATCCGGCATCTTGATGGTCTCGGTGAGCGTCTCGTGCGAGACGAACCCGGAAAGGCCGTCCGAGCACAGCAGGTACCGGTCCCCGGCCTGCGTGGTGCGGATGGTGAGGTTCGGCTCGACCTCGTGCCCGGTCAGCGCGCGCAGCAGCAGCGAGCGCTGCGGATGGTTCTGCGCCTCGTCCTCGGTGATCCGTCCCTCGTCGACGAGGGACTGCACGAAGGAGTCGTCGTGCGTGATCTGCGTGAGCTGGCCGTTGCGGCACAGGTAGGCACGCGAATCGCCGACGTGCACCAGGCCCAGCCGGGTGCCCGCGAACAGCACCGCGGTCAGCGTGGTGCCCATCCCGTCCATATCGGGATCGCTGGCGACCAGTTCGGAGATGGCGCCGTTTCCGGCGAAGGTGGCATCGCGAAGCTCACCGAGCAGGTCGTCGCCCGGATCGTCATCGTCGAGCGGGGCGAGCGCGGCGATGACCACCTTGCTCGCCACCTCGCCCGCGGCATGGCCACCCATACCGTCCGCGACAGCGAGCAGTCGTGGGCCCGCGTACACCGAGTCCTGGTTATTGGAACGCACCAGGCCGCGGTCACTGCGGGCAACGTAGTTCAGCACCAGAGTCATGAGCGCAGCTCGATCACCGTCTTGCCGATTCGGATCGGGACGCCAAGTGGCACCCGTAGCGGTGCCGTGACTCTAGCCCGATCGAGGTAAGTACCGTTCGTCGAGCCCAGGTCTTCCACATACCAGTCGTTGCCCTGCAGGGATAGCCGGGCGTGCCGGGTCGACGCGTAGTCGTCGTCGAGCACCAGCGTCGAGTCGTCCGCCCTGCCGATCAGGATCGGGCGCTCGTCGAGGGAGATCCGGGTTCCGGCGAGCGCGCCGTGCGTGACCACGAGGTGCCGCGCCGAGCGCGCGGGCCGCTTGCCGGTCTTGTCCTTCTTGCCGCCGCCGCGCCGGAAACTCGGGATCGAGACCCGAAGACCGGAGGCCGCGTACAGATCCGAACGCACAACACGCAACGCGGCAAGCACGAACAGCCAGAGCAGGACTAAAAAGCCCACCCTGGTCAACTGCATCACCAGCTCTGGCACGTGGCTCGTCCGCTCCTGCCTCGTCGGTCCCCGGCGGCCCGGGGCGACGCGTCATCGACCCGCCTCGCACTGGGCCGTTTCTCCCGTGACACGGCGGCGCACCGCCGTGCCTTGCTCCTGGCGAGTGGTCACCCTTGCACGTGGAACACCATCGATGAGTGCCCGATGCGGATCACATCGCCGTCCTGCAACTGCCATCCCTGCTGGACCGGTGTGTCGTTCACCGTCGTCCCGTTGGTCGAGTTCAGGTCGTCAAGTGTGGCACTCTGCCCATTCCAGTTGATCTCCAGGTGCCGCCTGGACACCCCGGTGTCCGGGAGCCGGAAGTCCGCGTCCTGGCCGCGGCCGACGACATTGCTGCCCTGACGCAGTGCGTGACTGCGATTCGTACCGTCAGTGAGCTGCACCGATGCCGCGAGCGGGCGACCACCGGGCATCGGGGGCTGCTGCACCGGCGGCTGCTGCGGGGCACCCATCGGCGCGCCGTAAGCCTGGTTCGGGTCCATCCCCGGCTGGCCACCGGGCGGGGTGCCGTACTGCTGCGGCACCGGTCCCGACGGCGGCTGGCCGTAGCCCTGGTCGTAACCGCCCTGCGGGGGCTGGCCGTACGGGTCGAACCCGCCCTGCGGGGGCTGCTGGCCATAGGGGTCGTACCCACCGCCCTGGGGTGGCTGCTGGCCGTAGGGGTCGTAGCCCTGCGGGGCCTGCTGGCCGCCGTAGGGGTCGTAACCGGGCTGCTGGCCGTAGCCCTGGTCGTAACCGCCCTGCGGGGGCTGCTGGCCGTACGGGTCGTAGCCACCGCCCTGGGGAGGCTGCTGGCCGCCGTACGGGTCGTAGCCGGGCTGCTGGCCGTAGCCCTGGTCGTAGCCCTGCTGAGGTTGCTGCTGGCCGTACGGGTCGTAGCCGGGCTGCTGACCGTACCCCTGGTCGTAACCGTACTGACCCTGCTGCCCGTACGGGTCATAGCCGGGCTGCTGACCGTACGGGTCGCCTGGATACTGGCCGGGAGGCTGGCTCATGGATCGGTCCTCTGCTCGTCGGGATGGTTCCGCCCGTTCCCCCGGCGGCGCGGCGTCGGGGTCGACGGACGATTCCGTACGGAATTGTCCGGTGTGTAGTGTCTCTGAGCGCTCTATCGAGACTACGACGTCACCGTATGTCTGATAGCCCCGTTCCGCGAGATGTTCCGCGAGATACGTGGCCAACTCAATGCAGATCCGTCGTTCGTCCTCGTCACCGCCCGCGAGGCGCTTGTGGTCGGCGGGTCCGAGCTGGACCGCGAAGACGTTCGGGGCGAGCAGGTGGCCGCCCGCGAGCCGCTGCACCTTACTCTCCGCCTCACGCTCAAGGTGCTGCCGAAGCTCGGTCGGAACCACCTTGCCGCCGAACACGCGCGCGAAGCCCTGCTCGACGGCCGACTCCAGCCGTCTCTCGAACCGGTCCGCACGCCCCACGCCCCACTCCCTTCACCTGACACTCCATCCGTGATTTTAACGATCCGACCAACCGGGTGGGGGTGGGATCATCGGCGTTCCCCCTTAGTGCTACTGTTTCCTCGTCGCTCGGGCGAGTGGCGGAATGGCAGACGCGCACGGTTCAGGTCCGTGTGTCCGAAAGGACGTGGGGGTTCAACTCCCCCCTCGCCCACCCGATTGGCCGGGGTGTGCCCACGGAAAACGTGGGCCACCATCGGCTGGTGATTGTTTATGGGGGCCTAGCCCCCATGCCCCCTAGGTGCGGGCTTCTCTTCTTGACTGCGTGGTTTCGTTGGGGTTTGACCAGCGCGGCTTGGGGTTCTTTGAGGTTGGGCCAGCGCTGCCTTGGGTTCGTTGAGGTTGTGCGCGGCTCGGTAGTGGTGCTTTCGCCCGGTTGTCGGACGCGCCCACTCGATCAGGTGTCGTAACTTGGCTATGTGTCCTTGCCGATACTGCACGCGTTCATCGACGAATCCGGGCAGCGGGCACACACACCGGCATCCAGTGACCACTTCGTCATGAGCGCGGTCGTGATCCCCGACGAAGAGCTCGCCAGATCACAGGACCTGCTCGCAGAGCTCCGGCAAGATCTGGGGCGCAATCCTGGCGACACGCTGCACTGGAAGAACATCCAAGGACACTCGCAACGGTTGCATCTGGCGAAAACACTCGCCGCCCAACCCTGGCTGACAGTGTCCTCGGTGATCGTCTGCAAGCGACATCTGAACGGCCCGCTGCTCGACGAGGACCCCGCCTACCTGTTGACACTTCGATACCTGTTGGAGCGATTGTCGTGGATAGCCCGCGAACGAGGCCGGCTACTCCGCTACACGCTGGCGCACATAGTGCGGTTCAAGACCTCCAGCCTCCGAGCGTACGAGGCGGAATTGCGCGCCGAGGAGGAGTGTCAGATCGCCTGGCCACACCTCGATCCACGCGGCGGACACCTCGACCAGCCATCCCGCGTAGAACAACTGCAGTTGGCCGATGCCATCGCATCCGCCACCGGTGCGGCGTTCAATCGGGACAGGTTCGGTTACACCGAACAGCGTTATCTTCACGAGCTCCAGTCGATCGTCTATCGGCGCGGAGCGGGAGCGAATGCGCTCACCTCGTACGGCCTGAAGATGCACCCTTGGCATGAAACGGCTAGAGCCGCCTACCCGTGGGTGGCGGCTCTATAGCGTACGTCGACCGGCTGTGCCGCAATCGCGGGTGCTGATGTTTCCACCAGCAGACGATCATCCGTACATGTCTAGGCTAGCAGCACCCTGTCGGCGCGGCAACCAACCGGCGACTGTTCCTCGCTCTGTCGGTGGGTGGCCATAGGGTGGGCACTGACTCGGTGCGGGAGGAGGCAGCGTGGGTGCTTGGCGGCCGGTGCAGTATCTCGGCAGCAAGCTGCGGACGATCGAACACATCACCGCGGCCGTCGATGAGCTCGGTGCGCCCACGACGGTCTGGGAGCCGTTCACGGGCTCGACGGTGGTCGCCCAGGCGCTCGCGCAGCACGGCAACCGGGTGGTGGCCGGGGACGCCCTCGCGTCGAGCTCGCTGTTCGCGACCGCGGTGCTCGGTGTCGGCAGAACACGAACCACGCGGATCGGTGCGCTCGCCGAACAGGCCCTCGCGGCGGTCCAGATCCCGGAGGAGTTCGGGGGCTGGCTCAGCAGAGAGGACTCGGCGCTCGCCGCCCAGGATGGGCCCGAGCTGCTGCGCATCGGCGCCGAGCTGCCCCAGCGCTGGCGGGTCACCGGCGCCGATTCCGCGCTCGCCGCCCTGTTCACCCGGATCGACACCGCCGCCGAACACGCCGAGCACACCGGAACGGGGCTGCTGAGCGCCACCTACGCGGGCACCTACTTCGGGCTACGCCAGGCACTCGCCCTGGAAGCACTGCGCGCGGCGATCGGCGAGGTCACCGAACCCGGCGGCTGGGCGCACTCCTGCCTGTGCACCGCGCTGTGCCACGCCGCGTCCACCGCCGTGTTCTCGCCGGGCAAGCACTTCGCCCAGCCGCACCGCATCCGGGAGGGCAAGAACCTGGGGTTCCACGCGAAACGGGCGCTCGCCGACCGGAGCGTGGACATCGGCGCACGGTTCCTGGACGCGGCACGCACCCTGGAGCAGGTGGCCGCCACGGGCACCGAAGGGCACCGCGCGCATCAGGCCCGGGTCGAGGAGGTCACCGCGGACGAGCTGCGTGCCTGGGGGGTGCGCGTGGTCTACGCGGACCCGCCGTATACCGCGCAGCAGTACAGCCGCTTCTACCACCTGCTGGAGACCCTGGTCACCGCCGTCCCGCCGAAGCTGCAGACCAAGAACGGGCAGGTGACCCGCGGTCTCTACCCGGAGGGCCGGTACCTCTCGCCGTACTGCTCGCGCACCAAGGCGCCCGGCGCGATCAGCGAACTCGCCCGCACCACGGCGAAAGCGGGGGCGCACCTGCTGCTCAGCTACTCCACCCGCGGCGGCCCGAGCACCGGCAACGCGCGTTCGGTCACCCTGCCCGAACTGGTCCGGCGCGTCGAGGAGGTGTTCGGGGCGGATAACGTGACGGTGCGGCCACTGGAACTGCGCTACCGCCAGTTCAACCGGACCGATGCCGAGGTCACCGGCCGCAACGACCCGGAATACCTCGTGCTCGGGAGGGCCAGTGCTTGCTAGATACCTCGGGAGCAAGCAGGCCATCATGCCCGAGCTGCTGGCCACCGTGGAGCAGCACGCCGAGCCCGGTGCGCACGTGGTGGACGCCTTCTCCGGAAGCCTCGCGGTCTCGCTCGGGCTCAAACAGGCCGGCTACCGGGTGACCGCGAACGACATCAACCTGTTCTCCGCGGTACTCGCCGAGGCGTACCTGCTGCCCGCCGAACCACCGGAGACGGACGCGCACGCGCTGCTGCCCGCCCGCCGGGTGAAGGAATACCTGCCGGTGGCACGCCGGATCACCAAGGAATTGTCCGGCGAACCCGGCTACGCCTTCCTCGGTGAACCGGAATGGCGCGCCCGCTACGAGAATTACCTCACCGTGCAGACGCATCTGGCGAACCTCACCCCTGGACAATTGCCCGCGCGGCACCGCAAGACGCATTTCTTCGACACCTACTGCGAGCTCGGCAGCAATTCCGCCTACGAGAGCTCGCGCGGCGCGAAAGGTCACCGGCGGTTCTTCACCCCGGAGAACGCGCACCGCATCGATCTGGCGGTGAACCAGCTGCGGGCCTGGCGGCGCGCGGACCGGATCGACCGGCAGACCTACGCGCTGCTGCTGGCGAACCTGATGCGCGCCGTGGAGAAGGTCTCCAACACCCAGGGCACCTACCACGATTTTCCGCGCGACCGCTGGGATTCCCGGGCGCTTCGGCCGCTGCGTTTCGATCCGCCCGCGCTCGATCCGTATCTGGGCGGCGTCGGCGGGCACACCGTCGGCGTGGAGCGCGACACCCTCGATTTCATCGGCGAGGTGGACGGGCATTCGGTGCTCTACATCGATCCGCCGTACAATTTCCGGCAGTACACCGCCTATTATTTCCTGCCGAACGTGCTGTGCCGGTACCCGGAAATGGACGATGTCGACGAATACTTCGCCAATGTGCGCTATGTTCGCGGGCAGAATCCGGAGGACGATTTCACCTCGACGTTCTGCAAACCGAAACGGTTCATCGCGGACATGCACGAGCTCATCGAGCGCGCGGCCTGCCGGACCGTGGTCATCAGCTATTTCACCGGGGCCAACCACTGGAGCTCGTTCGACACCGGACCGAACGACACCGGAAGGGAACTGCTCAGCGAACTGCTCAGCGGGGACCTGTTCGAACCGGGCAGCCTCTCGGTGCTCGAGGTGCCGCGGCGCAACTACGCCAGCTACGGCGGCTACACCGCGCGCACCGTGCACGAACTGCTGCTGGTCGCCGAGAAGAAGCAAGGCGAGGAACGTGGAACCACGAAACGCGCTGCGCGACGGCTTCGCCAACTGGCTTGAGCACATCGTGCAAGGTTCGCGGGTGCGGACGGGGCGCAGGCTCGAACCGTTCGGCACCTCGCTGCGCAACAGTGCGCGCCTGGTGCCCTGGCTCGGCCAGACCGAACGCGGCGAGGCCCTGACGGTCACCGACCGGGTCCAGGCGGTCGCCGATATGCGCGCCATGCACCTGGTGCTCGGCGAATACCCGCGCCACCGGCTCACCGCGCTGGGCTCCGCGACCCTGGCGCGCTGGCGGGAACTGGGCGTGGACAACGAATCTCGGGACGACGAGATCGCGCGCTGTGCGGCCCTTTTCGGCCAGGCAGCCCGGCTCGGTGTCGGCGAATACCTTGACATGTACGGATTCTGGTGCGAACTCACCGCCATCCGGCCCGCGGAACACTGGCTCGCGGACGTGTTCAGCCTCTACCTGCCCTCCTATCTCGACCAGTCCGATCCGAGCGGGTACAACCCGTTCCGCGTACTCATCGCGGCGACCGGCGGGGAACTGGGCAGCGAACAGGATTGGCGCGACTGGGCCGAATCCGAGCGGGACGCGAACCTCGCCGCCTTCGTGAACCGGATCGAGAAGGCCCGCCCCGGCGGACGGCGGGCGTTCTGCCAGGGCATGGAGGCCTACCGGATCGCCCGGACCGAACCACGCGCGCTGCCGGGGAAACTCGCCGAATGGGGAATTCCGCATGCCTGAACAGCTCGAGATGCGCCTTTCCGGGGCCGCCGCCCGCACCGCTGCGGCCGTCGACTGGGCACCGCCGCCCGATCACGGCTGGACCAGGGAGGTCGTCGAGCCCGCGTTGCGGTTCCCCGATCTGGACACGGTGACCGCGCGGGTGCACGAGGAACTGGCCCGCGGGCACGTGGTGCTGCCGGACGCGGACAACCTCGTGCGCCGCTGCGTGCACGCGCTACTGGTCGGGCACCTGGTGCTGCAGGGACCGCCGGGAACCGGGAAGACCACCTTCGCCCGCGCGCTCGCCGCCGGATTCCGCGCCGAGCTCAGCGAATCGACCGCGACCAGTGACTGGACCCCGTTCCACGTGGTCGGCGGCCTGCGCCCGGACAGCGGCGGCGGATTCAGCGCCTCGCACGGGCACGTCGTGGCGGCGGCACTGCGCTGCGCCGAATTAGTGCAGGCCGGGGGCGAGACCCAGGCGAACTGGTTACTGATCGACGAGTTCAACCGGGCGGATATCGACAAAGCGATCGGCTCCCTGTTCACCGTCCTCGCCAGCTGCGATGCGGATCATCTCCGGAAAACCCCGGTGGAGCTGTGGTTCGAGGCCGAGCCCGCGGCCCGCAAACTCTGGATTCCCGCGCGGTTCCGGATCATCGCGTCCATGAACGACCTGGACACCTACTTCGTGAACCGGATCTCGCAGGGGCTCACCCGCAGGTTCCAGTTCGTCACGGTCGGGGTGCCCGAGGAGACCGGGACCGCGGAACAACCGGTCACCGAGGAATTCCGGCAGGCCTACGCGAACGCGCACGACTGGCTGACCCGTACCTACGCGCTCGAGGTGCCCGCGGACACCGAATGGCTGGCCCGGCTGCAGTCCGTCGTGGACCGGCTGCGCCACCCGGAGAACGGGGCGAGCTGGCCGGTCGGCACCGCGCAGGTGGTGGATGTGCTGCGGGTGGTCCTGCTGCGGTTGGCAAGCGGGGCGCAGGTGTGGCCCGGGGTGGACGAGGCGATCGCGGACCGGATGGTGCCGCAGATGGCCGGGATCGACGATGAACAGGCGAGCTCCTTCCTCGAGGTGTTCACCGCCCACGGACTGGCCACAGCGGCCCGCGAACTCCGGCATCTCATCGGCGCACCGTGACCGTGGAGCCGGGCGCCACCCTGACCGAGGAGGGCAGGCTGGCCGCGATCGGGGCCAGCCTGCCGCTGCTCGGCCGGTATTTCGCCTCCGGCACCCAGCCGCTCGAACAGCGCGCCGCGCTCGGTTCCCGGGACCGGGGCGGGGACACCGAACTGACCGAGCTGCTCGCCGGACTGCGCCTGCGGGTCGCGCTCGCCGCCGCGCACCGGTTGCGCGAACTGCTCGACCGGATCGCCGCGGACAGCAGCTTCCGCTACCGGTTGCGCACCCTGGATCGGACCGGGGCGATCACCGGGCAGCTCGACGTGAACCGTTATCTCGCCCAGCTCGGCACCGGCGGGCACGGCAGCTTCCCGGTGCTCGAGGTGCATCGCAGCGCGCACACCCCGGAGAACATTCTCGCCGCCTATGCCGCGCGGTGGCTGACGAACGAACTGCGCACCGCGCTCGCCGCCAGCGCGGCCGCCGAAGCCGGACCGGAACACGCGGCCGCCCGCTCCGCGATGCGCGCGCTCGGCGCACTGCTGCGGCTGCCCGAATTCGCCGCCTGCGTCCCCGAAGCCGCACGGGTGCGGCGCAAACACGGCGAGCGCGCGCTGCTCGGCACCGTGCGGCGCAGGCTGCGGCGGCGCGAGATCGCCAGCGGGGCACCGTATGCCGAGCTCGCCGACTGGATCGAGCGGGTCATCGGCGGGGAACCGGTCGCGAGCGCGGGCGAGCTCGAATGGTCGTTCTACGGGGAACGTTTCGACACCAAGCTGTTCGAGCTGTGGTGCCTCCGGCTGCTCGCCACGGTCCTCGCGCGCGCACTCGGGATTCCGGAGCCGGACCCGGAAACGGGTTGGCGCACCGGGGATCCCGCCTATCTGCTCGGCGAGGTCGAGCTGTCCTTCCAGCGCTCGATTCCCGGCCGCGCGGCACGCTGGCTGCGCACCGGGAGCGGGCGGGCGCTCGGCGGGGTGCCCGATATCGTCGCGCGGCACGGCGAGCGGATCAGCCTGATCGACCCGAAACTGCGCAGGCGGACCGGTCCGCCGACCGAGGAGCTGTACAAGATCCTCGGCTACTTCGAGAACTTCCGGCTCACCGAACGGCCGTGCGGGGCGATCCTCTACTACGCACCCGTTCCGGAACCCCTGCGCGAGTACCGGTACGCGCCCGAGGACGGCGAAGGAGCACTGTTCGCCATCGGCGTCGACCCGGCACGCCCGCGCGAGTCGGGCACCGCGCTCGTCCCGCTGGCGCAGGTCATTCTCGGCTAAGGGTTCCAGGTGGTTCCGGTGATGCGTTCGTAGACCTCGCGGTACCGGGCGCTGGTTGACTCGGCGATGTCGGCGGGGATCTCCGGCCCTGGGGCGGTCTTGTCCCAGCCCGTTCCCGAGGCCCAGTCGCGGACCAGCTGCTTGTCGTAGGAGCGCTGCGGTCCACCCGGCTGCCACTCGTCCACGTTCCAGAACCGCGAGGAGTCCGGGGTCAGGATCTCGTCCGCGAGCAGCACGTTCCCGTCCGCGTCCAGCCCGAACTCGAACTTCGTGTCCGCGATCAGCACCCCGCGCTCCTTCGCGTACGCGGCGCCCTCGGTGTACACCTGGATCGAGTAGTCACGCAGCCGGTTCGCGAGCTCCGCACCGATCTGGTCGGCCACATCCGCGAAGGTGATGAACTCGTCGTGACCCTGCTCGGCCTTCGTGGTCGGGGTGAAGATCGGTTCCGGCAGCTGATCGCCCTCGACCAGCCCGTCCGGGAGACGTACCCCGGAGATCGCCCCATCGCGCTGATACTCGCGCAGGCCGAGCCCGGTCAGGTAACCGCGCACGATGCACTCCACCCGCAGCATCTCCAGCCGCTTGCAGCGCACCGCCCGGCCACGGAACTCCTCGGGCACATCCTCGGTGGAGATCACGTGGTTGCCCACGATGTGCTCGGTCCTCCCGAACCACCACGCGGCGAGCTGATTGAGCAGCTTGCCCTTGTCCGGGATCGGCGTCGGGAGCACCACGTCGTAGATCGACACCCGATCGCTCGCGACCATGATCAGATCGTCACCGTCCGTGTACAGGTCACGGACCTTGCCCGAGTAGCTGTGCTGCACGTGCCCAAGCCTAAGCCACCGGGTCAGGGGTGTTGTGAGTGCTTGTGTTGGTTAGAACCAACACAAGCACTCACAAGACCCATTTGTGCAGGTCAGAGGGCAATGATTTAGGGTGTCCCGGTGAGTCGACGCAGGCCCGTCCACGGTGCACCGGACGAGACGACGGTACCGATCGCGGTATACGAGTCGTGGCTGCCGCCCAAGCATCCGCTGCACCGGCCGCGGCACGGACGTACCCAGCGGGTGTCGCTGATCTGCGCGGTCGCCTTCCTGTTACTCCCCGCCATCGCATACGCGATCGGCATCCGCCCGACCGAGTTCGAGAACCACAAGCTGGCCGCCCTTCCCGGTCCGGACCGTGGCTTCGGCATGTTCACCGGCCTGGACAAGTGGGCAACGGACAACCTTCCGCTGCGTGAGGGCGGGGTGCGCGCCGAGGACGCGATCAGCCAGGGCATCTTCGGCGAGCTGCCGCCCAAGGGCGAGGGTTCCGGTGGTTCCCCGTTCGGCCCCTCCACGGGTGGCGCCAGTTCGGTCACCCCGGAGGCCGAGGTCGCCGCCAAGCGCAACCAGTACCCCGAGGTGATCCGCGGCAAGGACGGCTGGCTGTTCTACGGCATGGACGTCAGCATGAAATGCGTGACGGTGCGCTCGATGAACGACGTGATCGCCTCGGTCGCCCGTTTCGAGAAGATCCTCCGCGATTCCGGGCGCACCCCGGTCGTGCTCGTCCCACCGGACAAGTCGACCATTCTGAACCAGTACATGCCGGATCAGTACGCGGGCAAGAAATGCATGACCGGGTACCGCGATAAATTCTGGCCCAAGATCGAAAAACAGGACCATATTCTCGACGTCCGCAAAACGCTCACCGATCTGCGCAAGGTGGACCCGGACGAGATCTATTTCAAGAACGACACGCACTGGGAGGACATGAGCGCGATCGCCGCGCTGCGTGCCGTCTGCGAACGGATCCAGCCCGGGGTCAGCAGGACCTGGAAGGCCGACAAGGTCACATCGACGACCCGTACCGGTGATCTCGCCCGGCTGCTCGGCAGCGACCAGACCGAGCCATGGCCGCAGTACCGGCTCAGCCCGGACGGGGTTTCCGGTGGCACACCGGAACAACCCACGAGCCTGCGCTCCGTGACCACCGTGCGGAACCAACCGGCCAAGGGCATGATCGACGAGCCCGCGGTCGTGCTCGGCGACTCGTTCAGCCTCCCGCTCGACAAATACGCCTCGAACATCTTCAGCAATGTCTCCTTCGGCGCCTATGACGATATGGACGGCGGGCTGACCCAGATTCAGAACATGATCGTGAATTCCAAGGTCGTCGTGCTCGAAATGCTCGAGCGTGGCATGGCGACCGGGGAAGCCCCGCTGCTGCGCCCGAAACAGCTCGACAAACTCGAGCAGATGCTCAAGCAACACCCGAAATAGGTTCAGAGTTCGCGAATGATGCGGGCCGGGTTGCCGACCGCGAGCACATTGGCCGGTAGGTCCTTGGTGACCACCGATCCCGCACCGACCACGGCGTTCTCCCCGATGCGCACCCCGGGGCAGACGATGACCCCGCCACTGAGCCAGGCGTTGTCGCCGATGGTGATCGGTTCCCCGGCTTCCCATTTGGCGCGGCGCTGCGCCGGATCGAGCGGATGGGTCGGCGTGAGCAGCTGTACCCCGGGCCCGATCTGCACATCCGCGCCGATATTGATCTTCGCGACATCGAGGAAGGTCGCGCCGAAATTGACGAAGGTGCGCGCGCCGATGCTGATCCGGTAGCCGTAGTCCACATAGAGCGGTGCCCGGATCTCCGCATCCTCGCCGAGAAAACCGAGCAGTTCGCGGAGAACGGTCTGGCGTTCCCCGGGATTCCCCGCCGGGCAGGTGTTGAACCGCTCGCTCAGCAGTTCCGCGCGGGCCCGATCGGCGGCGAGCTCGGGATCCTCGGCGAGATAGGGCTCACCGGCGAGCATGCGTTCCTTCTGGCTGCTCAACTCGGCCGCAGCCACAGGGTGAGCAGCCCCGGTTCGCTCGCCCTGGCGCGCGCGACGAGCGCATCCGGATCACCGGCCTCGGTTTCCGGGCCGCTCTCGGTGACCGGAATGGCCGCATAGCCCGCTTCCCGGTAACCGTGCAGCGCGGCGCGCGGGTCATCGCCGAGTTCCTCGATGGCCTCGGGGCTGAACTCGACCACCAGCTGCGGGCGGTCGCGCTGGATGAGCCCGGCGAGCCCGGCGAAGGCACGGTGGTCCCTGCCCTGCAGATCGGTCTTGATCACGTCGACCCGTCCGGCGAGCACGCGGGACTGAGCGTCGAGGCGAACCGCGGAAACCCGGGTGCCGCCTTCTCCGGTGTGCACCCGGATGTCGCCGCTGTTCTCGGCCTCGACGCGATCGATCCGCACACTCGTCTCGGTGTCCCAAGCGGCGAGTTCCAGTACCTCGACCGCGCTGGCCGCCTCCGCGGGCAGGTTAACCGCGAGATTTCGCCGCAGCAGCAAGGCATTCAGCGGATCGGCCTCGACGGCCACGATGCGCCGCACCGCTCCGCGCCTGCGTACGAGCGCGAGACTGTGGTATCCGACGTGCGCGCCGATATCGAGGAAAGCACCCTCGCCCATCAGCTCGGCCATCAGTTTCGCTTCGGCGGTCTCCCAGCTGCGGTGGTACCGCAACCAGGGCAGGATCACCGCATCCCGTGGCACGAGCAGATCACCGGCGTCACAGCGCACGACCTCGGTGCCGTCCGGAAGCGGGGCGTGGCGCAGCCGTGCGGCCTCGTCCGCCGCGGTGAGCCGCCGGTTGAGTTCGGCGATCTGGTACTCGTCGTTGTCCGAGCGCGCATCGCGTTCGGCGAACTGCCGGTTGATATCCGCGAAGGTGGCCCCGACTTCCTCGGCATTGCCCGCGAATCCGGTGCGCAGTTCATCGAGATCGCGTTCCAGATTGCCGATCCGCACGGCATTCCCCGGCGCCTCGGCACGCAGTTCCCGGTAGCCGGTGTGCAGATCATCGGTGAGCGCGGTCAGCCGGTCGGTGTTCGATCCGGTCTCATCCGCCTTCGCACGCAAGGAATCCACCGTCGCCTCGAGCCACTCGATGCGTTGCAGCAGCCGCCGTGCGGTGTCCTGGCCACCACTGGTGAGTTCGCCGAGCACGGCACGCTGGTGCACGTCGTAGTGATCGAGCAGCCGCAGCATCGCCTTGCGCACGGCGGGGGCGAGCGGATTGCGCGCGCTCGTCCCTGGTTCGGCGCGCCAGTCCAGCGCGGCACGCGCGGAATCCAGTGGCGCCAAGGGATCCGGGATCGGTTCCGGCTCCGGCACGGGCTCCCGCCTGGCCAGCCAGGCGGCGTGCGCGGCGCGCAGCTGTTCGCCGACCCAGGTGGCGGCCGCGGTCATGGAGTGCTCGCGCAGCATGTACTCCCGCGCGGCCCGGGCCCGGCGCGCGGCCTCGGCCGGGTCGTCGGCGATCCGGCGCATCGCCTCGGCGGCGGCGCGGATGTCCGGCTGCGCCCACAACGCGTCCTCGTGGTACGGGAAGCAGTCCTTGCCGACCGGAACCAGCGAATAGGGGATCGGCCACCCGGTCTTATCGTCCACGAACTCGGTCGTCGAAGAGTAATCCGTTGACACGACAGGGATTCCCATGACCATCGCCTGCGCAACGGTGAGCCCGAAGCCCTCACTGCGGTGCAGCGAGACATAGGCATCGCTGTCCGCGTACAGCGCCTGCAGGTCTTCCGGGGAGAGGTAGCGCTCGAGCAGCGTGATCCGCTCGTCCCCGAGCACGGCCATCCGCAGCCGCTCCGCCGCGATCGGATGCAGATCCGGATTGATCGCCTTGAGCACCAGCCGCACGTCCTCGCGGTCCCCGAAGGCCTGCCGGAACGCATCCACCGCGCCCCAAGGGTTTTTGCGCTCGCCGACCGAGTTGAAGTCGAAGGCGAACAGGAATTGGGTGTATCCCTTGGTTTTCGGCTCCACGGAGGCGATCTCGCGCACCGGGGCGGGGAAGACCTTCACCGGCAGCGTGGTGTGCCGGCGGATCGCCCGCGCGCAGAACTCGCTGACCGTCCAGATCTCGTCCACCAGTTCGAAGGCCGGATGCAGCCACTCCGGGAACTCCTCGAGCTCCCAGGCCCAGAACCCGATGCGGTAGCGGTCGGCGAACACCTCGGGATGCGCCTCGGCCATCACCTGGGTCTGGTCCGCGTTCACGCACAGCAGGCTCACCCCGTAGCGCGCCGCGCCCTCGGTCTCCGGGCGGGCGAGCGCGGTGCGGTTGGAGACCGCCTTCTCCTCGACGACCGAACTGATCGGAATCCCCGAGGCGGCGACCGCATCGTGCAGCAACCGCGCCATTTCCCCGAGTCCGAGCTCCGCGGTGAGGTAACCGAGCATGTTCACCCCGGGCCGCTTGTCCACCGCGACGGTCCGGGCTTCGGAGTGCGCGGGAAGGGCCCAGGAGGGCAGGCCGAACTCGGCCACCCCGGATTGCCCGCACCAGTACCGGAATCCGGCGTTGTCCTGCGCGTAGGGGCGCGGGAAGGCACGGCGCAGATCGGGCCGACCGCTCCACACCGACATCAGCAGCCGGTTCAGCCCGCTGCGTTCCTGTGCCCGGTCCGCGGGTCCCGCGAGCCAGCGCGCGAAGGCGTCGGTGCCGTCGAAAGCGTGCGGTGGCACGGGTTCCACGGTTCGGGAACGCCGCGCGGAATCCGGGCGCTCCGCCTCGATCCACGCGCCGCGGAACAGCCTGCGCATAGCCGAGGTGATCGGAGTGCCGTCGGCCAGCCGTGCGAATCCATAGGGGATCGCCTCGAGGGTTTCCGCGTAGCCATTGGCTTTCAGCGCCGCACCATAGGAATCGCAGAGCTCGCGCAGGATCGGGTTCGCCGAGAGCACCACCCGAGGCTCGCGCGCGCAGTGATAGCTCAGCTGCCAGGGCCGCTCCGGGCGGTACCCGCTGAAGTGGAAGAACCGCAGCGGAGCGCCGTTCGCCAGGATCGCGCCGTCCAGGCCCTTCTCCAGCTCGCGCTCGTGCGCGTTCCAGTAGGCGATGTTGAAGCCGGGGTCGCGCAGCACCGTGTGCCGGAACAACGCGGGAACCTGGTCGACCCAGCGCTGATCGGTGAACAGCTGCTCCTCGGGGGCCGCGATCGCGTCCGTGCGCAGCCGTTCCGCCCAGAAATCCAGGAACGGTCCCGCTCCCGGTCCGCAGGCGAGGAAACCGAGGTTGAAGATCCCGGTTCCCATGATCACGCCCTCACCCGGTTCCTTGCCATCGCGCGGCATCGGGCCGAGCACGTGCGGGGTGAGCACCAGATCGTGCTCGATCGCGAGCTCGGTGAGTTCGGGCATCGGCGCGTACACCGTGATGTCCGGGTCCAGGAACACCGCGACCGTGCTGTGTTCGAGCAGCACCCGCAGCAGAAACGGCTTCACCGCGGTGGCCAGTTCGGTCACCGAGTAGGCGGTCGCCATGCGCAGGTATTCGTCTGGCTCGATGCCGAAGGCCGCGGGCCCGAGAATGCGCGCGCCCGCCTCGTACTCGTCGCGCTCGGCGGGTGCGTCGATGACCGTGATCCAGAACTCGTCACCGGGGTGAGTGGCGAGATAGCTGGCGGCGAGCACGCGTGCCGCGGGCAGATAGTTGGCCGCGACGACGGTGCACGCCGTTCGCCGCGCCGCCTCAGCCATCGGCGGGAACGGCCTTCAGCTGGTCCTGCAGCACCTTGGTGAACTGCTGCTGCACGGTGGCGAAGTCCGGACCGTAGACGTGCACCCGCACGATCTCCGTGCCATGCGCGTAATGCGCGCGGATCTCGCTGTTCTCGCCCGCCTTGTTCGGCTGGACCTGTGCCGCGGCGACGCCCTTCGGCTGACCGTCGAGCTTCTTCATGCCGTTGGACAGCTCGGCGTCGTTGAGCTCCTTCACCGCTTCGGTCGCACCCTGCGGGGTGCTCGCTTTCGCCGCGACCAGTGCGAAGGTGTTCTCGCCCTGGTGGCTGACCTTGAACACGGTCTTGCCGACCACCGCGTTCGTATAGGCCTGCTGTTCCTGCGGGTTGAGGTAGTTCGCGCCGGAAAGGCTCTGCAGGTCCTTCACGTTCGCGTGGTCCTCGGGCTGGCCGGGCGGATCGATCAGGCCGAGCTGATCGGGCTTCGGTTTCGGCTTCGGCTGTTCCCCGCCGCCCTGGCCCTGGGCGTTGTTCTTGTCCCCGCCCGCCTGCGGCGGCTGCGAGCCCGAGCTCTGGCCGAACAGCAGCCAGGCGCCGACGGCGAGCACCACGATCAGCACGACCCCGGCGACGATGCCGATGACCTTGCCGCGGGCACCCTTGTTCTGCTCACCGGTTTCCGGTCCCTGCTTGACCCACTCGGAGCTGCCCGCGGCCAATGGCGGGAACTCGTCACCTGCCCACGGCGGGTCGTTGTCCTCCTGCGGCGGCTGATCGAACATGCCCTGCTGCGGCTGCTGAGGTTGCTGGTAACCCTGTTGATAGCCCTGCTGGTAGGCCTGCGGCTGCTGGCCGGGCTGCCATTGTTGTTGCTGGGGCTGCTGGGGTGGTTGCTGCTGCGGCTGGCGCCCGACGACCTGGGTGGCGTCCGCTCCGGTGTCCGTGATCGGCGGGATGAACTGGGTGCTGTCCATCGAGGTGTCCGGCGGCGGGGACGCGTTCGCCGAGCTGAGCAGCTGGTCGCGACGGATGCGGTAGTCCTCAGCCGAAACCCGGCCGTTCACCAGGTCATCCTCTAACCTGCGCAGCTCGTCCTGCCAGGTCATCGCGGCCCCCTTTGCGAAAAAATCCGTGAGCGTGTTCGACTCATTGTGCACCGCGCCACGATCGAGTGATCGAGCGGGCCGACTCAGCTCAATTGGGTGGTAAAGCCTTGGCCACGGACTTACCGAAGCCCGCGTAGCCGGACTTGAGGCTGTCCGCCTTGTCCAGTTTCGCGGTGGCGGAGGCGACGAGCACGGTCATCCGGTCCGAGCAGTACGCGCCGCGGTAGTACACGCCCTGCTTGTTCGAGAGGTTCAGCGTGCTGGTGTTCGCGCCGAGCATCCCGTCGTGGGTGTCGGTGAATCCGAGCGAGCGCTGGAAGTCGTTGAGCCCGGCAGCCGTGAGCTGGCAGTTGCGCTGACTGGTGCTCGGGATGACCGCGAGCAGGTAGACCTCGGTACCGGACCGCACCGACTGGCGCACCAGCATCGATTTCGGGCCGGCCTTCTGGATGTTCTGCGCGATCTGCTCGGTGTAGTACCCGGCCTTCACGATCGAGTCGATCGGCTGCATGTCCGGGGCCTTCAGCGGAACCCCCGGCAGCTTCGGCAGGCGTTCGGCGAGCCCGGAGGGGAGCACGGCGGGACCGGTTGCCTCGGTGCTCGCCGGGGACGGGGGCGGAGCCTGGCGCTGCGGCGCGGACTCGGACACGTTCCGGAACGCGAGCAGCCACACGAGCAGTGCGATGAGCGCGAGCACGAGCACCCCGCCGACCCCGGCGAGCAGGAGCTTGCCGGACTGGGAGAGCTTGCGGCGCGGTTGCTTCGGTTCCGGCAGTTCGGGGACCGGCGCGGAGGGCTGTCTCTGCTGGCGCTGCCACGGCGGCTGCTGCACGGCCTGGGGCACCGCGGGCTGGGGCACCGGAGGGAACGTCGGCTCCTTCGCGGGTTCCTTCTGCGGTTCGACCGGGGGAACCGGCGGGATCGGATTGGTCAACTCCTGCGGAGTCTGTTCCGGTACCGGTTTCTTCTCCGGTTCCGCCTCCGTTTTCCCGACCGCAGGACCGCGTTCCCACGGCGGGCGCAGCTGCTGGGTGTCCCGTTCGGCGTTGCGGCTCGGCGACTGCGAACGCCAGCCCGCCGCCGGACCCGCGGTCGGCCCGGAAGCGCCCGCGAGCAGATCGTCCGCGCGGCGGCGGTGCTCACCGGCGTCGATCTTGCCCTCGGCCAGTTCGTTGTCCAGCTGCTCGAGCTCGTCCTGCCAGCTCATCGTCGTCTCGGATCCCAGTCTTATCGGCGCTTGTCGGCTCTTATCGGCGGATGAGGTACGTGCGGCTGTGCCACGGCTCGCCCGCGAAATTGTCCTGTACCGCGCACAGCACTCGTGCACCGCAGTGTTGCACCAGTTCACGCACGAGGGAATCCGGCATCGGGTGCATCTCGATCCCGCCGTCGGGATCCGCGGGGCGCTCGACCGGGTCCGGGGCTCCCTCGGAGACCTCGACATCGAGCCGCGCCACCGGGGAACCCGCTTCCGCGAACCAGCGCACCAGTTCCTGCACCAGATCCAGTTCCAGGACGTAATTCCCCGGCCGCTCCGGCGCGGTGACCTCGAGCTCGAGCACCGTCACCGCACCCGGTTCCACCGCGTGCCGCAGACCCGCGCGGCCATCGTCCCGCACGAGCATCCGCTGCCCGCTGCGCCAATGGTTACCGAGCAGGATCCCGGATTCCGTTGGCCAGACGGCATCGCCCCGATTGGTCACCTCCACCCGGAGCATCGCAGTCTGACCAGCCAAGATGCGTTCCGGCGCGGCGAGCACCCGCAACTGCGCCCGGCTCGCCGACTCCGCGAGCGGGCCGGGGACCCGGGGCGCGATCGGCACCTGCACCACGACCAGACCGCCGGAAGCCACCACCCGCAGCATCTCCAACAGCGCGGTGACCTGGATCGGCGGCGGTAAGTGCTGGAGCACCACGAGACTGACCGCACCATCGAACGCGCCGTCCTCGAACGGGAGCGTGCGCCCGTCGTAGGCGTGGAACTCCGCACGCGCACCGACCCGGTTGTAGCGCCGCGCGAGCGCCACCATGCTGCGCGAGATGTCCGCCCCGGTCACCCGATGCCCGCGTTCGGCCAGCGCACAGGAAAGGCGGCCCACCCCACAACCGAAATCGAGCAGCCGCTCACCCAGTTCCAGACCGTTGTCCGCCAGCTTGCGGTGCAGCCACGCCGCATTGCGCACCCCGGTCGCCATGAACTCCTCGAGGTCCCAGCCACCGTTGCGCCGGTCCGGTTCACTGAACACCGCCCACAGCGGGTCACGGGTGCCCATCGCCTCCCAGACCGCACGCAGCCGCTCGACGCTCACCCCACTTGCCCCTAACCTTGACCTATGGCGCTGTTCGGACGTGACAAGACCAAAACTGTAACCGCAGCCGAGGCACTGCCCGGCAGGGACGAGCCCATGCGGATACCGCCGGCGCACGCCGTCCACCCCGATCGGCGCATCCTGCCCCCATTCCCCGAAGACACACGCACCGCCGTGTTCGGAATGGGCTGCTTCTGGGGCGCCGAACGGATCTTCTGGCGCCTCGACGGCGTCTACTCCACCGCGGTCGGGTACGCCGGCGGATACACCCCCAACCCCAGCTACGAAGAAGTGTGCAGCGGGCTCACCGGCCACACCGAAGCCGTACTCGTCGCCTACCGGCCCGGGGACATCGACTACGCCGAACTACTGCGCATCTTCTGGGAAAGCCACGACCCCACCCAGGGCATGCGCCAGGGCAACGACATCGGCACCCAATACCGTTCCGCCATCTACTACGTCGGCGAGCAGCAGCGCGCCGCCGCCGAGAACAGCGCCGCCCGCTACGGCGAAGCCCTGCGCGCCGCGGGCAAGGGCGAGATCAGCACCGAAATCGCGCCGCTGGCCCAGTTCTATTACGCCGAGGAGTACCACCAGCAGTATCTGCACAAGGTGCCGAACGGGTACTGCGGAATCGGCGGCACCGGGGTGAGCTGCCCGGTGGGCCTTGCTGTGGATGCACCGAGCAGCGAGGGCGGGTAGCGGGACAGCCAGGTACGCGGCGCTGTCCCAGGTGGCCCAACTGTCCCGGTAATGGGGCATCTTGCCGGACGCCGCAATACTCGCTGTGACCTGCTGAAACCCCAACTTCTCCGGTCGGGCCAGGGTGTCCCAGCCACGGAAATGGGCCGGAATTCAGGTGTTTCCGATCGGGGCAGTGCGGCCTGTCCCGGTGTCCCGCGCACGGGTGTTGCGCATATTTCTGCCCTCGGTTGAGTAGTTCTACTCATGTCTTCTGCGCATTCGATCGTTTACCCTCGGCAGTGGGTGGTCGGAATTGCGTGGAGGGAAATATGCCTGGTGACCTTGGGGTGGTCTCACCTGCGATGCGCGCATATGCGCAACGAGCGAGCGCGGCTGGCGGGAAGATCGGCGGTATCGATCTGGCCAGTGGGTTCGGCAAGGTCGGGTCCGCGTTGCCCGTGGCACCGCTGGCGCCGCCGCATCAGGGTGTTCGCTGACGCAGGACGTACCCGCGTGGGGCAAGGCGATTGCTACCCAGGGGACGAAGGTGGGCGCCGCAGACGCCAGCTATTCGGCGAACGAACTCGACAGCAGCGACCGGTTCAAGCACGGGGGTCGCTGAAACATGGTTTCCATCAGCGATATCCGGAAGTGGAACGCCGACCAACTCGAACAGGCCCGCAGCGAAGTCCAGCGCGAACTTCAAATACTGACCAGCGAGGGCGATGACTTCGCCGGGGCGAAAATCAGCGAAGGCGACTGGACCGGCAAGAGTTCCGCCAGCGCGATGGCCGTGCACGACAAACTCGTCCAACAAGGGGACCGCCACGCGGCAGGGCTGGCCGCGATCGTCAAAGGCCTGGCGCAGGCATCCGATGCGGTGAGGCCGCTGCCACGACAGATCAACGAAGCCGAAGAGTTCGGTCGCAAATACGGCTTCGAGGTCGGCGAGAACGGCGAAGTCACCGACACCTTCGCCGGGAAACCACTCCCGCCGGACATGCACCCCGAAGACCGCGAAGGCGCCAAGCAGGAGATCACCGCCAAGCTCGAGCAAGTCGTGCGCACCGCAACCGATATCGATGCCGATCTGGCGGGTGTGTTCGGCAAGGCGGGCGCAGGTCAATACGGAGTCGGGCAAACGGGGAACCTCACCACCGCCGCCGCTGCGGGTACCGCCGCAATGGCGCTCACTACTCCCGATCCGCCAGCAGGTGGCACGGCAACTCAGAACGCCGCGTGGTGGGGCACCTTGTCCAAAGCCGAGCAGGGCGCGGTCATCGGAGCGACCCCGGACAAGATCGGAAACCTGAACGGGCTTCCCGCCGCCGCACGTTCGAAGGCAAACATGAACCGTATCCCGGCGATGCGAGCACGGCTGTTGCAGCAACTCAAGAACAGTGGCAGCGTTGACGAGATCAAAAACATCGAGGCAAAGCTCAAGTCGCTCGACAAGATCAAAGAAACCATGCACCGTGGCAACCGATCGCTGCTTGTGCTCGATGACACCCATCCGCGAATGGAAGCAGCGATCGGAATCGGCGACATTGACGGCGCGAAGAACGTCAACGTCTTCGCCCCCGGTTTTACCACCACAGTCGACGGCTCCCTTGAGGGATATGACGCCAACATGGCGGATCTCGTGCAGAAGGAGAACAGCATCAACCAGGCTGTCGGAGACGACAGTACGAACGCGGCCGTAACCTGGATCGGGTATCAAGCGCCCCAAGTCGATGAGATCGCGAGCAGTCAGTCAGTGGCGCTTCCGCAAGCGGCACAGCACGGCGGCGACAAGCTTGCAGGGTTCCTCAACGGAGTGGGCGCGGCACACGAAACCAACAACGCACCACTACACCTCACTGCGCTAGGACACTCGTATGGATCCACCACGACCGGCGAAGCGCTCGGCCACAACACACCCGTCAACGATTCCGTCCTCTTCGGATCACCTGGCGAAGGCTGGAATAAGCCCCATGTCAACGGTGGACATATCTACAGCGAAGAGGCTGCAACCGACTACGTACCCGCAGCCGGCCGGACATCAGATCTGTTCCAGTTGCCCACAGGCCACGGTGGGCCACTTGGACCTGACACCTATAGTGATCCCAATATTCAACACCTGAGCACCAACATCAAAGGCAGTCCGACTGGAGGAGATCCGTTGGCCCCCGCGTTTGGTCATAGCGAATATCTACACGACGGGACCACCAGCCAATACAATATCGCGGCCGTTGGATCTGGCCACCCTGATCTTGCCATGCCCGACACACAGGCTGATCGAGCGATACGCGACGGCAGCTATTTCATACCCGGACTTGCGTTTGGAACACCGTAACCATGAAAACAACAAAACCATGAAAACAACAAAAATTTCCTTGGCTACCGTATCCGCCGCAGCGATGCTGTCCGTGTCTGCGTGCGGTGCTGTAACCGATCAGCCAGCTTCGGAGGGGGTCGACATGAACAATCCAAGCGCAGAGCACGACCGGCTCTCGAAGATGCCGACTATTGACGAGGCAGTACAACGTTACGAGCAGATGGAACAAGCGATCAAGCAGCAGCTGACGCAATCGATACCGAGCCTCGCCAATTGGGAAGACACCCACGACAGTGTGGGTCGGGCGGGATGCCTGAATGGTGATGGCGAGACGCACAACCTGTCGAATCAAATCGTTCGCGTGCAGTTACCCGATCAGCAGTTCGAACAGGCTGTCAAAGCGGTCGGCGAAGTCGTGAAGCAATACGGATTCAACGAGAAACCCACTCAATTTCGGAATTCGCCGGGCAAGCACTTCACCTCATTCCAGAACCCAGCCGATTCCAGCTCAGTCTTCTTCGCGGCGAGTAAACGTGTTGTTGTACAAGTCAAGGTAGGGTGTCACCTGACGGTCGACGCCAAAAAGCGCGGCCAGCCGCGAGAATCGTAACCCCCTCACACGATCGCGCCCCAAGGGCGGACACCTTGATGGAGCAGCAGAACCAGCAGCTTGTGGGATACGGCCTTCACCGGCGACTCCGCTGCATAGCGGACCCGCAGCGCACTGGCGGCAAGACGTGGTAGCCAGCACAGCACAGGACGCACGCGCGATGGTCGGCGTTTCACCGAGTCGCCCCATCTGTTATCGTCTAGACATGTCGTTATCTGATTGGCACATACTCGCCGAGCACCGCAGGGCCGGGGCGCCGGGGTGAGCCGGTCCGCGGGGCCGTTGTCCGGATTGATGGCGACCTGCGCATGGGTCGATACCCAGGCCGGTTGGGCACCGGGAACGGCGCGGGCGAGGGTCGCTGATCGGTGGTCGCGACTGGACGTGCAGACGGTGCATGAACGCAACACGCGCCGCGCGGGAATCAGCCGCGAGGCAATGGCGCGGACGCTCGGCGAGTACTACGGAAGCGAGGCGCTCCACCGGGTTCGTTTCGGCGAGAAGAGTGTCGCCACCACGATCACGACCGGGCCGGAATGGCTCAGCGGCCCGCCGGACGCGACAATGTTCGTTGCGCCGGAAGATGTTCGCGGGATCGAGTTGGATGATGCCGCGACGCAGGCGGTCATCGAGCGGCTCGCCGAAGGAATCGTGCTCGACACCCAAGACAGGGCGGTTTTCGGTCCGTCTCGTCTCACGGAGTATGCGGTCGCGAGTGGTCTCTTGGCGGCCGAGCTCGCGGATTGTGTGACGCGCAACGAGAATATGCCGTTACGGGATCGATGGCTTCCGGACCTGGCGACCGTGCTCGACCTCAGCGGCCGTCCGTGCGTGGGCAGAGTGGCAACCCTGTATGCGTTCGCCCGGCGCCGGGCCGAACCGGACCATGTGCTCGTGCTCCCGAACGGTTTCCACCGCCCGATGATCGACCCGCACGCCGCTTTCGCGATCGAGGAGACGGTACGCCGCGAGTTCGAAGAGCAGCTGGCGCACCCGAATCACCTCCCCGAACCGATACGCCGGCCGATCGAACACGGTGCCCCGCACATCGAACGCACCGGCTTCGGGATCGATCTCGTCAACGGAAACTACGAATTCACCGCCCTCGCCGCGATTCACGATCCGGAGTTCTGGGGCCAATACGGGAATGCCTTGCAAACCAACCGGGAAGCGACCGGACTCCAGCTCTGTTCGGCCCGCGACCACGCTGCCTTGGCCGAACTGCTCGCGGACGAATCACGCGGCAGCGCGGAGCTTTTCACACTGTTGCAAGGCCTGGATCGACTGAATAGCTAATCAGGCCTCGGCGGGTTATCGTGCGGATACGCAGACGAACGCGCAGGGGAGAGCCACATGTCGAATCCGGATGGCAGGGAACACGGCAACCGGATGGGGAATGCCGCCGAAGTTGCCTGGGACGTTAATCGAGTCCGCAAGTACATCACCTACAGCGCCATCGTGTGGATTGTCGGCTCGGTGATCGGCCTCACCTCCGCTGTCGTCGGTGCGCTCCTGATCCAGGACGCCACGTTGACCGGGATCCTGGTGGGGATCAGCGCGGTGCAAACAGTTCTGGCCATTCCCGCGGCGATCGTGTTGCACCGCACCCACGCGAACTGGGCCCGAATCCTGCTATGGATCCTGGCGTTGCTCTCCATCGCTTCCCTGTATCAGAGCTTGAAGGCAGGAGCATGGCCATCGTTGATCCTCAACCTGGTTCTCGGCTCGACCCTCGGCACGCTGTCCGATCGTCATGTCCGTGACGCCTGCCGATACCGAACCCGATAGCCCGCTTTATTGACCCTGCACAGCGGTGATTCCGGCGAGCACGAGATCGATTCCGGCGAGGAACTGTTCGCGGTCGTCGTGTTCGCGGGCCTGATCGGCGACGGCGCGGGTGAAGGGGTATTCCTCGGGGTCGAGTTCTTCCCATGCCTTGGCTACGGCTTCGACGAATTCGGCGCGTTCGTCCTCGGTTCGAAGGAGGCGGACGCTTGCGGCGTTGGCGGCGTTCTGTCCGGCGGCGCCGAGTATGTAGTGCACGAGCCCGGATGTCGCGGTGAACCAGTTTTCCTTGGGCACACCGAGTTCCCGCACTTGCCTGCCGATGCTTTCGAAGATTCGCGGGGTGACGGGTCCCCATGGTTTGCGGGAGAACTGGGCGGCGAGCTGGGGGGCCAGCCAGGGGTGCCGGTCGATGGCCTCGAACAGGCCGAGCGCGATGGCGCGGATCCGGTCCCGCGGTGAATCCGCCTGCTCAGCGGGTTCCGCGGCAAGCGCGGCGGTGATGACCCCATCGGTGGCGGCTTCGAGCAGTTCGCCTTTGTTCGCCACATGCCAGTAGATCGCCCCCGGACCGGTGGCGAGGCGCTCGGTCAGTGCCCGGAAGGTCAGCCCGCCATCGCCTGCCGAATCGAGCAGTTCGACGGCGACCTCGATGATGCGCTCGCGCGAGAGCGCTTCGGTGCGCCGCTGCGTCCGGCCCGCCCGCGTTGCCATGCAACCAGTCTGACACACCTGGAGCGTCGTTCCAACCAGGCGGAACACGGCTCAGCGCTGCACGGCGCTCGGCCACTGCCCGTTGTTGTTCCAGTAGTCGCGGATTTCCTCCAGGGTGCGGTGTTTGGTTTCCGGTGCCATCCGGTGCATGAAGATCCACGCGGCGACCGAGAGCACCATGAAGACACCGAACGCCCAGGCGCCACCGAGCGCGTCGAGCATTCCGGGGAAGGCGAAAGTGGCGATGAGGTTGGCGATGAAGTCGGTGATCAGCAGTGCCGCGGCGCCGACACTGCGGAGTTTGGCGGGGAAAGCCTCACCGCAGTAGACCCAGATCAGCGAACCGATACCGAAGTAGAAACCGACGTAGAACAGGCCGATCGCGCCCACCGCAACGTATCCCATCGCCCCCGACGGTCCGCTGGCGAACACGATCATCATCACCGCGTGCCCGATGATCATGCCCGCGCCGCCGAGCAGCAGGGGCCTGCGGCGGCCCCAGCGATCGACGACGAGCATGGAAAGCACGACACCGACGATGGAGAACACCTGCACGATCGCGGACACCAGGATGGAGTTCGATGCGCTGCTGATTCCGGCCTGCTGGAAGATCAGCGGGCTGTAGTACAGGATCGTATTGGTGCCGGTGATCTGCACGAAGAAACCGAAACCGATGACGAACAGGGTTGCCCGCGCATACTGACGGGTGAAGATCTCCCGGAACCGCCCGGTCTCCCCACCCGCCACATCGGCGCGGATATCGGCGAGGCGCTGCTCGGCGACATCCGGATCGATGCGGCGCAAGGTGTCGAGCGCGTCCTCGAACCGGCCCCGCATGGCATACCAGCGCGGGCTGTCCGGGAACCGGATGATCGCGGCGAGCACGGCGACCGCGGGAATCGCGGAGAGGCCGAGCATGAGCTCCCAGGAACCGCTGTCCGCCAGCCCCCAGTCGACGAGCAGCGAGATCACCACACCCGCCGAGGTGAAGAACTGGTACGAGGTACCGAGTTTGCCGCGCTGATGTTCCTGGGCGAATTCGGAGATGAAGATCGGGGCGACCACAGTGGACAGTCCGATCGTGACACCGAGGAACAGGCGCACGACGGTCAGCCACACGATGCCCCACGGCACCGCACTGAGCGCGGCGAACAGGGCGAACCCGATGGTGATCACGACCATGGTGTGTTTACGGCCGAGCGAATTCGCCATACGTGGCCCGATGATCGCGCCGAACAGGCTGCCCACCACGACGATCGAGGTGATCACCGAAACCCACAGCGTGCTCAGCTGGTACTGCTGCTTGAGCACGACAAGCGCACCACCGATGGAACCGCTGTCGTAGCCGTAGATCACGCCGATGACCGCGGCGATGAGCGCCACCCGGGTGCCCAGCCGCGTTGTGGTGCGGGAGTTTCCGGCGAGCATCTCAGGCATGGGACACCGCGCTCGTTCCGGCCAGGCTCGGGGTGATCGGTGTCGGCGCACCGGTTTCGAGCGATTCGAGGATCGCGAGCACCACGTCGGTCACCATCGCGCCGTCGGCAATCCCCGGTCCGACGGGAGCGCCATCCAGCAATCGCGCGGCGAAGGACTGGACCATCCAGGTCGGCGGGCCCTGCAACCGCCCGTCGAGTTCCCCGCCGAGCAGCCCCGGCCAGCTGTAGTCCTCGGCGGCCAGGCGCACACTCTGGTCCTGCAGGTCCACATCCACAGCGGCCTCGGTGCCGACGACCTGGTACTTGAAGTCCACAATGGACGGTTCGGAATCGGGCAGCACCCAGGTCGAGGTGAGGTTCGCGGTGGTGCCGTCGGCGAAGGTCAGCAAGGCGTGGATGACATCCCAGGTGTCGATACCGAGCGAGGCCAGTCGGCCGCGCGAACCACGGGCGACCACCGAGGTGATCGCCTTGTCCGCGACCCAGCCCGCGGCATCCACGGTGTGGCTCATCAGGAACCACGCGGGCGAGGACTTCGCCGCCCAGGACAGCATTTCCCTTGGCACGTAATAGGTATTGGACAACAGGATGTTCTGGGTGAGCACCTCGCCGAACCGCCCCGCAGCGGAGAGCTCGCGCAGCCGCCGGATCGCCGGGTTCCACCGGTTCTCGAACCCGACGAGGCACTGCACGCCCGCCGCCTCCACCGCCTCGTGGATCGCGCGAATGTCCTCGCGGGTGGTGGCGAGCGGTTTCTCGATCAGCAGGTGCGCACCGGCCTGCGCGCTGTCCACCGCCACATCCCGGTGCGCGAAGTCCGGAGTCGCCACGATCACCGCGTCCAGTTCGGAGTCCGCGAGCATCCGCCGATGATCGGTGAACGCGGCCGCGCCGAACTCCTCGCCGAGCTGCCGTGCGCTGGACTCGTCGAGGTCGCACACCGCGGCCACCCGGACCCCGGGTGCCTCACCCAGCGAACGGGCGTACATCCGGCCACGAATCCCGCTTCCGACGATGCCGAACCTCATCACAGCCACCTCGCTACAGCCACATTGCCTTGGATCCCAGTATGTTTACTCTCTGAACTAACCTAGGTCAAGAGCTCACTCACAATGACTCTGGCCAGCCAATTCGCTACGTTGTATGTTGAATACGGAACAAAACCAGCGAGGCGAGGGGTCGAATGGCAGCCGAGGCACCGTTGATCTCGCCCACGGTGGCCAGCGAGGTCAACCGGGCGCGGATCATGCAGGCCCTCTACGACACCGGACCGCTCTCCCGCGCCGAACTCGCCCGGCTGACCGGGGTCTCCCGCGCCACGATCGGCAGTATCACCGGGCAACTGATCGACAACGGCTTGCTCGCCGAGGGGGAGAGCCGGCCGAGCAGCGCGGCGGGCGGCAAGCCCTCACGGCCGCTCTGGTTCGCCGAGAACGCCCCGCCGATCGCGAGCGCACACCTGTTGCCCGGCACCGTCGAGGCCGCGCTCATCAGCGCCGGGGGCACCCTGCTCGCTCACACCCGGCGCGAGTACGACGTTCGGGTTCCCGGCGGCACGCCCGCGCTCGAAGCGCTCACCGAGGCGCTCACCGAGATCCGCGCGGCGGGTAGCACGGAACCGATGGGGATCGGGGTCGCGATCGGCGGCATGGTCGACACCGACAGCGGCAGCATCGTGCACATCGCGCTGGCTCCCGCGCTCGACGGGCTGCCCGTCGCCGAGCATCTGCGCACCACGCTTGGACTGCCCACCTGGATCGACGTGCATCCCCGGGTACAGGCGCTCGGGGACCGCTGGTTCGGCCAGGGACGCGGCCGGTCCGGTTTCGCCTCCCTCTACACCGGCGAGGCACTCGGCGTCGGCCTGGTCATTGGCGGCAGCGTGCACCGCGGACCGGGCGGAACGGGCGGCGAGGTCGGCCACACCACCGTCGATCTGCACGGGAAACCGTGCCACTGCGGACGAACCGGCTGTTGGGAGACCATCGCCACGCACACCTGGCTACGCACCGAGGCCCTGGAAAAGGGGCTGCCCGGAGCCGCCACCCTCACCGCGGGACCGCTCGCCCGCCTCGCGGCACGCGATCATCCGCACGCCGCCGAACTTCTCGACGAGTACGCCCGCAATCTCGCCATCGGCATGGCGAATCTCCATCAGACCTTCGCCCCGGGACTGTTCATCCTGCACGGGGACGCCGTGGCCGCGGGCGAAACCCTGCGCGGTCGCATCGAGCACCATCTGCACCGCGGCATTCCGCCGCATCCGGCAGGACCGCCTCAGGTCGCGTTCACCAATCTCGATGACCACGCCACGCTCCTCGGCGCGGCCGGGCTCGTGCTCTCGCACACGCTGCACATCGCGATCTGAGCGCTTATTCGTCCCCGCCGATCTTGCGCGCGCCGAGATGTTCGGTGAGCAGATCGATCGCCTCGTCCTCCGGGGTCCGCTGGTTCGCCCGTTCCTCATCGGTCATCGGGCGCGCGGCCTCGGCGAGCATGGACTCGTCGTCCATCGGTTCGGGTGGCTCGGGCGGTTCCGGCTCGGGCTCCGGCGGCGGGGGTTCCGGATCGGGTTCCCGGCGCTGGGTGCGCTTGGGCGGTTCGAAGCTCGGCTTCTGCTTCGGCGGCGCCGCCTGCTGAGCCGGTGCCGCGGCATCACCGTGCACCCAGCGCACCTGCCAGGTTCCGCCGAGCGCGTCGGTGAGCGCGGCGGCGACGACCTCCACGTTGTGCGGTTCGGACAGCCGTCGTACGAGCGGCGCCGCCGGATGGGCGAGCACGATCGTGTTGCCCTCGACGGACTGCACGGTTGCCGCGGCGAGCATCGCCTGCACGGGGCGGCTGCGTTCACGGAGCGCGGAGGTCACCTCGGACCACACGCTGCGCACCCCGGCCGCGTCCATGGTCCCGGTGCTCGTCGGCGGGACCTGACCGGCGACCGGTTCCGGATCGGGCGCCCGGACCGGCTCGGGTTCCGGTGCGGGTTCGGGGCGTGGTGCGGGTTCGGGTTGCGGCTCCGGGGCGGGCTCGGGTGTGCTCGCCGCCACCGGCTCGGGCTGCGGCACCGCGGGTTCCGGCGCTGCGGACTCTGGGGCTGCGGGCTCGGGGGCGGGTTCGGATACTGCGGGTTCGGGCGCGGGTTCCGGTGCCGGAGGTTCCGGTGCCGCCGGAGCAGCAGCCGGTTCCGGAGCGGGGGCCGCGGCCGCCCGCTCACTCGGGCGCTGATACTTGGGCCGTTCCGGCGGGGCCTGCTCCTGCGCCTGTCCCGGCTGTGCCGCCGCGGCCGGAACCCCGGCGGCGACCCGTCGCTCCAGACGCTCGACCCGTTGCAGCACAGCGGATTCCGTGTCACTGGAGGAGGGCAGCAACATCCGTGAGCACAGCAGCTCGAGCAGCAGCCGGGGAGCGGTGGCCCCGCGCATCTCGGTGAGCCCGGTGTGCAGGATCTCGGCGTACCTGGTCAGGGTGGCCTGCCCGAGGTCACGCGCCTGCTTGTCCATGGTGGCCAGCTGGTCCTCGGGCACCGCGACCAGACCGCGCTCCGCGGCACCGGGCACCGCCTGCAGCAGCAACAGATCACGGAACCGGTCGAGCAGATCGGAGGCGAACCGGCGCGGATCGTGCCCCGCCTCCACGACCCGTTCCACGGTGCCGAACACGCTCGAACCATCGGTCGCGGCGAGCCCGTCGACCAGCGAGTCGAGCAGCGTGACATCGGTGACCCCGAGCAGCGCGACCGCGCGCTCGTAGGTGACCCCGTCCGGACCGGCACCGGCGAGCAGCTGGTCGAGCACCGACTGGGTGTCCCGTGCCGAGCCCCCGCCCGCGCGGATCACCAGCGGGTACACGGCCGGTTCGACCGGAATCCCCTCGGCCTCGCAGTTCTTTTCGAGCAGCGCCCGCATCGGCTTCGGCGGGATCAGCCGGAACGGATAGTGGTGCGTCCGCGAACGGATGGTCGGGAGCACCTTGTCCGGTTCGGTGGTCGCGAAGATGAAGATCAGGTGTTCCGGCGGTTCCTCGACGATCTTGAGCAGGGCGTTGAATCCCTGCGTGGTGACCATGTGCGCCTCGTCGACGACGAACACCCGGTAGCGCGATTCGGCGGGCGCGTAGAAAGCCTTGTCCCGCAGTTCGCGCGCATCGTCCACACCGCCGTGCGAGGCCGCGTCGAGCTCGACCACATCCACCGAACCGGGACCGTTCGGGGCGAGCGCGATACAGGAATTGCACTCCCCGCACGGCTCGTCGGTCGGGCCCGCCGCACAGTTCAGCGAGCGGGCGAGGATGCGCGCGCTCGAGGTCTTCCCGCAGCCGCGCGGGCCGGAGAACAGGTAGGCGTGATTGATCCGCCCGGCACGCAGCGAGGCCCGCAGCGGTTCGGTGACGTGCTCCTGACCGACAACCTGGGCGAAAGTTGCCGGGCGATACTTACGGTAGAGAGCCAGAACCACGTCAGCGAGCCTACCGAAGCCCGCTGACCCAGTCCTCGATGCCGTTCGCGGTAATCGGCAGCCCGTCGGAGAGCACCCGGTTGCCGGTCCCGGTCACCACGAGGTCGTCCTCGATGCGCACCCCGATCCCGCGCAGTTCCTCGGGGACGGTGAGGTCGTTCGGGTGGAAGTACAGCCCCGGTTCCACGGTCAGCGCCATCCCGGCCTCGAGCTTGCCGTCGTGGTACGCCTCGGCGCTGGAGCGGGCGCAGTCGTGCACGTCGATGCCGAGGAAGTGGCCGACCCCGCACACGATGTAGCGGCGGTGCTGCTGCCCCTTCGCCTCGAGCGATTCGGCGACGCTGACCGGAAGCAATCCCCAGTCGTGCAGCCCGGTGGCGAGCACCTCCATGGCCTTGCGCTGGAACGCCCGGTACTCCGCGCCCGGTTTCACCTCGGCCATCGCGGCCACGTGCGCCTCGTGCACGAGTTCGTAGACCTTGCGCTGGGCCTCGCTGAACGTCCCGGAAACGGGGAAGGTGCGGGTCACATCGGCGGTGTAGAAGGAGTTCATCTCCACCCCGGCGTCCAGCAGCACCGCGGCGTCCTCGGTGAGCGCGCCGTCGTTGCGCACCCAGTGCAGCACCGGCGCGTGCGGTCCGGCGGCGACGATCGAGGCGTACCCGACGCCGTTGCCCTCGGTGCGCGCCCTGCGGTCGAAGGTGCCCTGCAGCCAGCGCTCCCCGCCGTGCCGCAGCGCCTCCGGGATCGCGCGGGCGACATCCGCGAACGCGAGATTGGTCGCGTCCACGGCGGCCTGCAACTGGCCGATCTCCCAGTCGTCCTTGATGCGGCGCAGTTCGGCGAGCACCTGGCGCAGCTCCGCGCCGTCCCCGAGCACCAGCGCGTCCAGCAGCGGCTCGATGCCCCTGGTCGCGAGCACCGGCGGGTAGTTGCCGCGCAGCGCGTTCGGCAGCTCCTCGATGGGGCGGCAGGTGATGCCGAGTGCCTGTTCCCATTCGGCGAGCCCGGGAACCGCACCGATCCACAGCTCGCCGTCCCGGGCGCTGGCGAAGAAGTCCGCCTCGCTCGGGCCCGCCGGGGCACGCAGGTAGAGCACCGCGTCGTGGCGGTCCCCGCTCGGGTGCATGACCAGCACGGATCCCTCGGCGCGGCAGCCGGTGAGCCACACGAAGTCCGAGTCCGGCCGGAAGTCGAAGTCGGTGTCGTTCGCCCGGACCGGCGCCCGCCCTGCCGCGACCGCGATCCGCTGCCCGGCGAATTCGTGGGACAGGCGCGCCCGGTGCTCGGCCGCCGCAGCGGCCTGCCCGTCGAGCACGCTCGGCGTCCGGTCGGCGGCGCCCCAGCCACCCGCGACGAACTCGCGGAACCCATCCGCCTCGGTCAGCTTGCTCGGATCCCGGCGTGCTGGACGGTTCACCTGTGCCCCCTGTGTGTAGGCAAAAAAAGGGGACCCCGTGCACCCGCCAGAGCCCGCTTATCCTTGCTGCCTTCCGGCCCTGGGGAGGTTCACAGGATGGACGCCGCACGAGGTCCGCCATCAAGTGTAGTCACCATCGGCTGTCGATGCCCATGTGGGTGCGCGAAACCCGGCGCGTATACTTCTTCGCGGAGGATTCGCCTAGTGGCCTAGGGCGCACGCTTGGAACGCGTGTTGGGTTAACACCCTCGCGGGTTCAAATCCCGCATCCTCCGCCCTGAGCCGAGGGCCCGGTGCTCGAGCACCGGGCCCTTCCGGCCGGGACCAAAGTCATCCCTTGCTTCACCGGCCGGTTTTCGTCGGTGCCCGGGTCTATCTTCGACACACCAGCCCGGCGGCGAGCAGCCGGGCGCGTATCGCAACGGAGCGAGAAGATGACCATCGGCGAACGTGTATTCGCACCGGGGACACCCTGTTGGATCGACCTGTTCACCTCGGACAAGCAACGGGCGAGACAGTTCTACGAGGGCCTGCTCGGCTGGGCGGTGGACCCGGACAACGAGGAGTTCGGCGGGTACTCGAGCGCCCGCGCGGACGGGGCTCAGGTCGCCGGTCTGATGGGGCACGATCCCAGCGACGGTATCCCGGACTCCTGGAGCACCTACTTCGCGACCGCGGACATCGGGGCGTCCGCCGCGGCCGCGAGCGAGCACGGGGCGACGGTGACCGTCGAACCGATGCCGGTCGGCGACCTCGGCAAGATGGCGGTGCTCACCGATCCGCTCGGCGCGGCGTTCGGCCTCTGGGAACCGGGGAGTTTCAACGGTTTCGAGAAGGTGGCGGAGAACCAGTCGGTGGTGTGGACGGAGTACCACAGCGCCGATTTCCAGCGGTCCGTGGACTTCTACGCCCAGGTACTCGGGGGCGTGTTCGAGTCGATGGCCGACAGCGAGGAGTTCCGCTACTCGACCATGCGTATCGGCGAGAACATCGTGGCGGGTATGGCGGATCTGCGCACCATGGAACCCGATCCGCGCACCTCGCGGTGGCTGAACTACTTCGGCATCGAGGACGTGGACGGCGCACTGGCCCGGGTTCCCGAGCTCGGCGGGACGGTGCTCAGCGCCGCCGCGGACAGCCCGCACGGCAGGCTCGCCGATGTGGCCGACCCGACCGGCGCCGCGTTCCGGCTCATCGATCCCAGCAGGGCGACCACCACTTAGCGCCGCGGCCGCAGGCGGGCCACCTGGGGATCGTGATCGGAGACCTGATCGGCGAACTCCGCGTTGAGGTGCACGATGTCGTAATCCGGCCTGCCAAGGCCCGGACTGGTGAGGATGTGATCGAGGACCTGCGAATTCCCTTGGTACACATAGGAATACCGCTGCGCGGGCGGCAGCGTGTCGACCAGGTCGGTCAGGGCGCCGCCGGTGGTGAGGGTGCGCACGGCCGGTGAGAACTGGTAGTCGTTCAGGTCGCCGAGCACGACGATGTTCGCGAGCGGATCCTTGGCCTCGAGCTCACCGACGAACCCGCGCACGAGCCCGGCCTGGGCGAGCCGTTGCGATTCGGAGGACCGCTGGGGTGGTTGGTAGCGACCGGCGAGCGGCTGGTCGCCGCCCTTGGAGTTGAAGTGGTTGCCGACGACGAACACGCGTCGACCGCGGAAGAGGAACTCACCGGCGAGCGGTTTCCTGCTGTCCAGCCAGGCCGAGTCGCGCGGCGCGATCCGGCCGGGAGAAGCGGAGAGCTCCGGCCTTCCGGGCTTGCCGAGCACCCGCACGGGTTCGGTCGCCGAACCACCCGGACGGTCCACAAAGGACACTCGCGCGGGGTTGTAGAGGAACACATTGCGGATGTTCCCGCCCGGCTGGCCGCCATCGGCTCCGTCGGCCGGATCGATCTGGCGCCACCGGTAGCGCGGGCCGCCGGCGGCCGCGATCGCCTCGGTGAACTTGTCCAGGGTGACTCCGGCGGAGGTGACCCCGTCATCGGTCGGTCCGTCGTCGTCCTGGATCTCCTCGAGCGAGACGATGTCCGGCCCAGCGAGGTTGCCTGCGATCCCCTCGGCCAGCCGGTCGAACTTGGCCGGATCATCTTGCGGGGAAAGGTTTTCCACGTTGTAGGTGGCGACCGCGAGCTCATCGCTGCCCTGCGCCCGGGTCGTCTCCCGCGCCAGGCCGCCGTGCCGTAAGGCGCCGAGCCGTGCCGCGCGCAGCTCGTAGCCGCCGAACTGCGAGTAGCCGAGCGGGCCGACGGTCAGGCCACCGAGCCGGTCACCGATATCGGCCGCGGGCAAGGGTGCGGTTCCGGGGAGCGGGCTCACCAGCAGCCGTCCCGAATTGGGCCGCGCATAGGACCCGTAACGGGTACCCCCGCGCGGGGTCGGGTTGTCCCGTTCGCGCGCGGTCACCCACAACTCGCCGTGTGAGTTGGTCGGCCCGACCACCCGCGCATCGCGCACCGCGACGAGTTCGCTCTCGTGCGCCTTGTAGAAATCGAGCGCGTACCGATCGGGGCGCAGCTGGTGGTATTCGATGCTGCGGCCACCGGCGGACGCGGTGAACGCACGGGGCACCGTGTGCTGATCGAGCAGGACCGGGGGAGGAACCGGAGCGCTCCCGGTCACCGTCCAGGAGGCCGCGGTGATCTCGGTGAGCGGCAGATCGAGGCTGCGTTCCGGGGCCGCATCGGCGAAGTAGTCGGTGACCGTGCCGGACACGCTGACCACGTCCCCGGTCCGCACCCGAGGAGTCTGCGCACCGGTGAGAACGAACAGCGCGGAGCTCGACCGCGCGGCGCGGGCGGGGTTCGCGAAGGTGAACCCCCGCGCCTTTCCCTGTGTGGTGACCGAAGTCACAACTCCGCGCACGTTCGCGACCCGCTGCCCGTCATAGGGCGAACGGAAGGTCGTGCCGTGGATCTGCTGGATACTCGGCGCCTCGCTCGCCACCGCCGAAGGTGCCGCGGTCACCGTGCCGGCGAGCAGCAGGGCGCACACGAAAAACCCCCGGCGAATCGGAATCCGCCGGGGGTTTCTCATCATGCGAAGTTCGGTATCAGAGGGCGCGAACGTTCTGCGCCTGCGGACCCTTCTGGCCCTGACCGACCTCGAACTCAACGCGCTGGTTCTCCTCGAGGGTGCGGAAGCCGCTGCCCTGGATCTCCGAGTAGTGCACGAATACGTCCGAGCCGCCGCCCTCCGGGGAAATGAAGCCGTAGCCCTTTTCCGCGTTGAACCACTTCACGGTGCCCTGTGCCACTGTTGTCTCCTCACAACATGCCGGCGAAACAATAAGAAGCCGAGGGTTACGGCTTCCTGGTCGGAGTGTCAAACCGCGACTTCTCCGAATTGACATCTGGAGGAAAGCTACGACTTACCACAATATTTTCGGACCCCCGCACATGGCGTGCACGGCGATCCGATACGACCAAGGCCATCTAACCATGAGCCAGCGGGTTTCGCCACGCCCTGAGCTCACTCATCCGCCTCCGGCGGGGGCGCCCACACCTTGCCGTCCATCAGGTTCCCGAACCCGGCCCAGACGACATTCATCATGCGCTCGGCCAGATGCCGCGCCGACTCCTGCGGATTGTCCAGCCACCAGTCGGCGAGCGACTCACCCGCGCCGACGACCGCGGCCGCCAGCGACTCACCCGTGCGCTGTGCCGCCGCGCCGATCTCGCTGTGCTCCGAACGCCCGGCGGCACTGATCACCAGTGCCGCGACGAGCTCGATCGCCCTGGTGCGCAGCAGGCGGTGCTCCGCGGCGAACGGGCCACCGTGCTCGCTCGCCTGCCGGTGCAGCACCGACCAGGAGTCCTTGTTCGCCCCGATGAACTCGAAGAAGGCCAGCACCCCGTACCAGAGTTGCTGATCGGCGGGCAGTCCCGGCTTGGCCCGGTCCGCGATCGCCACGAGCAGGCGATCGAGTTCGCGGCGGATGCACGCGGCGAACAGGTCCTCCTTCGAACCGAGGTAGGAGTAGATCATCGGCTTCGAGATCCCCGCGGTCGCGGACACCTCGTCCATCGAGGCCGCGTGGTAGCCATGCGCGGAGAACACACTCACCGCGGCGTCGAGGATCTGGCGCTCCCGAACCTCTCTCGGCAACCGCTTCGGACGCCCCGAGGCCTCCTCGTTGACCAGCTCCATTCCTCAACCCCTCGCAAGTTGCACAGGCCGATGCGTGAACACGGTACTTTACCGCCTTGAAAGCCGTACCTACTCGACAGTAAGTTTATTGGCATGGCGAACAACGACCGTGCCGAGGCGCTGGCGAACCCCGCGTCGCTGCGCACGAAGCAGCTACTCGACCTTCTGGACACGCTCGGACCGGAGAGCCCGGAGCTCGCTGCGCTCGACACCGAGGCCGTCGCGGCCAACATCGACCCCAACACGCTGGGCAAAGGCGACCTCACCCGGCTGCTGCTCGCCATCGACCGGCTGAGCTCCGGCGGCGGGAACGTGGACGTCACCCAGGTACAGCCGGCCACCTTTGCCAGGCTCATCGGCCGGGCAAGTAAAGGCCAGCTGGCCGACGTACTCGGAAAGCCGCGCCTTCGCACGGTCATCCTCGACGAGATTTTCCGCCGAATGGGTGAACACCTGCGGGCCGATCGGGCGGCGGACACCCGGGCCGTCGTGCACTGGCGCTTCACCGGCGGATCCGGAGAGGGCGGCTACGACAGGTACGAGACGGTCATCGAGAACGGCAGCTGTGCGGTCACGAAATCGCCGAATGCGCACGGGAAGGGGGCGACACCGCGGGTGAGCATCACGCTCACGCCCGCCGACTTCCTCCAGCTGATCACCGGGAAGGCCTCCGCCCCGCTGCTGTTCGTGACCGGCAAGCTCAAGGTCAAGGGCGACCTCGCGTTCGCGGCGGGGATGATGGGCCTTTTCGACCTGCCCAAGGCCGACTGACCCGGTCAGCTCGGCGGCAGCTCGATCACCGTGTGCTTGTCCGCGGGCCGGTCCTTCCGTTCGCCAGGAGTGTCCGCGGGCATGTCCACGACCTCCCCGTCCACCACGGTCCCGGTGCCCCGCATCCGTGCGGTGCGCAGACCGGGGGAGCGCCGTTCCAGCCGCCGCAGCCAGTACCCGCGCAGCAGCTTGCGGGTCGGCGGCAGCAGGAACGCGAAGCCGAGCAGATCGCTGAGGAAACCGGGCAGCATGATCGCCACCCCGCCGATCGCGATCAGCACGCCATCGGTCAGCTCCTCATGCCCCGTGCCACCCGAACGGGTCGCCGCGCCGAGCGCCGCGAACGCCCTTCGCCCCTCCCGGCGGGCCAGCCACGAACCGAGCAGCGCGCCCACGATCAGGGCGAGCAGCATCCACCAGAACCCGATCGCCCAGCTCACCGCCGCGATCGCGGCCAGTTCGAGCACCACATAGACAAGCAGAAATACGGCCACATCCGGTCAACGAACGAACCGGCCAAATCGCTCCCGAGACCTTGTGAGTGGTTGTGTTG
>NZ_JALM01000100.1 GCF_000737195.2 Sciscionella sediminilitoris
GAAAAGTGCGACAGAGCCAGATGAACGGTGGATCTGATCTTGGTCGACACGCCGAGCGGTGCTCGGCGGGAAGGACCGATCATGACCGAAACACTGGATCCTATGACGGACGAGGATGCGCAAAGGCTGGCAGCGGTGTCCTCGGCCGGACCTCGTAGCGCTGTTGTCGGCGCGCTCAGACGAGTTCGAGGTCTTTGATGTCGGCGAGTGGGGTGGGCAGATCGGCGACCGGTCGTGCTGACCTCGCGTTCTTCTCGGCATGACCGGATCGGAAACACCGGTGATCGGTCAATTCGCTTCTCCGGTACCGCTGGTCGCCTCTCGTTCTGTACCGGTGTGCGCGTCAGCGCCAGACCCACCGTTCGGGCGGGAACTCAACGTGCCGAACGCCAGCGCAGCGGCCAGGACCAGAACACCCGCGGCCACCAGTGCCACACCTACACCGGCGCCACCGCTGTCCTATCCCGCCATCACCGTCGCCACGCCTTGGCAGGAGGAGGTCGCGGCTCGGTTGAGCGGCCGGAATCCGCTGCCCGAGGCCGTCAGTCTCCGACCAAGGAGTGGTGCCGATCACCCCGCAGCGAAGGGAAGGCCCTTCGGGCGATCCGGAGCCATCGTGACGCTGCGCATTGATTCACATATGGTCCCGGCGATCCTACCGCCGCGTGATACCGGCCTGCGGAATCCGGCCCGGCCCGCGACGGCACGGTCCGGTCAGCGGTTCCACTTTCCCCGGCGCGCGGGCACCGAACGCCTGCTCCACACTGAGCTGGCGATAGCGATCACCACCACCGCGCCGACGACGTCGAGCAGCCACCGGAACCACGGCAGGCCACCGTTCGCGTTCTCGTAGCCGAGTGATCCCGCGACGGCATTGCCGATGAACGCGCCGACGATACCGCCGAGAATCGTTGCCCACCACGGAATCGCCTGCCGACCCGGAAGTATCGCTTTGGCGAGCAGACCCAAGACTATTCCGGCGACGATCCATCCGAGAATGCCGCCGATACCGCCCCAAAAACTCATGACCATTTCCTTTCGATGTCTTGATTCTCTGGAAAAGACAGGTTGTCCGTTCTGAACCTCACGCCAATACGGCGTGTCACGCATCACATTCACGGGTGGAGGCAGCGCGCCAGTTCTGGTGTTTCCCGTGATGGTGTCCGTGCCGCGGCCGATCGGATGGTCGCGGCGAATCCGCCGGGTGTTCGGCCTGCACGCCGGCCCGAGGTGATGACGCGGTTCGTGTCAGTGGCATGCCACGGTAACCCGGCCGCGCGGATGGCGGCGGCGAGTCGGTGATCCTCATGCTCGGGCAACGGCGGGAAGCCACCGACAGCGAGGTAGGCATCGGCCCGCACGCCCAGATTCGCGCCGTGCACATGCGGATGGCTCTCGGTGTACTGGTAGCCGGGCAGTGTTGCGTCGGGAAGTTGGACGGTGCCGAGCAACAGGGCACAGCCACGATTGGCGTGAACCAGCTGAGTTTCGAGCCAATGCGGTGGGACGAGGGTGTCGGCATCGGTGCACGCGATCCAGGTGGCTGGCCCTGGGCGAGGGGAATCGGCGAGCGCGGCGCGGATTCCGCGGTCCCGCGTCGCACCGACCACGGCCGCGTCCGCCTGCACGAGTGTCACACTCGGCCAGGCGTGTGCGATGTCCGGCGTGCGATCGTGGCAGCTGTCGGCCGCCACGAAAGCCCGTGCCTCGACCGTCGGAAACGCAGCCGCCAGAACGTCCAGAGCGTCATCGAGTGCCGAAAGGCAGGCGGGCAGCCGGGATTCCTCGTTGCGCGCGGGAATGACGATGCGGACCGATTCGATCCCGCCTGCCGGGGCGATCCCGGTCACCGGCTGTGCCCGGGCCGGTAAGCATGGACGAGCACATCGACACGGAAATGTCGTTCGACGTGGCTGGCGATGGTCCGCAGTCCCCTGGTGGCGCGGAGCAGGCGGTGAACCATATCGCCGTCGAGCGGCCAGCCTTCGATGGAATGTCGCCAATGACAGGCGAGCAGGCTACCGTCGGCGCACAGGGCCGCTCGTGCCTTGTCGATCAGTTCCCGCAGCTCGGTCCGAGTCTGGTAGTAGCCGAGTTCGGACAGTACGATGAGGTCGAACGTACCGTCCGGCCATTCCCCGGGCAGGGTGGCCATGTGGTACTCGATGTTGTGCGCGGCGTGGCGATTCCGCGCCCTGGCGAGTGCCTCGCGGCTTGTGTCGATGGCGAGCACGTGATCGGTCCTGGTGGCGATCCGTGCGGCGAGCGCACCGGTCGAGCAGCCGAGTTCGATCGCCGAGCGGTAGCGCTGCCTGGGCAGTATCGCCATCGTCAGGTCGCGTTTGCGTTGTTCGTACCAACTGTGTTCGACCGCCCACGGATCCTCGGATCTGCTGAAGGCGGCATCAAAGGGACGGGCGAGTCGTCCGGCGGTCGCGAAGAAGACCTCGAAGGGCCGTTCGAAGTGTTCGAGCACAGCGGCGGGCAGGACCGGTTCGTCACCGGGTCGCGCTGTCGATGCCTCGAGCTGGCTCCGGTATTCGGCGAGCGCGTCCTGTTTCGCTTCTCGCTCGCCGTCCTCGAGGTCGAACCGGCAGAGCCGGGCCCAGGGAACGTCGCCGGGTTTTCCCCAGTGCCACAACCAGATCGGGTATTCGAGCAACCGCGTGCCGTGCCGGAAACAGAGAGATTCGCAGACAACCGCGGCCGCCTCGTGATCGGGGTGTCTGTCGTCCCGCCACGGGGCGAGCAGCAGGCAACGAGACGTCAGGCACTCCTCGACGGCTTCGGTGAGCTCGTCGCGACGAGCGGACAGCTGCCCGTCGCCGAGCCCGAGTTGCCGTACCTCGGCGTGCGGACAGAGCAGACCGAGCGCCGCGGCGTTTTCCGCGCGACGAATCCTCGCCATCGTGGCCGGTGTCCGGGTCCTGGACGCGGGATGGGAATGCTCGCCATCGGTGGCGACGACGATGGTGACCGGTATCCCCGTTCGGCGGGCATGGGCGAGCAGCCCGCCGGCGCCGAGTGTCTCGTCGTCGGGATGCGCGGCGACGACGATGATCCGGTCGATGTCGTGACCGTCATGCTGGTGCAGCCTGAACAATGGAAGGGTCGGCCAATGCGGATCACCGCGCCAGTTCGCTTCCGGCGTCCCGCTCGCCCGGTGATCGAAGCCGTGCTCAGCCGTCATCGCCGTCCCTGTTCTCGGCCCGCAAGATGGCCTGCCCCGACCGGCGGTGGTCACGGGCGGCGTGGTGCTGGCGCAGGTACACCTCGAGATCCGCGACCCGGGCGGCATGCCGTTGGTCATGGCACAGCGGTGCCGGGCCGAGTGCGTGCCCGAGGAGCCGGATGGTCTGTTCGCCTGCCGCGGCCACCGTCGCGCGCACCCGATTCGCGAGCAGGATTCCCGTGTCACCCTCCGCATATCCGGAGTCGACGAGTTCGGCGGACTCGGCAAGACAGGCCCGCGCAGCGTGCAGCATGCCGTCGACCTTTCCGAGATACATCGGCCCGATCTCGTCGAGCTCATCGGCCCGCTCTCGGCTCGCCAAAGCCGAACGCAGGCTCCGCATCAGTGCGACGGCCCCGCCGTACCAACAGGCCGCCACGCCCAGCCCACCCCGGGCGAACCCCGGTCGCCGCAGATACCAGCCGTCCGGACCGACCGGGATGGCGAAGGAACCGCCGAATTCCACGGTCGGACTCTGCACGGCGGTGAGTCCCCGCGCGACCCAAGGTGTGTCGAGTACCCGCACACCAGCGGCGTGCAACCCGACCGCGAAGGCCCGCCGGGCTCCCCCTGGGGTGTGCGCGGTGACCACCGCGTGGCTCAGCCACGGCGCCAGCGAACACCACGGTTTCCTCCCCCGCAACACCCAGCGGCCCCGTTCCGGGACCGCCTCGAGCCGCGTGTCCCCGCTGTGCGCCGCCCATACACCCCAGCGGACCTCCGTTCCGGTGGCGCCGATCCGATCCAGTGGCACCGGTTCCGGTGCCTCCCCGAGAATCGCGAGCGCGTCCAGGTGCGGCTCGATGACTCTCGCTACCGTGAGGTCCACGGCGGCGAGGGTCGCCAAGACCTCCCAACGGCGCATCGTCGCCCCTGTCGCCGGGGTCAGCGCGGCGACCCGCCCGGCCACTGCCAGCGCGGCCTCGACCTCGCCGGCGGCCGAGACCAGGTCCGCCAACAGTTCCGGCGGCCAGTCCACCGACCGGCATCCGTCACCGCGTATCGACAGGGACCCGGCACCGATCGAATCCGGGGCCCGCTCGGAAAAGGTGCTCAACTCTTCTTCCTTATCCCGGACCGGGCCGCATTCCCCTGTTCCTCGGCCTTCGGGTCCGCCATGGCCTTCTTGGCCTGTACTCCGGACCGGATACGGTCACCGACCTCGGTATCGATGGCGCGCCAGTAACCGAAGGCTCGTTCCAGAACGGGTGCCGTCACACCGTTGAGCAGATGCCCGACGACGTTGTCCACGAGGCGTTCACGGGCAGGCTCGTCCATCACCTCGCGAATCAGGGCACGTGCCTGGCCCCAGTCGTCGTCCTCCGGGTGAGAAACATGAGCGGTGCGGGTGATCTCGCCGTCGGCGTACCAACTCGGCGGTGTTCCGCACGAGGCCACGTCCGCCACCGGTCCTCCCTTGGAGTTGGGTGCGTAGACGGGGTCGCAGACCGGGACGAACCGCATGGCGCCGTCCTTGGTGTAGGAATTCGGGTGCGCCATCCGCGGGGTGTTGACCGGAAGCTGCTGGTAATTCGCTCCGATTCGAGCACGCTGGGCGTCGGCATAGGAGAACAACCGGGCGAGCAGCATCCGGTCGGGACTCGGCCCGATCCCGGGGACCAGATTATTGGGTTGGAAGGCGGCCTGTTCGATCTCGGTGTGATTGTCGGTGGGGTTCCGGTCCAAGGTCATCCGCCCGACCTCGATCAGCGGATAGTCGCCGTGCGGCCACACCTTGGTCAGATCGAACGGATTGAAGCGATAGCCCGCGGCATCGGCATACGGCATGATCTGTACATACATCGTCCAGCTCGGATGGTCGCCATCGCGGATGTGCTCCCACAGATCCCGAGTGTGGTAATCGGTGTCCATGGAGCACATCTGATCGCCCTCGTGCTGGGTGAAGAACTCGATCCCCTGATCGGTCTTGAACGTGTACTTCACCCAGAACCGCTCGCCGGACTCGTTGATCCACATATAGGTGTGCGAGCCGTATCCGTTCATGTGGCGCCAGGTACGTGGAATACCGCGGTCCCCCATGAGCCAGGTAACCTGATGCGCCGATTCCGGGGACAGTGTCCAAAAATCCCACTGCATATCATGGTCGCGAAGATTGTTGCACGCCAAGCGCTTCTGCGAACGAATGAAGTGCTGGAACTTCATCGGGTCCTTGACGAAGAAGACCGGGGTGTTGTTGCCGACCAGATCGTAGTTCCCCTCGGGCGTGTAGAACTTCAGCGCGAATCCTCGTGGGTCCCGCCAGGTATCCGGGCTCCCGCGTTCTCCGGCCACGGTGGAAAAGCGCGCGACGAGTCCGGTCGTGGTTCCCGGTTGGAACACCTCCGCCTTGGTGTACGCACTGACGTCGTTGGTCACCTCGAAACGACCGAAGGCGCCGCTCCCCTTCGCATGCGGTTGCCGCTCGGGGATTCGCTCCCGGTTGAACTGAGCCATCTGCTCGATCAGATACGCGTCCTGCAACAGGATCGGGCCCGCTGATCCCACCGTCAACGAGTGTTCATCGCTCTCGACCGGGATACCCGCATCGGTTGTCGTGTACTTTCCGTTCGTCTGGGTCATCGAGCATTCCTCCGTATTCACCATCGCCATCGGGATTCATCAGCACCGCCAGCCGCGCCCTGGCACGTGCGACGATCAGCCGGACCGCACTCGGGCTCTCGCCCGTCGCCTCGCCGATCTCTTCGTCACCGCGCCCGTACACCTCGCTCAGCAGCCAACAGGCACGCTGCCTCGGCGGAAGATCACCCAACCCCTGCCGCAACACCGCGGGTCGTCCACCGGATCGCGCGGAAACCGGTTCCCTGACTTCCCCTTTCCCTGGATCGCGGTGACGAAGCAGAGCCAGGCAGCGCACCGTCGCGGATCGGCAGAGCAGACCGGCGAAGGTCTCGTCCACGCGTATCCGGGTGATCTGCCGCCACGCGGAAACGAAGACATCCTGCGCGACCTTCTCGGCTTCGCCACGATCTCCCAGCAGGTACAGCGCGAGGCGGAAAACGGCTTCCTGGTGACGGCGAACCAGCACCTCGTAGACCCGCGGATCCGCCCGTGCCAGGTGAACGAGCGCCGTATCGTCGAGGTCCTCCACCTCCCGGCATTCCTCGCCCACCACCAGCCGGAAAACGCGTGCGGCGCCAAGGAAATCCGCAGAACGGGCGCCGGTATCCGAACAGGGTTTCGCGAACGATTCCCTCGATCCCGCAGTCACCGATGCACGGGGAGCGGCTGGCGCCCCAATACCTGACACAGGAGCTCGGTCAGTGGCCCCGCCTCGCGACGACGCGTGGTGATCAGCCCTCCATCGACGACCCGATGCTCGTCCGTCCAGTGCGCCCCACGTTCCCGCACCCGCTCACGCAGCCAGCGATCGGCGGTGACCCGTTTCCCCGCCACAGCTATCGCCGTCAGCATCCGGCCGGCCTGTGGCAGGAACGCGACCGCGCACTGCCTGGTGAGCAGATCGTCCACCAAGGCGATCAGCTCTCCATCATGGTCGAGCCGGTACCATTCGCCGGCCCCGTCCGGCACGAGCGCGGCATCGAAGTCGGTGGCATCTGCCTGGTAGGCAACGACATCCACGGTATGGAGTTCGCTGCTCTTGCGGCGGCCGACCGCCCGGATGTCACCGTCGTGCGGTGCGATCAGCTCGACTTCCGCCCCGCGGTCGGCCAAGATTCGCCTGGCGGAGGAAATCTGCTCCATGTCCACGTCATCGGTAGCGATGAGAGCCACTCGATACCCACGCAGCATCCGACATTCTCCCTCTCGTAGACCTGATCTGTGTTCGACACGAGAGATACCGAGGGAAAAAGACGGAGAATCACGCAACACACTCGCCGCAGCATCTCCCTGCCGAGCGAGGCTACGTGGCTGAACCTCGGTCGAGAGCATATCCGAGCCCGGAAGGTCTGTCCAGAATGTGGCATCCTGATCTCGGAAAGGAGTGACGATGCAGGACGAACGGTCCCCGCGGTCGCCGAAGCTCGAGTCGGTACCCGATCTGGTAGCCAGCCTCGGACAACTTCGCGGCCTGTTACTGGACACCGATGCGATCGACGAGATCGTGTGGGAAACCGCCATGCTGGCGGTGCACGCCGACGACAAGGTCGACGCCTGCGGAGTCACCCTGCTGCGGGATGGAGAGCCGGTCTCCCTCTTGCGCCTTTCCTCCCGGCATACGGTCCTCGAGGACAGTCAGTACGCCAAGGGCACCGGACCGGTCATGGATGTGATCCGGACCGGGAAACCCGTCGTCGTGTCCTCGATGCGCAGCGAACAGCGATGGGGCGACTATTCGACGGACGCGAGCGGTGACGGGATCGCCTCCATCGCGGCACTGCCCATGATCGCCGGCGACGAGGTACTCGGTGTCGTGACCCTCTACTCGGAAGCGGAGGGAACCTTCGACAACGGGCACGTGCTCGGCACACTCGTCGCGGATCTCGCCGCCGCGGGGATGTGGTGCCTGCTCAAACACGCCGACAAGGAGAAGCTCACCGGTGAGCTACAGCAGGCGCTGTCCTCCCGCGAGGTCATCGACCAAGCGAAAGGGATCCTGATGGCCCGGGAAGGACTGTCCGCGGACGAAGCCTTCGCCCTCCTGCGCAAGACAAGCCAGCACAGCAACACCAAGCTCCGAACCGTCGCCGAACGGCTGGTGGCCCAACCCCAGAAGGCCTGACCGTCACCGACCGGCAAGTGGTGTCGATCCTTTCCCCGATCCGGACTTTTTCCGCTGATCGGCATTGAAGCGCGCCTTCTTCTGCCGGTTCCCGCAGGTGTTCGTATCGCACCATCTACGGGTGCGACTCTGGCTGGTGTCGAAGAACGCGGCCCGACAGGTCGAGGAGGCGCACGGGGCCGGATTCCTGTCGCCCTCGCCCGCGATGATGCTGACCGCGTCGGCGGCGATGACGCTACCGAGGGCGTCCTCAATCCGAGGACCCGATTCAGGCCAGATGCACACGAAACCGCAACGCCGTGAGCTGCGATTCGCCGTCGTGAAGGGGTTCACGCGACACCCTCGCGACCGCAGGCCCCATGATGCCTCGTGACCAACAAAACACAGACTGCCGGATCCGGTGTGGTGGACGAAAGCCGTCGTTCGATGCCCGACCCGCGACCCCGTGGAGTACTCGACGGGCCGGAGGTGCCCCGTGAAGTCGCTACCCCGTACCGGCCACTCAGTGTCGCTGTTGATCCAATGCGCCTGCACCGCGCTGGTCGCGCTCGGCGCCAGCTACCTCATTCCGGCGCGGCCGCGAATTCGCGCTGCGGTCCGGCATCGACGTACTGGTGATTGCCGCTACCGTCGAACTCTGGAAACCGCGTTGCGCGCACGATGGTCGACGGTGAGCCGCCTGGCTCGCCCTTGCCCTCGGGGAACCGGGCCGTCGATGACCGCGAACATCGCTACCAGCCCACCTCCGGCACTACTGCTCGCGGTCGAACTCCTCAACCGTGCAGCCAAACGCCACCGCACCGAGCCGGGCTTGGCGGAGGTGTTCGATCGAGGCGAGGTCGTCACGCGGCGAACGCGGGGGCTGGTTCTTCGAGCGGTGCCTGGGCTCGGTCCGACGACGGTCCCGGCATCGATCGCGGTGTGCGGGTGGGCAGCACTGCCGGGTCGGCAGGTCGGGGGCAGGCACGGCGCCGCAGACTGCTGGACACGTTCGCCGGGTGAGCGATGCGAATTCTTGCGGTGCCGGCCTTGGCCTGGTGGCGATGCGAGTATCGCGGGATCTCCGGGCTGGCGATATCGGCGCGTCAGGCCGTGCCTTGCGTAACGGGCGGGCATAATCTCGATGGTGATCACGGAGATCTCCTCATCGTCAAGGAAGAGGTCCCGGATCCGGCCGCACAGCACCGAAACTGGGCGGAGGAAGATAACCAGATGAACCAGCAGGCAAGGGAGTCTGAGCACCAGATGCCGCACCGCACCGTTCGACTCGCCGCAGCTGCCGTCGCCACAATCGGCTTGCTCGCCGTCACCTCAGCCTGCGGCGGCGGGGCTGGGGGAACTGCTCAGCCGCCGGCCAGCGCAGGCCCGAGCGCTCCCGCCGACAGCGGCGGCTCGGGCCCCAAGGTCCCCTCCCCGCTGCCCACCAAGGACTTGATCGCCAACCCGTGCAGCGTGCTCAACGCCTCGCAGGCACGACAGGTCGGCCTCAAGTATCCCGGCGAGAAAAGCACCGGCACGCTGAACGGTTGCCGCTGGACTTCCTCCGGAAGCAACCTGAACTTCGTCAACGACACGCCGATCGAGCAGAACAAGCACGGGATCAGCGACATCTACGACCAGAAGGCCAAGCAGGCCTACTTCGAACCCACCACGGTCAACGGCTACCCGGCAGTCTTCGCTGCTACCGAGGACAGCCGCTCGAACGGCATCTGCACCCTCTGGGTCGGCGTCACCGACCAGCTCGCAGTCTCGGTCCTCCCGAACATCAGCATGGGTTCGAACAAAAAGGACCCCTGCAGCATCGCGAAGAAGTTCGCCACCGCAATGATCGGACACCTCCAAGCGGCATCGTGATCGTCACTCGACCTCTGCGCAGGCCTGTCTGCGACGTGACTTGGTGAACGAGACGAGTCCGCCGATACCGACGCCGACTCCCGCGACGATGAGCACCACCCCGGCGATCCGGAACACCTTGGGTGCGCTGAGGTACTCCCCGATTTCGCGCATGCTCTCGACGGATATCGGGCAGTTCTTCTCCTTGTCGAAATAGCCGGAGGTGACGTTTCCCGTGGCACAGACCGATTCTGGTTCGCCGGGTTGCAGTGGGAAGGCCACGACACCCAGGACGATCAGCAGCGCGGCGATCACCAGCAATTTCACGTACGTCTGTTTCACGGTCCGTCCCCTCGTCTCCACATTCGCTATACAGAGCGTAATTCAGATGAGTGACGGTGCGTGTCGGTCGAACACCCCGCACAGTGGGTGGTGAATGGTTCGCCACCGGATCGGTGAGCTCACAGTTCGTCGAGCGCGACGATCCCGTCCTGTACCGCGCGCACCACGAGCGCGGCCTTGGTGGGTGCTGGTCTGCCGACGTTGGCGTATTTCAGCCGAACCCGGTCCAGGTAGGTGTTGACGGTGCGCACCGTGATTCCGATCCGTTGCGCGACAAGCTGTTTCGATTCGTTCTGGAACCACTCGATCAGCACTTCCTGCTCCCGCGCGGACAGCTGTGGGCGAGTCGGCCCGGTGTCCGCGGCCAGCGCCCCGGCCAGTGCGGGCGGGACGTAGGGCCGGTCGTCGGCGGCGGCGAGTGTGGCCTCGATGAGGTGCTGTTGTCCCTCGGCCTTGGTGAGGAAGGTGAACGCGCCCAGTTCAAGACAGGTCAGGGCGACCTGCTCGTCCTCGCGCATGGTGTAGACCACGACGCGCTTCCCGGCCTCGACCAGGCGGCGCAGATCGGCGAAGCACTCCGGATGATCGGGCGAGAGCAGCAGATCGAGCACCACCACATCCGCGGTGTCCCCCGGCGGCATCCAGGCGGCACGGGCACTGTTCCCGCTGGCGAGTACCTGGATCGGCGGATCGTGGCGGGAGTACCAGGCTTCGATCCCGGCGACGACCGCGGGATGGTCGTCGATCACCGTGACGGTGATGTGCTCGGCTGCCATATCGTCTCCGTCCACAGGGCCTCCCCCTCCGCAACGACGCTGACCCGCACCTCCGCGCTGCACCAGTCTTCCTTGGCAGGCCAGTCCCCGCCACTGGGGTCGACGTGTTCGCTGTAGGCGCTGACCCGGACCTGGCCGGCGAAGCGCAGCACGGTGATCCTGGCGTGCGCCCGAGCCGAGACCGCCTCGGCGAGCACGGGGTCGAGCAGACCGCGCCGTACCTCGCCGGGTAACTCCTGGGGTCGGCCGCGCACCGCGAGATCCACCGTGACGCCCCGTCGTTCGGCCACGTCGAGTCCGGCGCGCAGTTCGTGGATGAGCGGGTCGGCCGCGGTGTCTCGTTCGGCGAACAGCACCCGCATCCGCGCAGCCTCGATGGCGCACCGATCCCGGACCTGGTCGTCGTTCGGGTCAAGCGAACCGTCGGCCAGCCCGGAAAGCAGCGGCACGGCCTCGGCACGCAGCCGGGCGTACCGGCGCTCGTAATCGGCCTGCGCCTGCTCCCCGATGGCCTCGGCGGTGCGCTGGTGTTCCTCGGTGCGCGCCAGCGATTCCGCCTGGATCCCGATACGCCGGATGAGCCGGGTCGCCAGGGCGAGGGCGAACTGGAACCCCGGTCCACCGATGGCGAGGATACCGAGGTGGGCGAGTTGTTCGGTGGACCAGCCATCCACCGCTGCCTGGACGAGAAACCAGGCGGCATAGAGCACATCGGCAGTGCCGAGCACGATCAGCGGCAGATCGAACAGCAGCACGAACAAATACCAGCCGCCCACGATGAAGTACCAGTGCCCCAACTGTTCGATGGCACCGGCGGGTAGGGCGGTACTGATCCATGCCGTGGCCGCCACGACGAACGTCAGCCCGCAGGCCCGCAGCCAGACGGTGAACATGATCCCCGCGAGCACCACCGCCGCCGTCCCCGCCGCGGTGACCACGAGCAGCCCGAAGGCGATCAGTTCCCCCGCTGAACCGCCGAGCCGGGGAAGACCGAGCGCGCACTGTTCGCCGAATGCCACGATGAGCAGCCCGATCCGCACGGCTTCCCGGAGTCGCCGCTGTGTCATCGCCGCATAGCCGCCGGTGCTCATTCCCGCGCTCCCGATCCGGTGCACTCCCGCGGACAGGTCCACCGCACCACGGTTCCCCTTCCCGGAGCCGATTCCACGCTCGCCGTGCCTCCGGCTGCGGCCATCCGCCCCACGATCGATCCCGCGATCCCCCGCCGATGCGGGGACACCGCCGCCGGATCGAAGCCGCGACCCGCATCGCTGAGCTCCACCACCACCTCCGGATCGCCATCGGTGAGCCGCAGCCGGGCGGTGCCGATCCCCGCGTGCAGCCGGATGTTCTGGATCGCCTCGCGCATCCCGTGCACGATCGCGGCGGCCAGCGGGGCGGGCAGCAGAACCGGACCGGGGAGTTCGGCGTGCACCACCGGATCGGATTCCCGGACCACCGCGGCCAGCAGCACGCAAAGATCTTTGACCTCCGCTTCCTCGCGTGGATCGGCGAGCAACGCGGCCAGATCGCGGCGAGCCCGTTCCCGCACCCAGCTCGCATCGCTGGCCGCGGCTCCGCGCGAGACCATCAGCAGGGTGGTGCACGCCGTATCGTGCAGCGTCGCCAGGTATTCGCGTTCGGTGTTCCGGCGGGCCGCGGAAACCTCTGCCGCACGCCGCCGGCGCGCCGTACGCTCACCGGCCGCATCCACCGCTCGCGTGCTCGCGCGCAGCACCAGGAACACCGACCAGGCCAGAACCGTTTCCACGGCCACCGGCACCAGCACCCACACCAACCGCGGCGAGGGATCGGCGAGCACACTGCCCACCACCGTGCTGCCCACCCCGAGCACGGCGATCGCCCAGGCCACGCCCATCCTGCGCGGCCACTCGAAAAACGCCGCGGCCGCGGTGATCGACGCGACCCGGATCGCCCAGCTGCCCGCGCTCGGCGGACCGTCCCACACCTGTCCGAGACCGAGCGCCGCGGCGAGCACGAGCTCCACCGGCAGGCACCACGCTCCCGCATAGCCGCGCAGCCGCAGCGCGCACCACAGCACGATCAGCGCGCCGAGCACCGCGATGAGCAGGCCGCCGCGGCCGCCGTTCGCCAGGGCCCCGAGCACCGTCCACGCGAGTACCAGCGCCAGCCTGGCCCACCAGCCGAACAACGGGGTCGTGGCGCCGAACCGCGTCTCGCTGGGGCCTGGGCCCGCCCGCGTGCCCCGCTCGGTCAGCCATCGCGTGATTCGGGGCATTCGCGGAGACTAACCGGTTCAGCCCTGGTAATGCGGGACTTCCTGAAGTTCGACCACGTTCCGGTAGGTCTCCTTCAGGGTGCCCGCGGCATCGCGGAGCTGTTCGAGCAAGGGACTCAACTCCTGGTACGCGGTGACGAGCTTGTCGAGCAGATCGAGGACCGGGGTGAGGAACCGCGCGACGGTGTCGGCGATATCCGCGACGGCCACGGGGATCAAGGCGATCGTCTCGGCCTCGAGGGCCCACTCGGGGACGCGGACCGTGAGCGTGGACATCAGCCGGGCGATGTGGGCGATGACGAATCCCCGCACCGCGTCCACGGCCTTGGCGAACAGGGTCATCGCGGCGTAGACCCCGCTCGAGTATCCCGCGACGGCCGAGTGGACCTGGCCGAGCCGCCGGGCACTCGCCTGGTAGTTGTCCTTCGCCTTCCCGCTCCAGTCCCGCAGATCAGCCTCGACCTGCCTCCCGTAGCCGAGTGCGTATTCGATGATCTCCTGTGCGATGTTCTGCCAGGTATCCGCTTTGGCCTGGATTTCCTCGGGGCGGGTCACCAGCTCATCGAGCGCTTTCTGCAGCGGTTCCAGGTGATACAGCAGCCAGCCGAACACGTACTCCACGGCTGAGCCGACCGGATCGAGCGCGATCGCCAGTGCGTCCAGCTGAGTCTTGAGGTAGTCCTTCCCGATGGCACCGACATCGACCACGGTGTCGAGCGAGAACCGTGCCCAGTGGCCGTCCTCGATCCGCTCGACGATCGCGAGGATGTCCTCGGCGATCGGGAGTCCCTTGGTGGCGTTCTCGACCGAGTCCAGACCGGTGAACACCCCGCCCCGGCGACCCCGCGGCGCAGCGTGCTCGGTAAGGCCGCCATCACCTGCCGTGCTTCGGTGTCGCTCGTAGGCGCGGTCGATGGACGCCCGGTTGCGTTCTTCGGTGTGCTCGTAGATCGCGGCGGTCTCCCGGAGCGCGCGGGCGACGTGGTTCGAGCCGATCCCGGCTGTCTCCAGGACTTCGGCACCGCCCTGGATACACCTGTTGAACACCGGGACGATCGGGCGCGCGAAGATGCCGTACGCCTCGGCGGACTGTTCGGTCGTCGCCGCCGCGTTGTGCGCTTCGTTCAAGGCATCGGTGACCTCGTCCACGTGGGCGGCGTGCGCGCGGATCTCCGCGACGGTGACCTTCACACACATCGCCTACCACCTCGCCGGGTCGTAGAACACTTCGTCCTCGTCCTCCGGTGGCCTGTTTTTCCCGGACTTCGGTGATCGCGCCGCGGCCTCCGGATCCGGGGAACCGAAGCGTTTCCGGTAACCGTCGAGCATGAGCTCGCGCATCGCCGCCTGGTCCGGCGCGAGTTCGTCCACCACCTCGCCGACCCGCTGCGGGATCCGCGCCGCCGCCCGGCGCGCGGCACCCAGGATCGCGGCGCCCAGAGCTTCCGGGCCCATCCGGGTGGCGCGCTCGGTGAGGGCGATCCCGGCCAGCGAGCCGTTCACGTCCACCGTGACCGAACCAGCGGAACCGGGAAGCTCTGCCGTTCCGGTGAGGCCCCGAACCGATTCGTGGACCCGCTCGCACGCCCGCGCCTGTTCCTGTGCCTGGCGCAACCGGTCACGCAGTTCCATGAGCACATCGCTCATCTCGACTCCCCTTCGCTAAGCCTGTACCGAATCGGCCAGCCGGTGCAGGTTCTCCAGCACCGCCGTGCGAGAACCGGGAAACAGCGACAGGTACCCGTTCTCGACCTTCACGATCCAGCGGCCCCGCTCGGTATCACGGAGCTGAATACCCTGTTCGGTCCGGCGATAACCGCCGAGGCCGTCCCTGGCCCCCGCGTAGACCTCGGCGAGCAGGCACGGTTGCGCGCTGCCCGCGATCCGCTGAAGGCGCCGCAGGTCCGGATCCGACTCACCCGCGACGAGCGTGTCCAGGCGCACCGTTGCCGAGCCCCGCCCCGGCGCCACCTCCGGCAACTGCTCGTGGAGCCGTTCGGCGAGGTACTCGTTGGCGATGGTGTCCAGCTCGACCTGCGCACCGATGCGTTTGGCCACCACCGCATCCGCACCCCGGCCGGCGATCAGCAGGCCGGCGCTGAGTGAGCCGGCGCCGAGGAACACGCTGAACTCCACCGCGGGCCGGGTGAGCAGGAGCAGAAGTCTCGCGGTGCGCTCGGACAGCTCACCGTACCGGTCGCAAATGCCCGCCTCGATCAATTCCTGGCGCCATTCGGTTTCGGCGGTGTGCCGCTCGCTGTCCGCGTACCAGTACCGCTCGGGGGCCACCACGGGGTGCAGTTCACCGATCCCGTACCGCTCGAGCACCCAGTGCAACGCCTCCCCGGACACCGCACCGCGCAACGCGGACCGTTCACCGGTCAGTCCCATTCGGCCCCCAGCACCGGCGGCGCGGTCCGGGGCAGCTCACCGACGATCTCGTCCCCGGCTTCCTCGGTGATCAGATATTCCGCGGTCTTGTGTTCCTTGTCTTTCTCCCGTGGGGCCCCGGCACCGAACGGCATCGGCGCACCCGCTCCCGCCCCGCTCCTGACCGCGCCGGCGGCACCCCGGAGCCCGGATTCGGCCATGGCTCCCGGTCCCGCGCCGCTGAGCGGGCCGTTCCCCACGCCGTTCCCGGCCGTCCCGCCGTCCCCGAAGGGATTGCCCCGGCGCACGATGTCGTCCGCAACCCCACCGGGCGCCGCCGACGCCGACGAGGTGACCAGACTCGACGGCAGCCCGGTAGTGGGATCGATCTCGTCACCCGGCAAGGGCTCGACACCCGAGGGCAGCAACTCTCCGGGATCGTGGTCATCGGGTCGCTCAGGGCGGCCATTGCCCGGCGGAACCCGGGGTACGTCCGGTCGTCCGATCGGCGGCTTCCGTCCCCCAGGCGACGGGGGAACATAGGGCGCCGGTCCGCCGATGTGCCCGCCCGGCCCACCCGGGTAGCCGGGATTGCCCGGACCGCCCGGGTTTCCTGGTCCTTCCGGCCCGCCTGGGCTCCAGCCTCCGGGATTTCCACCAATCGGGCCTCCACCGGCAGGACCGCCGCCACCCGGCAGGCCCGGCGGCATGGTCCCCGAGGGGACGAGCCCACCAGCATGGCCCGTCCCCGGCTGCCCGCCTTCCCCGAACTCGGGTGGTGCACCCGGACCGACCCATCCGGGTGCACCACCCGAGCCGCCCGGCGGGCCTTCACCGCCGGGGCCTTCCCCGTTTCCGAGATGCTCCCCACGAGCGGGCCCACCTCGATCCCCGTCGAAGGTGGTGTGGTCCGTGCCGGAATTCTGCGGGGCCGCGTAGTTCTGGGGGATCCCGTTCGCGTACTGGTTCGTCCGGTCGGCGTACTCCCGCATGAGCCGGTGATTGGTGGTGACCGCCTCGTGATGCGCCGCGCTTCGTTCCAGGGCGGACTCGAGCTTTCCCGTGACGACGGCCTTGACCCAGTCCAGCGGTTTCACTTCCTCGGGGACCGGTTTGACGCCGTAACGCACATCGTGAAACACAGCCAACTGTCCGACAAGGGCGTTCTGGTTCTCCTGTAACGGAGCGGCGATATCCTCGAGGTTCCCGGAGAATCCTGCGGCATTGGTGCGCGCACCGCCCGCCGCCGAACCGGTCCACGAGTCCGCGATCTTGTCCTGCATCCGGCGGACCTTGTCCGCCAGTTCGACATGACTGTTCGTCAGCTCGATCAGCGCTTCCTGGCTACCACGCAACGCCTCCGGAGAACCATTGGTGAAGTTGGCATAGATCTCGCTCGCACTCATCGGCATGACAGGAACTCCGTCCTCGGTCCGGGGGCGCTAGGCGAAGAGGCGGAGCAGGTCCACGCTCTCCGCCTCCTGCACGTGATACTGACGGGCGGTCTCGACCAGGTTCGTGATGTACGCCTTCACGAACTCCTGCATCTTCCGGTTCGCCTCCAGCAGGGCGAACCCGGAATCCCGCACCCGCTGCGTGAAATGCACGCTCGCCTCGTCCTGTGCGGGAGGTGCCGTCCCCATGACCGTGGTGATCGCGTCCTGTTTCCGCTTCAGCTGGTCCAACACCTCAGTCCACTGCGCGAAAAGCAGGGGGAACTCCTCCGGCTTGAACCCATACCCGTCCATCCGCCCCTCCCCTCTACTCCGCGGCCCCGGCTCCCCGAACCTCCGGCACAGACCGTAATCCGTTCCGGCTCCACGCATTGCCGGTCAAACAACCCACAACACACCGTGTATGCCAGCCAACACCTGGAGTCCGCGCATCACGGCGGTCGAGCCTGCCCGGCGGCTTCCCCGATTCCGCCTTCCCGGAAAACACCGATCACACCACGATGTCGCAGGCTTGAGGGGTGTTCGACCGACATGCTCCGGTGCCCCGGTAACTATGCTCATGACGGCCGGTAACGGATCGGCACAATGAACCGAAGAGGGGCGAGACGAATGAGCTACCGATACACACGCCGGACCGGGCGAGCCGCAGCCGTACTGCTGACGGCGGCGGCGATCACCTTCGGCGTCGAAGCAGCCGCGCAAGCCACGCCAGCGCAACCGAATCCCCACACAGCCGTCGCCAAGAAGGACTACTGCGGCGGCTCGGGCATCAGCAAATGGGTCCCCGACCACTGGTTCAAAGCAGACTTCTCAACCGCGTGCTTCAACCACGACAACTGCTACTCGCACAACAGCAACACAGACCGCAAAACCTGTGACATCAACCTTCGCACGGCACTGCGCGATTCCTGCCTGCGCGCCTACCCCTCCGGCGTCAAAGGAAAGACCTGCTTCGCCGTCACGTCCACCTACTACGGCGCGGTCCGGAAATTCGCGAAAAGCCACTACCACGGATCCGGTAATCCCGCATAACGACCGGCGTATCGGGTTTCCGATCGGTTGAGCGCAACCGGTGCCGAGCTAGGGGGACAATGTTTCCCCTAGCTCAGGCTCTCGACGATGTTCACTCGACCGTATGGCCGTCCCGATCCCGGATACGCACACTTCCGCGCCGGACCCGGCATCAGTTCGATGTCCAGACGGCGATGGAACAGGTGCGCGCGCTCGGTGCGACATGGTGGCTCGCAGGAAGAACCGTCCCGGGGGTTCTCGAGCAGATGCCGTACGACCGGCAGCGTGTAGGGGTACTCGTTCGAGACGGAGACGTCGCGCAGCAGCAGCTGCCGGACAAACAGGGTGTCCGGCAGCTGCTGCCTGGACCCCTGTTCGAGCAGGCCACTTCGACGACCTCGCCAGCACGGAACCACGAAACCCCCGTGGTGTAACGCGATCGGACCGCTCAGCGCACGCCGTGGATGCCCTTCGCGGCGAGCCAGTCCACGATCCCGGCCAGGTAGTCGGTTCCGCCGTACCCGAGCAGGGCGCCGTGCCCGGTGTTCGGGACGACGTACTTGGTCAGCACACCCGGCCGGTAGAACCGGTCCTCGCCGGCGTTCTCCGGATCGGTGGTGCAGTCATCGGTGGTGCCGCACCAGATCTTGTCGTAGCGGCCGGGTTCCCAGAGTACCGGCACGTCGATCCGCTTGGTGAGGTCGGTGTAGGACTTGAGGGTGATGTCGGTGAGTTCGGTGACCGACATGGTGTCCTTGAGCCGTTCCTCGTAGCGCAGCTGGACCGGATCGTAGGTTCCCTTCGGCCCGTGGAACAGGGTGCGTTTTCCGGGCAGATTGGTGACGTAACCGGGATCCAGCGCCCACGGTTTCCCGGCGAACTTCGGGTCGAGCAGGGCCGGGTACACGAAAGTTCCCAGGCGCAGCAGGGAGCGCGGGGTGAGCAGCCCGTGCCCGACGGCGTGCACGGCGACCGCGTCCAGATCGTGATAGCGGGCGGCTTCGACCTGGGCAGTGAGCCCGCCCATGGAATACCCGTTGGCCACGACGGTGGAGAACTTCGGGCCGAGCGCGCCGCCGCGCAGATACCGCACGATCTGGTGGGTGGTGTGCGCGGCGGTGTCGAAGTTCAGGGCGAGCGAGGGTGGATGGTCACTGTGCCCGTAACCCAGCCGGTCCAGGCTGAGCGTGGTGAATCCGCGCTGGGTCATGTACCGGACGTAGTTGTACCGCTCGGGCCGATAGGGCCAGTCGAAGTAGGTGTGGTCGTAGGTGCCGCCGTGGATGAGCACCTGCACCGGCTGTTTCCCGAGTTTCGCGGGATCGCTGGTGCACAGCCGCCCGAACTCGCGGTGCACGGTCTTGCTTTCCGGCCCGGTCGTCACCGGGAACCAGTAATCCCGGCAGTGCGCGCCACTGGCCGAGGCGGGACCGGAAACGTGCGCCGGGCTCGGCGTGCCCGCCGTCCCCGCGGGCGTGGTGGCACCCGCGGGAACGGCGGACAGCAGCGCGGCGAACACGGCGGAGGCGGCGGCGAGCGCGCGAACGGGTTTCATCGGGATCACCGGTTTTCCTTCAGCCGCCGAAGGTGCCCTGCGGGCCGCCGTCGAGATCGATCACGACGCTCTTGGTGAGCGTGTAGTGGTTGAGCACCTCATCGCTGAATTCACGGCCGAATCCGCTCTGTTTGTAGCCGCCGATGGGCATGTTGCCGACGAAGTTGTAGTAGCGGTTGACCCAGATGGTCCCGGTTTCCAGCTTCCGGGCCAGCCGGTGGGCGCGGGCGAGGTCCCTCGTCCACAGTCCACCGCCGAGGCCGTAGTCGGAATCGTTGGCCAGCCGCATCATCTCGTCCTCGTCGCGCCAGGTCTGGATGGTGGCGACCGGGCCGAAGATCTCCTCCTGCGCGATCCGCATCGAGTTGTCCACCCTGTCGAACACGGTCGGCTCGATGAATAAACCGTCCGGCAGGCCCTCGACCTGTTTGCGGCCGCCGCCGATGAGTACTTCGGCGCCCTCGGCCGGGCCGAGTTCCAGGTAGCCCATGACCTTGTCCATTTGCGCCTGGGAGGCCTGTGCGCCGAGATGGGTGGTGTCGCTGGCAGGGTCGCCGATGGTGACCCGGCCCAGCATGCGTTCGAGGTGGGTGAGGAATTCCTCGCGTACGCTTTCCTCGACCAGCACCCGGCTTCCGGCGAGACACACCTCGCCCTTGTTCAGGATCATGGACTGGGCCACGCCTTCGGCCGCCGCGACCAGATCCGCGTCCGCGCACACGATGTTCGCGGATTTGCCGCCGAGTTCCATGGTCTGCGGGATGATGTTCACCGAGGCGAGCTGCATCAGGGTGCGCGCGGTCGGCCGGGATCCGGTGAACGCCACCTTGCGCACCCGTGGATCGGTGACCAGTGGCTCGCCGATCTCCGGGCCATAGGCGGTGACGAGGTTGACCACGCCGGGCGGCAGCAGATCGGCCATGTCCTTGAAGAATTCCAGCACCGAGAGGCACACGATCTCGGACGGTTTGAGCACGATGGTGTTGCCCGCGGCCAGGGCCGGGGCGACCTTCGCGGCCATCATGATCATCGGCACGTTCCACGGGATGATCTGCGCGCACACGCCGAGCGGTTCGCGGTGGATGATGCCGACCCCGTTGGGGGTGTTCAACGATTCACCGTGCAGCCGCCACGGTGCCCCGGCGAAGATCTCGAACTGCTCGATCGCCATCGGCATATCGAAGTAGCGCGCTTCCATGATCGGCTTGCCATTGTTGAGTGTGTCGAGCATGGCGTACTTTTCTACGTTGGCGCGCAACCGTTTCGCGATCTCGTAGAGGATCGCCTGGCGCTCGCTCGGGGAGCTCTGGCTCCATGCCGGGAACGCCGCAGCGGCCGCGTCGACCGCGCGGGTGGCATCGCGCGCGTCGCCCGCCTGAATGTGTGCCAGGGTTTCCCCGGTCGCGGGATTGCGCAGCGGAATCGTGGCTCCGGTCGCACCCGGAACCCATTCGCCGCCGATGAACTGCCCGTACTCGCTCTGGTAAAGGCTTGCCGCGGCGGCAGTGGAATCGGTCAGGGTCATGATGGCCTCCTCGTTGAAGCGTGTCTGGAGTGAAAAGAAGCAGGACTCAGCCGAAAGTGATGATGGGTTTCACCGTCGCGCCGCTTTCGGCATCGGCGAGTGCGGTGTTGATCTCGCTGAGCGGATAGGTTCTGACCAACCGGTCGAAGGGGAACAGCCCGGCCTGGTGGAGCCGGACCAGTCGCGGGATGAATTCGTGTGGCACCGCGGAACCCTCCAGCACCAGAGACAGCCGCTGCTGGGTGAACAGCAGGCTGCCGACGTCGATCCCGGCACGATCCCCTTGTGGGGGCGCCCCGGCCAGCGCACCGTGCCCGCGCGGCGCCAGCGCCTCGGTCATCTGGACGAACACCTCGGTGATCCCGACGGCGTCGAAGGCGTACTCGACCCCCGCTCCCCCGGTGATGGCCCGAATCTCGGCAACCGGATCGGTGACACGACTGTTCACGGTGTGCGTTGCGCCGAGTTCCCGGGCGAGTTCGAGGCGGGACGCGGACACGTCCACGGCGATCAGGGTGGTGGCCCCGCTCGCCTTGGCGGCGAGCAGTCCGGCGAACCCGACCGCACCGGTGCCGAAAACGGCGAAGCTGTCCCCGGGCCGGGGGCGCAGCACCTCGAGGACCGCTCCAGCCCCGGTCATCAGTCCGCAGCCCAGCGGGCCGAGTAGTTCGATCGGTGCCTCGGCGGGTACTTTCACCGCGATGCGTTCGGGCACCTGCACGAGTTCGGCGAACGAGGACTGGCCGAAGAACCAGCCCGCTGCCGGGGCGCCCCGCCAGCTGATCGGGCTGCTCCGGTCCGGGCGGTAACCGCCGAAGTTGTGCGCGAAGAATTCCGTGCAGCTGCTGGGTTGCCCGCAACGGCAGTATCCGCAGGTGCCGCAGGAGTTGAAACCGAGCACCACGTGGTCGCCGACCGCGAGGGAACGCACGGCCTCCCCGACAGCCTCCACCACCCCGGCGCCCTCGTCCCCGAACACCGCGGGCAGCGGCACCGGGTACTGCTGGTCGCGTGCGAGCACCGCGGAATGACAGACCCCGGCGCCCGCGACGCGCACTCGGATCTCGTCCGGGCGCAGCGGCGCGAGTTCCACCGTGTCGACCGTCAGCGCCGTGCCCGGGGCGGTGGCGAGCGCGGCTTGGGCTTGCATGCTCATGCCTTTCCCTTCAGTCGGTGAACCGCACCAGATCGCAGCGCCCGCACAGCAGTGCGGCGGCGGCCCCGTCCCGTGCGGAACGTGGCAGTTCCACGAGCACGGGGCGCTGGAGTTCGAGCCGGATCCGCTCGGCGAGGTCGATCCGTCCCTGGGCGCCGTGGTCCGCGCCGCGCAACCGCACCACTCCGCCCGGGTTCGCGCGCACCGCGTCGAGCACGGCCCGGGCCTCGTGGCTCCACGGATCCGGATCCGACCAGTCCAGCTCGGTGTGCTCGCCGAGAATCTCCGGATCCTGCACGATCCGGGTGGCAAGATCGAGCGTGCGATGCACCCACGGCTGCTCGAACACCCAGGCCGCGACATCGGCCGGCAGTTCTGCGACCGGTTCCCCGCGATAGGCCTCCAGCGCCGAACGCACCAGATCGGGGCTGTTCCCCGCCAAACGATCGAGATCGAGGTTCCCAGCCCGGGTCATGAATCCGGTGGCCAGCACCGGAAGCGGACGATGCGCCCGGCTGCCGAAGGACTCCCACCACCGCTGGCTTCGGGCGGCCAGCTGCTGGAACCGATCCACCGCGGGACGGCGATTCCGCTCGTACTCGGCGAAAGCGGTGGACACATCCTCGGTGGCGAGCAGGTTCCCGGTCAGCGCGATCGCGTCCTCCAGCGCCAGTTTGGTTCCCGAACCCAGCGTGTAGTGCGCGGTGTGCGCGGCATCGCCGATCAGCACGGTGTTCCCGTGGTACCAGCGATCCAGGTGCACCGTGGCGAACCGGGACCACCGGCTGCGGTTACCGAGCAGGGCGCATCCGCCCAGTTCCGCGCGGAACGCGCGCTCCAGATAGCGCAGGCTGGCCGCATCGGAATCTCCTGCCGGGGTCGCGGAAGCGCTCGTCTCCATCCCGGCGCCGCGCCAGGTGGCCTCGTCGGTCTCGATCAGGAAGGTGCTGCGCTCGGGCGAGTACGGGTAGGCGTGCGCGACGAACAGCCCGTGCTCGGTGCGGACCGGGGCGAACACCGAATCGGTGAGCGCGAACGGCGCCCCGCACCACAGATACAGTCCGCGGCCCATCTGGAGGTCGCCGCCCAGATCCCCGGCGAGTTTCTCCCGGGTCGCGCTGCGCACCCCGTCCGCGGCGATCACCACATCCGCGTCGAGGGTCACCGAATCCACGTGTTCCCCGGTGCGCACCCGCACCCCCGCCGCCCGCGCATGCGCCCCGAGCACCTCGAGCAGGGCGTGCCGGCCGATGGCGAGATTCCTGGCCCCGTGCAACATGATCTGCTCGACCCCGCGGTGCAGCCGCAGCGCGTGCCCGGCATGCCCCGCCGACCGGATCCCGGCCGCGGACTCCGGATCGGCCGCCTCGAGATTGTCCAATGTGGATCCGGTCAGCACGACGCCGAAGCCGAAGGTGTCCGCGTGGGCCTGCATCCGTTCGTGCACCGTGACCTGCCAGTCCGGCCTGTTCAGTTTGAGCAGCCGTGCGGCGTACAACCCGGCGGGACCACCGCCGACGATCTCGACGCGTCGAGCACACATGTGATTTCTCCAGGGGTCTCAGGTATCGAGCTTCGCGGCGATATCGGCGCGCAGGGTCTTCTTGGCCACCTTGCCCACATTGGTCAGCGGGAAGGCCTCGAGGAGCTCGACCCGTTCGGGCAGCTTGTACTTCGCCAGCCCGCAGGACCGCAGATGTTCGGCGAGCGCGGCGACATCCAGTGGTTCGGCTCCCTCGGCGAGGACCAGATACGCGCAGGCACGTTCCCCGAGTTCACGGTCGGGCATCGCGACCACGGCCGCATCGGCCACCGCGGGATGGCGCACGATCAGGTCCTCCACCTCCTCAGCGTGGATCTTCTCCACACCGCGGTTGATGACGTCCTTGATCCTGCCTTCGATGGAGTAGTAGACGCCGCCCTCGATGCGGCGCCGGGCGGCCAGATCACCGGTCCGGTAGAACCCGTCCGCGGTGAACGCCTCCCGATTGTGTTCCCCGGCCCGGTAATAGCCGCGAATCGTGTACGGGCCACGGGCACACAGCTCGCCCTCGACACCGTCCGGGACCTCGGTCTCGGTGCCGATCCCGTAGACGCGGACCTCGTCGTCCTCGCTGATCGGTTCGCCGACGGTGCGCTGCCGTACTTCGGGCGCGGCATCGGACGGGGTGAGGAAGAACATCCCCTCAGCCATCCCGAACATCTGGCGCAGCGGGAGCCCGAGTTCGTTCTCCAGGCGATCGGCCACCTCGAGCGGCAGCTTCTGGCCGCCGACGATGAACTCCTCGATGCAGGACAGGTCCACGGTCGGGGTGCGCGGGTGCTCGAGCAATCGGATCGCGACCGCGGGCGGCACCAGGGGAAGGACGTTCGGGCGCTCCGCCTCGATCGCGTCCAGGATGGAGTCCACATCGGCCTTGCCGGTCAGTACCACCCGGGCACCGCTGAGATGGGCGGGCTGCAACGCCAGCGCGATTCCCGCGTTGTGCATGATCGGCAGTGGGTACAGCACCGTGGTGCGCGGGCTCCAGCCGAGCCGGGCGGCCCACTGCCGCGCGTTGTAGGCGTACTCCTCGTGCAACCGGGGCGCGATCTTCGGCAAACCCGTTGTTCCACCGGAAAGCTGGTACACCACGGGCGCATCGAGATCCGGTGCCGCCGGAGGGCTCGGGGCGGTATCGCCGGCCTCGAGAAGGTCCAGGTATTCGTGCGCCCCGGGCGGTGCCGTTCCCCGGAACACGACCAGTTCGCGCGCTGTGCCCTCGGTTTCGGTTACCGCGGCGGCCATGGCAAGCAGGTCCTGGCCGCGGAAATCCGCCTGGACGAAGTGCCCTCGGGCCCCGGTGTGCCCGGCGAGGACTCCGATCTCGCGCGCGCCGTGCTGGGGCAGCGTGCACACCGGGACCAGTCCCGCCCGCAGCGCTCCGTAGTAGGCCACCACGGTCTCCGCGGTGTTGCCCATGGAGAACATCACCGCGTCGCCCGGCCGCAGTGCGGTGCGGGCCAGCAGTCCGCGGGCGAACCGCTCGCACAGCGTGTCGAGTTGTCCGTAACTCCACCGGCCCGCGGCGGTCACCAGCGCGGGCAGCGGCGCGGAGCCGTACCTGGCCGCGCGCAGCTCCTCGTCCAGTGACCGGCCGGCCCAGATCCCGGCGGCGCGGTACCGCTCGCGCAGCGCCTCCGGATAGCCGACCAGGCCCTCGTGATCCACAGCGATCGTTGCCGACATGAGCGTCAATTTATGGACACTCATGTCGAATGTCAATACTCGGGTGTCGAATAGTCGATGGATAGGATCACGGCATGAGTACGGCGAAGAAGAGCGCGCGCACCGGGAAACAAGCGGAGAACGGCGCCGAATCGGGGCAGCGGTCCAGCAAACGGCGCTCGCTGGTCACCCGCGAGATCCTCGACCACGCCACGCGACTGTTCGCCGATCAGGGCTACGAGGCGACCAGCCTGCAGGATGTCGCCGATGCGCTCGGGGTCTCCCGGTCCGGGCTCTATCACTACGTCTCCCGCAAAGAGGACCTGCTCGCGATGCTCGTGGAGCAGATGAGCCGCGGACTGGCCGACTCACTTGCGGTACTGCACGCGCGCACCGATCTGTCCGCGCAGGACAAGCTCCGCGAGTTCACCGGTTCGGTGGTGCGCCAGCGCGCCTCCTCACCGGACCAGTTCCGGGTTCTCGACCAGGTCGAGGCGATGCTGCCGGAACCCTTGCGCAGCCAGCACTTCAAGGCACGCAAGGACGTCCTCACCGAACTGACCGGGGTGATCGAGGACGGGATCGCCGGCGGCGAGTTCAAACCCCTGGACGCGCGCATCGCCGCGCTGAGCGTGCTCGGCATGTGCAACTGGGTGGCCTGGTGGTACCGGCCCGGCCACGGAACGGACCTCGAACCTGTCGCCAGGCAGATCAGCCAGTCGGTGGCGGACATGCTGCTGGCCACCGAAGGCGGCAATGCGGGCTCGGCACGCTCGGCGCTGGCTCAGGCGCGCTCGAGCCTGGACGCCCTGGAACGCCTCATCCCGAACGAGGAGTAGAAACCGAGCTTGACAACTCGACTCTCATGTCGAAAACTCGTCATTAACGTCGAGTCGACTGAGAGGGAGCCGTCCATGCCCGCACCGACCCGGATCGGTCTGGTCGTGCCGAGTTCGAACACGACCGTGGAGACCGAGATGCCGCAGCTCCTCGGGCGGCACAGCGAGGCGGAATTCAGTTTTCACTCCAGTCGCATGCGCATGCACACGGTCTCGCCCGAGCAGCTGCGCGCGATGAACAGCCAGCGGGAACGCTGCATCCTGGAGCTGGGCGACGCCGGTGTCGACGCGATGCTCTACGCCTGCCTGGTCGCAGTGATGGCCGGTGGCCCGGACGAGCACCGGCGCACCGAGGCTGCCGTGATCGAGCAGCTCTCCGCCGGTGGCGCCAGCGCGGCGGTGGTGTCCAGCGCGGGCGCGCTGATCGAGGCGCTGTGGGCGCTCGACGCGCGGCGCATCGCGCTGGTGACCCCGTATGTGCGCCCACTCGCCGAACAGGTGGTCGGCTACCTGGAAGCGGAGAGGTTCACGGTCGCGGACTGGCGCGCGCTGGAGGTCGCGGACAACGCCGAGGTCGGCCGGATTCCCGGGGCACGAGTCATGACCGCGGCCCGCGAACTCGACCTGACCGGGGTGGACGCGCTGGTGCTGTCCGCCTGCGTACAGATGCCCTCACTGTCGCTGGTGCAACGGGCCGAGGACGAGTTCGGCATTCCGGTGATCACCGCGGCGACCGCAGGGGCCTACACCCTGCTGCGCAAGCTGGGACTCGCACCGCGGCTGCCGGACGCGGGCAGCCTGCTGCACACGAACTGAGAACAGATCACCAGGAGGTACGAGAATGAGCTCGCAGAAACCCGAACACCGCGTGCACGGCGTCGACCACGCCGCCTTTCCCACTTTCGATCCCGCCGCAACCGTGCGGTTCTACCGGGACGTGCTGAAATTCCCGGTGGTGCACTCGATCTGCGCCGCGGGCTGGGGCCCGGAGAAACACCCGGATTTCATTCACTTCTTCTTCGACATCGGCGGCGGGGACCGGATCGCGTTCTTCTACTACTTCGGTTTCGAACCGCCGGTGCACGCCGGCGAGAACGGCGATGTGTACGCCCGGTTCGCCGCGGACGTGCCGCAGTTCTTCATCAACTCGCGGCATCTGGCCATTCACGTCGAGGACGAGGAAGACCTGCTCGAGTACCGCCGCCGCCTGGACGATTCCCAATGGCCGGTGGAAATGCAAGTCATGCACGAGACGATCGAGTCGATCTACACCCACGATCCGAACGGCTACATGGTCGAGATCACCCGCGCGCTGCGCCCGGTGACCCCGCAGGAGGATCTGGACGCCGCGCTCACCGTGGACGCGCTCGTCGAGATCGCCTCCGGCCCGGAGCCCAGCATGGACAAACTGCTCACCCGCAAGGCGGAACTGATCGTCCAACGCGCCGAGGACTGGCAGCAGGCACAGCCCGCGGGAGCACAGGCATGAGCACCTTCTACGTACTCGATGTTCCGGAGAACACGACGCTCCCGCAGATCGCCGAGCGGGACAACGAGGTGACCGTCACCCGGGTCGGCCCGTACTTCCGGGTCAGCTCGCCGGACACCATCGTGGTGGACCGGCGGGCCACCGGCTGCCGGCACGCCGTCTGGTACAGCGCCATCGCCGGGCTGGAGCGATCCCGGATCACCCAGCACGACAAGAACGCGCTGCGGGTGGAAGACCGGTGACCCGGGCAGGCGAACGCCTCGGCGCCGGGCGCCATCTCGCACCAGGCGAACCACCCGCGGACACCGTGACCACCCTGCACCAGCTCGGCACCGCGGACGGCGCAAGCGTTTCCGGGGTGCTGCGGGTGGTACCCGGCGCAGAGACGGTCGTGTGCCTGATGCACCCGCGCCAGGACTTCACCCACCACGTGCTCGTTCCCGAACTGCTGACCGCAGGGGTTGCCGTGTGGACCCAGGGCAGCCGCTCGGTCAACAACGACCTGAACCTGCTGCACGAACAAGCGGTCCTGGACATGGCCGCCGGGCAACGGTTTCTGCGTGAGTACGGCTTCGCCTCGGTGCTCACCCTCGGGCATTCCGGCGGGGGCGCACTCGCCGCGCTGTATCACCAGCAGTCCGGGCTCGCGCCGGCACACCGGATCGCCCGCAGCCCGGGCGGCCGCCCCGTCGACCTGGCCGGTGCCGAACTGCCCGCCCCGGACGGCGCACTGTTCATGGCCCCGCATCCCGGTCAGGGCGCACTGCTGCAGCGGCTGATCGATCCCTCGGTCACCGATGAGGCCGACCCGCTCGCCGCGGATCCGGAACTCGATCCGTACCTGCCCCGCAACGGGTTCGCTCCCGCACCGGAAAGCTCTGCCTATTCCGCCGAGTTCATCGCCCGATACCGTGCCGCACAACGGGATCGGGTCCGGCGCATCGACGAACGCGCCCAGTCACTCGCCGCCGAGACTGCCACCGCACGCCAACGCGCCAAGACCGAAGGCGATGCCGACCAGCGCCGCAGGGCCCTGGCGCCGAACATCCTCACCGTCTACCGCACCGATGCCGAGCTGCGTTCGGTCGACCGGTCGCTCGACCCCAACGACCGGCCGTACGGATCGCTTTTCGGTTCCCGGCCCGATCTGATCAACTACGGGCTCCTCGGTTTCGGACGGCTCTGTACGCCCGAAGCGTGGCTCTCGACCTGGTCGGCCAACCACACCCATGCCGACTTCCTGCGCTGCGCCCCCGGAATCACGGTGCCTGCCCTGCTGATCGAGCTCACCGGCGACCAGGCCTGTTTCCCCGCCGACGCGGAGGCCATGACCCAGGCGATCGGGCACCCCGATGTGACTCACCAGCGTGTGCGCGGACGGCATTTCGGCGGCGCGATCACCGAAGGCGAACCGACCGGGGCGAGCTTGGCGGGCCGGGCGATCCGCGACTGGCTCAGTACCCGGTTTCCCCTTGCACGTTAAAGATCGGACAGACCGGACCCCGCCGATCCCGTATCACGAGACACTCCGTGAACGCGATGCATCGGCAACGAACAGACAACCCGCCCCGACCAACATACCTTGCTGAACAAGCAAAGTTTCCTCAATCTTAGTCCGGTAGAACGACAACACTCTTGGCGCTCAGCCTGGCAGCGCCCCACGGTCACACCAGCTCGGCGACTGCACGCAGCGACGGCAGAGCTTGGGTCATCGGTCTCCTGACAGGAAACACCTGAGCGATCCTGCCCTTTCCGGTCATTCCGCTGTAGTCATCCTCGGCCGCAGGGCCCGCAGAGCCTGAAAAGGACACGAGCTGCCCGGCCGAGGCTGGAGCCGACATGGCTCGGAGCCGGATTCCACGGTCGGTCGAGCACTGTCCGCCAATCCTCCCGCTGCCCGCTGGCACTCCGGCATGCGGAAGCCCCTCTTGAGCTTGGGTGTGTTTTTTTGCTCGATTTTGGGGCATCATGTGCACTACCGTGCATTCGACTAGTCGGGAGGTCGTATCCGCATGGACAGCAACACGTCCCACCCGTGGCGGCCCAGCCGCAGGCAGGTCATGTTCGCCGCGGCGTCCGGGGTCATCGGGGTGGGACTCGGGCAGGGCTCGGCAGGGGTCGCTGCAGGCCGGACCGCCGGAAACGAACGCCGCGAACTCAGCCTCGACACCGATTGGGCTTTCTGGCGCGCGGACGCCCCTGGAGCAGAGCAGGTCGACCATGACGATGGCCGATGGGCCGCGGTCTCACTCCCGCACACGATGCGTCTGGAGCGCACACACCCCGCCGCCTACTCCGCGTTCGCCGGTATCGGCTGGTACCGACGCTATTTCCGGTTGAGCCCACGAGAGCACGGCCGCCGCCTCACACTCCGGTTCGACGGTGTCCAGACCGGCTGTCAGATCTATCTCAACGGCCGACGACTGGCCGAGCACCACGGCGGCTACCTCGGTTTCATCGTCGACATCACCGAGGCCGTCCAATTCGACCGGGACAATGTCCTGGCCGTGCGGGTCGATAGTTCCGATGATCCGCTGACCCCTGCGGGCAAGACCCAAGACACGCTTGGTTTCCTCACCTTCGGCGGCATCTACCGATCCGTTCGGCTGCGCTCCACCGACAAGGTCCACATCACCGACCCGCTGGAAGCGAACCAGACCGCCGGTGGCGGGGTGTTCATCACCTGCCCGGCCGCCGACACCGGTTCGGCCCGGCTCGAGCTCCGCACCCATGTGCGCAACTCCGGCTCTACGGCAGGGCGGATCACGCTCGTGTCCACACTACTGGCCCCCGACGGCACCGTCGCCGGGCACGCCACCACAACTGCCGATCTCGCCGGCGGCGAAGGACATCACTTCCCCCAATCCCTGACGGTGGACCGGCCCGCCCTGTGGCATCCCGACCACCCCCACTTGTACCGGTTGCACAGCCAGGTCCTGCACGACGGCCGCCCGGTCGACGCCCTCACCACGACCACCGGTATCCGCCGCATCGAGTTCCGCGCTGACGGCTGTTACCTCAACGGCGAACGGATCTACCTGCGCGGCGCCAACTGCCACCAGAACCACGCCTGGATCGGTGACGCCGCACCAGCCTCGATGCAATACCGTGACGCCCTGCGCATCAAGCTCGGCGGCTTCAACGCGGTGCGCGCCGCGCATTATCCCCATGACCCTGCGTTCCTCGATGCCGCCGACGAACTCGGACTGCTCGTCGTCGCCTGCGAAACCGGTTGGCAGTACTACAATCCCGATCCGATCTTCGCCGATCGCGCCGCTGCCGAAGTCTCCGGGATGATCCGGCGGGACCGCAACCATCCGAGTGTGTTCCTGTGGGAGACCGCCCTCAACGAAACAGCCGTACCCGAGGCGTGGGCGCGGCGAATGACCGCCCTGGCCCATGCCGAGATGCCCAACGACCAGATGTTCACCGCCGCCGACTTCGGACTGTGGGGCAAGCAGTACTACGACGTCTGCTACAAGGTCACCAATCCGGACGGCAGCGATCCCGATCCGGCCAAACCGTTCCTCACCCGGGAGTGGGGAGACTGGCAGGATCCGTGCCGGGCATCGCGCGAGGACGGCGAGGCCGCGCTCGTGGAACAGGTGAAGACCCGCCAGCGCTATCTCGACGGTGCCGGCTACTGGGACTGGGGCGGGCTGGATGCCAACCCCCGCGTCGGAGGCTACTTCCTGTGGGTGCTCGAGGACTACGGCACGAACGACACCTACCAGAAATCCGGCGCCGTCGACATCGATCGCTATCCCAAATACTCCTACTACTGGCTGCAATCGATGCGACCGGCAACCGCCCCGATGGTACGCATCGCAAACAACAACACGGCGACCTCATCTCGCGAAATACTGGTGTTCAGCAACGCCGACCGCGTCCGTCTCCACCGCAACGGCCGTCTGCTCGGGGAACGGACACGAGCCGAGAACGCCTCAAGCGCCCCACGGATCGCAGCCAAGGGCGGCAGCCCGTACTTCAGGTTCGAACTCCCTTCCTTCGAACCCGGAGAACTCCGCGCCGAAGCGTTCGTGCACGACGCCCTCGCCGCTACCCACACGGTGCGTACCCCCGGCGCACCCCACCACATCGAGATCGAAGCCGACGATGGCGGTGCGACCGAGGCCCTGCGAACATGGTGCCAATCGGGCGACACGCGGCGTGCCCTGCTCCGGGCCCTACAGCGGATTCAACCGGTGGCCGACGGCTGCGACCTGATACCCGTGCACATCAAGGTGACCGACGAACACGGCACGGTCGTCCCGGACGCCGACACGGCCATATCCCTGTCGGTTGACGGTCCGGGCAAGCTGGTCGGCGCAGGCATTCCGCGCATCGGTGCCGAAAGACAGAAATTGCGGGCCGGGATCGGCTTCGCGCTGATCGCCACCAGCAACCGTAGCGGCCCGGTCACGCTCAAGGCGACCGCGGACGGTCTGCGAACCGGCCGATGGACGGTGTGGCCTCAACCCGCCACCGTGCCCCGGGTCGCGGACGGCCGGCACCGAACCTGGCGGGACATCGCGACATTGGAAGACCAAGGCACGCAGAACCCGGCGTTGTTCAAACATACGACGGCATCCGGATCCGCCGCCGGAACCCGGTCAGGCAATGCCGTCGACGATGATGAGAGCACCGAATGGGCACCACCGACCGGATCGACGTCCGCATGGTGGCAGGTCGATCTGGGAGACCGCTTCGACCTGATCGGTCTCCAGCTCGCTTGGGCGGCCGGTACCGCCTCCTACACGGTCCAGGCCTCCGACAACGCGGCAACCTGGTCCACCGTCATCGCGGCGACCACCGGCTCCGCCACGGTGACCCACCATGTCACCATCAGAACCCGCTACCTGCGCGTCGTCTGCACCGGTAGCGGAAAACGGCCCGGTCTCCGGGAATTCCGCGCCATCCCGCCGGGAACCACGGGCGGCGCCCCGCCGGTCGATCCGGGCCCGACGATCGATCACCATCAGGTGGTGTCCGCCACCGCCAGCAGCTCCGCTTCCGGATTCGACCCCGCCAAGGCGTTCGACGGCGACACCACCTTCGGCACCGGCTGGCAGGCCGCCTCCACCGACCTGCCCCAAACCCTGACCGCGAAACTGGCGAAAAACCACACAATGGCAGGCATTCGCGTGCACTGGGGCAAGGACAGCACCACCTACACCTACAACGTACAGGTATCACCGGACGCCAAGAACTGGAAAACGGTCCTGTCCAACGTGACCCGTACCGGGCAGGACACCATCGCCGAGACCTTCTCCCAACCGGACATCCGCTGGATCCGCCTGACCGTCACCGCAGTCACCGCCGGCGGAGGAGCCAGTGTCGCCGGTATCGCGGAGGTGGAGCTCTACGGGACGGCCAGCTGACGGCCCGACGCGAATGCGCTCACGCCGCACCGCGGCCGGATCGTGCGGCGAGACCGCGGTGGCCGTCGCGGTCGGCAGGTCCTCGCCGACCGCGACGATGCCGGGCCATCGGGTGCTCGCGCATCTCCTCCTCGACCAGGTAGTTGAAGAACTGCTGCACGGACTTGAACTTGTTCAACGCGGTGCTGTCCGGGCGGATCTCGATCATCCACGCGATAAACACTCCACGTGGCCAGGCTCCACGTCCGTGGGGTCCTCGTCCGCATCGAAGTCCTCGAGCAGATCCGAACCCTGCGGCACGTATCGAGCCATCTCGGCTCCGTTCAGGAACTCGGCCAGCTGGGTGACCGCGAGCTGGTGGTTGTAGCGCGTCGACTGCCATCGAACAACTAAAGCGGGTTCCCGCAGCTGTGAACGCGAAAACCCGCTCCCGGTCGGACCGGCGGGATTTTGAACCCACGACCTCTTGACCAATCGTCAAGGAAGCTGGCCGCCCCTGATGCCCCACTCGGGCCTTCTGTGGCAGTGGCGTGGGCCTACCGCCGGTGCACGAGGACCTGGTGTGTCGCGAGTTCACCTCGCAGGCACCGAACCACCTGTGGCTGACCGACATCTCCGTACATCCATGGCTATCGCGCACGAAGTGAACGCACTCGGCCGATTGCGGGTGCACACCGGAGTCAGTCTCGAATCCAGCATCGATTCGGCGAAGCAGCCGTTCTCGGGGCCTGCTCCGCCATCCGGCGGTGCAGGCCCCAAGAAGGAACGTCCGTCACACCAACGACGCGGTGAGCCCGCCATCGAGGACGTAATGGCTGCCGGTGACCCAGGCTGCCCGGTCGGACGCGAGGAAGGCAGCGACCTCCGCGATGTCCTCTGGGGTACCGAGGCGACCCTGCTTCGCAGCGACCAGATCACCGAAGGGAATCTGGGTCGCGGCTTCGAAGTCAGGCTTGAGGCGGTCGACCATTGCGGTGTCGGCGAAACCTGGGCAGACGGCGTTCACCCGCACACCGGTTGGCCGCATCTCCACTGCGGCGACCCGAGTCATCTGGATGACCGCGGCCTTCGTCGCGCAGTAGGAGCCAAGCAACGGGCTGCCGCCGACTCCGGCGATCGAAGCCATGTTGACAATGTTTCCCTTGGAAGCGAGCAAATGCGGGATGGCCGCCTTCATCGTGACGAACGTTCCGCGCACGTTGACCGCGAAGATCTTGTCGAAACTTTCCGTCGGCTGCTCCAACAGCGGCGAAGAGACCTCAACCCCCGCGTTGTTGACCAGGACGTCGAGTCCGCCGAGCAGGTCCACCGCCTGCTGTACGGCGGCCTCGACCTGTCCCTCGTCGGTGACGTCACAATTGGCTACGCCCGCGGCACCGACCTCTTCAGCCGCACGCTCGGCCGCGCCGGCGTTGACATCGCTGACGACAACCTGAGCACCGCGTTGCACGAACAAGGCCGCGATTGCCTTGCCGATTCCGGCACCGGATCCGGTGACGAAGACACGCTTTCCCTGAAGCTCGGACATAGTATTCCTCTCGCTTGTTGTTTCGAGGACCGTCACATCGCGTCGATCTTGGGCATGATCTCTTCCTTGAGCCGCTTCATATCGTCGAGCGTCTTGGCCACCGGCACGTCGGCGAACGGAGGCCACAGGAACGGCATCGTCAGGCCGGCTTCCTTGTAGCGCTTGAGCATGTCGGTGATCTGCCCGGCTGTTCCGGCGAGCAGGTTGGTGCCCTTGCCCATCGGGCTCTGGTCCATTTCCTGATCGGTGATGACGAACCAGATCATGCTGCTGATCTCGAGATCGTCCACCGAGCGGTTCGTATCGAGCTCGTCGAGCTCCCGCTGGATCTCGGCACGCCACACCTTGATGTCCTCCGGCGAATCCTGGATGCCGATCCAGCCCGAAAGGCCGTACTTGGCAACCCGGTTCGCCGCACGTTTCGGGTCCTTGAGACCACTGAAGAAAATCGGCGGGTGCGGCTGCTGCACCGGCTTCGCCCCGAACCCGCTCTTGTCGAAGTCGGCGAATTCGCCGTGGTATTCGAAGACCTCATTGGTCCAGATGCCCTGCATGATCTCCAACGTTTCCCGTACGTGCTTGTTCCGCTTGGGAAAGACGTGCGAAGCGCTCGCAGCCGCGAACTCCTCAGGCATCCAGCCGGCACCGACGGCCACGTTGAGCCTGCCGTTCGAGAGATGATCGATGGTGGCCAGCTCCGCGGCGAGGACACCCGGCGAACGGTAGGGCGTGTCGATGACACTCATGCCGATCCGCACTTTCGAGGTTTTCGCAGCGAGCCACGGAATCAACGGCATGCCCTGAAGGAATTCACCCCGCGAACTCACCGGAAGCTGCTTGGGGAAGCCATCGATCATGCCGAAGCCGTACTGCATCTCATTACGGTCGGATGCCTCTGGGACGATGATCCGGTCGAGCGACCACACGGAGTCGAAGTCGAGTCCCTCGGCGAGATCGGCGAGTTCCTCGAGTTCCGCAACCGTTACCTTGTCACGGAAATTCGGCAGGTAGAGCGCGAGCTTCATGGTGGAACAGCCTCCTTGCTGTGTTGTTTTACTGATCTGCGAAACCGAACCGGCTCAGCTGCCGGTGAGTGTCGAGCGGATCTCGTTCTTGAGTACCTTGCCGATGGTGGAGCGGGGCAGATCCGACCACACTTCGATCTGCTTGGGCGCCTTGACGCTGCCGATCCGTTCCTTGACGAACGCGATCAATTCCTCGGTGTCGAGCGTTTCCTCGGGTTGCAACTGGACAACGGCGGTGACACGTTCGCCCCACTTTTCATCGGGCAGACCGACCACAGCGCAGTCCCGGATCGCCTCATGCGCCATCAGAGCCTGCTCCACCTCGGCGGAGTAGACATTGAACCCGCCGGTGATCACCATGTCCTTGGCACGGTCGACGATGTGCAGAAATCCTTCCGCGTCGAGGAATCCGATGTCGCCGGTGTGATGCCAGCCGCCCGCCGAAACCTCGACGGTCGCCTCGGGATTGCCGTAATAGCCCGCCATGACCAGTGAGCCGCGCACGCAGATCTCCCCGCGGTCACCGTTGGGAACGGGCCGTCCTTGTTCGTCGAGAATTCCCACTGTGACCAATGGCGAAGGCCTTCCGGCGGAGGACAACCGTCGAGTGTGGACAGTGCCATCCGGGAAACGATGCTCAGCGGGTGACATCGTGGAGATCATCATCGGAGCCTCGGACTGGCCGAAAAGCTGTGCCATCGGCCCGATACGTTCGAGTGCCTCGGTCAGCCGAGAAACGGACATGGGCGCCGCGCCGTACCAGAAACACTGCAGGGACGACAGATCGGAATCTTCCAGCGCGGGATGGCCGAGCACCATATAGATCAGCGTCGGTGGCAGGAAAGTGTGCGTGACCCGATGACGCTCGATCAGTTCCAGGAACTGGCCGACGTCGGGTTTCGCCATGATCACCACTTCCCCACCGCTGGCGAAGATCGGCAAACACAGCACGCCCGCCGCGTGAGTCAGTGGAGCCTGGGCCAGATACACCGGGCGCCCCGTAAAGGGATACCGCATCAGCGTGATCGCCGACATCGCCTCGAGGTTGCGATCGGTGAGCATCACCGCCTTGGGGCGCCCCGTCGTGCCGCTGGTGCCGACCAGGGCGACGATGTCGTCGGGAGGGTCGGCTTCGGCAGGCGGATCGTTTCGGGCCTCGTCCAGCCAGGCATGGAAACCCGGTGCGAGATCATCGCCGGCACCAAGCCGGACGAGCGTAGTCAGCTTCGGAAGGTCCGGAGCGATCCGCTCGACGAGGTCGTCGAAGGCGGGCTGGAAAATCAGCGTGGAACAGTCGAACAAATCGAGCAGCTCCGCGTTCTCCCTCTCGGCATTGCGCGGATTGATCGGACACCACACCGCACCCGCCCTGGCTACACCGAACACGCACGCGAACGCGGTCGCATCATTGGCGGAAAGGATGCCGACCTTGTCCCCCGGCGCTACGCCAGAACGTCGCAGCGCCCGCGCAACCTCATGCGTGAGCTCGACGACCTCGGCATAGGACCACGAAACCCCGTCGAGGGTCAGGCATGGCGCCTCGGAGGCCAGAGAAGCACCTTTGTCCAGGTAGAAGGTCAGCGACACCGTTGTCTCCGCGTTGATCAGTGGCACGCCGCGACGACCGGGCCGGTCCGGTTCCGATCGGACGTCACCTATTGACGGGGCGTAGCGTCGCGCGATCTCGGACACTTGTCAAGATTTTTTTTGACAACTGACAAATTCAGCCCTGGATTGCTAGTCTGATGCCATGACCAGCGCAGCTACCGTCCGGCGCCGTGCCCGCGGCAACAAGTTCGAGGAGCGCCGTCGCGAGCTCGCCGACGCAGCGCTCCTCGCTCTCGCGGACCTCGGCTATGCGCGTGCCAGTCTCCGTACGATCGCCGAGCACACCGAGTTCTCACACGGCCTGCTGCATTACTACTTCGCCGACAAGATCGATCTGATCACCTATTGCGTACAGCGTTACAAGGCCGCCTGCGTGCAGCGCTACGACAGCCTCGTCGCCGAAGCGTCCACACCCGGGCAGCTCGCCAACGCCTGTGGCGACGGACTAGCCGAGGCACTCGGCGACGCCCCGCTCATGCACCGGCTCTGGTACGACCTCCGGATACAGTCGATGTTCGAGGACACCTTCCGCAAAGAGGTCGCCGAGATCGACGAAAGCCTGCAGCAGATGCTCTGGCGCAACGTCCGCGCCTACGCCGATCTCAGCGAAGGCACGCCGTCCTGCTCCCCGGAAGATGCCTACGCCCTGTTCGACGGTCTTTTTCAGCAGGCGTTGTTGCGGTATCTCGCCGGTACCGAAACGGCACAGGACGATCTCCGGCACGGTATCCGTACGCTTCTTCCCCGCCTGGTCGACTGACCACATGAGACGAACTCGCCGCTTACGATAGGTGTGCCTTGACGGTATTCCCGATGTTTTCGACGTGACCCAGCTCCTCATTCCGGAACACCGCGGCCTCGATGACGCTGGACATCTACGGCCACCTGTTCCCCGACCGCCTCGAAGCGAAGCGCCGGGAAGCACTGAAGGAGATCGAGACCGGCAAGATGATGGCGAGACGGCCTGAACGAGGAGCACCCCCGATGTTGTGCATATGTGGCACGCGCCGGGGGTGTTCGTCGTTCGAGGACAGAGAAAGGGCCGCCTACCTGCGTAGACGGCCCTTTGCCGGTCGGGCTGGCGGGATTTGAACCCACGACCCCTTGACCCCCAGTCAAGTGCGCTACCAAACTGCGCTACAGCCCGGGTGCCGCGTTTGCGACGTGTTGATCGTAGCCTACGGGCCCGAGGGTGTTGTCACCCACCCTGTTCCAGACCATTAGGCAAGGCTAAGCTCACTGCGAACGGACGTGTGAGGCAGGGAGTCGACTGTTGACGGGTATGGTTTCGCGCCGGCGGGCGCTTGGGCTCGGTTTGGCCGCGGTGGCCGGTGTTTCGGTGGCGGCGTGCGGCTCGGGCTCTGATTCGGGTCCGGCTTCGGGCGGCGGCTCGTGGGAGTACACGGACGCGCGCGGGAAGCGGATCTCCCTGAAGCAGCGACCGCAGCGGATCGTGGCGTATTCGGGCGTGATCGGCGCGCTGAACGACTACGGTGTGCATTTCACCGGGGTCTACGGCCCGCATTCCCCGGTGGACGGTAAACTGAATCCGCAGTCGGGCGACGCGAATTTCGCGAATATCCGCTCGGTCGGTGAGAAGTACGGGGATTTCGACATCGAGAAGCTGCTGGCATTGCGGCCGGACATCGTGCTGGAGACGTCGTTCCTGCCGAACAAGTCGTTCTACATCACCCCGGAGGTGCTCCCGAAGGTGGAGCAGGCCGTCCCGGTGGCGCTGATCGACACCTCGGCGCGCACGAACACCTTGCAGATTCTGGACAATATGACGAAGCTGGCCCGTTCGCTCGGCGGGGATCCGGATTCGGACGCGGCGAAGCAGGCCCGTTCGCGGTTCGACAAGGCGAGCGCCGCGATCAAGGAGAACGCGAAGGCGAATCCGCTGCGGGTGCTGATGGTTTCGGGTTCACCGGACAAGTTGTTCGTGACGCACCCGAAGGAGCAGGACAATTCGCGCTATGTGCAGGACCTCGGGGTCAATTTCGTGGATCCGCCGTACACCCAGAAAGGCGAGGTGTTCACCGAGCTTTCCTGGGAACAGGTCGGCCGCTACCCCGCGGACGTCATTCTCTACGATTCCCGCCCGCAGGCGATGAAGATCGAAGAGCTGAAGAAGGTTCCGACGTTCGCCACACTCCCCGCGGTGAAAGCGGGCAATGTGGCGCCGTGGAATCCGGAGATCCCGTTCTCCCATCTCCAGTTGGCGAAGAATCTCGAACCGATCGCGGAATGGCAGCGCACCTTCAAACCGGTCGCGGTCTGAGTTACTTCTTCTTGCGCTTCTCGCGGACCCGGACGGAAATCCGTACCGGGGTCCCCGTGAAGCCGAATTTCTCGCGCAGTTTGCGTTCGACGAACCGGCGGTAGGAGGCCTCCAGGAAGCCGGTGGTGAACAGCACGAATGTGGGTGGCCGGGTCTGCGCCTGGGTAGCGAAGAGCACCTTGGGCTGTTTACCACCGCGCACCGGCGGCGGGGTGGCCGCGATGAGTTCACCGAGCCAGGAGTTCAGCGCCCCGGTCGGCACCCTGGTGTCCCAGGATTCGAGCGCGGTGCGCAGCGCGGGGGCGAGCTTGGCCACGGAACGGCCGGTGAGCGCGGAGATGTTCACCCGCTGTGCCCACGGGATGCGCCGGAGCCCGCGGTCGAGTTCGCGTTCGAGTTCCCGGCGGCGGTCGTCGTGCATGAGGTCCCATTTGTTGAGCGCGAACACGAGTGCGCGCCCGGACTCGACGACCATGCTGAGCACGCGCAGGTCCTGTTCGCTCACCGGTTCGCTCGCGTCCAGCAGCACGATGGTGACCTCGGCGGACTCGATGGCCGCCTTGGTGCGCAGCGAGGCGTAGTACTCCGCGCCCGCGGCGAAGTTGACCCGTTTGCGCAGGCCCGCGGTGTCCACGAAGCGCCAGGTCTGCCCGTCGAGCTCGATGAGCGAGTCGACGGGATCGACGGTGGTGCCCGCGACCTCGTGCACGACCGAGCGCTGTTCCCCGGAGAGTTTGTTGAGCAGGCTGGATTTTCCGACGTTCGGCTTGCCGAGCAGGGCGACCCTGCGCGGTCCCGCCCCGCGGCCGAGGCTTTCCCTTGGGGTCTCGGGCAGCGCGGCGAGCGCGGCATCGAGCAGATCGCCGGATCCCCTGCCGTGCAGCGCGGAGACCGGATAGGGCTGGCCGAGCCCGAGCGACCACAGGTCCGCGGTGTCGGCGACCCTGCGGTCGTCGTCGACCTTGTTCGCGACCACGAGTACCGGTGTCTTGGCCCGCCGCAGGATCCGCGCGGCGGCCTCGTCGGTCGCGGTCGCCCCGGTGATCGCGTCCACCACGAACAGGATCGCGTCGGCGTGCTCCATGGCATAGGCGGACTGGGCGGTGACCGCGGCATAGAGCTCATCGGCGGCCGGATCCCAGCCGCCGGTGTCCATCAGGGTGAACCCCTTGCCCGCCCACTGCGCGGTGTAGCTGACCCGGTCGCGGGTGACTCCCGGTACGTCCTGGACGACGGCCTCGCGCCTGCCGAGGATCCGGTTCACCAGCGTGGACTTGCCGACGTTCGGCCGCCCGACGACCGCCAGAACCGGTTGCGGCGCGGCGGTTCCGCTGTCCTCGGCCGGTTCGGCGCCGGTGAACTCCTCCCATTCGGACTCGTCCGACCAGGTGCCGTCGAGCACCTCGTCACCCATCAGTTCGGACTCACTCATGCCTGCTCCCCGTCGGTTCGTATCCGGTCAAGCCTACGCACCAGTTCGGCGAGTTCGCCGCGGACGTGTTCGGTGCCCTCGGCAAGGCCCGCCGAGCCCTTGCCGATCTGCGGGGTGAACGGTTCCCCGACGAGCAGATCCACCCGGGGCCGGAATCCGGTGCGGGCCTGTTTGCTGGTGCCCCGGGTCGCTACCGGGACGACCGTGGCACCGGAGGCGCGCACCAGCCAGGCCGCGCCCCGTTCGGCCGCCTCGACATCCCCGTCCCCGCGGGTGCCCTCCGGGAACACCCCGATCATCCCGCCTTCGCGCAGCACGCGCACGGCGGCGAGCAGCGGGGCGCGGTCCGGGCTGCTCCGGTCGATCGCGAGCTGGCCGATCCTGCGGAAGAACGCCCCGACCGGGCCGACGAACAGTTCCCGTTTGACCAGGAACACGCACCGCCGTGGCACCAGGCCGAGCAGCAGCTGCGGTTCGATGAACGAGCTGTGGTTGGCGATGAGCACCACCGGCCCGGTGCGCGGGAAGCGGTCCATGCCGTGCACCCGGATCCGGAAGAACGGCCGGTACAGGTACCGCCCCACGAACCTGGCCGCGTCGTGCAGCGCGGGACCGGTCCCCTCGGGCAGCCCGGTCGCGGTGGTCACGACCCGCGCTCCGTACCGCTGCCGACGAGGCCGCGCTCGTCCACGAGGGACATGAGGATCGCGACGACCCCGCGCGCGTCGAGTTCGGTGGTGTCCACCTCCACGGCGTCCTCGGCCCTGCGCAGCGGGGAGACCGCCCTGCTGGAGTCGATGCGGTCCCGGTCGGTCACCGAAGCGAGCGCGGCCTCGGCGCTCGAGGCCCGCCCGCTCGAGTTGTCCTGGCGGTACCTGCGGTTCGCGCGCGCCTGCTCGGAGGCGGTGAGGTACACCTTGATCTCGGCGTCCGGGGCCACCGTGGTGCCGATATCGCGGCCCTCGACAACGATGCCGCCGCGCTCCTCGACCGTCGCGGCGATGATCCTGCGCTGTTCGGCGACCAGCAGTTCGCGCACTTCGGCGATGGCCGAGACGGGCGAGACCGAACCGGTGACCTCGGGCCCGCGGATCTCGGCGGCCACATCCTCACCGTCGAGCAGCACGCTGGGGTTCGCCGGATCGGTGCCGATCGCGAGCCGGCACTCGGCGACGGCGAGGGTGACCGCGGTCTCGTCGGCGAGGTCGATCCCGGCGCGCAGCACCGCGAGCGTGACCGCGCGGTACATCGCGCCGGTATCCAGGTATCCGGCCTCCAGTGCGGTGGCGAGCCTGCGGGCCACGGTCGATTTACCGGTGCCCGAAGGTCCGTCGAGCGCGATCACTCCGCGCAACGTGCCAGCCCGCACTATCCGCCTCCTCCGTATCGCCGAGTCATCAGCCATTCTGCCCGACCCGATATCGTCGCCGATCATGCGCATCATCCCGTTCGGCGAACAGCATCGTGAAGCGGCACTGCGGCTGAACAACGCGGCGGTCCCCAAGGTCAACGAACTCGACGAGACCGGACTGCGGTCCGTGCTCGGGCACAGCGCGCTCGCGCTCGCCGCCGAGATCTCCGGTGAGTTCGCCGGGCTCGTCGTCGTCATCGGCCCGGGGACCGGGTACGAGAGCGAGAACTACCGGTGGTTCGAGGCGAACTACCGCGACCACTGGTACCTGGACCGGATCGTGGTCGACGAGAACCACCGCGGTGCCGGGATCGGCGCGGCACTGCACCAGGCGGTCCTCGAGGAGGCGAAGGCGGCCGGGGTCGCGGAGATCGCGCTCGAGGTCAACCTCGAACCGCCCAATCCCGGCTCGATGCGCTTCCACGAACGGCTCGGATTCGCCCAGGTCGGCACGTTGCAGACAGGCGAGGGCAAACGGGTGAGTCTCATGACCCGCGCGGTGGGTTAGCGTGGAGTGGTGAACGTCGATGTGACACCGCTTCCCGGCATCGGGACACGGCAGGATTTCGCCTCGAAGGCCGGACGTCGGGTCGGCGTGGTCAACCACCGCGACGGCCGGTTCGACCTGATCATCTCCAAGGTGGACGATCCGGACGCGTGCACCGCTTCGATCCCGCTCACTCCGGAGGAAGCGGGGGCGCTGGCCAATCTGCTCGGCTCGCCCCAGCTCGTCGCCGCGCTGGACGAGCAGCAGCGGGATGTCACCGGGATCAGCACCAAGCAGCTGCCGATCGGCCCGCACTCCCCGTTCGACGGGCGCACCCTCGGGGACACCGCGATGCGCACCAGAACCGGCGTCTCCATCGTGGCGGTGGTGCGCGCGGGAACGGCGCACCCCTCCCCCGGTCCCGAATTCCATCTCGCCGGTGGTGACCTGCTCGTCGTGGTCGGCACCAGCGAAGGTTTGCGGAAGGCCGCCGAGATCCTCGAACGCGGCTGATGCACGACACCGCGATTTCCCTCGTCGAACTCGGCGCGATCTTCTTCGGACTCGGGGTACTGGGCCGGTTCGCCTGGCGTATCGGGATCTCCCCCATCCCGCTGTACCTGCTCGGCGGTCTGGCCTTCGGGCAGGGCGGGGTCATCCCGCTCGACGGGATCCACGAATTCACCGAGCTGGCCAGTGAGATCGGCGTCGTCCTGCTGCTGTTGCTGCTCGGGCTCGAGTACTCCGCGGCGGAACTGGTCACCGGGCTGAAACGGTCCTGGGTGTCCGGGCTCATCGACATCGTGCTCAACGCGGCCCCCGGGGTCGCGATCGCGTTCCTGCTGGGCTGGGGTCCGGTAGCCGCGCTCGCCATGGGCGGGGTCACCGTGGTCTCCTCCTCCGGGATCATCGCGAAGGTGCTCTCCGACCTGGGCAGGCTCGGTAACCGGGAGACGCCGACCATCCTCGCGGTGCTCGTGTTCGAGGACCTGACCATGGCGGTGTACCTGCCGATCCTGACCGCGGTACTCGCCGGAGCCACCCTGCTCGGCGGGCTGACCACGGTCGGGATCGCGCTGGTCAGCGTGACCGTGGTGCTCGTGGTCGCATTGCGCTACGGCAGGTTCGTCTCGGCCATCGTCGACTCCCCCGATCCCGAGGTGTTCCTGCTGCGGGTACTCGGGGTGGCCATGCTCGTCGCCGGGCTCGCCTCCGAGCTGCAGGTCTCCGCCGCGGTCGGCGCGTTCCTGCTCGGCATCGCCATCTCCGGTTCCACCGCGGAGAACGCCACCCGGATGCTCACCCCGCTGCGCGACCTGTTCGCCGCGCTGTTCTTCGTCGTGTTCGGGCTCAACACCAACCCGGCCGAGATCCCGCCCGTACTGCCCGCCGCGATCGGGCTCGCCGTGGTCAGCGCCATCACCAAGATCGTCACCGGGTGGTTCGCCGCCCGCCGCGCCGGGGTGCGCCCGCTGGGCAGGGCCCGCGCGGGTGCCGCCCTCGTCGCACGGGGCGAGTTCTCCATCGTGGTCGCCGGGCTCGCCTTGGCCAGCGGCGCGGTACCCGAACAGATGGCCTCGCTCGCCACGACCTACGTGCTGCTGATGGCGATCATCGGGCCGGTAGGGGCGCGCCTGGTCGAGCCGGTGGTGGGCTGGCTGCGCACGCTGCGCCACCGCACCCCGAAAACGGTGTGAACTAACCGCCGCGCTGCCAGGCAGTGTCGAGCAATTGCACTATCTCGGCGGCAATGGCGCCGCCGCGCAGCCGCAATCGGGACATCGCGAGCTCATAACAGCGATCATCGGCACGACCGGCGATCACCCAGACCACGACGACCGTGCCATCTCGTTCCACCCGGTAGACAATCCGGTAGTCCCGGTCGCCGACGACCAGCTTCCGGAAGCTGGTCAGATCGCCCCGGCTGCGGCTGCCGAGCGGCGCACCGCGGTGCTCCGGGCTGTCCTCGAGCTTCTTGAGCGCCTTCAACACGAGCTTGCGCTGCGCCCCGTCCATGCCTCGTAGGTCTTCCCGGGCATCATCGGTGAGCAGGACCGCAGCCATCAGTCGTCCAGATCGACGCCGAACTCGGCCGCGACGCTCTCCAGTGAATGCCGGACGCCGTCATCGGTCGTTGTCCGCGCGAGTGCGAGACCGAGCAGCCGAAGGTCCTCTTCGAGTTCGTCCAGCCGCTGCAACCGGTCGAGTGTCTCCGCGCCGACCATCGCCGCGGCCACCCGATTCTGCTTCATGACAACGAACTGCTTGCCCTCCCGCTCAACGGCGTTCACCAAGCTGGACAATTTATCCTTGGCCTCGCTGACGCTGACCATGTCATTGCTGTCCATCTTCATGGCCTGAATTTTAGCCTAAAAACAGGCCTGATGTTACTCGTCCACCGCGGCGAACAGGCCGCTGATCTCGTCCTTGGAGAGCTGGCGCAGGGTACGCGGGCGCTGGTTGCCGAGCTGCACCGAGCCGATCGCGGTGCGGACGAGACGCTGCACCGGGTGCCCGACCGTGTCGAACATCCGCCGCACGATGCGATTGCGTCCCTCGTGCAGGACGACCTCGATCTGGGCCCGTCCGGCGTGTTCGGCGACGAGCCGGTACTCGTCCACGGCGGCGGGGCCGTCGTCCAGCTCCACGCCCTCGCGCAGCCGCTTGCCGACCTCCTTGGGCACCGGTCCGGGCACCTCGGCGAGGTAGCGCTTGGCGATACCGAACGAGGGATGGGTCAGCCGGTGCGCGAGATCGCCGTCGTTGGTGAGCAGCAGCAGCCCCTCGGTGTCCGCGTCCAGGCGGCCGACGTGGAACAGCCGGTTCCCGTGTTCGGCGACCAGGTCACCGACGCAGGGGCGGCCCTGTTCGTCGGACATCGTGGTGTGCATGCCGCGCGGCTTGTTCAGCGCGAGGTATTCGAGGTCCTCGCGCACGGCGACCCGCCTGCCGTCCACGCGCACCACGGCAGTCTCCGGATCGACACGCTTGCCCATCTCGGTGACGAGCTCGCCGTTCACGGAGACCCGCCCGTCGGCGATCATCTCCTCGGCGGCGCGGCGGGAGGCGATACCGGCACGGGAGAGCACCTTCTGCAGGCGCATCCCCTCGGGTTCAGTCGAGGTCATCGATGGAGTCCACTTCGGGAAGCAAGGGGGCGATAGGAGGAAGATCCTCCAGGCTGGCCAGTCCGATGCGTTCGAGGAACAGCTCGGTGGTGCGGTACAGGGTGGCGTTCGTGTCGCCGTCCGTGCCGACCTCCTCGATCAGCCCTCGGGCGATCAGGGTGCGGATCACACCGTCCACGTTCACTCCGCGTACGGCAGCGACCCTGGCCCTGGTCACCGGCTGCCGGTAGGCGATCACGGCGAGGGTCTCGAGCGCGGCGCGGGTGAGCTTGGCGCGCTGTCCCTCGAGCAGCAGCCGCTCCACGTACGGGGCGTACACATCGCGGGTGTAGTAGCGCCAGCCGTCGCCGACCCGGCGCAGATCGATACCCGATTCGGCGGCGGTGTAGCGGTCCCGGAGGCGTTCCAGGGTCTCCAGCACCCGGTCGGCGGACTGTCCGAGGGTCTGGGCGAGCGTCTCCTCGTGGATGGGGGTGTCCACCACGAGCAGCAGCGCCTCGCAGGCCGCCTCGAGCTTCGCGTCCTCGTCGAGGTCACCGGGTTCCGGTTCCTCGATGCCCTCCTCGGGTTCGGAGGCAGCCGCGGCCTCGGGCTCGGCTGCGGGTCCGGCCCCAGCGGATGGCCCGGGCTCAACGGACTCGGTTTCCGCTTCGGCCACGGTCTCCGGTTCGGCCACGGTCTCCGGTGCGGTCTCGGGTTCCGCCACCGGCTCCGCGGTCTCCTCGACCTCCGGCTCGCTCACGGCCGCTGTGCCTTCTGGCTCCGTCACCCGTACTCCTCTTCCTCATCGCCGCTTCGCTGGGCTGCCGCCTCGGCCTCCTCGAGCGAGCTGGCCGTCCAGCGCACGTTCAGTTCCCCGAGTGGATCCTCCTGCTCGAGCCCGACGCTCGCCTCGCGGTACAGCTCGAGCAAGGCGAGGAAGCGGGCCACGACCTCGTAGGTGTGCGCGCAGTCCGCGATCAGCTGGCCGAAGGTGGCACTGCCTCGCTCGGCGAGCCTGCCGCGCAGGATGGCCGCGTGTTCGCGCACCGAGACCTTCGCCATGTGCAGGTGCTCGATCGAGACCTGGGGCGGCGGTTTCGGCCGGAACACCGAGGCCGCGACCTCGGCGAACCGTTCCGGGCTCACCCCGATCATCACCTCGGGCAGCAGCTCGGTGTAGCGCTGTTCGAGCGCCACGGAACGAGGATAACGACGCAGCGCGCCCGCCTCCAGTTCCGCGAACAGCGCCGCGACCTGCTTGTACGCCCGGTACTGCAGCAGCCGCGCGAACAGCAGGTCCCGCGCCTCGAGCAGCGCCAGGTCCTCCTCGTCCTCCACATCGCCGGCGGGCAGCAGCCGCGCGGCCTTGAGGTCGAGCAGGGTCGCCGCGATGACCAGGAACTCGGTGGTCTCGTCCAGGTTCCAGTTGTCCCCGAGCCCGCGGATGTGGGCGATGAAATCGTCGGTGACCTGGTGCAGGGCCACCTCGGTCACGTCCAGCTGATGCTGTGAGATCAGCTGCAGCAACAGGTCGAACGGGCCCGTGAAGTTGTCCAGGCTCACCTGGAACTTCGGTACCTGTTCGGCCTCGGCGGACGGCTCGTCGCCCCGCGCGAACGCGGTCTCGCTCACGGTCGCTCCTCGCTGGCGCTCGGCTCGGCCGTTCGCGAACGCTGCTGTGCCCTCGGTTCGCTCGCAAGCTCGCTCACGGTCGCTCGGTTTCTCCACCGAGCCTGCGCACCAGCACGGACTCGGCCCCACGGTCGTCGAAGTCCTCGAGCATCACGGCGACCGCCTCGCGCACGATGCGGCCCCGGTCGACGGCGAGCCGGTGGGTGGCGCGCAAGGCCAGCCGCGCCTGTTCGAGGGCGAGCAGCTCCTCGTCGGAGATGTACACGGTGATTTTCGCGGAGTGCCGTTCGCGTCCGGTGGTCTTCTTTCCGCTCGGCTCGGGAGCGGGTGCGGTGGCGCGTTCGGCGTTCTGCCGCGAGGCGTGGGTGGAGCGAAACAGCTCGGCGGCCCCTGGCAGGGCGGCACGTCGTCCGGTCATCGGGAGATCACCTCCCTCGCCAGTGCGCGGTAGGCCTTCGCGCCCGCCGAGCGCGGCGACCAGGTGGTGATGGGTTCACCGGCGACCGTGGTCTCCGGGAACCGGACGGTTCGGTTGATCACGGTGTCGAACACGGTGTCCCCGAACGCCTCGACGACGCGCGCCATCACCTCGCGTGAGTGCACGGTGCGCGGGTCGAACATCGTCGCGAGGATGCCCGTGATCTGCAGTTTCGGGTTCAGCCTTTCCTGCACTTTCTCGATCGTGTCGATGAGTAGGGCGACCCCGCGCAAGCTGAAGAACTCGCACTCGAGCGGGATCACCACCCCGTCGGCCGCGGTGAGCGCGTTCACCGTGAGCAGGCCGAGCGAGGGCTGACAGTCCACGAGAATGTAGTCGTAGTGGTTGAGTACCGGACCAAGCACCCGCAGCAAGGTGTGTTCCCGGCCGACCTCGGCGACCAGTTGCACCTCCGCAGCGGACAGGTCGATGTTGCTCGGCAGCAGGTCCATGTCCTCGACACTGGTCCGCATGACCACGTCGCTCACCTGGGTGCCCTTGTCCATGATCACGTTGTACACGGTGTGATCCAGCTGATGCGGAGCGACACCTAGTCCGACCGAGAGGGCGCCCTGTGGGTCGAAGTCCACCAGCAGTACCCGGCGGCCGAATTCGGTGAGCGCGGCACCGAGGTTGATCGTCGAGGTGGTCTTGCCCACCCCGCCTTTCTGATTGCACATCGCGAGCACGCGCGCGGGACCATGGCCGTCGAGCAACGGCGGCTCCGGTATCACGCGCCTCGGGCGCCCCGTCGGCCCGAGTGCCGATTCCTCCCGGGGGTCCTCGTCCGGCTCGTCCTGCGCTGTCGACATGGTGACCTGGCTCCTTGTCGTCCTTGTTCCCCGCAGCCTATCTGCCACGGGCCCTCGGGTGCGCCGTGGCATACACCTCGCGGAGCACGTTCACCGTGAGCAAGGTGTACACCTGAGTGGTGGTCACCGAGGCGTGTCCGAGCAGTTCCTGCACCACCCGCACATCCGCGCCGCCCTCGAGCAGATGCGTGGCGAAGGAATGCCGGAGTGTGTGCGGGGAAACGGGAACCCGGATCCCGGCGCGCTCGGCCGCGGTACGCAACACCTGCCAGGCCGACTGCCGGGAAAGGCGCCCGCCCCGCTGGTTGAGGAACACCGCGCCGGTGCCCCTTCCCTTCGCGGCGAAACCGGGGCGTGCCCGCACGAGATAGGCGTCCAGCGCTTCCAGCGCGGGCACCCCGATCGGCACGATCCGGTCCTTGCCTCCCTTGCCGCGCAACAGGATCGTTCGTTCCGAACCGTGCACGTCGTCGATATCGCAGCCGACGGCCTCGGAGATGCGCGCCCCGGTGGAGTACAGCACCTCGAGCAGCGCCCGGTCGCGCAGCACCACCGGTTCGTCCCCGGGCAGATCCAGCAGCCGCAGCACATCGTCGACCGGGAGCGCCTTGGGCAGTTTGCGCGGCGGGGTCGGCGGGCGCACCTCACGGGCGGCGTCCCGCTCGCAGAGCCCGTCCAGAAAGGCGAACCGGTGCAGCCCGCGCACCGCGACGACCGCACGGGCGGCCGAGGAGGCGGCCAGTGGCGGCTGTTCCGGGGTGCCCTCCCGCAACCGGACCAGAAATCCGCTCACCTGGTCCTCGGTCACCTCGTCGAGAGCGGAGATCCCCTGCTCCCCCAGAAAGGTGGTGTACCGGTCGAGATCGCGGCGGTACGAGCGAAGCGTGTTCGTCGAGGATCCCCGTTCCACCCCGAGGTGATCGAGGTAGGAACGCACGACAGCACCGACCGCCACCATGACAACCGAGATTAACGCAATCCCCGCGGTATCTCGTGGTGCTACCGTCCCGGGCATGGCGGACTCCGCGCACGACGCACAGCGGATCGGGACCCGGGAGCGGGAGGAATCCATCTCGGTGCTCGGGGAGCACTTCGAGGCCGGCCGGATCACGGCCGAGGAGTACGGGCAGCGCACCGCGACGGCGGGCGCCGCCGTGGTCCGGGGCGACCTCACCGCGCTGTTCGAGGACCTGCCCGAACCACGCCCCTCGTTCCTGCGCCCGCCGCTGCCGCAGGCGCCGCCGCCCGGTGCCGTCCCGCTCGCCGGGCCCTATGCGCCGCCACCGATGCCGCAGTACCAGCTCTCCCCGAAGTCGAGGGTCGCCGCCGGGGTACTGAACATCGTGCTGCCGTGCGGAATCGGCCGGTTCTACGCGGGCAACACCGGGATCGCGGTCGCCCAGCTGCTCGTCACGATCTTCACCTTCGGCGTGGGCGCCCTGTGGCCGTTCATCGACGGGATTCTGTTGATCGTGAACGGCGGCGTGGACGGGGAGGGCCGCCCGCTGCGCGATTAGGCGCGCGGCAGCTCAGATCCTCCGTCCCGCGGCGAACCTGGTGGGACGGTCGGGGAATTCGGCCTCGGCCTCCCGCGCGGGCAGCGTGCCGTCGAGCACGGCGCGCGCGGCGAACAGTCCGCTCACCGCCGAGCCGTTGATGATCTGCCCGGCCATCGCCATGCGCAGCGCCTCGTCCAGCGGTACCCGGTGGATCCGGAGATCGGCCTCTTCCTCGCTCGGCTCCGGACGGTCCACTTCGGACAGTCCGGTGGCCAGGAACACCCGGGCCACCTCGTCGGTCATTCCGGGGCTCGCCGCGACATCCACGAGCGTGCGCCAGTCCCGCGCGGCGAGCCCGACCTCCTCGACCAGTTCCCGCCGCGCGGTCTGCACCGGCGACTCGCCGGGGACATCGAGCAGTCCGGCGGGCAGTTCCCACAACCGTTTGCCGACCGCGTGCCGGTACTGGTGGATCAACACCACCGCGCCGTCCTCGTCGAGGGCGACGACCACCGCCGCGCCGTAGTGCTCGACGACCTCACGGCGCGCGGTGCGCCCGCCGGGCATCAGGACCTCATCGGCACGCAGGGCGAAGATGTTGCCCCGGTAGACGGGCTCCGAGGAGACCGTCTCGAAGACGTGGTTCATGCCGAGGGTACCGATTCCGCCGGCTGCTCCACATCGCCGAGGTCCACCGGAAGCCGCTCGGCCGCCCGGTAGTCGAGCGCCGCCTTGACGAACGCGGTGAACAGCGGGTGCGGGCGGGTCGGTCGGCTCTTCAGTTCCGGATGTGCTTGTGTGCCAACGAAGAACGGATGCTCTTCGACCGGAAGCTCGACGAATTCCACGAGATTGTTGTCCGGGGAAGTCCCGGAGAACACCAGTCCGGCCTTGGCGAGCCGGTCCCGGTAGGCGTTGTTCACCTCGTAACGATGCCGGTGCCGCTCGGAGACCTCTCCGCTCCCGTAGGCACGCGCGGCCACCGAGCCCTCGGCCAGTTTCGCGGGGTAGGCGCCGAGCCGCATCGTGCCGCCCATATCGCGCTCCCCGGCGACCACGTCCTGCTGATCGGCCATCGTGGAGATCACCGGATGCGGGGTGTCCTCACCGAACTCCGCCGAGTTCGCCTTGTCCAGCCCGGCAAGCGAACGAGCGACCTCGATCACCATGCACTGCAAGCCGAGGCAGAGCCCGAGCAGCGGGATCTTGCGGGTACGGGCATAGCGGACGGCGCCGAGCTTTCCTTCGATACCGCGGATACCGAAGCCCCCGGGGACGATCACGCCGTCGAGATCGGCCAGCGCCTTCGCCGCGGAGGAATCCGTCGCGCACTCATCGGAGGGCACCCAGACGATCTGTACCTTCGCCCGGTTCCCGAACCCGCCCGCGCGCAGGGCCTCGGTGACCGAAAGGTAGGCATCGGGCAGGTCCACGTACTTCCCGACGAGTCCGATCCGGACGGTTTCCTCGGGGTGGTGCACCCGGTCGAGCAGTCCGCCCCACACGGTCCACTCCACATCGCGGAACGGCAGATCGAGCCTGCGCACCACGTAGGCGTCGAGCCCCTCGGCGTGGATGACCTTCGGGATGTCGTAGATCGACGGCGCGTCCGGGCAGGCGATCACCGCTTCGGTGTCCACATCGCACATCAGCGCCATCTTGTTCTTCAGCGATTCGGGCAGTTCCCGGTCCGCGCGGCAGACGAGTGCGTCGGGCTGGATACCGATGTTGCGCAGCGCGGCGACCGAATGCTGCGTCGGTTTGGTCTTCAGCTCCCCGGACGGCGCGAGGAACGGCACGAGCGAGACGTGCAGGAAGAAGCAGTCGTCCCGGCCGACGTCGTGGCGGACCTGGCGGATCGCCTCGAGGAACGGCTGCGATTCGATGTCCCCGACCGTTCCGCCGACCTCGGTGATCACCACATCCGGAACGATCCCGTCCTCGTCCGCCGAGGACATCGCGAAGATCCGGCGCTTGATCTCGTCGGTGATGTGCGGGATCACCTGGACCGTGTCGCCGAGGTACTCGCCGCGGCGCTCCTTGGCGATCACATCCGAGTACACCTGGCCGGTCGTGACATTGGCCGTGCCGTTCAGGTTCCGGTCGAGGAAACGCTCGTAGTGCCCGATGTCGAGATCGGTCTCCGCGCCGTCCTCGGTGACGAACACCTCGCCGTGCTGGAACGGGTTCATGGTGCCCGGATCCACGTTGAGGTAGGGATCCAGCTTCTGCATGGTCACCCGGAGCCCGCGTGCGGTGAGCAACTGACCGAGGCTGGACGCCGTCAGTCCCTTACCCAGCGATGAGGCGACGCCTCCGGTGACGAAGATGTGCTTGGTCTGGCGAGTCGATGCCACCTTGTGGGCTCCCCGTGACGTGAGTGCTGGCTCGGTACTCGGTCCGCGTGCTGCCACCGAGGCGAACGCCTAGCCACTCGCGGCGCCGGTGGATCACCGAATCCGCCGTTCGTGCGGCCCAGCCGTTCACGGGACTCCAGCCTAACACCACTGGCGCGGAGAACCGACACGAGCCGCTCCCGGGTGCGTCGGCCACGCGTGCGGGGCACCGCTCGATCGGGAACCACCGATAAAGGGTGCACCACTCGCTGTTCGGCTCGGCCTCGTGTGTTTGCGCCCCAGCCCGGTACCTCAGCCGGATACCCCGGCCCTGTGTCTCGGCCCTGTGTCTCGGGCCTGCGCCTCAGCCCTGCGCGTTGCCCGGCAGCGGGGCCTTCGCGTTGCCCGCGGTTCCGTACTGGCCGGACTGCCCGTTGAGCTGTTCGGCGAGCGCGAAGATCGTCGCGATCTGGCCCTGCGCGAGGTCCGTGTCATCCACTGTGGACAGTTGGGAGTTGATCGCGCTGTCCGCGCGGGCCACTCCGACGGCCCCGTTGCCCTGTGCGGAACCGTCGCCACCGCCCAGCACGGCGCCGGCGCCGGACTTGTCGAGCTGCGCGGCGAATCGTGCGACGGTCGAGGCCTGGTCGCCCGCCGCGTCGCCCTTCTCCGCGCCCCCGGTGAGCACGATCGCCAGCTGCGCTGGCTTGACGTCACCGCTGGCGCGGACGAAACCCCCGTCGCTGAGTGCCGAGATCGCCGCCGAGGTCTCCTGCGGGTTGGCCTGCGGCTGGTTGTTCTTACCGAGCAACAACAGCGAACCGAGCAGGCCCCCGGACAAGGTGCCCGGATCGGAGGCCGTCGGCAGCTGCGCTCCGGAGGGGATCACGCGGGTCACGAGGTCCCGCAGCTGGTCGGACTTGCTCGGATCGGAGAAGTCCTTGGTGAGCTGCAGCTGGGCGGTCACCGATCCACCGGCGTTCTTCACCAGGCCACCGATGGCGTCCTTGGCCCGCTGACTCGCGTCCGGGGTGCTCACGATGGCGACGGTGCGCCGGTCCAGCACGCCCTTGACCGCGGTCGGGCCGACCCCGGCCGCGAACTTGTCCGCGCGGTCCAGCTTCGCCCGCAGCACGTTGTTCTGCGCCTGCTCGTCGGACAGGCGCGCCGACAGGTCGTCCTTCTGGTTGGACAGCCCGGACAGGAGCGTGTTCGACAAGGTCGTCGAGCCGAGCACCACCCCGAGTGCGAGCGCGAGGAACACCGCCGCGATGGAGATGACGTGGTAGCGGAGGGAAATCACGTGAAGAGCCCCTTGACCCAGGCGACGAGGGAGTCCCAGGCGTCGCCGACGTAGTTCAGGTAGACCTTGCCGACATCCGAGAGCAGCAAGGCGGCGAGCAGTACTGCGAGGGCGGCGACGATCAGCAGCACGATCGCGCCGGTGGAGACCCTACTGCGGTGCAGCGTGGCCACGGCCTTCGCGTCCACGACCTTGCTGCCGAGCTTGAGCTTGGTCAGGAAGGTCGACGGGTTGGAGCCCGAGCGGCCCCGGTCGAGGAACTCCCGCAGGGTCGCCTGGAATCCCGCGGTGACCACGAGGCTCGCGTTCCCGGCCTCGGCCAGCAGCAGCGCGAGGTCCTCCGGGTTCCCCGAGGCGGGGAAGGTGACCGCGCCGATGCCGAGATCCTGGATCCGTTCGAGCCCGGGCGCGTAGCCGTCGGCCTGTGCGGGCACGACGACCTCGGCCCCGCTCTTGAGGGTTTCGGTGCCGATCCCCTGCGGGTCGCCCACGATCACGCTCGGCCGGTACCCGGCGTGGAACAGCGTGTCCGCCCCGGTGTCAACGCCGACGAGGATCGGCTGGTGCTCCTTGATATAGCGCTTGAGTGCTTTCAGGTCCTCGGGCGCGTCCCGGCCGTCACCGACCACGAGCACCTCACGATCCCGCATACCGGTGTGCAGCTCGGGTACCCCGACTCCGTCGAGGATGAGCGTGCGCTCCTTGCGGAGGAATTCGATCGTGTTCGCGGAAAAGGCCTCGAGCTGGGCTGACATTCCGGCCTTCGCCTCGATCATCTGGTCCGCGACCGACTCCGAGGTCTGCTCCACCCCGCTCGCGAGCTCGCGTTCCCCCTGGTAGACGACGCCCTCGTGCAGGCGCAGCTTCATGCCGTCCTTGACCGCGTGCAGCACCTCGCCGCCCACATTGTCGATGAGCGGTATTCCCGCGGCGACCAGAACCTCCGGACCGAGGTTCGGGAACCGGCCCGAGGTCGATGGAGAGGCGTTGACCACACCTGCCACCTCGGCGTTGACCAGTGCGTCCGCGGTACGCCGATCCAGGTCGAGCTGATCGAGAACCACGATGTCGCCCGCGCTGACGCGCCGCAGCAGGTCACCGGTACGCCGGTCGACCCGCGCCACGCCCGTGATACCGGGCAGTGTCTGGTTCGGACGCGTGAGCATGGACGAGATCTTCATGTGGCTGATGGTGACAAATGTGCTCGTGATAATGACGTTGCCACGCCGAACGCATGTCGATGAATACTTCACGTCACGAGCCGCATCATCGGCTCAATTAGTTCCCCTCGGCGCTGAATTCTCCCCAGTTCAGGCGTTCCTCCCCGGCCGCCCTGTGACCGCACCGCGCAATATTCGGTTGTCGATCGGCGTGGATCACATCGGCATCTTCTCCTTCGCATTTTTCGGCTGAGACTTCTGGCGAGGCTTACCTTTGCCGTTCGAGTTCTTTCCGTCCGAAGCGGACTTACCACCGGACTGCGCTCCGACACAGGTGGTCGCCGGGCGCTTGCGTGCTCGCTGCGCCCGGTTGCCGCCGGTTTCCTCCGTGCCGCTCTTGGCCGCGCGCGCCAGCTCGAGCAGTTCCTCCGCGTGCGCGCGACCGGTATCGGTGGAGTCCATCCCGGCGAGCATCCGGGACAGTTCGACAACCCGCTGCTCATCGGCGAGCTGACGAATACCGCTGCGCGTCACTCCACCGTTCGAGTTCTTGTCCACGACCAGGTGTTTGTCGGCGAACGCCGCCACCTGCGGGAGATGGGTGACCACGATGACCTGATGGGTGGCCGCGAGTTTGGCGAGCCGCCTGCCGACCTCGACCGCAGCCTTTCCACCCACACCGGCGTCCACCTCGTCGAAGACCAGTGTGGGAACCGGGTTCGCGTGCGCGAGCACCACCTCGAGGGCGAGCATCACCCGGGAGAGCTCACCACCGGAGGCCCCCTTGCCGATCGGCAGCGGATCCGAGCCGGGATGCGGGCGCAACCGGATGTCCACATCGTCGATGCCGTCCGGACCGGCGCTGACGGTCCGCTTGCCGACCCGCAGCGCGTGCTCGGCGCCACTGGCCACCTCGTGCGCGGTCACCGCGACATGCAGTTCGGCATCCGGCATCGCCAGCGCGGCCAGTTCGGTGGTCGCCTCCTTCGCGAGACCGTTCGCCGCGGTCGCCCGCGCCGTGCTCAGTTCCGTCGCGGCCTCGGCGAGTTCGGCGGCCAGGGCATCCCGCCGTGCGACCAGTTCGGCGATCGCCTCATCGGAGGTGTCGGCACCGGCCAGCCGCTCCCGGGCGCCCTCGGCCCACTCCAGCACGCCGTCGATGTCCGCGGCGTACTTCTTGGTGAGTGCCTTGAGTTCGGCCTGCCGGGCCAGGATCTGCTGCAGTCGTTCCGGGTCCGCCTCGAGCCCGTCCTGGTAGCCGCCGAGCTCCCCGGTCACATCGGCGAGCAGGGCCGCCGCCTCGTCCAGGCGCGGGGCCAGCTGGCGCAGCGCCTCGTCCTCGGACGAGGTCAGCACCTTGCGCGCGAGGTCCACGAGGCCGAGCGCGCCCGGCGCGTCGGGGTCTCCGTCCTGGGCCCCGGTGAGCGCCTCGTGTGCCCGCATGGAGGCTTCCCTGAGCTGCTCGACGTCCGCGAGCCTGCGCGCCATCGCGACCAGTTCGGCGTCCTCACCCGGCTGCGGATCGACCGCGCCGATCTCATCCAGGCCGTGCCGCAGCAGGTCCGCCTCCCGCGCCAGCTCGCGTGCGCGCTCGGTTCGTTCGGTGAGCTCGGCACACACGGCGAGCCATTCCGCGCGCAACGTCCGGTATCGCTCGAGCGGCGCGGCCACCGGGGATCCCGCGAACCGGTCGAGCATGGTCCGCTGCTGCGTCGACCGCAGCAGCCGGAGCTGATCGTTCTGGCCGTGCACGGCGATGAGTGAATCGGTGAGTTCGGAGAGCACCCCGACCGGCGCCGATCGCCCGCCGAGATGGGCACGGGAGCGTCCGTCCGCGGCCACCGTGCGCAGCGCGATGAGCGAGCCGTCGTCATCGGCGTCCGCCCCCGCGTCGGTTGCCACGTCGAGGGCCGCGGAGCCTGGAGGAACTCCGAACCGGCCCTCGACGACGGCCTTGGGCGCACCCGTTCGCACCTTCGCCGCGTCGGCGCGCCCACCGGAGAGCAGGTGCAGCCCGCTGACCACCATGGTCTTGCCCGCACCGGTTTCCCCGGTGACCACGGTGAATCCCGGGTGCGGCTCGATCGCGGCCTCGTCGATCACGCCGAGACCGGAAATCAGCATCTCCGTCAACACGGGCTCGAACATACCTTCGATCACGGGGGTGTTGGCAAGCCCCTTCACCCTGGCGAGTCGAAAATATGTTCGATAAACTCCTCAGGAGAACGGGCGATAGTCAGGAGGGCAGGTGGTGCCGCTGGGTGGTGGTTTCAGACCGGTGAAATAGGCGGCCATCGCGTTCGAGGCACAGGCACTGTGCACGTTGAGCGAGGTGTGTCCGGCACCGTCGACGACGAGGACACGTGCGCGGTCGAGTTCCCCGGCCGTGGATTCGGCGTTCGGCAAGGGGGTCGCGGGATCGTAGCGGTTGTTGATGATCAGCACCGGCGCGGCGAGGTGCGCGTTCCACGGGCCCTGGTAGCGGTCTTCGTCTTTTCCCGGCCAGCCGACGCACTGGGCCATGTCGTACACGGCCGAGGCGCCGAAGGCCGGATCGTGCGTTCCCGCGCGACGAGCCAGTTCCGGATAACGTGACTTCCGCTGGGGGATGTCGCTGTCGACGCACTGCACGGCGAGGAATCCGGCCGAGTGGCTCGGTACGTACGGATCACGCACCGATGCCGTGCGCTGTTCGCCGGTTTCTCCCGGACGGACGGATCGGTAGGTGCGCTCCAATGTCTTGGCGAGGTAGGTCCACATCGGGGCGCCCGTCTCGAGATCGCTGAAGACCCGTTCGAACAGTCCCGCGCTCCGCCCGTCCCGGCCGAGGGCCGTGACCAGTTCGGTCCATTTGCGCTTCGGGTCACCGCCCGCGGCGAACGGGCAGGCCCCGGCCGCCTTGGCGCAGGCCGTGAGGAACTGGTCGAGTTGGGCCCGCTGGGCGTCGGCCACACCGGCGCGCACATCGACCGGTTGGTCACGGGTGCCCGGCCTGCCGGTGGAGTTCGCGACGAGGTCGAGTGTCCCGTCGAAGGTCATCGCACGCACATGGGAGGGAAACATGTTCGCGTAGACCGCACCGAGGTAGGTGCCGTACGAGTAGCCGAGGTAACTGATCCGCTCGGCCCGGGCCGCTTGACGGATCAGGTCCATATCGCGCGCGGTGTTCGCGCTGGAGGCGTGATCGAGCAGCGGATCCTGGGCGCAGGCGCGTCCGGTCGATGTCGCCGTCGCCCAGAACCGTGCGGAACCTGGCGGCCCCTGGGGAGCCTGCGCGCCCGGTGCACAGTGCGGGGTGTTGGGCCCGGTCCCCCGCGGATCGAAGGCGAGCAGGTCGAAGTGCCTGCGCAGCTGCTCCGGATACTTCGGTCCCTGCTTGCGCAGCATGCCGACGCCGGGAGTGCCCGGTCCGCCGTAGTTGACGAACAGCGGTCCGGTGACGTGTGCGCGGTCCTCGGCGGGCCGCATGATGAGCGGCAGGGTGATCCGCTTGCCGTGTGGTGCGCGGTAATCCAACGGCACCGCTGCCTCGGTACACCGGAATCCGCCACCGCACGGGCGCCAGTCGAGCGCGGGCGGCGTCGCGCCATTGGTACCCGCCGGTACCCCGGCGCCGGGTGGTTTCGCCGGTGCCCGTTCCGATCCCCGGTCCTGCCCCGCGGAGCACGCGGTCAGCGCGAGGACACCGGCGAGGGCACAGCAGAGCAGGGCGGGAAGGCGTCTCGCGGGGCGCTTCCGCTTCCTTTTCCTCATTCGGCGCCCGCCCCGCGCCAGCCCTGCACGGGGAGCCCGAACTTCCGGACGAGCCGATCGGTGAAGGGGCCTTCGCGGAGCCGGACGAGCCGCACCGGTGCGGATCCCTCCACGATGTCGACGCGCGCACCGGCGGGCAGTTCGACGCTGCGCCGGCCGTCGCAGCACAGCACCGCATCGTGCCCGCCCGGATCGACCTCGATCGAGACCACCGAGGACGGCGAGACGACCAGCGGCCGCGCGAACATGGCGTGGGCGTTGCTCGGCACCACGAGCATGGCGGCCACATCGGGCCAGATCACCGGCCCGCCCGCGGAGAAGGCATAGGCCGTGGATCCGGTCGGCGTCGCGCACAGCACCCCGTCGCAGCCGAAGGCCGAGACCGGGCGCGAGTCGACCTCGATCCGCACATCGAGAATGCGTTCCCGGCTGCTCTTCTCCACCGATGCCTCGTTGAGCGCCCAGCCGCGCGCGAACACCTCACCGCGCAGCGAGGCACGCACATCCACGGTGGCGCGTTCGTCGACCTGGTAGCGGCGCTCGAGCACGAGCCGGACCGCCTCCTCGAGGGCGTCCGAATCGGCCTCGGCGAGGAATCCGACCCGGCCGAGGTTCACCCCGAGCACGGGAACCCCCGCCGGGCGAGCCAGTTCCGCAGCTCGCAGCATGGTGCCATCCCCGCCGAGCGCGAACACGAGATCGACGTTCTCCGCGGCCGCCGCACCGTCCTCGATGATCGGGTGCCGCCAGTTCGGCCCGAGATCCGCGGCCTGATCGGGCAACGTACGCAGGCGAACGCCACCGCGGTCGAACCAGTCGGCGACCCTGGCCGCGGTGCGGCGGTTCGACGCGCGACCGGTATGGGCGACGAACAGCACCTCGCGTTCAGTCACCGCTCCTCCTCGTCATCCCAGCCGAGCGGAATCTATCGTGCCGGTCCGGCAGCGACGGCATCGTCCACCATGCGCGCCACGGCCTCGGGATCGGGGGCCGGTCCACGTCGAAACCATACGAAGTATTCGACATTGCCGGACGGGCCGGGCAGTGGGCTGGCCACGACGCCGCGCGGGGCGAGACCGAGTGTGACGGCCTCCCCGATCACCGTGCGCACCGCTTCGGCGTGCAGCGCCGGGTCCCGGACCACCCCGCCGGCCCCCACGCGCTGCTTGCCGACCTCGAACTGCGGTTTGACCATCGGAACCAGATCGGCCTCCGCCGCGAGACAGGACGCGAGGGCGGGAAGCACGAGACCGAGCGAGATGAACGAAAGGTCGGCCACGATCAGGTCGACCTCGCCCCCGATCTGTTCGGTGGTCAGCGCCCGCACATTGGTCCGTTCGAGCACCTCGACCCGCTCGTCCGTGCGCAGCCGCCAGATCAGGAGTCCGCGCCCCACGTCCGCGGCCACCACCGTGCGCGCGCCCCTGCGCAGCAACACATCGGTGAACCCGCCGGTCGATGCCCCCGCGTCGAGGCAGCGGCGACCGTCCACGGTGAGCCCGAGCGGTTCGAACGCTTCCAGGGCACCGAGCAGTTTGTGGGCGCCCCGGGAGGCCCAGTCCTCGTCCGAACTGTCCTCGGCCACGACGAGCGAGATGTCCGGGCTCACCCCGGTGGCCGGCTTGTGCGCGAGCACGCCGCGGACCGAGACCCGGCCGGCCTCGATCAGTTCGGCCGCGTGCGCCCGTGACCTGGCGAGCCCGCGGCGAACGAGTTCCGCGTCGAGCCGTGCCGGTTTCGCCCCAGCGCGTTTCGCCACGTGTCCTCAGACCTCGTCGATCGAGCCGAGCGCGTCGGTCAGGGCCGTGTGCACGGCTTCGAACCTGACAACGTGGTCGGCGACGGGGACTTCCCCGAGCCCCTCGGTGTCGGCGACGGCTGCGTTGAGCACCTCGACCGGACCCTCGGATTCCTGCTGGTTCTCGTCCACCGTTCCACGCTAGCCGATCGCGTCGCGCTCGCCGAGCCCGAGTGCGCGCAGTGCCGCGTCCGCCGGGCCGCCGTGCGCCTCGAGCGCCTTCGGTGCGCTCGGCATTCGCCACGCGATGGCGCACAGGGTCCGCAGCAGCCCGATCGGGTCACCGTCCCCTGACACGGTGAGGCCGTCGCCGGACTCGCGCACCGTCCAGTCCGGGTCCTCGGCGACGGCGAGACGGTCCGGTTCACCGAACACCCCGGCGAGGTCGGCCGCGATGTAGGTCGGCCGCCGGGCCGCCGGGGCACCGAGCAGTTCGGTGGCGCCGCTGACCCCGCTGAGCACGAGCATGGAATCGGCGCCGACGGTCACCGCGCCCGCGATATCGGTGTCCAGCCGGTCCCCGACGACCAGTGGCGTGCGGGCACCAGCTGCCTCGATCGCCGCACGCATCAGCGGGGCCTCGGGCTTGCCCGCCACGACCGGTTCCGCACCGGTCGCCGCGCGCAGCGCCGCGACGAGCGAGCCGTTACCGGGAAGCAGGCCGCGTTCGGTCGGCAGGGTCGGGTCGGTGTTCGCGGCGACCCAGCGCGCGCCGGCGTTGATGGCAATACAGGCCTCGGCGAGGTCGGACCAGCCGATGTCCTTGCTCAGTCCCTGTACGACGGCGGCGACGGGCCCGGTGTTGTCCCGGACCGGGCGCAGGCCGAGCGCGGCGATCTCCTCGGCGAGCGCCGGGCTACCCACGACGAGGACCGCGGAACCCGGTCCGACCTGGTCCGCGACCACCGCAGCGGCCGCCTGCGCGCTGGTGTCGACCTCCCCGGCGGTCGCCGCGATGCCTAGCTCGCGCAGGCCCGTGGCCACCGTTTCCGGGGCCCGGGAAGCGTTGTTCGTCACGAACCGCACCGAAACGCCGTGTTCGGCTGCCGCGCGCACGGCCTCCTGCGCGCCGTCCACCGCTTCGGTTCCGCGGTAGACCGTGCCGTCCAGGTCGAGCAACAGTGCGTCGTACCGGTCGAGGATCACGAGCCCTGTCCGCGATCCGGGGAACGCAGCGCCTCGGAGACCTCGAACGCGCGCTCCGGGGCGTCCGTGAGGTCCTCGGTGTCCGCTTCGGCGGCGTGCAGGAACCAGGTCACCGCCTCGGACTGGCGCCCCGCCGCAAGCAGATTGTCGGCGTAGGCGTAGAACAGCCGCGCGCTCCACGGCTCCCGTCGTTTCGGGTCGAGATCGTGACCCTGCAGGTCGACCACGGCCGCTTCGAGCTGACCGAGATCACGGCGCGCCCCGGCGGCGACGATGCGCAGTTCCACCGCCTCGGCCTTGTCGAGCTGACTGCCGCGTGCCTCGCGGGCCATGTCGAGGGCCCGCTGCGGGCGGCCCAGCGCCCGTTCACAGTCGGCCATGACCGCCAGGTGCGTGTTCCCGTGCGTCATCCTGCGGTAGGCACGCAGCTCCGCGATCGCCTCCGCCCATTCACCCGCGTGATAGGCGGCGAGCCCGGCCGCTTCCCGGACCACGGCGAGACGGCTCGCCCTGGAGCGGGCGTAACGCGCGTGCGCCAGAGCCTGTTCCGGGTTCTCGTCGACGAGCCCGCCCGCTGCGACGAGGTGCTTGCCGATCTTGTCCGCGAGCTCCTTCGGCAGGCCGAGCAGATCCTTGCGCGCCGCACTGTCCAGCGACTGCGCCTTGATGCCCTCCGGTAACGGGGGTTCCGGTACCTGCTTGCGTTCTACCTCGGGCTTCTGGTTGGCCACGTGCGGCTTGTCGAAGCGGCGTCCCTGCGGTGCCCGGTCCCGCGCCGGACGGCTGCCGTGCTGTTTGTTGCCGCCTGCGCGGTCCCGGTGTGGTTTACCCCCGAACCGGTCGTTTCCCTGACCGGTTCCTTCGCGCCTCGCCGGGCCGCGGTCGTTGAACGGCCTGTCCCGCTGCGGTTTACCGCCGCTCGGCTTGTCCCGGAACGGCTTGTCCCGATAGGGCTTGTCGCCGGAAGCGCGGTACGGCTTGTCGCGGAACGGTTTGTCCCCGGAGCCGCGGTACGGCCGGTCGCCCGAGGAACGGTAGGGCTTGTCGCCCGAGGAACGGAACGGCTTCGCCCCCGAAGGGCCACCATCCCGGCCGCGCTTGTCGTCGAACCGGCGTTCGCCGCCCCCGCGGGGACCGCCACGTGTGTCGTCACGCCGGTTCCCATAGCCACCGCGCCGATCGCCACCCTGTTGGCGGGACCTGTCCCCGCCAGTCCCCTGACCACGCGATCCCTGGCCGCGCGGACCTTGACCACGCTGGCCCTGGCCTCCCTGGCCCTGACCGCGTGGGCCACCGGAGCGCGCGCCCTTGAATCCCTGCCCTTGACGCCTCGGGCGGTCGCCACCATCGCCGCGCCGGTCCTTGCCGCGCGAGCCTGCGTTGTCTTCGGACATGGGTTCGTTCCTCCTCGTCGGTGCACCAAGCACCGGTAAATCTGCAAAGTCCAGTGTGCCCGCCGCCGTGACCGCACGGCGAACCGGGGAACGCATCGGTGTCCGGACATGCTTCAGGGCCTGTGGCGGAAATCGCCACAGGCCCTGAAGAAGTTGAGTTCGGCGGTGT
>NZ_JALM01000101.1 GCF_000737195.2 Sciscionella sediminilitoris
GCGCGGTGATCCCGGCGATGTGCGGGGTGAGGATGGTGTTCGGGGCCGATTCCAGTCTCCCCGCCGAAGGTGGCTCGGTTGCCCGGACATCGAGTGCGGCTCCGCCGATGGTGCCCGACTCGAGCGCATCGGCCAGTGCTCGCTCATCGAATACCTCGCCGCGCCCGAGATTGATCAGTAGCGCGCCCGGGCGCATCGTGGCGAGCAGCCCGGAGTCCACGAGCCCGCTCGTCTCCCCGGTGGCGGGCAGATGGCAGGAGAGCACATCGGATTCGGCGGCCACCTCGGTCAGCGGGGCGAGCGTGATGTCCCGGAGTCCGGGGTGTTCCCGGTCGATGTACGGGTCGTAGGCAAGCACGCGCATACCGAGCGCTGCCGCGAGCCTGCCGCAGGCCCGCGCCGTGGCACCCGCGCCGAGCAGTCCCCAGACGCCCCCGCACAGTTCCGTACCCGGAGTGCGGTTCCAGGAACCGTTTCGGGTTTCGGTATCCAGCCGTACGGTGCCCCTGGCGAGCGCGATGGCCAGCCCGAGCGCGTGTTCGGCGACGCTGACCGCGTTCGCACCGAGTGGAACGGTCACCACGGTCGCGGTGGCCTCGGCGGCGGTGAGATCGATGTTGTCCAGGCCCACCCCGGCGCGCGCGACGACCCGCAGATCCGGGCAGCTCCGCAGCAGGGAGCTGTCCACGCTCGTGCGGTTGCGGACCACGAGGGCGGCCGATCGCGCGCATTCGGCGGCGAGTCGTTCGGGATCCTGCCACAGCGCGGGATCCCGGTGCACCGGCCATTCGGCGGCGAGAGCATCGAAAGCGGGACCCCAGATGTCCTCGGCGATGAGGACGCGGTTCTCGGTCATCGGTTCCTCTCCGGACCGGAAGGGGTCCCCGGAACGAGAATGCCGGGGACCCCGCCGGATCATGCGCTCTCGTAGAGCCGGGTGAGTACGAACTCCTTGTGCCCCAAGACTTCCGCGCAGGTGAACCGGCCGTTGACGGTGCGGTCGAGCACCGACATCAGCTGGTCGCCCGCGGAGGTCAGGTCGTACTCGCGGCGCAGCAGACCGGAGCAGTCCAGGTCGATGTGTTCGGCCATGGTCTCGGTGGTCAGCGGATTGGCCGACAGCTTGATCACCGGCTCGATCGGATTGCCGATCACGTTTCCCTGCCCGGTGGGGAACAGGTGCACGACCGCACCGGCCGCGGCCATCAGGGTGACGCATTCCGCGGCCGCGGAGGAGGTGTCCATGAAGTACAACCCGGGTTCCGCGCCGGGAGCCTCCGCCTTGTCGAGTACCCCGACCACCGGTTTGGTGCCGGTCTTGGCGATGTTGCCCATCGCCTTCTCCTCGATGGTGGACAGCCCGCCGCGGATATTGCCCTGCGTCGGCTGGGAACCGAGCAGGTTCGCCCCGGTCTTGTCGATCATCGCCACGTAGCCGTCGTAGATCTCCTGGAACCGTGCGCGCACCGCATCGCTCACACACCGTTCGGCGATCAGCTGTTCGCCGCCGGTCAGCTCGCTGGTCTCGCCGAACAGTACGGTGCCGCCCGCATCGACCCAGCGGTCCACCGCTTCGGCCGTTGTCGGGCAGGATCCGAGACCGCTGGTGGTGTCGGACTCGCCGCACTTGATGGAGAGCATGATCTCCGCGCGCCGTACCGGTTCGCGCTGCTTCTCCGAGTCGTCCTGCAGGAAACGCGCGGCCACCCGCGCGGCCCGTTCGACGGTCCGCAGATCACCGCAGCGTTCGATGGAGAACCCCTCGACCTTCTTGCCGGTCTTGGCGATTCCCTCGACGATGCGCTCGGTCCAGTTCGGTTCGATGCCGATCACCACGACCGAGGCGATGTTCGGATTGGCGCCGGTGCCGATCAGGGTGCGGAACGTCAGGTCGAGGTCCGGGCCGAATTGCAACCTGCCATAGGCGTGCGGCAGCGCGAGGGTGCCGGGCACGACATTGGCCACGGCCTCCGCCGCGGCATTGGACAGATCGTCGACCGGCAGGATCGCCGTGAAGTTGCGGATCCCGACCGTGCCATTCTCCCTGCGGTAACCGGTCAGGCCACGCTGTTCTGCCACCGTGCGCTCCTCACATTGTGGACGTGGACGTAGTCGCCCTTGCTGATCTGCTTGCTCGCGGTACCGACACGCTGGCCGTACTCGATGACATCCGCGCCCTCGGCGAGATCGGTCAGCGCGAGCTTGTGCCCGAGCGGGACGGCTTCGTTGAGCTGCACGGTCACCGAATCCGGACCGCGCAGGTATCCGCCCTCGGCGGGGCCCGGCTCGAGATCGCGCACCGCGACCGCGACGACATCCCCGTCATGGTGGGCGAGAAATCCAGGCGAGTTCGCCATTCCTCCTCCTAAGGTTAGAGGTCTTACCTCTGTTCACCGTAGCGTACCGGCGAGCGGCGGACAATGCCGATGCGAGCCGAAGAGGTAAACTGGTATTACCACCGAGAAAGGGGAGCACGTGCACGAAGCCGGTATCTGGACCCCGCTGCGCCAGGGCAGGGTCGCCGACCTGATCTCGGATCGCATCCTGGAGGTCATCGCCAACGAGCAGTTGCGTTCCGGCGATCGGCTACCACCTGAGCGGGAATTGGCGAATCTGCTCGGCACCAGCCGCCCCTCGGTGCGGGAGGCGCTGCGCTCGCTGCAGGCTCAGGGGAGGGTGGAGATCCGGCACGGCACCGGGGTCTTCGTGGCCGATCCGGCGACGACGAAATCGTTGCGCGAGGCGATGGCCGCCGAGGAGATGAGTCTCGCGGAACTGTTCGATATGCGCGAAGTCCTCGAACTGCCCGCAGCGGGCTGGGCGGCGAGCAACCAGGACGAGAAGCGGCTCAACAAGGTGCGTGAGGCGCACGCGGCGCTGGACGCGGCCGCGGCGAAGGATCCCGTCGACTGGGAGGAACTGCAGCGCCTGGATGCCGCGTTCCACCTGCGGATCGTGGAAGCCGCGGGGAACCGGTTCCTGAGCCAGACGCTCGGGGTGCTGCAGGAGATGCTGGCCAAGGGCATGCAGACCACGCTGCAGATCCCCGGCCGGATGGAGAAATCCAGGGAGGATCACCAGCGCATGCTGGACGCGGTGCTTTCCGGGGATGCCCGGGCCGCGCGGCGCGCGGCGAGCACCCACGTGCGCGGGGCGCGCAAGGCCGCGCTGGCCAGGATCCGGGACGAACAGGAAAAACTGGACGCCACCGCGCAGGGGGATGCCTAGGGTGTGCCTGATAATCCACTGCCGTCGCGAGCGGGAGTCAGATCGGCGGTGCCCCTGCGGGGCACCCGCGCCCGAGATCAGCAAGGCGGAGGATTGAGCCATAGCGGCAGCTATGGTGATTGCGCGCCTTCGCCGCGAGGCGCCGGTATGGCCCCGCGCAGCAGGCTATGGGATTGCCAGACGCGCCCTAGCTCGCCAGTACCTCCTTGAGCACTCCGTCGATGAACGCCGTGTCGGCCGGGTTGGCCCCACCTCCGGCGAAGTGGCCCCAGGTCCCGGGAATCACGCGCACCTCGCCGCCCGGGATGAACTGCGAGCTCCACTGTTCGTCCTCGGGCGGGAAGTACAGGTCTTTCTCGGCGGGCACGGCGCAGAGGCGCGCGCGGATCGCGGAAAGGGCGTTGCGCAGCTCGCCGTCGTAGCCGGGGGTGCGCCCGACATCGGCCTGCTGCCAGGTCCACAGCATGCACAACAGGTCGTTGGCGTCCTTGCCGATGAACAGCCCCTCCCAGAATCCGATGAGGAAGTCCTCGAGTGAGGAGTAGCCCATTTCGCGGAAGGTCTCGTCCCAGTAGAACGCTTGGGAGAAACCCCATCCGGCGTACACCCGGGCGAAGGCGCGCAGCCCCTTGGTGGGCGGGGTGTCGTAGAAACCGCCGCGGAATTCGGCGTCCGCGGTCAGCGCGGCCTTGACTCCCTCGAGGAACACGAAGTTGTGCAGGGAGGTCTTGGCGGAACCGCAGAACGGGACGGCCCTTGGCACCATTTCGGGATGGCGCACCGCCCATTGGTAGGTCTGGCCCGCGCCCATCGACCAGCCGGTCACCAGGGCGAGCCGTTCGATGCCGAGGTGTTCGGTGACCAGTGTGTGCTGGGCGTTGATGTTGTCCAGCATGGTGACGTGCGGGAACCGGCCGCGGTCGTAGGGGGCGGGCGTGTTCGAGGGAGAGGAGGACAGCCCGTTGCCGAACATGTTGGGGATGATGATGAAGTACCGTTCGGGATCGAGCGCCATTCCGGGACCGATCAGCCATTCGTTGTCCCAGTGCCGCCCCGAGTACCAGGTCGGATAGACGATCGCATTGGACCGATCGGCATTGAGGGTGCCGTAGGTCTTGTAGGCCAGCCGGGCCGGGCGCAGCGTGGCGCCGTGTTCGAGCCGGAAATCGGGGATCTCGAAAATCTCGTAATCGCGAGGTTCGGTAGTCATGCCAGGAGAACCTACCCCGCCCTGGCGGGAATCGGCCACGGCTGGATCGGTCAGGGACACGGATCGGGTACCGACCAGTGGTGCGTGCCGTGCCCGACCTCCGCCGGTTCACCGCCCGGTGGGTGCACGTTCGCCGTGGCACCCACCGGAACCCGCACCTCGAGCTCGAATCGTCCCGCGTCGCGCCGCCAGGAAACCGCGGCCGTGCCATACGGCGTCTCGTGCCGCGCCGCTGCCTCGGTGAGCCGTGCGCAGGGCACCGGGCGCACCAGAATGCGCCGGTAGCCCGGTTCGGCCGGAGCGAGCCCGGCCACGGTGCGATGCATCCAGTCCGCGATCGCACCGAGGGCGTAGTGGTTGAAGGAGGTCATCTCGCCGGGATTGATGCTCCCGTCGGGCAACAGGGAATCCCAGCGCTCCCACACCGTGGTGGCTCCCATGGTCACCGGATAGAGCCAGGACGGGCAGGACCGCTCGAACAGCAGCCGGTAGGCGATGTCCGGGTGGTCGTTCGCGGCGAGCGCATCGGCGATCAGCGGGGTGCCGACGAATCCGGTGCTGATCCGGAAACCGTTGGCGCACACCAGGTCCACCAGCCGTTGTACGGCGCGCGCCCGCAGTTCCGCGCTGGGCAGCAGGTCCCATTCCAGGGCGAGCGCGTATCCGGTCGGCGCGTCGGAGTGCACGCGCGCGTCCGTGTCGAGGAAGTGCTCGGCGAAGGCCGCCCTGGTGCGCGCGGCGAGCCGGGCATAGGGCGCACCGTCGCGGCCGAGCACTTCGTGGGCGGCGGCGAGCAGTTCCGCCGAGCGGGCCAGGTATGCGGTGGCCACCACATCCGCGTCCACCTTGGCCGCGAACGGATCGTGTGGCGGGGCGTCCGGATCGAGCCAGTCGCCGAACTGGAAACCACCCGCCCAGATTCCCTCGGTGGTCAGCGAGGCGATCCGGTCCACCCAGGCGCGCATGCTGTCCAGCTGGCGCTCGAGGATCCCGGTGTCGCCGTAGCGCCGGTACAGCACCCAGGGCACGACGGTTGCCGCATCACCCCAGGCGGCCGCGCTCGGATGGGCATCGCCGAGCACATCGGGGATCACGTACGGCACCGAACCGTCCGGGTGCTGTTCGGCGGCCAGGTCGGCGAGCCAGGAAGCGAGGAATCCCGCGGTGTCGTAGAGGAAACACGCGGCGGGGGCGAAGGCCTGGATGTCGCCGGTCCAGCCGAGCCGTTCATCGCGCTGCGGGCAATCCGTCGGCACATCGAGGAAGTTGCCGCGCATTCCCCACACGACGTTCTCGTGGAACCGGTCGAGCTCGGCGTCCGAACTGTGGAACCAGCCGGTGCGGCGCAGATCGGTGCCCACCACGACCGCCTCGACATCCGCCCGCTCCGGGGTGGCACCGTCGATCTCGGCATAGCGGAAGCCGTGGAAGGTCAGGCTCGGTTCGAGCAGCACTTCCGCGGCCTCGTCCAGCAGATAGGTGTCGGTCGCCCGGGCGCTGCGCAGTGGCCGCACCCCGAGCTCCCCGTTCTCCAGCACCTCGGCGTGCCGCACGGTGACCCGCTGCCCGGACCGCGTGCCACGCAACCGGATCCGCACCCAGCCGACCAGGTTCTGCCCGAAGTCGTAGATCGGCCGTCCGCTCGGGGAACGCAGAACTTCCCGCGTGGCAAGGGTTTCGGTGACCCGAACCGGCGGCCCCTGTGGTGCGGTGAGCCGTTCCGGTGCGAAGTCGAGCTGTTCCACACCGTCCGATGTGGATGGAACGGCGCGCAGATCGGTGGTCTGCCCGTCGTAGAGATCATCGGCGAGAACCGTGCTTTCCCTTGCGCTCCAATGGGTATCGGTGCCGAAAACCTCCAGCGAACCGTCGGGATAGCGCAGCTCCAGCTGGGCGAGCAGTGCGAGCCGGTCCCCGTAGTACGCGTTCGACCAGCCGAGCCGTCCGCGATACCAGCCGTTGCCCAGCAGCACCTCGATACGGTTCTCGCCGGGCCGGATCAGCTCGGTCACCTCGTAGGTCTGGTAGCGCAGCCGATTCGGGTAGCTGGTCCAGCCGGGGGCGAGCACGGCATCCCCGACGCGTTCGCCGCTCAGCCATGCGGTGTAGCAGCCGTGCGCGGTCACGTACAGCCGGGCCGAGACGGGGCGTTCGCGGGCGGGGAACGAAGCGTGCAGGATCGGCGCGCGGTCCCCGATGCCGCCGAGCGTGCGCGGGCTGATCAGCCGGGCCCGCCAGTCCCGCGGGCTCAGCAGACCGGCCTCCACAGTGGACGGTTCGCTCCAGCCCGACCAGCTCTTCCCATCGGTGAGCCGGACCCGGATCGTGGCCCGTTCCCGGGAATCCAGTGGCGCGAACGGCCAGTCCACCAGGATCTGCTCGGCGGAGTCGACGCGCACCCTGGTGTCCCCGTACTCCAGTTCGTAGCCGGACTGCGCCCATCCCGGTTCGGCCTCGGTGACCTGCCAGGACAATCGCGGCCGGGCGACCCCGATGCCGAGGACCGGCTCGCCGTGCTCGAAGCGTACCGGGGTGACGATCACGATGTCCTCCGTTCTTCCTGGATCTGCTCGAGTGGTTTGCCCGTGGTGTTCGGCATGAAGGCGAACCCGACGAATCCGCTCACCACGAGGAAAAGCGTGAGCAACAGGGCGACCGGGCCGATACCGGCACTGGTCAGGGCGGGCACGAACAGGCTCCACACGCCGAGGCACACCCGGCCGAGCGCGAACGTCATCCCCTGCGCGGTGCCGCGCAGCATGGTGGGGAACAGTTCCTGGCTGAAGATCCGGTACAGCGTCTCGCCCGCGAAGGTGCCGCCGAGCCCGAACAGCACGATGTTCGCGATCACCACCGGGACGGTGAACGGGAACACCAGGAAGGCCGCGTAGGCGAGCACCTGGGCGAGCCCGCCGAGTCCCCACATCCACTTGCGGGTGCGATGCGAGCGGTCGGCAAGGCGCATCAGCAGCAGCCCGGCCACGATCCCTGGCAGGTACCCGGCGATCGAGAACCCGATGCTCGCCGCCTGCCCGCCCGCGTGCAGTGTCTTGATCATGTACGGGTTGAAGATCCCCGCCGTGCCCGCGGCGAGGTTGCCGAACAGGTAGATCGTCGCGGTCCACACGAAGGCGCGCAGATTCGCCCCGCGGAACAGGGCGCGCACCCGCGGCCGTGCACCCGCCGAGGCGCTGCGCCATCGCGCGGACTCGCTCATTCCCCTGCGCAGTGCCCAGGTCAGCAGCGCGACCGCGAACAGCATGCCGAACACGATCCGGATCCCGAGCAGGTCGAGCGAGGACAGCGCGAGCGCGAGCAACAGCACCACGACCGGGCCGAGGCTCCACGCGATGTGGGTCAGGGCGAGGAGTTTGCCGCGCGCCCCCGCCGGGGAGAACTCGCCGACCAGCGCCAGGGAGGTCGGGATGTCCGCGCCCACCGCGAGTCCGATCACGAACACCCCGATGAACAGCATCGGCGCGGAGACCGAGAACGCGACGCACAGCACCCCGAGCGCGTAGACGAGCAGGTCGTACTTGTAGATGCGTTTGCGGCCGAGGCGATCCCCGAGCCGCCCGCCGATGAACGCGCCGATCGCGCAGCCGATCGCGTTCGGGCCGATCGCGGCGAGCACCCCGAGCGCACCGTCCGAGAGACCGAGCGAACTCTGGAAGAGTGCGAGCCCGGAACCGAGTGCCACGATCGAACCCGCGTCCAGGAACGAGGCCATTCCGGCGAGTACGGTCCAGCGCCACTGCGTCCGGGTGACGGTGCTGTCCGCGGTATCGACCGCCGCCTCCCGGCCTGTCCCCATTGACATGACCTTCGAGGCTAACGGCTGTTCAGTGGCGGCGGAAGCGTTCGGCGAGCACCGGATCGTTCTCCCACCACAGGCCGTCCTGCATGCCGTCGTCCCGGTCCGGCGAGTCCTCGTCGAGCTCGCGGTCGATCTCCTCGGCGCGCTTGTCGTCCTCCGCGCGCCAGCGGGTCATCATCACCCCGAGGAACGGCAGGCCCGCCACATCCCCGCCGATCCACAGGATTCCGGCGGAGATGCTCTGATCGAGGCGTTCGTCCGGCCCCCACTGCCGATCGAGCGCCTGGTAGTAGTCGTGCGCGAGCAGCGGGCCCAGCCAGATCACCAGGCCGAGCACCCCGTCGGCGACCACCTCGAGCACGCTGATCCACAGCGAGACGGCGTGCGAATCGGCGCGCGGTGTCGGGTCCACCCGCACCCGTGTCCAGAAGTACCCGAATCCGGCGAGCACCAGCATCAGCATGCACAGTTCGTGCACCGCCGTGCTGCGCAGGGACAGCTCGAACAACGGGGTCAGATAGAGCAGGAAGGTCGGCGCGATGAGCACGACCGTGATCACCAGCGGGAAGGTCAGCGCGCGGGCCGGTGCGCCGCGGCCGATCCGGCCCAGCAGCGCGCGGGTGCGCGGTGCCACGGTCTCCAGGGTGAGCGTGAACGGGGCGCTGAGCGCGAGCAGCAGCGGGGTGACCATCAGCAGGATCACCGTCTGCACCGCGCGCGGCCAGAACAGCACCGTGCCGTACGGGCCGATGAAGCTCATGGTCACCAGCACCACGCTGAGCAGGAAACCGAGGAAGAACCGGGTGCGCCGGACCGGCCAGCGCCGTCCGCCGCGGGAGTAGCGCGCCACGCCGAGCGCGTACCCCGTCGCGCAGGCGGCGAGCACGACGAGGACGGGAACGTCCAGGGTCCAGGTGCTGAGCATGCTCAGCGGGGTCAGCGGCGGCACGGCACGCATTGTGGTCCTCGCCGGGCGCGCGCGGGAGCCGGGTGGGTACCGGAATCACCTGCGTCACAATGGCTCTGCGCTGGGAAAACGGGCGGTTTGTGCGCTTTCTCCGGCAACGGGCGAGTCCGTCATGGCACCGCCCGTGGTTGCAATGGCGCCACGATGGTGCCATAGTGGTGCCATGGATCTCTCGCAGTATGTCGACCACGTGCGCCATGAGCTCGGGCTCGCCGCCGAGGCGGGCGGGGAGGAATCGCGTGCGGTGGCCGAACGGCTGGTGGCTCCGCTGGAATCGGCGATCCGGCTCACCCTGCTGGACGCGCTGTCCGCGGCGACCGCCGAGATCACCGCGGAGCTCGCGCCCGGTTCGGTGGATCTGCGGCTGCGCGGGCGGGAACCGGGTTTCGTGGTGACCCCGCCGCCCGCCGAGCAACCGGAGGAGGATCCGGCGCCGCCCGCGTCCGGCGCGCCGGATCTGGACGAGGGGGCTACCTCCCGGATCAACTTCCGCCTTCCCGAGCAGCTGAAGTTCCGCATCGAGGAGGCGGCGGCGGCCGAAGGGCTCTCGGTCAACGCCTGGCTGGTCCGGGTCGCCGCGGCCGGGCTGGAACCGGCGCGCGGGCCGAAGCGGGCGCCGCGCAGTGGCCAGCGGTTCACCGGTTGGGTTCGTTAGGAGCAGGGATATGCCGACTTTTCCGACACCGCACCCGATCCTGGCCACCATCGATCTGGTCGCCGGGGATGTGACCGTGGTGGCCGGTGAGCGCGCGGACACCACGGTCGAGGTGACGCCCAGCGACGCCGCGAAACCCGCCGATGTGCGCGCCGCCGAACGCGCCATCGTGGACCTGCGCGAGAACGAGGTGCTGGTCAAGGCAACCCAGCGGTGGCGCCAGCTGGGCCCGGGGGACGGGGGCGCGATCGATGTGCGCATCGAAGTGCCCGAGGGTTCGCGGGTGCACGGCAGCGCGAGCCTTGCCGTGTTCCGGTGCAACGGGCGGCTCGGGGACTGCGCGGTCAAGGTGAGCATGGGGCACCTGCTGTTCGAGGAAACCGGTGCACTGCGGCTGAAGACCGGCTCCGGGGACATCACCGTGCAACGCGCGGCCGGGGATGCCGAGGCCGAGACCGCGAGCGGAACGGTGCGCATCGAGGCCGTGGAAGGCACCACGCGGGCGAAGAACTCCAATGGCGACATCCGGCTCGGTGAACTCGCGCGCGTGGCCGAAGCTGGTGCGGGAAACGGCAGTATCCAGGTGGCCTGCGCGCAGGAGGGGATCCGGGTCAAGACCGCGAACGGGGCCATCCGGGTGGACGAGATCGTGCGCGGCGAGGCGAGCCTGCAGACCTCGTTCGGCAGCCTCGAATTCGGTATCCGGAACGGCACGGCCGCCCTGCTCGATCTGCACACCCAGCTCGGCACGATCACCAATGAGCTCACCGAATCCGGGAATCCGGAATCGGGCGAACGGACCGCGGAGATATTCGCACGGACCTCGTTCGGCGATATCACCGTTCATCGCGTGTAGCACGCGTTTTCGGTAGCGATTTCGATTGGGGAATTCGAACATGAGTACACCTGTGCCCGAAAAGGTCCCGCCGAGCGCCTGGCTCAGCCTGCTCGCCGTCGCGCTCGGCGTCATGGTCGCCCAGCTGGACGGCTCCGTGGTGGCCGCGGCGAATCCGGTGATCGCCGCCGATCTGCGCGCCGGGCCCGGCGGAATCCAGTGGGTGACGACCGGCTATCTGCTCGTTTTCGCGGGGCTGGTCGTGCCCGCGGGGAAGGTCGCGGACAAATTCGGCAGGAAGAAGGTATTCCTGATCGGGGTCGGCGGATTCTCGCTCGCCTCGGTGCTGTGCGGATTCTCCGGCTCGATCGAGATGCTGATCGGGGCCCGGTTGCTGCAGGCGGCCTGTGCGGCGCTGCTCGGTCCCGCCGGGCTCGCCGTGCTGCGCGCCGCGTTCCCGGCCGGGAAACTCTCCCTCGCCATGGGCGTTTTCGGCTCGATATCGGCGGTTTCCATGGCGGGCGGGCCGATCGTGGGCGGGCTGCTCGTGGAGTACGCGAGCTGGCCGTGGGTGTTCTTCGTCAACCTGCCGGTCGGCATCATCGGGGTCACGGTCGGGGCACTGGTGATCCGCGAATCCACTCAGCGCGAACCACAGCGGTTCGACGTGCAGGGTGCGATCGCCCTGATCCTGGCGGTGGCCGCCACCGTGTGGGCGATCACCAACGCACAGACCCGGGGCTGGGTTTCGCTGAACACGCTCGGTTTCCTCGGCGCGGGCCTGCTGCTGTTCGCGGTGTTCGTGTTCATCGAACGCCGCCGCGAACACCCGATGATGTCCCTCGAACTGTTCCGGGACCGCACGTTCAGTGCCGGTTCGGTGCTCACCCTGCTCGTGGTCTTCATGCTGAACGCGATCATCTTCTACCTGATGTTCTTCCTGCAGGGGGTGCAGGGCAAGACCCCGATCCTGGCCAGCGTCGCGCTGCTCCCGCTCACCGCGGTGTTCGCGATCGCCTCCCCGCTGGCCGGATGGGTGCTCGGCAAACTCCGGCTCCGCACCACCTTGCTGTGCGGCATGCTGCTCATCGCCGGGGCCTATGCGCTGCTGCTGCGGGTCGGGGTGGACTCCGGATTCGGCACCCTGGCAGCGCCCATGGTGGTCACCGGGCTCGGGATCGGGCTCGTGATGGTGGGTGCCATGCAGGCCGTTGTCGGCAGCGCCCCGGTGGACAAGGCCGGGGTGGCCTCCGGAATGCAGCAGAGCATGCAACAGCTCGGCGCCACCTTCGGGGTCGCGGTGTTCGGCAGCATCCTCGCCGCGGTGATCGGTTCCCGGTTCGGCGCCTCGCTGACCGGAAAGGCCGCCCAGCTGGCCGGTAACCCCGCGATCGCCGAGCAGATCCCGCTCGGTTTCGGCCCCGGCGCGCAGCAGGGACTGCGGGACCTCCTCGGCCGTGAAGGGCTCTCCGGTGACCGGCTCGAGCGGATCAGCGCGAGCGTGACGAATGCCGCGCACCGGACCTTCGTCGAGGGCATCCACACCGTGTACCTGGTGTGCATCGGGATCTCCGTGCTCGCCGCGCTGCTCGCGCTGCTCGTGCGCGAACCGCGAACCGAGAGCGCGGAAACCGGGACCGGGGAAGCGGTGCGGGCTAGTGTTGGCTCATGACCGAGAACGAGAAACCGTGGCAGTGGCCGGAAACGACATGGCGTGGTTACGCGGAGGCGGTGCGTGCGGGCCGCAGGTTGAGCCCCGAGAACTGGCCCGGCGGGGCGCGCGCGGCGGTGCTGATTTCCTTCGATTCGGACCACGAGACCCTGGGGCTGCACAACGCGAACACGTCCCCCGGGCAGCTCTCCCAGGGCGAGTACGGGGCCAGGGCCGGGGTGCCGCGGATCCTCGAACTGCTTGCCGGGTACGGATTCCCGGCCAGTTTCTTCGTCCCCGCGGTGTCCGCGCTACTGCACCCCGGTGAGATCCGCGAGTACGTGGACGCCGGTCACGAGGTCGGCGTGCACGGCTGGATCCACGAGCGGAACACCTTGCTGGACAAGGCAACCGAGACCGAACTGCTCACCCGCGCCCGGGATGTGCTCGGTGAGCTCAGCGGAACGACCCCGGCCGGGATCCGCACCCCGTCCTGGGATTTCTCCTCCACCACCCTGGACACGATCCGCGAACTCGGCTTCGCCTACGACTCCTCGCTCATGGCCGATGACGATCCGTACGAGATCCTGGCGAACGGCGAGCCGACCGGGATCGTGGAGATTCCGGTGGACTGGATCCGGGACGACGCACCGTATTTCATGATGGCCCCCGGCGCGGGAAGCAGGGCCTATATCCGGCCACGGGATGTGCTCGAGATGTGGATCGACGAGTTCGACGCCGCCTACCGTGCGGGCGGGGTGTTCCAGCTGACCATGCACCCGCACATCATCGGGCACCGCTCCCGGCTGGTCGTGCTGCGCGAACTGCTCGACCACATCCGGTCGCACCCGGATGTGTGGGCCGCGACGCACGCGCAACTGGCCGAACTGGTGACCACAGGGTCGCCGGTACGGTGAGGGCATGCAGATTTCCCCCGCCCTGACCGAGCAACAGCAGAGCGCCGTCGCCGAATTCCTTGCCGTACACGAAAAGGAGATGGTCGCCGATATCGCGGACTATGTCTCGCAGGAGAGCCCGAGCGACGACAAAGACGCGCTGACCTCCTGCCTGCACTGGCTGGACGGCTGGCTGGACGAGCGGCTCGGCAAGGTGGCGGAATCCGAACTCCACGAGCGCGAAGGCGCCGGGGATGTGCGGATCCGCCGGTACGCGGGAGCGGGGGAACCGTTGCTGCTGCTCGCGCACTACGACACGGTGTGGCCGAAGGGAACCCTGGCGCAGTGGCCGTTCGAGCGCACCGGCGATGTCCTCACCGGGCCGGGGGTCTTCGACATGAAATCCGGACTGGTGCAGGCGGTGTGGGCGCTGCGCGCGCTCACCGAGCTCGGCCTGCCACGGCCGCGCTACACCCTCGCGCTCAACGGGGACGAGGAGACCGGCAGCCGCGCCTCCGCGGAACTGCTGCAGGCCGAGGCCAAACGTTCGCGCGCCGCGCTGGTGTTCGAGGCGAGCGCGGACGGTGCGGTGAAGACCGCGCGCAAGGGAGTCGGGCTGTTCACCGTTACCGTGCACGGTCAGGAGGCGCATGCCGGGCTCGACCCGACGGCGGGCGCGAGCGCGGTGCACGAGCTCGCGCACCAGATCCTGGCCTGCCGGGAACTGCACGATCTGTCCGCGGGAACCTCGGTGAACATCGGCGTGGTCCACGGCGGAACGCGCAGCAACGTCACCGCGGGCGAGGCCGTCGCCCACCTGGATGTGCGGGTCGCCTCGGCAGCGGAATCCCGCAGGATCGACGCCGGGTTCGCCGCGCTGCGCCCGGTGAACGAGGACACCCGGGTCGTGGTGGACGGCGGATGGAACCGGCCGGTGTTCGAGCGCACCGAGGAGGTCGCCGAACTCTACGGGCTCGCCCGCGACTGCGCGAAACAGCTCGGCGTGGAGCTCGCCGAGACCGCGGTGGGTGGCGCCAGCGACGGGAACTTCGTGCAGCAGGCGGGAATTCCGGTGCTGGACGGGATCGGCGCGGTCGGTGCCGGTGCGCACGCGCGTTCCGAGCATGCCACCGTCTCCGGGATGCTGGAGCGCTCGGCGATCGCGGCGGGCGTACTGGCCGCGTTCGCGGAGAACTAGCTTCCCGGGGTGAACTCGATGTCGTGGCGCCGCTCCGGCACCCCGCGCAGGTCGAGTTTGCCGACCGTGGCACCGAAACCGCGGGCAAGCAGCGTGTACTCGCCCGGCGCGACGTCTTCGATCCGGTAGCGGCCGTCCACATCGGACACGGTGGCGGCCACCTCGCTGCCCGCCTCGTCGAGCAGTGCGATCCGGGCGTCGCGCACCGGGCCGCGCGGGCCGTGCACCGCCCCGCCGAGCGCCGCGGTCTCGCGCGTGTGGACGGTGACCCGCCGCGCGTTCGGCCGGTGTCCCGCGGCGTGGTACACCACCGTGTAGCTGCCCGCGCGCAGCCCGGTGATCCGGTACCCGCCGCGCGCATCGGTGCGGGTGCGGGCCAGCTGGTGCCCGGCCGCGTCCAGCACGGTGACCGTCGCGGGTTCACCCGCCGTGGTGCGCACCGTCCCGGCCAGTTCCCCGGTCCGCTGCGCGGGCAGCTGCAGGGTCCGGGTGAGGTGCAGCAGGGATTCGTCGAGGCGCTGCAGCTCGCACAGCAGCGTGGTGCGTTCGGCGCGTTGCCGGTCGTTCTCGTCCAGCCCGCGCAGCAGCTCGTCGATGCCCTCGGTGAGCGAGGTGGTGGCGCGGCGGATCTCCGCGCGCAGGGGTTCGGAGAGCTCGGCACCCTTCGCGTCCACGTGCCGCACCAGGTGGCGGGCTCGCCGGTTGGCGTTCTCGAACGCGGTGACCAGTGCGCCGAGTTCCCGGTGCTCGCCACCGAGCGGGGAACGCACCAGGGTGCGGTTCACCGAGTGCAGCCGGTAGAGCGCGGCGTCCACGCTGCGGGCATCGGCGCGCAGCCTGGTCTCGGTGCCGGGCAGGTTGGTGATCAGGGTGCGCAGCGCGTCCAGGTGGCCGCGGATGCCCTCGCGGATGATGCTGCTGGTGCGCACCGGGAGCACCACGAGTGCCACGGTGACCGCGGCGAGGGTGCCGACGGCGTTCTCCGCGAGCCGGAACGCGAGGGTGCTGTCGAGCTCCACCCCGGTCATGGCGTAGAGCTGGGCGAGCGTGATCACCAGGCAGACCACCCACACCGCGTAGGTGTTGAGCACGAAGTACACCCCGACGGTGAGCGCGACCACGATCAGCGCGGTGGTGGCGAACGGATGATCGGTGCCCAGCAGATCGAATGCCGCGATCCCGAGCACCGCTCCGATGATCGTGCCGATGATGCGGTGCGCCATTTTGCGTGCCCGCTCGTGCGCGGTCGCGGTGCCCATGAACACGATCCACACCCCGAGCACCGCCCAGTAGAACCGTGGTTCGTCCACCGCGACCCCGATCGCGGTGGCGATGGCCGCGGCGATCCCGATCTGCACGGCGGTCCTGGTCTGCGGGAGCGGGTGGAACCGGCCCTTCGGCGCGCCCGCGGTGCGGAACAGCGAACCGGACCCCTCCGGGCGCGGCCCCTCCAGCAGCACGGCCTGCGGCAGCAACTGTTCACCGGCGTGCGCGTGCTTGCCGATCCGGATCGGGTCCGCGACGAACCCGGCGAGTTCGGTGAAACAGGCGGCAAACCGGGCACAGGCCGTGGCGACGTCGGTCTCGGTGAGCACGCTCGCCTCGGCCTCGACGTGCCCGGCGCTGGCTCGCAGCAGTTCCGGTGCCCCGGCGAGCGTGTCGCGCAGTGCGCAGGCCCCGTCCACCAGGGCGGCGCGCACCGCATCGGGCAGCGGCATCCCGGCGAGTTCGATACTCGTGGTGCCCAGCCCGTGCAGGTTCAGTTCCAGGTCGAAGATCCGCCGGTGGGTGCGCTCGGCGAGTTCCGGATCGGCGGTGCTGTCCGGCATGGACAGCCGCGCGTCCAGGATGAGCGCGGTCTCGTGCAGCCGGGCCAGCTGGGTGCGCACCCGCTTGGCGCCGCGCGCGGACTCGCCGTTCTCCAGCAGCGCGGCCATGTCCGTGGCGAGCAGCCGGACCCTGGCGAAGAAGGCGCGCTTGCTGTGCAACAGGTCCCGGTACGGCGAGACGGGGCAGAGCAGCAGCCGCGCGGCGATCACCACGAGCACGGTCGGCGCCAGGATCGCCAGCAGCCACGGATAGGTGGCCACCGGGATCGGCATGAGCAGCCCGGAGAGGTAGGAGACGAACACCCCGATCGCGATGACGCTGCCCCATTTTCCGAACCGGTTGAGGTAGGACTGGGCGAACACGATCACCGGGAGCAGGCACACCTCGAGCACCCGGTAGGGGTGCAGCAGCACGCCGAGCCCGAGACCGAAGGCGTAGGCGAGCAGCATCCCGAGCATCCAGCCGGCGAACCGCGGCTTCGAGACCTCCACCACCTGCATGCTGCTGACCATCGCGAGCGGGGCGCAGACGGCGACCCCGGTCATCACCTGCTGGTCGAACGCGAGGGTGAGCCCGTAGGCGCAGCCGAGCCCGAACACCAGTGAGACGAAGGTGCGCAGGGCGAACTGGGCGCGGAACAGGCCCGGATCCGAGGCGATGAGCAGGTCGACGGCCCGTGGGCGGCGGATTCTCGGCCGGTGCTGAGCCACTGGTGCGCGCCCGTTCGCGGATGTCGCGGATGTCTCGGCCGTGGTCACCTCGGTCGTCGTCAGCCCAACCACCTCCTGAAGAACGGCGCGCGTGAACACCCCCTGAGTTGGGGGTGCGACTATGCCGGTAGGCGTCATTCTACGCGGTCCATAGCCACGCTAATCAACACCCGTGCGCGGTCCGGGCATTCCCGCGGCCGAGCGCGGCGGTGTGACCAGGTGCTGTGCCCGGGAACGACGGGGGAGTCTGGGATTCCAGACGCAACCTCGCGGGGTGCGCTGTCGCGCCGGTGGCCGCCTTTGATCGACTCTGCCCCGATCGTCAACGTAGACAGGAGAACGTGTGCAGTCCGAACAGCTCGGCCGCGGCCTGACCGCACGCCACATCCGGTTCATCGCGCTCGGTTCGGCCATCGGGACGGGGCTGTTCTACGGCTCCTCGGACTCGATCGCGAAGGCCGGGCCCTCGGTGCTGCTCGCCTACCTGATCGGCGGGGCCGCGGTGTTCCTGATGCTGCGCTCGCTCGGGGAGATGGCGGTCAACAGCCCGGTTTCCGGTTCGTTCGGGGACTACGCGCGGCGCCATCTGGGTCCGCTGGCCGGATTCACCACCGGATGGACCTATGTGTTCGAGATGGTGATCGTGTGCGTCGGCGACGTGACCGCGCTCGCGGTGTACATGGGCTTCTGGTTTCCCCAGGTGCCGCAATGGGTCTGGGTGGTGGCCACGATCTGCGTGCTCGGCGCGGTGAACCTGGCCAGCGTGAAGGTGTTCGGGGAGCTGGAGTTCTGGTTCTCCATCGTCAAGGTCGCCGCGATCATCGCGATGATCGTCGCCGGGATCGCCGTGGTGGTGTTCGGGCTCGGCGCGCACGGCGGTTCGGTCGGGGTGCACAACCTGTGGTCGAACGGCGGCTTCTTCGGCGGCGGGATCGGCGGATTCCTCGCCTCGTTCGCGATCGTGATGTTCGCCTTCGGCGGCACCGAGATCATCGGGATCACCGCGGCGGAGACCAAGGAACCGGCCCGCTCCATTCCGCGCGCGATCAACACGGTCCCGGTGCGCATCCTGCTGTTCTACGTGCTGACCATCGCGGTGATCATGATGATCGATCCGTGGCAGAGCATCGACGGCAGCGCGAGCCCCTTCGTGCAGATCTTCGAGAGCATCGGCTTCGGCCCGGCCGCGTTCGTGCTGAACATCGTGGTGGTCACCGCGGCACTCTCGGCGATCAACAGCGATATCTTCGGCGCGGGCCGGATGATGTACGGCCTCGCGCGCACCGGCCAGGCACCCGCCGCGCTGCGCAAGGTGTCCCGCAACGGGGTCCCGTGGATCACCGTGGTGGTGATGATCCTGGCGCTCGGTATCGCCGTGGTGCTCAACTACGTGATCCCGAAGGAGGCGTTCACCATCGTCGCCTCGATCGCCACCTTCGCGACCATCTGGGTGTGGCTGATGATCCTGCTCGCGCAGCTGCGCTCGCGGCGCGGACTGGACGCGGAGGAGGTGGCCGCGCTGCGCTTCCGGGTCCCGTTCTGGCCCTACGGCCAGCTCGCGGCCACCGCCTTCATGCTGTTCGTCTTCGTGGTGCTCGCCTGGTTCGCCGAGACGAGGGTGGCCATCATCGTCGGGATCGTCTGGCTGGCCGTGCTGGCGGCGGCCTATCCGTTCACCCGCCGTCAGCAGCAGCTCGATCAGCCCTTGACCAACTCGTAGACACCGGCAGCGGAATTCCCCGAAGGGAGGGGCGCTAACGCCGGACCGCGCGCAGCTGCCACATGGCGATCACCGCGTGCCCCTGCTCGTCATAGCTGAGCTTCTCCGGTTCGACCCCGATCGCGTCGGTGACCTCGCTGACCTGCGAGATGGTTTCCTTGGTGAAGCCGGAGGAATAGCTCGCCGGTTCGATGCCGGTGATGTCCCAGCGCGGGTCGAGCGCCGTGTGCAGTTCCTCCTTGCTGATCGGCTGGAGGGTGGCGCCCGGGTCCTCGCCGCCGAAACAGATCAGGTGCAGCACCGCGCCGGGATTGGTCACCCGGTGGATCGCCTCGGCATAGGCACTGCGCTGTTCGGGGGCGAGGCAGTGGAACAACGCGGAGTCGACCACCGTGTCGAAGCCGGGCTCCACACCCTCCAGGGTGGTGGCATCGGACTGGACGAACCGCACATCCAGGCCGCGAGCGCCGGCCTTCTCCCTGGCCTTGCCAAGCGCGGTCGGTGACCCGTCCACCCCGGTCACCCGGTGCCCGCGTTCGGCGAGGAACAACGCGTTGTCCCCGAGACCGCAGCCGATGTCGAGGATGCTGCCGCGCAGTGCGCCGCTTTCCTCGAGCGCGACGATCGCCGGCTGCGGTGCGCCGATATCCCAGGGCACGCAGTCGAGTTGGAGGTCCTCGCTGGGCTGTTCGCCCCGGTAGAGGGCGTCGAAGTCCATGTCGGTGGCCACCCGGTGGTCTTGTTCGGTCATCGTTGCACCTCGGATCTCTTCGGCGGTCGGTAGTAAATTCATCGTACGCTGAATTTACTACCGGGTGCAATGAAATCCCCACTACTGGTGAGGCTTTCCGGTGCGCACGTACGGGGATGCGGCGAGCTCAGCCCTGACGGGTCGGGCGGAGGGTGATCTCGCCGATCTCCACCTCGTGCGGCTGCTCGATGGCGAACGCGATGGCGCGGGCGACCGCCTCCGGGTCGAGGCCGAACTCCCGCATGTTCTCCGCGGCGCGCGCCCGGGCCGCGGGATCCTCGATGTGGTCGGCGAACTCGGTCCGCACATAGCCGGGGGAGACGGAGGTGGTGCGCAGTACGCCGTCGGTGGATTCCTGGCGCAGCCCCTCGAGCAGGGTGCGCACCGCGTTCTTGGTGCCCGCGTAGACACCCTGGTCCGGCACGATCCGCAGGCCCGCGGTGGACAGGGTCGTCACCAGGTGGCCCCGGCCCTGCCGCCGGAACACCGGGAGGGCGGCGGCGATGCCGTTGAGCACCCCGCGCAGGTTCACCTCGATCATCGCCGACCAGCTCGCCGTGTCCAACTCGGCCATCGGGCCGATCCGGCCGATCCCGGCATTGTTCACGAGCACGTCCAGGCGGCCGAACTCGGTGACCGCGAGGCCGACGAACTGCTCCAGGCCGGCCGGTTCGGTGACGTCCACCGCGCAGGTGGCGGCCCGGCCACCCGCGGCGCGGATCCGCTCGGCCAGTTCCTCGAGGCGGTCGGTGCGGCGCGCGCCGAGAACCACGGTGGCGCCGCGTTCGGCGAGCAGCCGGGCGGTGGCCGCGCCGATCCCGCTGCTCGCTCCGGTGATGGCCACGACGGTGCCGGGCAGAGTTGACATGGGTTTCCTCCAGTAGAGTGGACACGTGTCCGGTTGGCTCCGAACGTACCGGACACATGTCCGTTTGTCGAAAAACCGTTTGCCGAAAGGGCCGCTTGTCCGAGAAACACAGTCGCCGTGCCGACGCCACCGAGAACCGCGCGCGCATCATCGAGGCGGCGCGGGCCGCCGTCGCCGAAGCGGAGGAACCGAAACTCAACGCGATCGCCAAGCGCGCCGGGGTCGGCCAGGGCACCCTCTACCGGCATTTCCCGACCCGCGCGGACCTGTTCGCCGAGGTCTACCGCAGGGATGTGGAGGAACTGGTCGCCGCGGCCCCGGAACTGCTCGCCGAGTACCCGCCGGTGGCGGCGCTGGCCCGCTGGTTCGACCGGGTCGCCGAGTACGCGCGGGTCAAACGCGGGGTGTTCGCCGCGGTCGAGGTCGCGGTCTGGCGGGACCTCTCCGCGCACAGCCTCGGTCCGATCGGCGATGCGGTGACCACCCTGCTCGAAGCGGGCCAGGCGGACGGGACCATCCGCGCGGACGTCGACGCCCGGGATGTGATCATCCTGATCTCCTACCTCTCCCGGCTCGAGGAGGAGGAATGGGACGCGCGCGCCCGGCACCTGCTCGATATCGTGCTGAACGGGGTGCGCCGCCGCGAGTAGTGGCCCGGATCATGCCGTTACGCTGCTCGGTGTGTTCGTGTTGCTGCCCCCTTCGGAGACCAAGGCCCTCGGCGGGGACGGTGCCCCGCTCGACCTGGATTCGCTCGCCTTCGGTGAGCTGAACCCGGTGCGCGCCAAGCTCGCCGACGCGCTGGCCGAACTCGCCGCGGATGTGCCCGCGAGCCTGCGTGCGCTCGGCCTCTCGCCCCGCCAGGAACACGAGGTGGAACACAACGCCCTGCTGCGCGATTCGCCGACCCTGCCCGCGCTCGAGCGCTACACCGGGGTGCTCTACGACGCGCTGGACATCGGCTCGTTCAGCAAAGCGGCCCGGGCCAAGGCGGACCGCCGGCTCGCCGTGGCCTCCGCGCTGTTCGGCATCGCCAGCGGGACCGACCGGATCCCGGCCTACCGCCTCTCCGGCGGGAGCACCCTGCCCGCGATCGGTTCGCTTCCGGCACTGTGGCGACCCGCGCTGGAACCGGTGCTCGCCGGGATGGACGGGCTCATCGTGGACCTGCGCTCCGGGGCGTACGCCAACCTCGCGCGCGTGCCGTACGCGGTGACGGTGCGCGTGGTCACCGAGAACGCGGCCGGGGTGCGCAAGACGGTCAGCCACCACAACAAGGCCTACAAGGGGAAACTCGCCGCGGTACTGGCCACCGCGCGCACCGAACCGTCCACTGTGGAGGGACTGCTGCGGCTGGTCGCGAAGGCGGGCCTGCACGTGGAGCGGACCGACGACTACACGATCGAGCTGCTCACCGACTGAGAGTCCGTATCACCCACTCGTGTCGGTAATCGGCTCGCTACGCTGCCGTCCTCTACTACGGAAACTTTCTGGAGGACAACGTGACATTCATGCGCAGAGCCGCGTCCGCCGGTGCCCTCGCGGTGCTCGCCGGTTTCTCGATCGCCGGTACCGCGGCCGCCGCCGACAATCCCGGCCAGCCGCAGCACGCGCCGTGGTTGGTGCACGCGAGCCAGTACAACGCGTGCAAGCTCAACCTGCGTGAGGGCGCGGATATGACCGCGAAGGCGGTCACCACGCTCAGCTGTGACGACTACGCGACCTGTGTGAACGCCGCCGCGGACAAGCCGGTGTGCGGACCCTACGTCGTCGGCGGCAAGTACAGCTGCGTCGGCTCGGACAACAAGCAGGTCTACGACAACCACTGGGTCGAGGTGACTTACCGGGGCAGTAAGACCCCGACCTACGCCGCTGCCGCCTGCGCGGCATTCCGGCAGTAATACTCACCCTGCGGGCGCGCCCGGCTGGTCTCACAGGCTTGCGGCCAGCCGGGTTCCCTGATCGATCGCCCGCTTCGCGTCCAGTTCCGCGGCCAGTTCGGCGCCGCCGATGACGTGCGGGGCCGCCCCGAGCGCGGTGAGCTCCTCGGCGAGCCCGCGGGCCGACTCCTGACCGGCGCACACCACGATCGTGTCGACCGCGAGCAACTGCGGGCGCTCGTGCTTGTCCCCGAAACTGATGTGCAGCCCGGCATCGTCGATCTTGTCGTAGCGCACATTGGTCAGCTGCTGCACGTGCTTGGCCTTCAGCGCGGCGCGGTGCACCCAGCCGGTCGTCTTCCCCAGTCCCTTGCCGATGCGGGAATCCTTGCGCTGCAACAGATACACCTGATGCGGTGCGGGTTCAGGGCGTGCCTCGGTCACCCCGCCGCGGGCGAGCTCCGGATCGGTGACGCCCCACTCCGCCTGCCATGCGCGCAGATCGAGGCTGGGTGACTCGGCGTGGGTGAGGAATTCGCTCACGTCCACCCCGATGCCGCCCGCGCCGATCACCGCGACCCGGTCACCGACCGGCTTCCCGTGCTTGACGACGTCCACATAGGACAGCACGGAAGGGTGTCCGATGCCGGGGATCGCGGGCATCCGCGGGGTGACCCCGGTGGCCACGATGATCTCGTCGAATCCGCCCGCGGCAAGGGAATCCGCGCTCGCCGGGGTGCCGAGGTGCTGTTTCACCCCGGTCAGTTCGAGCTGGCGGCGGTAGTAGCGGATGGTCTCGCCGAACTCCTCCTTGCCGGGAATCCGCTTGGCGATGGCGAACTGGCCGCCGATGGATTCCTCGGCCTCGAACAGTTCCACCGCGTGCCCGCGCCCGGCGAGCCCGATCGCCGCGGAGAGCCCGGCCGGACCGGCACCGACCACCGCGATGTGTTTGGCCCGTCGGGTCGGCAGCAGGCGCAGCTCGGTCTCGTGCGCGGCGCGCGGATTGAGCATGCAGGTGGCGCGCTTGAGCGAGAAGGTGTGGTCCAGGCAGGCCTGGTTGCACGCGATGCAGGTGTTGATCTCGTCGGCGCGCTCGGTTTCCGCTTTGCGCACCCAGTCCGGATCGGCGAGCAGCGGACGGGCCATGGAGACGAGGTCGGCGTCCCCGCGGGCGAGTACTTCCTCGGCGGTCTGCGGCATGTTGATCCGGTTCGAGGTGACGATCGGGATCCCGATGTGCGGCCGCAGTTTCGCGGTGATCCCGGTGAACGCGGCGCGCGGGACCGAGGTCACGATGGTCGGCACCCGCGCTTCGTGCCAGCCGATCCCGGTGTTGAGCAGGGTGGCGCCCGCCTGCTCGATCTCCCCGGCAAGGGCCAGCACCTCGTCCCAGGTCTGTCCGCCGTCCACCAGGTCCCACAGCGAGATCCGGTAGATGATGATGAAGTCCGGGCCGGTGGCCGCCCGCGCGGCGCGCACGATCTCCACGGCGATCCGGCGGCGGCGCTCCGGTGTCCCGCCCCAGGAGTCGGTGCGCTTGTTGGTCCGCGGGGCGAGGAACTGGTTGATGAAATAGCCCTCCGAGCCCATGATCTCGATGCCGTCGTAGCCCGCATCGCGGGCCAGCCCGGCGGCCCGGCCGAAGTCCGCGATCTGCTTGCGGATCCCGCGCTCGCTCAGCGCACGCGGCCGGAACGGGTTGATCGGGGCCTTGATCGAGGAGGCGGAGACCGAGAGCGGATGGTAGGCGTACCGGCCCGCGTGCAGCAGCTGCATCGCGATCCTGCCACCGGACTCGTGCACCGCATCGGTGAGCACGCGGTGCTTGCGTGCCTCGCCGGGAGTGCTCAGCTTCGAGGCCAGCGGATACAGCGAACCGGTCTTGTTCGGCGCGAAACCACCGGTGACCATCAGCCCCACCCCGCCGCGCGCGCGTTCGGCGAAGTACTCGGCGAGCTTGTCCAGATCGCGCGCGCGATCCTCCAGCCCGGTGTGCATGGAACCCATGAGCACCCGGTTGCGCAGTGTGGTGAATCCGAGATCGAGCGGGGCGAGCAGGTTCGGGTAAGCGGTCATGACTGGTCACGTCCCAAGGCTTCGAGTACTTCCTCGCACCACTCGACCATGCCCTGTTCGGCACGGATTCCGCCGCGCAGTACGAGGTACTGGTGCAATCCCCGGCCGTGCAGCGAGCCCGGATCGGGGAAGTCGTTCTTCTCGATCACGCGGTACACGTCGAGCCGTTCCGCGTGATGGTCCCGGTGCCGCGCGACCTCGGCCCGGACCGCGGCCACATCCCCGAGGCTCGCCCCGCGTACCTTCACCGCCAGTTCCTCGCGCAGGTGCGCCGGTTCGCTCGGTTCGGCGAGCCAGCGGCGCAGTTCGGCGCGCCCGCCAGCGGCGATCCGGTAGTGCTTCTTGTCCGGGCGGCCCTGCTGGGCGACGTGTTCCACCGCGACCCAGTCCAGCTCCACCATCCGCTTCAGGGTCCGGTAGATCTGCTGATGGCTGGCCGCCCAGAAGTAGCCGATGGACTTGTCGAACCGGCCGGCGAGCTCGTATCCGGAACCGGGCCGTTCCTCCAGCGAGACCAGGATCGCGTGTTCGAGCGCCATGCCGGGAGGCTACCTATGCAACAAGGTGCACTGCAACCAGTTGCCTAAAGAACACCGCGCGCGGGTGGTATACGGAGTGCATGACGATCACCGGCATCGCCGTGTACCCGGTCCGGCCGCGCTGGATCCTGGTGCGCGTGGACACCGAGCGGTCCAGCGGCTGGGGCGAGGCGATCGTGCCCAAACGCCTGGCCAGTGTGCGCGCCGCGGTCGGGGAACTCGGCCGGGTGCTGCACGGCGCGGACGAGAACCGGATCGAGGAGATCGCCACCCGCTGCCGTCAGGGCGCCTTCTTCCGCGGCGGTCCGGTGCTGTCCACCGCGGCCGCGGCGATCGAGCAAGCGCTGTGGGACATCAAGGCGCGCCGCTTCGGAGTGCCCGTGTGGGAGCTGCTCGGCGGGCGGGTGCGCGAGCGGGTCCGGGTCTATGCCTGGATCGGCGGGGACCGGCCGAGCGAGGTGGTCGAGGCCGCGCGGCTGCGCCTGGAACAGGGCTTCTCCGTGGTGAAGATGAACGCGACCGCCGAGTTCGACCAGATCGAGACGACCGCGGCGGTGGACGAGGTGATCGCGCGGGTCGCCGCATTGCGTGAGGCGTTCGGCACCCGGCTGGACCTGGCCCTGGATTTCCACGGCCGGGTGCACCGACCGATGCTGCGCCCGCTGCTGCGCGAACTCGAACCGTACCGGCTGCTCTGGGTCGAGGAACCGCTCGCGCCGGGCCACGAATCGCTGCTCGGGGAACTGCGCGGCGCCACCCGGATCGCCACCGGAGAGCGATTGTGTTCCCGCTGGGAGTTCCGCGAACTGCTGCATGGCGGCGCGGTCGACATCCTGCAACCCGATGTCTCGCTCACCGGGCTGTTCGAACTGGAGAAGATCTGCCGGATGGCCGAGTGCTATGACGTTCCGGTGATCCCGCACTGCCCGAACGGGCCGGTCTCGCTCGCCGCCTCGCTCCAGGTGGCGGGCTGCTGCGCGGGAATCCCGATGCTCGAACAGTCACTCGGGCTGCACTACAACACCGGCTACGCGGGAGCGGGTAGCGCCGAGCCGCAGGAGTACCTGCGTGATCCCGCCCCGCTGCGGCCGGTGGACGGCTACCTGCCCGTTCCGGAGGGCCCCGGACTGGGGATCGAACTGGATCCGGGCGCGCTCGAGCGCGGGCACACCGAACACGTGCTCCCGGACCCGCAGTGGCGGCTGCCGGACGGGCGCCTCACCGAGTGGTGAGTTTGCGCAACCGCGCGATGCCCTCGTCGAGCACCTCATCGCGTTTGCAGAAGGCGAAGCGCACCAGCGAGCGCCACGGACCGGGTTCGTCGGTGAAGGCCTCCACCGGGACCGCGGCCACCCCGGCGCGTTCGGGCAGCGACCAGCACAGCTGCGCGCCGTCGGTGAACCCGAGCGGGCGCACATCCGCGCAGATGAAGTAGGTGCCCTGGCTGGAGAGCACGCCGAAGCCCGCCTCGGCGAGCCCGTTCGCCAGCCGATCCCGCTTGTCCTGCAAGCCGTCGCGCAGTTCGGCGACCCATTCGCCCTCGGCGCGCAGCGCGTGTGCCACCGCGGGCTGGAACGGTGCCCCGCCGACGAAGGTGAGGAACTGCTTGGCCGCGCGCACCGCACCGAGCAGCGGGGCGGGCGCGCACACCCAGCCGATCTTCCATCCGGTGCAGTTGAAGCTCTTGCCCGCGCTGGAGATCGCCACGGTGCGTTCGCGCATCCCCTCGAACTCGGCCAGCGAGTGGTGTTCCGCGCCGTCGTAGACCAGGTGCTCGTACACCTCGTCGGTCACCGCGATCAGGTCGTGGTCCACGCAGATCCGCGCGATCCCGGCCAGTTCCTCGGTGGTGAACACCGTTCCGGTCGGATTGTGCGGGGAATTGAGCAGGATCGCCCTGGTGCGCGGGCCGACCGCGGCACGCAGCTCGTCCGGATCGATCGCGAACCGGTCCCCGTCCCGGCGCAGCGGAACCGCCCTGCGCTGGGCCCCGGCCATGGCCACCGCGGCGGCGTAGGAGTCGTAGTAGGGCTCGAGCACCAGCACCTCGTCCTGGGCATCGACGAGCCCGAGCATGGCCGCGCTGATCGCCTCGGTCGCGCCGACGGTGACCAGTACCTCGGTGTCCGGGTCGTAGTGCAGGCCGTAGCGGGTGCGGTGCTCGGCGACCGCGGCACGCAGTTCCGGCATCCCCGGCCCGGGCGGGTACTGGTTGATCCCGTTCGCGATCGACTCGGTGGCCACGCGCAGCATGCCCGCGGGGCCGTCGGTGTCCGGGAACCCCTGGCCCAGATTCACCGCCTCGGTACGCACCGCGAGCGCGGTCATCTCGGCGAACACGGTCGTGGTGAACGGGCGCAGCTTCGGGACGATGGGTGGTTCTCGCACACGGGGAGTTTACGCGAAGGCGCCGATCGAGCGAGTGACCGTTTTTCGAGATGGGAGGGAGCCCCTGGCGACCGAGGCCCGGAACGAGTGAGAAGCCGAGCCATCGATAGCGCCGGTGCTGTCACAATGGGACGGTGACCTCGACCGAAACACTGCCCCCAGTGCAGCAGGCCAAGCTGCGCCAGCTGCGCCGGATGAAGATCGTCGCGCTGTCCGCACTGGTCATCGCCGCCATCGTGTACGTGGTGACCTACATCCTCGGGCCGAGCGGCTGGGTCGGCTACCTCAACTCCGCGGCCGAGGCGAGCATGGTCGGCGCGCTCGCCGACTGGTTCGCGGTGACCGCGCTGTTCAAGCGCCCGCTCGGGCTGCCGATCCCGCACACCGCGATCATCCCGACCCGCAAGGACACCATCGGTTCCGCGCTGTCCGACTTCGTGGGCACCAACTTCCTCGCCGAGGAGGTGGTGCGCGGCAAACTGTCCAGCGTGGCCATCGCCGCGCGCATCGGGGCGTGGCTGCGCAAGGAGGAGAGCGCCGAGCGGGTCACCGCCGAGCTCGCCACCGTGCTGCGCGGTGTGGTCACCGTGCTGCGCGACGAGGATGTGCAGGCGGTCATGGAACAGGCCGTGGTGCGCAGGCTGGTCGATCAGCCGTGGGGCCCGCCGCTGGGCAAGATCCTCGCGCGGGTGTTCGAGGACGGATCGCATCACCGGCTCGTCGATCTGGTCACCGATCGCGCCTACGCCTGGGTGCGGGACAACCACGAGACCGTGCTCGGGGTGGTCGCCGAACGGTCCCCGTCCTGGTCGCCCAAGTTCGTCGACGAGATGCTCGCCGACAAGGTCTACACCGAACTGCTCGCCTTCGCCTGGGCGGTCAAGGTCGACGTCAACCATCCGATGCGCCAGGCACTCGACGGGTTCCTCGTCGAGTTCGCCAAGGATCTGCAGACCGATCCGGAGATGATGCAGCGCGCCGAGAACGTCAAGCAGCAGGTGCTCGAACACCCCGAGGTGCAGGGCCTGATCTCCTCCGCGTGGGGCACCGCCAAACGCATGCTGCTCGACGCCGCCGAGGATCCCTCCTCCGAACTGCGCAGGCGGGTCCGGGACGGACTGGTCAACCTCGGCAAGCGGCTCGAATCCGACCCCGGGCTGCAATCCAAAGTGGACGGTTGGGTGGAGGGCGCCGCCGGTTACGTGGTGCGCAACTACGCCACCGAGATCAGCACCCTCATCTCGGACACCGTGGAACGCTGGGACGGCAAGGAGGCCTCTCGCAAAATCGAAATCCAGGTCGGTAAGGACCTGCAGTTCATTCGGATCAACGGCACCATCGTCGGTGCGCTTGCCGGTCTGGTCATCCACGCGGTGACGCAGCTGTTCTGACGGCGATCTCGGCTGTGCCGGGAGAGTGCGGCTCGCGGGTTCGGTGTTCGGGTGGGGTGAATCCGGGCTTTCCCTGAGGTATTCGGACTTGCCATTCGGTGTGGCGGATCATGCGGTGGTGGCGGGCGCAGAGCAGCACCATGTTGTAGCCCATGTCGAGCACTTCGGCCGCTGAACCAAGAACCTTTGGCTGCGCCGATCGGGTGTGCCGAGTGCGTCGAGGACGGTGCGGAGTGGGTCAGTCCGCGTGGTCCGACTTCGGTAGCGGCCTCGGCGACCGGTGTGCCGTCTTTCTCCAACTGTGCGGCCTGATGCAGCAACTCCGGCTCGGCACGGCGCACGGTCGCAGCCTGTTTCACAAGCCTGTCCACCCGTTCCCGGCTCGACGGTATCGCGCAGTCCTTCCCGTCATCGCCGGAAATCCTCCGCAGATCCTCCGCTGCAGATCGCCCCGCTGACGAAACCCGCGCCTAGAGCACTCGCCGTACGTGATAGTCGATCGTCGCGCGTATCTCCTCCAGGCTTCGCGTGCCGTGCAACAGATCGAGGGCGAGCCCGGAAACGCCGGAAACCAGCAGCCGGGCCTCGTGGCGCGGATCGATCCCGGGGTTCGCGGCAATGATGCCCGTGACGAGTTCCTCGAGGGGGTCGGCATCGGCGAGGAACACCCGTGCCAGCTCCGGATCGGTGAGGCTGCGCGCGTAGTAGGCGGTGAGTACGAGCAGGCTTTGCCGCCGCCGCGCGTCCAGCGGCAGGAACTCCTCGAAGACGGTGCGCAGTAGTTCGCGCGGCCGGCTCGTCTCGCCGAGCGCTTCCAGGTGAACACGTGCTCGTGTCTCGTTCTCGGCGTGCAGCGCTTCCAGTGCCGCGATCAGGATCCGGTGTTTGTCCGTGAAGTGGTACTGCACGACTCTGGTGGAGACCCCGGCCTCCGCGGCGATTTCCCGGACGCTCGCCGATTCGAGGCCGCGCTCGGCCGCGATCCGCCACACCGCTTCGATGATCGTGCGGCGCCGCCGCGCCTGGATCGCACTCGGGGCGGCGGGCCCTGGCTCCGGTGGATGCGAACGCGCGCGGTAGGCCTTCGCCTGGCACGAGCGCGAGCAGTAGCGCGGCGGTCGCCCGCGTCCGCCGGTATGGATCCCCCGGCCGCAGCGTGCGCATTTTTTCGTCACGCTCATTCTTCCGCAGCCCACGAAGTTCGTGTGACGTAACCACTAATTTTTGCTGCTGCCACGTAGAAAACCCTACCAGCTATGGTTACGGTCGTAACCATGACGAAATCGGGGTACGAGGTGTGCATGGCGCTGTGCGTCGCGCTCGGCAGCATGTTCGGGCTGCTACCGCTCATTCAGCGGGTGGTCGGCTGGGAACAGGGCGGTCTCTACGGGAAGGTCACCGGCGGGCTCGGCATCACCGGGCCGTGGACATACCTGCTCCCACTCGGCGTGGTCGTGGTGATGTTCTCGATCGTCATCGTGCTCGACGGCGAGAAGAAGAAGCGCTCCTAAGGGGTGTCTCGTAAC
>NZ_JALM01000102.1 GCF_000737195.2 Sciscionella sediminilitoris
GAAGAAGCTCTCCATAGCGGAACCGGTCACCGCGGCGAAGCCGCGCGGGATCCGGCTTCCGACCGGTGGTGTCTGACGAGCGCTGCGCACTGGGCCCTGGGTGTGCTGGTTCCGTGCTCGCCGCAAGTATCCCTGGTGTGGAGAGCGGGACGCTGTCCGGTGCGGCGCACGATTTTTCGTTGCGCCGCACCGGATCTCGTCACCGATCGGATTCAGGCCAGGTACCGGTGAACGGTTCAGGAAACGGTTTTCGCGACCACGTCGACCAGATTCCTGGTCTGTGCGACGATGGCCTTTCGCCACGCGTCGAAGGTGTCATCTGATGGCTGGTAACGGTTCCCTTCGGCGAAATGCTGCATGTCCGGCGTGTGGATGTGCCCTGCCGGGATTCGCAGCCCGAACCGGTCGCGCAACAAGGTGTTCCGGTAGCCGCTCTCGTTGGAGAGGTAGTCACCGCCGCCGCCGCTTCGCGCGCAGGCACCGGGATCCGGCGGGACGGGCGGGTTCGGCGGTGGGAACTCCACCGGAACCGGTTCGTTCCTGGTGATTGTCTTCGGTGTGTGACAGTCCGGGAATTCCTCATAATTGGTGTGCCACACGACACCGAAAGCCTCGGACTTGTCTTCCCAGCCATCGCCGGGAGGGCGCGGCACGTTCCTTCCGGTTCCTGCCTCGATCATCGATTTGACCGGCAGGGTCGTTTCGGTGAACTGCTTCGGATTTCGCAGCTGGAATCCGCTCGGTCCGCCCCATTTCGGGACCACCTGGGTATTGCATTCCGGATTGTCGACGGCGAGTTGGGCGGCGTCACCGATTTCCGGGCATGGCGCGTAATCGTCGTTGCCGAGCGAAGTTCCGTGATAGCGGCCGTTCCACTGCTCGAGGTCGAACTGATTCGGTCCGGCCTGGCTGACCGTGATCGAAGCGTCCACCCTCCGCGGGCCCGGCCGCATGAACGGGCCGACCGTGTCCTCCAGGTAGCCCGCTTTGAACTGTGGGAAGTCTACCGGTAGCAGATACGATTCGATCCGTACCGGCTTGCCGTCCTTTCCGCGGTAGGTCGTGCCGTCGATGGCCAGTGCCGAAGCTCCTGAGGGGTTGCCGTGCCGGATGTTGTTCCCGACGGCGCCCTGCGCGCTGCCGCGTTCGCCGCCGATCAGCGTGTAGGGATCGAAACCGCTCACGATCATCCGCCGCACACCGGGACCGGCAGGGAAATCGATATCACGCATTCCCCGTGCCGCCTTGTCGAACTCGGTCACCAGTGCCGTCCGCTGCTGCGCGGAAAGCTGGAATCGCGGCATCCACTGCTGGATGGCCGCCTGCGCCTGCTGGCTGGTCCAGTACAGCGGACGGTCGTCGCTGTAGGGCAGGGTGCCGCGTACCTTTCCTTTCCGCTGCGCGCGGTCCGTCGCCGCCTTCCACAGCTCCTTGCCGCTCCGCTCGACGATCCGTTTCGCCTGCCCGAAATCGGTGGTGGAGCACAACCCGTGCACGAAGGACGGGCCGAATCGGTCGAAACCACCGCCGGAGATCAGCTGCGTGGCGAAGGACTCCGGCTGAAGCTCGTCCGGATTGCCGTTCTGCGCCAGATGCCAGGAAAGGCGCTGCTGCTCAACGGAAAGCGGGGCGGTCGGATTCAGGCACGGATCAGCCAGGATCGCTGAACCCGTTGTTCGCTCTGCGGTTCCGGTCGCCGCGGCCGCCGGGAGAGCGCCGAGCGCCATGGCCAGCGCGCCGCCGAGCGCGCCCAGTCTGCGGATGCGGTCGTTCACTGCGCATGCTCCAATCGACCGGATATCCCGGCGGGAAACGCGGGAACCCGGTGTCAGTGTTCGATACGCCGACGGTGATGCGTATCCGCCCAACCTCGATTCCACCGGTGCGATACGCGATCCAACTGAGTGTCCACTGTGAACGCCAGTTTCCCGGCCGTCGGCGGACAGCTTGTATAGGTACCAGTCGTTCAACGATCCGTCAATCAACCGATATGTCGTTGGCTGGGAGCTATGCCAGCTTCGCGTAGGCGTTCACCAGCTGCCGCTCCGCGTCGTCCAGATACTCGGCGAGCAGGCGCTCGGCGCCCACCCCATCGCCGTCCTCGAGGCGTTCGAGAATCTCGTGGTTCCTCGGCAAATAGCGTTCGTGGAAGCGGCGGGGATCGTCCATCGCATGGAAGACGAGCCGCAGTTCGGCGAGAATCCCGCGCATGAACTCGTCCACCCGCTGACTACCCGCGAGAGCGGCGATGGCCTGGTGGAAGTGCAGGTCGGCGGTGCCGAGCGCCTGCCAGTCGTGCCTGCTCGCGGCCTGGTCACCCTCCTGGACCGCCGAGGCGATCGACTCGATGTCCTCGTTCGGGCCATCGACCTCGCGCACTGCGGCGCATTCCAGCATCTTGCGCACCCGGTAGAGGTCGATGACATCGGCGACGGTCAGGCGACGGACGAACACCCCTCGGTTGAGCTCGTGCACCAGCAGCCGGTCCCTGCTGAGCAGGCGAAACGACTCGCGCAGCGTGTTGCGCGAGATGCTCAGCCCCGCGCAGATGGCGTCCTCGGAAAGTCGCTCCCCAGGCGCGAAGTACCCCTCGGCGATGCGTTCGCGCAGGATATCGCTGACCCGCTGAGCGGTGCCGGTGCGCCCGAGCAACGCCCTGTCGGCCGCCAGATCGCTGCGGACCGCTGCCGATGTCGCGTTCCTGACCATCACCGACCGGCTCCCTCGTACTCGGACCATCCGGCACCGGTTACAGCCGGCGCACGCGCTATCGCACACCAACATACCTCCACCCCCTTGCAAAATCGTTGAACGATTGCTTATGGTTTGTTGCACAATGGACTCCGCCGTGCTGCGGTGGCGTCATTGCGTCAGGAGTTCCTGGTGTGCGCACACCGTCGAGCGCGCCAACCGTGAGTTCGACGTGCGGCCACATGTCCTTGCGGTCTGGAGGTTTCGGCATGGTCGACGCTGTAGCCGGGCAGGCGGATTACCTGCCTGCCGAGGCACGAGCCAGGTTCCGCGCTGGGCTCGCCGTACCGACAAGCGGGTGGTGCACCGGTTCCGCCCAGGCGAATCTGATCGCGGTTCCCGCAGATTGGGCCTATGACGTACTGCTGTTCTGCCAGCGGAATCCGGTGCCGTGCCCGGTACTCGACGTCACCGATCCCGGTGTGCCGCACACGATCCTCGCTGACGGCGCTGATCTGCGCACCGATCTGCCGAGCTATCGGATCTGGCGAGACGGGCAGCTGGTCGAAGAACCATCCAGCGCCGCCGAATGGTGGACCGACGATCTCGTGGCCTTCCTGATCGGCTGCAGCTTCACCTTCGAGACCGCACTGCTCGATGCCGGGATTCCGGTGCGGCACCTGCGGGAAGGCCGGAACGTGGCGATGTTCCGCACCGAGCGCAGCTGCCGTCCGGCCGCGCGTATGCACGGCCCGATGGTCGTCTCGATGCGCCCGATCCCCGACGAACTCGTGGAAACCGCGGTCTCGGTCACCGCACGGATGCCCGCGGTGCACGGCGCTCCGGTGCACATCGGCGATCCAGCCGCACTCGGCATCACCGAGCTCGCGCGGCCCGACTTCGGCGATCCGACGCTGCCCGGCCACGGTGAGACCCCGGTGTTCTGGGCTTGCGGAGTCACCCCGCAAGCAGCGCTCATGGCCTCCCGCCCGCCGTTCGCGATCACGCATGCACCTGGCTGCATGTTCATCACCGACGCCGCCGACAGCGACTACCGCATCTGCTGACCGGCCGAGCTCCCGAATCGAGGACTGATGACCGAACCACCGCTGAGCGAAGTCGAACCGGATCGGCAGGCGAGCACGGAAAAACCGGCTGTGCGGCGACGCAAGCTGCTCGGTGCCATGTTCCTGATGGCCACGTCGGCGATCGGGCCGGGATTCATCACCCAGACCACCGAATTCACCGTGCAGCTCGGCGCCGCGTTCGCGTTCGCCATCGTGATCTCGGTGATCATGGACATCCTGCTGCAGGTGAACGTCTGGCGGGTGATCGGCATTTCCGGGCAGCGGGCCCAGGATCTGGGCAACCAGGTGTTGCCGGGCCTCGGCTGGGTGCTCTCGGTACTGCTCGTCGTCGGCGGGCTGGTGTTCAACATCGGCAACGTCAGCGGTACCGGGCTCGGCACGGTCTCCATGTTCGGGCTCGATCCGCGGATCGGTGGCGTGCTCTCCGCGCTCATCGCGATCGCGATCTTCCTCTCCCGCAAGGCGGGTGTGGCGATGGACCGCATCGTGATCGTGCTCGGTGCGGTGATGATCGGGCTGACCATCTACGTCGCGGCGACGTCGAACCCGCCGATCGGCACGGCCGCGCGCAATATCGTCTTGCCGGACAATGTGGATTTCCTCGCCATCACGACGGTTCTCGGCGGCACCATCGGCGGCTACATCGTCTACGCCGGAGCGCACCGGCTGCTCGACTCGGGGATTTCCGGTCCGGAACAGATCGGCACGATCACCCGCGGATCGATCATCGGCGTACTGATCACCGGCGTGATGCGGATCGTGTTCTTCCTCGCCGTACTCGGTGTGGTGGCAGGCGGAGCCGAACTGGGCGGCCCGAACCAGGCGGCGTCGGCGTTCGAGGCCGCGGCAGGCCAGGTCGGGCTGCGCATGTTCGGGGTGGTGTATTGGGCGGCATCGATCAGCAGCGTCATCGGCGCCTCCTACACCAGCGTTTCGTTTCTGACCTCGCGCACCCGGACCAGCGAGCGCACCAGGACGTGGCTGGTCGTCGGTTTCATCGCGATCAGCACCGTGCTCTACGTCTCGATCGGCGCCGCACCGACCACGCTGCTGGTGTTCGCAGGCGCGTTCAATGGTCTGCTGCTGCCCATCGGTATCGGCGTGCTGCTCTGGATCGCTTGGCGGCGCAGGGATCTTCTGCACGGCTACCGGTATCCCCGTTGGCTCGCCGCGGTCGGCACCATCGCATGGCTGGTGACCATCTACCTCGCCGTGCAGTCCATCGTGCCCGTCATCGAACTGTTCTGAATCCACACAACGGAAGGACTCGCATCGTGATCGATCTCAACGCCGACCTCGGCGAGGGCTTCGGTCGCTGGGATCTCGGCGACGACGAGGCCCTGCTCGGCATCGTCACCAGCGCCAACGTGGCCTGCGGTTACCACGCCGGCGATCCGTCGATCATGCGCAAGATCTGCGATCGCGCCGCTGTGGCCGGGGTGCGGATCGGAGCCCAAGTCGGCTACCGGGATCTCGCCGGTTTCGGTCGCAGATTCATCGACGTCGAACCGGAGCGGCTCACCGACGAGGTGCTCTACCAGATCGCGGCGCTCGACGGGTTCGCGCGGATCGCCGGGACACGTGTCAGCTACGTGAAACCGCACGGCGCGCTGTACAACGCGATCGTGACGCATGAGCAGCAGGCTGCCGCCGTCGTCGACGCGGTTTCCCGCTACGACAAGAACCTTCCGGTGCTCGGGCTGCCTGGCTCCGCATGGTTGCGGCTGGCAGGGGAAGCCGGGCTGCGCGGTGTGCCTGAGGCGTTCGCCGACCGCGCCTACACCCCGGAGGGAACCCTGGTTTCCCGGCGGCAGCCCGGATCCGTGCTGCACGATGCCGATGCCATCGCCGAACGGGTCGTCGCGCTCGCCACCGGAGCCCCGATCGCCGATGTGGACGGCAATCCGTTGACTTTGCATCCGGAATCGGTCTGCCTGCACGGTGACACCGAGGACGCGGTCACGATCGCGCACCGGATCCGTGCCGGGCTGGAGGCCGCCGGTGTCCGGGTGCGGGCGTTCACGAGCTGATGCGCATCCTGCCAAGCGGGGCGACAGCGCTGCTCGCCGAACTCGACGACATCGAGCAAGCCCTTGCCCTGTACCGGAAATGGCATGAGGATCCGCCGTGCGATGTTGTGGATATCGTACCGGGCGCGCGGACCGTGCTGTTCAAGATCGACCCGTCCCGAACCAGGCTCGACGAACTGGAACGCGCCATTCGGACGCCTTTTGCCCCGTGCGGCAACGAAAGCAGCGAAACGCTGGTCGAGCTGCCGGTCAGCTACGAAGGGGACGATCTGGCGGAAGTCGCCGGAATCCTCGGCTGTACGACGGAAGCGGTGATCCACAGGCACACCGGAACCGAGTGGCGGGTAGCGTTCTGCGGCTTCGCGCCGGGTTTCGCCTACCTGCATCCCGTACACGGCGAGTGGAACCTCCCGCGAAGGGACACACCGCGAACGCATGTGCCTGCTGGTTCGGTCGGGCTCGCCGGGGCGCTCAGCGGTGTGTATCCACGCTCATCGCCAGGTGGCTGGCAGCTGATCGGGCGCACGGCGGTTGAGCTCTTCGACCAGTCCCGTACCCCGCCCGCACTGCTCACCCCGGGCACCCGCGTCCGGTTCACCGCGTCATGAACGCGGCGTTCACAGTACTGCAAACCGGTCCGCTGACCACCGTCCAAGACACGGGCAGGACTGGTTACGGCGCGCTGGGAATCGGTCCGTCCGGCGCATGCGACAGTGCGGCACACCGGCTGGCCAACCGGCTCGTCGGCAACGACGAGGGCGTCGCCGTGCTCGAGACAACTTTCGGCGGGCTGCACATCCTCGCGCACCGCCGGATCACGGTCGCCCTCACCGGTGCACCGTGTCGCGGTGTGCCCTGCAACGCCGCGGTCACGCTCGCCGCGGGGCAGGAATTCCGGCTCGGCATGACGATTTCCGGGGTTCGCAGCTACCTCGCGGTTCGCGGCGGGCTGGATGTCGCCCCGGTACTCGGTTCCCGTTCGACGGATCTGCTCGGCGGACTCGGGCCTGCCACGGTCGCGCCGGGGGACTGCTTCACCGTCGGCGAGCCGAGCCGTCCACAACCGGGGGTCGACTTCGCACCGGTCCCCGCGCTGGAAACCGGAACGGTACGGATCGGACTGCTTCCCGGGCCGCGTATCGAGTGGTTCACCGCGCAGGCTCTGCGTTCCCTGGTTTCCCGGCCGTACACGGTCACCGTGCAGAGCAACCGAACGGCGCTACGGTTGGATGGGCCTGCGCTCGACCGCGCACGCGAGGGGGAATTACCGAGCGAGGGACTCACCAGGGGCGCCATCCAGGTTCCCCCTTCCGGCCTGCCGATTCTGTTCCTCGCCGATCACCCGGTGACCGGCGGGTATCCGGTGATCGGCTACGTCGGCGAACAGGATGTCGACCGCTGCGCGCAGATCCAGCCGGGGCAGTCGATCCGGTTCCATCCATCCACAGTGGACCTCAGCACTGATAGCGCCCGCGCAGTGCCAGCCTTCCCGCGTTGACCGCGGCGACTGCGAGCACCATCCTGGCAACGGGATCGGCCCACCAGAAGCACACCGGAAACCCAGCTACACAACAGGGTTTGCTTCGAATCGGCGACCGTGCTTGCCGATCCGAGTGTCCCGCCCGGCACCGCGCGATGGAAAGCACCGGCAACACCAACAGTGGAGGGGCAGCAAGGACGATACCGACCGCGGTCGGCGCCGCGGGTACCCCACCGGTGAGCATGCGAGCCGAAGGCACGGTCAGGTACACCGCGAGTGTCCCGTGAGCCTCAGCGTCACAGCCCGAGCGGCAGCAGCGACGAGTCTGGAGGGCGGGTATGGTAGGCGATCCCGCGCGGTGAGAGGACCTGCTCGATCGCGGACACCATGCCGCCGATGAGGCCTGCTTCGCCGCCGAGCGAACTGTGTACCAGCGACAGATCGCGGGTGGCGAGTGGCCGGGACTGTTGGTAGACCACGCTGCGGACCTGGGCGAGCACTTCTTCGGTGCACTGGACGAGCGGTCCGCTCAGGACGATCCGCGCCGGATTGCAGAAGTTGACGAGGTCGGCGATCACTCGGCCGACAACGATGGCCACCTCGCGGACCACACTGATGGTGTTCGCCTCGCCGCGGGTTACCGAGGCCAGTAGCTCGTCCTCGCTCATGTCGAATCGGGCCGCGATGGCACTGGTCGATGCGACGGCTTCGAGGCAGCCGCGGTTTCCGCAGCGGCACAACGCATCGGGCAGTTCGGGCACGCGAATGTGCCCGATGTCCACTGCGGCGCCGTCCGCACCGTGCAGCAGTCTGCCGTTCTCGCCGACGAAACCGCCACCGACACCGGGGCCGATGTGTACGAGGAGCAACGGAAGGTGCGTACCTTTCAGTGCCCTTGCCGCCCCCAGCGCCATCAGATTCACGTCGTTGTCGACGACCACATCGCACCCGAGTCGTTCGGCTAGGAAGCGGCACACCCCGAAGCCGTCCCAGCCGGGCATCAGTGGCGGGCGTACTGCCATGCCGAGATGTGAATCCACCGGGCCCGGCAGTCCGACCGAGACGGCGAGGGCGGCGTCTTTGGTGAGTCCGTTCTCCTTCAGCAGGGCGAGGAACTGTTCGACGAGCGCGCCGAGCAGCACATCCGGTCCCGCTTCGACGTCGATCGTCAGCTCGCGCCGCCCGACGATCGTCTTGTCCAGCGTGGTCAGTGCGACACGGGAGGTACGCGTGGACACCTCGGCGACGAGTACGACACCTTTCCCGGCGCTGACCTGGAACATCTGCGCCGGGCGGCCGCGCGCGTCCTGTTTGCCGAAACCGGCGTCCTCGATCAGCCCGGCTTCGAGCAGCCCATCGAGGTGTTTGTCCACTGTGGAACGCGCGAGGCCGGTGGCTCGTACCAGTTGGCTGCGGCTGACCTGCGTGCCGTCCGCGATCAGGCGGCCGATGACACTTCGCGCGGCGTGCGTGTCGGGGGCCAGGCTCTGCTCCTCGAGCAGGATGCCGACCTCGGTCCACAACGAGCCCATGGCCGGATCATAGCATTATTTCTGTTGAAAAAGAAATAATGCTGGCCTATTTTGAGCGTTCAAGACGGAATTTACGCTCACCGCATGACAAGTTCCACGGAGGACAGCGCTGTCGTCCGCTCTCCGAAGCCGGGGGTGCCGGTCCGTCTGGAAGCTCGCGGCCTGAGCAAGGCCTTCCGCGGGGTGCAGGCGCTGTGCGACGTCAGCTTCTCCCTGCAAGCCGGTGCGGTGCTCGCCCTGATCGGAGAGAACGGCGCAGGCAAGTCCACGCTCATCCGCATGCTCTCCGGCGCGCACGCACCGGACGCCGGTGAGGTTCGCCTCGACGGACGCCCGGCCGCGATCACCGGACCGGCAGGCGCGGAAGCACTCGGCATCGCGACCGTCTACCAGGAACTGAGCCTGTTTCCCGAACTCACGGTCGCCGAGAATCTCATGTTCAACCGCTACCCCGGCCGTGGGCGCATCGACTGGCGGAGCGTGCACCGAGAGGCCTCGACCCTGCTCGCCGAACTGGGTCTGACGGTCACACCAGCTCAGCGGGTGCGGGAACTCAGCATTGCAGACAAACAGATGATCGAGATCGCGAAAGCGCTGCGCCGCAACGCCCGCGTACTGATCCTCGACGAGCCGACCGCGGTGCTCGGTGGCGAGGACGTCGACCGATTGCTCGCTCTGGTGCGTGACCTGAGCCGGCGCGATGTGAGTGTCATTTTCGTTTCACACCGCCTCGAAGAGGTTTTCGACCTCGCTGATCGGTACGTGGTGCTCAAGGACGGCGAACTGACCGGCGAGGGGATCATCGCCGAGACCACGCACGACGAACTGGTTTCGAAGATGGTCGGCCGTCACTTCGTGCGCGGCGACCGCGAACCCGGTGCGAAAATCGGCAAGACCGTGCTCCAGGTCGATGGACTGTCCCAACCAGGGGTGCTTTCGGACATCTCGTTCTCGGTGCGCGCCGGGGAAATTCTTGGCATCGCCGGCCTGCGTGGTGCGGGCCGAACCGAGATGGCGCGTGCCATCTTCGGCGCCGACCCGCACGCCGGAACCGTTCAGCTGCACGGGAAACCCGTGCGGATCACCGACCCGCTCCAGGCGATCAGGGCCGGAATCGGTCTGGTGCCTGAGGAACGCAAGACGCAAGGGCTCGTCATCGGTCAGTCCTGCGCTGCCAACATCTCACTGGTCAGCCTGCTCAAACGCGGTCGCCGCACCGTGCGGCCGACGGCCGAACAGGTCCTGGCGCGCCGATACATCGACAAGCTCCGTATCAAGACCCCGGGCCCGCTGACCCCGGTCGGCACGTTGTCCGGCGGAAACCAGCAGAAGGTCGTGCTCGCCAGATGGCTCGAGGCGGGTGTCGACCTGTTGATACTCGACGAACCGACGCGCGGTATCGACATCGGAGCCAAGCAGGAGATTTACACCCTGATCCGGCAGCTGTGCGGGCAAGGCCTCGCCATCATCGTCATCTCGTCCGAGCTGCCTGAGGTGCTGGAGCTTTCCGACCGGATTCTCGTGATGCACCAAGGCGAAGTCACCGCCGAACTCTCCGGTGACACCGCTACCGAGGAGGAAATCATGTCGCACGCCGTCGGAGGTCGATAACCGTGGCCATCGAAGCCGGTTGGCTGCCTTCCCTCACTGTGCGAGCACGGCGGCACTGGTTGCCGTTGATCATCGCCGTCGTCGTGATCGCCGTGGTGGCGATCGCGGTACCAATGTTCTTCCAGCCAACCAATCTGCTCAACGTCGGCCGTCAGTCCGCTGTCGTCGGGGTGATCGCCATCGGGATGACCTTCGTGATCCTCACCGGGGGCATCGACCTCTCGGTCGGCGCGACACTCGCGCTGACCGGGGTGTGTACGGCCCTGTTCCTCGACGCCGGAATGGTCCTGCCCATCGCGATCGTGCTGTCGCTGTCGGTCGGCGCTGGTGTCGGCGTGCTCAACGGTCTCGGCGTCGCGCTGTTCGGTGTGCAGCCGTTCATCATGACGCTCGCGACGATGGTCGCGATGCAGGGGTTGTCGCTTCGCCTGACCAATGGCGGGCCCAAGTCCTTCGACAACAGCAACGGGTTCTTGTCTCTGCTCGGCAGTGGTGACGTGCTCGGGTTACCAGGGCCGTTCGTGATCTTCCTCCTGGTCTCCGTGATCGGCGTGCTGACCCTGCGCTACCTGCCGTTCGGGCGGTTCCTCTACGCGATCGGCGGCAGTATGGAGGCGGCACGACTCTCCGGCGTGCGCACCAGCCGCACACTGGTGATCGCCTACGCCGTCAGTGGTCTGTGCGCGGGGCTGGCCGGAATCATGAGCGCGGCCCGGCTCGGTGTCGGCGACCCCACAGCGGGCGCACTGTCCAATTTGGACGCCATCACTGCCGTGGTGATCGGCGGTACCAGTCTCGCCGGCGGCATCGGCGGCGCGATAGGCACCGTGTTCGGCGCACTGCTGCTCGCTGTGCTGGCCAACGTGCTGAACCTGGTCGGGGTCTCGCCGTTCGACCAGCAGATCGTCAAGGGCGCCGTGATCCTCGTTGCGGTACTGCTTGCCGTACAGGCGATCCGTCGTCGCAAGGGAAGCCGATCATGAAGGCTCGGCTGATGGCACTTGGCTTGGCGTTGCTCGCCGCTGGTTGCACGGCGGTCCCCCGGGAGGAAGGGCCGGTGACCGCGGAACTCGGCGACCGGCTGGCACCCAGCGTCTACTGCGGTACCGAATGCCGGAGTCAGCTTGCCCTGCACGCCGATCCGTCCACTGTGCACTGTTCCGTCGGTGTTTCCTGGAACAGCACGGCGTTTCCCTATGGTGCGAGGACGACCGGGATGTTCCCCGAGTTCGCGCGGAAGTTCCTGCCAGGCATGAAGGTCACCGTGGCCGACGCGCAGGGGGACGCGGGTGCGCAGGTCAGCCAGGTGTCGGACATGCTGGCCAAGGGCGTCAAGGTCCTGGTCATCTCACCCCAGGACGCCGCGGCTCTGCGCGGAGTTGTCGCACAGGCCACCCGATCCGGGGTCAAGGTGATCACCGCCGACCGGCAGGTGGACGGCAATGTGTCCAGCTACATCGGCTCCGACAACGTGGAAGCCGGCGTCACCGACGGCAAAGCCGTCGTCAAGGCACTCGGTGGCAGGGGATCGGTGGTCGAGCTTTCCGGTAGCCTCGGCGCTTCCCCGACCATCACTCGCGGCTCCGGCTTCCGAAAGGGCATCGCAGGCTCCGGGCTTCGGATCATCGCCACCCAGACGGCGAACTACAAACGCGCCGACGGACTCCAGGTCATGGAGGACATGCTGCAGCGCTTCGGTCGCGGGCAGATCCAGGCAGTGTACTCGCACAACGACCAGATGACTTTCGGAGCATTGCAAGCCATCCGGGAAGCTGGGCGGCAGAACGAAATCAAAGTGTTCAGTGTGGATGGTGAGGCCGAAGCACTGCACCGGATTTCCGCGGGTCCTCTCACCGCAACGGTCGGTTATCCGCTCGTGGCCAAGGAAGCGGCGATCGCCGCCGCGAAGCTCTGCGCGGGCGAACCGCTCGCGCCCCGGATCAAACTCGAATCCACTCTGATCGATCGCGACAACGTCGGCCAGTTCCTCGACCGGCCTCCGCAGTGACAAGAAAGGCGAACAACCAAAGTGAAGATCTCGTACAACACATGGGCCTACTCCAGCTTTTTCGTCTGGGTGCCCTCCTACACGCTCGACGAGACGATCAAGCGTATCGCCGGGCTCGGCTACGACGGCATCGAGATCGGCGCCGCCGCCCCGCACGCCTACCCGCCGCATCTTTCGGCGGACCGTCGCGCCCAGGTCAGGGACCTACTCGACGAGCACGGGCTCTCGTTGTCGAGTATGCTCCCCGCGCCGTCCGGCGGTCCGGGCAACAACCCCGCTTCCCCCATCGCCGAGGAACGCCGGGCGACCATCGAACACTACAAGGAGCTCGCCGAGCTGACCGCACAATGGGGCGGCAAGACGCTGATCTATCTGCCAGGCTGGATCATCTTCGGCACCTCGCGACGGCAGGCGCTCAAGTGGAGCCGCGAGTGCCTCACCGAGATCGCTGATTCGATCGCACACACCGGCGTCACGCTGGTCATCGAGCCGACCTCGCACGACACGAACCTCTGTGAGAGCGCGGATGATGCGATCGAGCTGATGGAGGACGTCAACCGGGACAACGTGAAACTCATGTTCGACACGTTCCACGTGCTGTACCGGCGTGAGGTCATCAGTGACTACGCCTACAAGATGGGCCGGAACCTCAAGCACATTCACATCGCCGACAGCGACCGCCTCCCACCCGGTTCCGGCGCGGCCGACTTTCCGTCCCTTGTGGACGCGCTGCTCGACATCGGCTACGACGGCTACCTCACGATGGAGACGGGTTTCCATCGCCGTGGTATCGAACCGGACGAGGACGCGCGCACTTCCATCGAGTACCTGCGCCCGCTTGTCGAGTCCAGGGCCAAGGTCCGAGTCGGTTCCTGAAGCGCCGGAGAAGGACTGAAATGGAATACCCACTGCTGTTCCTCAATCGTGCGGAAGCGGCCGTTCTCGACGCTCTGGTCGAGGAAATCCTGCCCGGCGAAGAAGGCTCGCCTGGGGCGAGCGAAGCCGGTGTCGTCGAGTACATCGACCGCTCGCTGGCCGGGTTCCTGCGGGAACTGCAACCGGTTTACCGCGCGGGGCTCGCCGCGCTGCGCGAGTTGGGTGACGGCGTCACGTTCACCGACCTCGATGGCCAAGCGCGGCAAGAGATCGTGGCCACGCTTGCGGAAAGCCCGGATTTCGCCGGACGGTTCTTCCGTATCGTGCGCGAGCACACCATCCAGGGCTTTCTCGGCGACCCGGCATACGGTGGCAACCGCGACCTGGTCGGCTGGAAACTCGTCGGTTTCCCAGGCGCACAGTGGGGATACTCGGCCGAGCAGATGCGGCCGGGCACCGATGCCAGGGAAATCCCGATGCTCAGCATCAAGGATCTGTACGCGCGGATCGGAGACGAACGGTGACCGAGCGATTCGACGCGATCGTCGTCGGAATGGGCTCCTCCGGCGGCATCATCGCCGAGCAGCTGACCGCGGCAGGGCTGCGGGTGCTCGGCCTCGAAAAGGGGCCGGACTACACCCAGGAGGACTTCCTGATCAAACAGGACGAGCTGCGGTACTACCAGCGTGGCGCCATCGTCGCCGGGGTCGATGTCGACCCCGTGACCTGGCGCGCCAACGAAGGTGAAACGGCGCGGGTGCTGCCATGGTCCGCGGGTGAACTCGGTTCGGACGAACCGCTGTACGGCCTGCCCTCCATCGGCACTGGAGGCGGCACGCTCCACTGGGGCGCTGCCGCATACCGCTTCCGGGAGGCCGATTTCCGGATGCGCTCCGCCATTGCCGAGCGGTTCGGCAAAGGGGCACTGCCGGATGGTTCACTCGCGGACTGGCCGATCAGCTACGCCGATCTCGAGCCGTACTACGAGAAGGTCGAGCGGGAACAGGGCATCTCCGGCCGGGCAGCGGACAACCCGTTCGGGCCACCACGTGAGCACGAGTACCCGATGCCGCCGGTCACGCAGGGACCGGGCGATGTGCCGTTCACCGCGGCGGCCGAGCGCCTCGGCCTGCATCCGTTCCGGCAGCCGGTGGCGATCAATTCGGTCGAGTACCGCGGAAGGCCAGCCTGCGTGAACTGCGGCTTCTGCCACGGCTATCCCTGCCATGTCAACGCAAAGTCGACCACGCAGGTCACCTCGGTGCCTGCTGCGAAGGCGACGGGGAATCTCGACCTGCGCCCCCTGAGCCGGGTACTGCGCGTGCACCGGACGAACGACGGCTCCCGGGTCACCGGTGTGACCTATGTGGACGGTTCGGGTACCGCGCACGAGGTCCATTCGGATCTGGTGGTGCTGGCCGCGTATGCGCTGGAGAACGTGCGACTACTGCTGGTTTCCGGGATCAACCGGGACGGCCAGGTCGGGCAGAACTTCATGACGCACAACTTCGGCTGGTTCACCTCCGTCCTGCCGGAGCCGACGAACCCGTTCCTCGGCACGTTCAACGCCTCGAGCGCGGTCGACGACTACACCTCGGAGTTGGTGCCGGACAACGACCTCGGTGTGCTCTGGGGCTCACCGATCATCAGCGTCACCGGGGATCTGCAGCCGATCGAGGCCTACCACCTGATGAACCCGAAGGTGCCGAAGTGGGGCCTTTCGCTCAAGCACTGGTTGCGGGACAACTACCTGCACCTGCACCGGATGTACTCGCAGACAACGAATTTCCCGCACCCCCGGCATTACTGCGACCTCGACCCGGACGTCAAGGATCGCTGGGGCCAGCCCGCACTGCGGATCACACACGACTGGGAGCCGCACGACGCGAACGCGGTCACGCTCATGGGGCACTACAAGGAGACAATCGCCCGCGAGATGGGTGCGAAGGACTACTGGATGGACGAGCCGCGACCGCCGTACCACCTCTCCACACACGATGTCGGCGTGCACCGGATGGGCGAGGACCCGGCCGCCTCGGTCACGAACGTCTACGGCGAGGTGCACGAATGCCGTGGCCTGTACGCGATCGGTGGTGGGCAATTCGTCAGCTACGGTGGATACAACCCGAACCAGACGGTCCAAGCGCTGGCTTACCTGAGTGCCGAGCACCTGCTGGAGCAGGCATGAGCGGCCGGTTCGACGGCAAGGTCGCCCTCGTCACCGGGGCGGGACGCGGACAGGGCCGCGGTCACGCCGTGCGGCTCGCCGCTGAGGGCGCGGACGTGGCGCTGGTCGACCTGGGCCGTGCGGGCACGGTGGAGCATCCGCCCTATCGGACGGCCACCATCGAGGATCTGCGCGCCACCCAGACGGACATCCGGGCGCTCGGCCGCAGGGCCGAACTGTTCGAAGTGGACGTTCGCGACCACGGGGCGCTGGTGTCTGCGGCGAACGAGACCGCCGAGCGCCTCGGCGGGATCGACTACGTGATCGCGAACGCCGGCATCACCGACGGGTTCCACAACACCTGGGAACTGCCGCCCGCGCACTGGCGGACGATGATCGACATCAACCTCACCGGCGTCTTCCACACCTGCCACGCAACCGTTCCACGGCTCATCGAGCGCGGTGCCGGTTCGGCACTGGTACTGGTCAGCTCCGTGGTCGGCATCAAACCGGTACCGCGACTCGCACACTACGTCGCGGCGAAAATGGCGCTGCGCGGGCTCGGCACGGCACTCGCCGCGGAACTCGGCCCGTACGGAATCCGGTGCAACACCGTGCATCCCGGCGGCACCGACACCGAGATGACCGCCGCGATGGCCGAACTGAACCAGGTGCCACGGGAAAACCTGCTGGCGGGTTTCCGGGCCGGTCAGCTCCTGCCTGGCGATCTGAGCGCCGAGGACTCGACGGCAGCCGTGCTGTGGCTGCTTTCGACCGAGGCACGCATGATCACCGGCATGGAGCTGGCCGTCGACGCCGGGGAAAGCAAGAAGTAACACAGAAAGGGAACGAATGTCTTCGGAGAAGGTGCTGCGCGTCGGCATCGTCGGGCTGGAGTTCGGGGCCGAGTTCATTCCGATCTACCAGCGGCACCGCAACGCGGAGATGTACGCGATCTGTCAGCGTACCGAGTCGAAGCTCAACGAGGTCGGTGACCGCCACGGCGTGGACGTGCGCTACACCGACTACGAGCGGATGCTGGCCGATCCGAACATCGACCTCGTCCACATCAACACGCCGTTGCAGCTGCATGCCGACCAGGTCGTCGCCGCGCTGGAAGCAGGCAAGCACGTCGGCTGCACCATTCCGATGGCCACCTCGGTCGAGGACTGCCGCCGGATCGTCGAGGCACAGCGGCGGACCGGGCTGACCTACATGATGATGGAAACCACGGTGTACAGCCGTGAATTCTTCTTCATCGAACAGAACTACCTGGACGGCAATCTCGGCAAGCTGCAGTTCTTCCGGTCCTCGCACCACCAGGACATGACCGGCTGGCCGTCCTATTGGGACGGAATGCCGCCGATGTACAACGCGACGCACGCGATCAGCCCGACGCTGGCGCTGGCCGGGCATCAGGCCGAATACGTCCAGTGCCTCGGCTCCGGCTCGGTGTTCGACCGGATGAAAGACACCTACGGCTCGCCGCATGCGATCGAGTCGACGCATATCAAGTTCCTCGACAGTGACATCGCCGCCGAGGTCACCCGGCACCTGTGGGCGGTCGCCCGTGAATACCGCGAGAGTTTCGACGTCTACGGTTCGATCCGCACCTTCGAATGGGCCCAGACACAGGACGCCGCGCACGTGCTCTACCTCGGCGAGACACCCGAGCGGATCGAGGTACCCGACTTCGCGCAGCGGCTGCCCGAGGAGATCCGCTCGTTCACCACCGCAGGCGTGTACACCGCGGACGGTGAGACCGAGCACCGTTCGTTCGTGCAGGGCGGCGGACACGGCGGCTCGCACCCGCATCTGGCGCATCGACTGCTGATGTCCGTGCTCGGAGAGGAACGCCCCTATCCGGACGCGGTGCAGGCCGCGAACATCACCTGCGCCGGAATCCTGTCCCACGAATCCGCGCTCCGCGACGGCGAGCGCGTACACCTGCCGGACTGGACACTTTCCGACCGGAAACCGTATGTCGTGGAACTGGCGCAGGACGTCGAGCCGCCGTGGGCGAACGCTTGAACCCGCTTGGGATGAAGACGTCCATCGCCTTGCCTCTGTTTCTGTTCCGCCCCGGATGAGTCACGACCCGCTGCGGTGGTGGTGGGAGCGGCCCCAGGAGCGTGTCCCCATGTCGTCGTGAGGTCTTCAAGCACAACGACTCGATGGCAACTATCCGAAACCAGCTACAGAGACGGCCCAGAGAGATCCAAGCGATGCCTCGATCGGAGGCGCAGCTGTGTACAGTGTTGTCAACTAAATGGCCGTGTCGGTTTACACGACGAAGTCGGGTATGAACGACGAGAATTCGATCCCACACGTGCCGCTGGCTCGAGGTGTGCGACCGGGTGCATGTCTGTTGCATGCCGGTTGCAGGTCGAGCGGAACTGGAGCGGAATGATGTGCTGAAGGGGTGCGAGCTGTGTCGGAGTGCGCTCAACGGTAGAACTGCCAGGGAGGTCATCGCACTGCGCACGCCGCAGGTCCTCGCAGCGCTTGAACGTGCCACGGTGGACAGTGCCTCCGCTGCGAAGCTGTTGGAGACGAGTATCGACCGGGTCGCTGCCGAGTTCGACTCCCGGTTAGGGAGCCCGGTCGTCCTGATTGCCATCGAGCGTGCCGCGCGGTCGCCGGAGCTCCGCCACGGTCGGCACCGACTTCTTCCGCGCCTGTGCCTACGACTCCAACCGACACCGAAAAGGTTGCGTACCAACTGATTTTCGACGTGCCTGCGCTCATCGAACACCTCTCGGGTGTTCTTCGCCTGCTTCCCGGGGACCTGATCTTCACCGGGACGCCCTCGGGCGTCGGTGTGGCGCGCAAGCCGCCGCTCTACCTCCAGCCGGGAGACGTTCTCGTCAGCTCGATCGAGGGCTTGGGTGAGATCTGCCAGCGGTTCGAGCGCGGCTGAGATCCGTCCAGTGGGCGAACAGACCACTTGACCGTCTGCTGGTGTGCATTCCGTCCACTGACAGCGGACCTTCTTGGTCAGGAAACTTCTTCTATGAAACGCATCTCGATCGCCTTCGGCGCCCCGAGGGATCCGGACGGTAGCTCGTGACTGAGTCGGTGCGGCGTACCGGTTGGCTCGTGGTCGCTCACGAGGCTTGGCAGGTCGGTGGGCTCGGTGCGGTCTCAGGGATACGACCTTGCCGACAGCGGACCGGGGTCGTGCAGGTCGTGCGCGATGTGGTTCGAGCATGAGCGCCACTCCTGGTCCGTGGCCTGTCCTCGAAGTGCGCGAGAAGCCGCGACCCGTCCAGCTGATCACCGCAGAGCGGCTACAACGAGGGCGGCAGACGACAGTCCCTGCAACGCTCATGGCCGAGGTTGAGGCAACTGGCGTGATCGCGCGACGTAGCCAGCTTGCGGATCGAGGGGTGCGCGCCGGTCTGACCTCCATCGTCACGGCTCGCTTGGCGAGCACGCTTGCACGTCATCCATTGGTGAACTGCCGGATCGACGGCGAAGAACGTGTCATGGGGCGGCGTCGACCTCGAGATCGTCGCGCAGGTCGCTCAGTTTCAGGACCGAGCAGGGCGCCGAAAAACTTCGTCCCGAGGACGTTTCCGGCGCACCGGTCCTACCGGTGAGCGTGACTGTCGACCACTGCGTCGTCAACGGAGCGGCCCTGGCTGCGTTCCTGACCGACCTGTGCGGCGAGCTGGAGTCGCCCCTTGAGACGGGAGATTGAGATGCACCAAGAGATCGAGGTTCCGGATCTCGGTGACGGTGTCACCGAGGGTTTCGTGCTCGAGTGGCTGAAGAAGGTCGGCGACCCGGCCGTAGAAGTCGCAGACACCGGCTGTTGGCACCCTCGTCGAAGCCGACAGCAGGGTGAAGGTCGGTCGACCCATCACCGTGCCGGAGCGATCCTGACAGTCGCGATCGAGCGCACGAGATGCGATGGGCAGCTTGCGCTGGCGAGAAGCCCCACATGTGGTTCCTGACCGCTGCGCAAATGGCCACCAACCGGTTTGCTGGTGTCGCACGAGGAGGATTCATGAAGGAAGTAACGATCGACAACATCGACGACTTCGCGGCCGGGGCTGCCGTCCTGGGCGCCGGCGGCGGATGGGGTCCGTATGTCCCCATGTTGGTGGTCAAGGACGCGGTGAGGCGATACGGCCCCGTTCCCATCGTGGCGCCGGACGACCTGCCCGCCGATGGACTGGTGATCCCAGTCGGGGCTGGTGGCGCGCCGACCGCGCTCGTCGAGAGGATCTTCGAGGGCTCCGAGTGGCGAATCGCGGTCCGGGCACTCGAGAAGCGCCTCGGGCGCAAGGCGGTCGCGCTGATGGCCGCCGAGCTTGGTGGCGGCAACGCCGTCTTGCCTGTCGCCGCGGCTGCCGAGCTGGGTCTGCCGGTGATCGACGCCGACGGGATGCGTCGGTGCTTCCCCAAGGTCGAGATGACGCTCTGGCAGCTGGAAGGCGTGCCGGCTTCGCCGGGTGTGGTTGCCGACACGAAGGGCAATGTGGTGCTGATCGAAGGCGTCGACAACTACGAGGTCGAGCGGATCACCCGAGCGACGCTGGTCCAGATGGGGATGATGGCCGTAGCGGCGATGTACCCGATGACCGTAAAGCGCGCGCATGAAACCTCCATCATCGGTTCGCTGACCTACTGCTACGAGATCGGCAAGCGCCTCCGCGCGGTCGCCGGTGGAGCCGGGAACGGCTACGACGACCTCCTGGAGTTCTGCGAGGGCAAGATCGTCTTCACCGGCAAGGTGATCGACCTCGAACGGCGCACCGAGGGCGGCTGGAATCTCGGCACCGTCACGCTCGAGCATTTGGCGGACTCCGACCGGATCATGCGTCTGGACTTCCAGAACGAGAACCTGGTCGCGCTCGAGAACGGTCGCCCTGTCGTGACCAGCCCTGACCTGATCACGACCCTTGACGTGGAAACGGCACAAGCCGTGCTCACCGACGGCCTCGCCTACGGCCAGCGGCTGCACGTCCTGGCGACTCCGGCGCACGAGCGGTGGCGGACGCCCGAAGCCATCGACCTGGTCGGGCCGCGCGCCTTCGGATACGACCTGGACTACGTCCACTTCTTTGAGGGAGCAATGGCATGAAGGAGCTTCGAATCGGTATCGACGTCGGAGGGACGAACACCGACGTCGCTGTCGTCGATCAGGACGGCGATGTCCTGGCCTGGCGCAAGGCACCCACCTCGCCGGATGTGTTCGAGGGCATCCGGGCAGCTCTTGTCGGAGTGCTCTCAGAGGTCGACGGCACGGCGGTCGGACAAGTCATGCTGGGCACCACGCATCCGGTGAACGCCATCATCCGCCGGTCCGGACTCGGCCGTGTGGCACTTCTGCGGATCGGCGCTCCGGCCACCCTCGCAGTTCCGCCGTTCGCGGAGTGGCCGGAAGATCTCGTGGATGTCGTACGAGGCCCGGTAGAGATTGTTCGAGGAGGTCACGACGTCGATGGCCGCGTGTTTGTCCCCCTCGATGGTGAAGCCGTTACGAAGTTCGCTGAACTGTGTCGTGACGTCGACGGCGTCGCGGTCGTAGCCATGAACTCGCCGATCAACGCCGACCACGAGCTCAAGGCGGTCGCGATCCTCCGGGGTGTACTCGGCGAGGACGCCATGATCACTGCCTCCCACGAGGTCAGCGGAATCGGTCTCCTGGAGCGCGAGAACTCAGCGATCCTCAACAGCGCCCTCGTCGACGTCGCACGGACGGTCCGCGACGGCCTCACCGGCGCGCTGGCCGACCATGGCATCACCGCCGAGATGTTCTTCACGCAGAACGACGGAACCCTCATGACTGCGGACGAAGCCGTGCGTCGGCCGGTGATGACCATCGGATCCGGACCCACCAACTCCATGCGGGGAGCCGCCTACCTCTCGGGGGTCGACAACGCCATCGTCATGGATGTCGGCGGCACTTCGACGGATGTCGGTCTGTTCGTCGATGGATTCCCCCGCGAGTCCGCACTGGCCGTCGAGGTCGGCGGCGTGCGTACCAACTACCGCATGGCCGACCTGATTTCGGTGGGAATCGGGGGCGGCACGATCGTCGGCTCGACGAGTCCGCCCCAGGTCGGCCCCGACAGCGTGGGCTACCGGATCACCGAGGATGCGCTCGTCTTCGGCGGAAACACACTCACTCTCAGCGACATCAGCGTGGCCTCCCGGCGAGCTCAGTTCGGCGATCCGTCGCTCGTGGGCCTCACCGACGATTCTGTGGAGGAGGTGCTGGCCCACGTCGACGAGCAGTTCGGCATCCTTGCCGACAGAATCAAGACCTCCCGAGGCGAACTGCCGCTGATCGCCGTGGGCGGGGGAGCCCACCTGATCCCAGACGCCATCCCTGGTGTGTCGAAGGTGATCCGGCACGACCTGTCTCCGGTCGCGAACGCCGTGGGAGCCGCCATCGCCGAGGCATCGGGAACGGTCGACCGCGTTTACTCCTACGACGAGCACGGCCGGGAGAAGTGTCTGAACGAGGCGCGGAAGGCCGCGACAGCCGAGGCTGTCCGTGCCGGCGCGGACCCGAACCAGGTTCGCATCACCCGGATCTCGGAGATCCCGATGACCTACGTCCCAGGCGGGAGCGTCCGAGTTGCGGTCAAGGCGGTCGGACAGGTGCTTCGATCGGCCGCGGTACGACGACCACATACCGAATCGAGGCGGATCTGCTGACCCGGGGCGCGGGGACCTGGTCCTGGATGGTGTCGTCGTCCTCGACGGCGCAGCGATCAAGTTCGCCGGGCCTCTGGGACTGCCGTGTCCACGTCACGGGCCGCACCGGGATCGAGAGCACTCAGTTCGCCTTCACCGACCTGGCGCTGCGAGCCGTGCCCGAGCTCCGCGCGGCTCTCGACGCGGTGGTGACCTCAGTACGCGAGCTCCGCGGCCTCGGCATCGCTCCGGCCAAGGCGGTCGAGGAGGGTGTGATCGACGGTCTTGCGATCTACGGCCGGAGCAGGGCTGAGCCCGGCAGGAGGACATGCCGACCTCCACGAGATGCGCTCGAGTGGGTGCACCAGCTCGCGGCCAAGGCCGGTGAGCGAAGCCCCCGAGTCCGCGAGCACAGTTCCTCGCGCGCGGCAGCCGGAAGGAGAACACACGTGAAGGTGCCGGTCACCGCAGCGGAGATGGACCATCCCATCCCGCTCAACCCTGGCGTCCTAACCAACGGCTTCTTGTTCACCTCGGGGTTTGGTCCCCAGGATCCGTCGACAGTGTCGATGCCGGACGGCATCAGGGAGCAGACGCGTGCGACACTCGCCAACGTGAAGCCGGTGCTCGCCGATGCGGGACTGGGCCTCAGTGATGTCGTGAAGGTCGCCAGCTACCTCCGCGAAATCGACCGGGACTTCGCTGCCTGCAACGAGGTCTACGCCGGGGTAATGCCGGACCCTGTCCGGCGCGCGCGACTGTCGGGGCGGATCTGATCCAGGGAATCTTGGTCGAGAACGAGGTCCTGGCAGCCCTCCGAACCTGAGGAGGACCTTCGGCGACCGGGCGCGGGAGATACCCGACGAGACCGGACGTGGCGGCGAAGGGTAAGTAGATGTCTGTCGTACTGAGCCAGCTCCTCGCGCTAGGCCGTCTTGACCCGTATACCGTGGTGGCTGGCGCCAATGGGCTGGATGCGCAGGTGACGGGGGTGCGGCCGGGGGAGTCGGTATCCGCTCTGGGATCGGTGCCGGTGGGCAGCCTGATCGTGTTCACGCGCGAGCAGCTGCCGCTCGACAGTCCCACGGCCGATCTCGCGGTCCGATTCGCTGTTGCTTCATCCGCTGCCGGCATCATCACGGAGACGCCTCTCCACGGTGTCGCGCTCTCGACGATAAGACTGGCGGATCGGCACGGGCTGGCCGTCATCACGGCCCAGGGGATCGACCAAAGCGCCGTTGTCCAAGCCATGGACGCGGACGTGCGCGCACCCGAGGTGGTCGGGTCCGGTCTTGTCGCCCGTGTTCTCGAGAAGCTGGAGTGCAAGAGCGGCTCCGCGCCTGTCGTGCTCGGAGTGCTTCGCGACGTCCTGGCCGCGCGCGTAGGACTCCTCGATGGCTCGGGACGTGTGATCGAGGGCGATGACCTGTTCTTCGACCTCCGATCCGATGAGAATCCTGCTCCGCCGCTCCCAGACCCCATCGTGAGCGCCCTCGCGGTGTCTCATCCAGCTCCGCAGACCATCGACCTCACGAACGGCTACATCGCGCTCCATCCAGTGGTCGTGCCGCCACGAGCGCGCGCGGAGCTGTGGTTCGGTGTCTACGCCCCCACAAGTGCTGGTCTGCTCCGGAGATCGGTTCGCCAGGCGCTCTCCATCGGGGCGTGGGCGTTCACCGCTGACTTGACAGCTAGATCACTGGCGAACGAGCTGGAGAGCCGAGACCGGAGCATGCTCCTCTCGGAGATCCTCGAGCACCCGGAGTCGATCTCGCGTCGGACTGCCGAGCGAGCGGCTGTTCTCGGTTGGCCACTCTTCGGTTGGCACACGGTTGTTCATGTGTCGCTCCCAGCCGGCGATCCGGCAGATCTGCCACCCGGTACCGGGCGCGACTTGGAAGCGGCCCTGGCGGACGCGGGTCTCGAGGTGTCGGTCGTCGATCGTCCCGATGGTTGGGTCTGCTGGCTGACCGACGAGGTCGCTCCAGACAGTGCTGAAGCGAGGACTCTGGCGGGCAAGGTGCGAGCAGGGCTCCTTGCCGTCGAGAGTGACAACGACGGCATTCGCCTCTGCGCCGGGATCGGTACACCGGCGCAAGGCCCTGAAGGCCTGGCGAAGTCGCTCCGGGAGGCGCGGAGATCCGGACTGTTGGCTGCGTCGAGGGAGACCATGGCAGCCGTTGAACGAACCGACCGGGTGGGGCTGAGCCGAGTGCTCTTTGCCTGGTACTCCTACCAACCGGCCCGCGATATCACGATGTCGGTGCTTCAGCCTCTGCACGATGCCGACCCGTCCGGCCAACTCGTGCGTACCCTGGCCTGCTACCTCGACTATGAATCGTCAGTGACCGACACGGCCGCCGTGCTGGGCGTGCATCGCAACACGATCGTCAAGCGCCTCGGTCGGATCAAGTCGGTCCTCGGCATCGATCTGACCGACCCGATCGACCGTCTGGCAGCCCATTTGGCCACCAGGGCTGAACAGCTGGCGGACCTGGACGGGCCGGGCTGAGGACTTCGCAAGATCACCCCAGGCTTGCGACGCCTCGGTCCGCGTGATCTCGAGACCTGCTGAGTCCGGCTATGTGCCCTTCGCACGTTCAAGGGCAATCCCCTGTGACCGAGGAGGGTCCCCTCGCTGGCAAGACCATCACCTACGTCGGCGGAGTTCCCGGAGTCGTGCTTCTGGATGGGATCGCCCGATGGCTCACGACCGCGCTCGACGAGCTGGGCGCGACCGTGGTGAACGTCTACCAACTGAACGCGCAGAACCAGTTCGGCCTCGGCGCCGCCAACCAGCGAAAGAGGCCGGCATTCCGGTATCCAGGCCCCGCACACGCCGGGATCGTCCGCACGACATCCAGGACGGCAATTCCGGGAGCCGCCAAGCCAGACACTCCGTCGGTCTGCTGATCGGGTCGGGGTGGCCGATGGGTCTGCCTGTTTCACGCCGGTTGTGGGTGGAGCAGAGCTGGAGAGGCGTGAACGTGTTGGAGTGCGCTCAACGGTAGCGTTTTCCTGCGGGTTCTCCGTTTGTACTGGTCGTAGGCCTGTCTCGACTTCTGGCAGTGTGGGGGTCACGGGGTCGAATCCCGCCAGCTCCACTCCGAGTCAGCACCCACCGCAGGCCGCAGGGCCCGCGGTTTTTCGTGTTGAGCCACGGGTGGTCGACTGCAGCCGGAGCAACATCCGGAGAGCGTCCGTGCCTCACCGCGTGCGGGGTGGCGTGGTGCGGCGCTGTCCGGTCGCTTCGAAGGCGGTGGCGTAGGCGAGCAGGGCGTTGTCCTGATAGGCACGCCCGGCGAAGGTCATGCCGACCGGCATACCGATGTCGGTGAGGGTGCCCATCGGGACGGTTACGGTGGGGATGCCGAGATGGCGTGGCACGAGGTTGCCGTTGGCGACCCAGATTCCGTTGCGCCAGCCGTGTTCGGCGGAGTTCTCGTCGACATCCATATCGGCAGCGCCGACGTCGGCGACGGCGGGAAAGACGACCGCGTCGAGGCCGTTGCGGTCCAACCAGTCTTCGAGATCGAGGCGGCGGGTGCGTTCGAGACCGCGCGCACCTTCGGCCAGCTCCGGGATATCGGTGAAGTTGCTGTATTCCTGGGCGCGCGCGAGGGCCGGGTACTGCGCGGAATCGCCGTCGAAACCGTGGTAGCGGTCCGGTAGCGCGCCTTCGGGCTGCGGAAAGATCAGCGCACCGTCGACCTTGCCGAGCTCGCAGAGTTCCGGATCCCCGTTGGCCCGCAGGAAATCGTCCCACCACCAGGCGCAGAGGTCGTTGATCTCCCTGCGCAGATATTCGGGACTCACCAGGCCTCGGTTCCGGATGGTCGGCGTACCCGGCCGATCGCCCTCGTAGTTGCTCACCACGGGGAAATCGACCGGCACCACTTCGGCACCCGCCGCCTCCAGATCGGCGCGCGCGCCCGCCCACAGTTCGAGCACGGTGGCCCGGATCCGGATGCGTGTTCCGGTCGGCCCGCCGATTCCCGGGTGCGCCGCGGTCCCGGCTTCCGGATCGGCGTTGATGTACATCCGCGGCACACCGAAGCGTTTCCCGGCCAGATCCGCCCCGCTGGCCAGTGCCGGAAAGGACTCCGGGCGTATCTCCGAGGCGGGCGGCAGCCGCACCCACGGTTGGCTGCGCCAGAAATCTCCCCGCGTTTCCGGGTCGTCACCGACGATCACGTCGAGCACCTCGAGGAGATCGGCCATGCTGCGGGTGTGTGGTACGACGACATCCATCGTCGGCACCAGTGGCCAGTTGCCGCGCACCGAGATCATCCCGCGCGAGGGTGTGTAGGCACAGAGGGCGTTGTTGGACGCGGGTGCCCGGCCGGAGGACCAGGTCTCCTCACCGAGCCCGAAGGCGGCGAAGCTCGCCGCGGTCGCGGTTCCGGAACCGTTGGAGGAACCGGAGGCGAACGCGGCGGTCAGATAGTCGGCGTTGTACGGGCTTTCCGCGCGACCGTAGACGCCCCGCTGCATGCCGCCGTTGGCCATCGGCGGCATGTTCGTCCTGCCGAGCAGCACCGCACCCGCGGCGCGCAACCGTTCGACCGTGAACGCGTCGCGCTGGGCCACGAGTCCCGTGAACGCGGGCGATCCACAGGCCGCGGTCAGCCCGCGGGTGAGATAGCTGTCCTTGACGGTGTACGGAATCCCGTCCAGCGGCCCGAAACAGGCCCCGCGCGCCCGCCGCCGGTCGCTGGCGCGGGCCTCCGCGCGGGCCCGATCGTTGAGCACCACCACGGAATTCAGCGTGATACCACCATGATCGTACTCCGCGATCCGGTCCAGGTAGGCGGAGAGCAGTCCTTCGCTGGTCACCCGTCCCTGTTCGAGCGCGGTGCGCAACTGCGCGATCGAGGCCTCGACGACGTCGAATCGGGACATGGTCAGAGCACGCCGCTCGGGATCTGCTGGGTGACGCAGTGCGGGCCGCCGCCCCCGAACGCGAGGGTTTTCCCGGGAACCGGCACCACTTCGCGGTCCGGGTAGAGACCGGCGAGCGCGGTGAGCACCTCGGCGTCGTGCCGCTGGCCGGTGACCGGGACGATGGCCGCACCATTGGCCAGGTAGTGGTTGGCGTAGGCGGCTTCGGCCTCTGCGGGGACATCCAGGGCGACCACCTCGATCGGTGCGCCATCGGCTGTCGTGGCGGCGCGCAGGGCCTTCAGGTTTTCCCGGGAACGTTCGTATTCCGGCGATGCGGGATCACTCGGCAGTTCGAGCAGCACCCGGCCAGGGGCGAGAACCTGGGCGATCCCGTCGATGTGACCATCGGTTCCCGCCGGACCGTCGTCGGTGCTGTGCCCGTACGGCAGCCAGACCACGGTGCGCACCCCGAGATGATCCCGGAACGACCGCTCGATCTGCGCACGGCTCAGTTCCGGATTGCGATTGGGGTTGAGCAGACACTGCTCGGTGGTGAACACCGTTCCCGTGCCGTCCACCAAGAAGGCGCCGCCCTCGAGCACGAGTGGCGCGTCGAACCGCCGTACCCCGAAGTGCTCGGCGACCCGGGCCGGGAGCAGATCATCGCTGTCGTACGGATGCCAGCGGTTTCCCCAGGCGTTGAACCGGAAGTTCACCACCGCGGGGGCCGCGGTTTCGGTGTGTGCCAGGAAAATCGGCCCGCAGTCCCGCGCCCAGGAATCATCGATGGGCAGTTCGAGCGGTTCGGTTCCGGCACCGCAGTATCGGCGAACCTCGCTTGCCTGCCCCGGATTGCACACCATGAACACGGGTTCGAAAGCGGCGATGGCGCGTGCGGTCGTGGCGTAGTCCTCCTTGGCGGCGTCCAGCCAGGTGTCCCACAGCTCGGACCGGCAGGGCCACATCATCAGGCAGGCATCGTGCGGGTTCCACTCCGCGGGCATGGCGAAGCCCTCGGCCGCCGGGGTCACTGCTGCGGTTGTCACGTTGCTCCTTGGGGGATACCGAAACAATTCCGAGACAAGTTTGGATGACGTCCAAATTTTTTGCAAGCAGACCTCGGCAGAATTTGCACGTGACTTCGGCGGATTCAGTCGAGCAGCGCGGAGGCGAGGCTGCGTGCCAAGGTGTCGAGCCGCTTCGCGGACATGTCCGGGGCCCCGATGGTCAACTGGATGGACAGCCCGTCGAGCGCCGAGGACAGCAGTGTGGCCGTCTCATCGAGGTCGGTGAACCGGAAAGTTCCCTTCGTACGACCATAATCGAGCACCTCGCGGAGCACATCGCGCCAGCGGGCGTCGAGTTCGTTGTGTACCTCGGCGACCCGTTCGTTGGTGGCCGCATCGGCCCACACCTGGAACCACAGCAGCCATCCGGGATCGCCGTGTTCCTTGGCGACGGAGATACCGATGAGGTGGTCGAGCCGATTCCACGGGTCCTCGATGGCAGCGAGGGTGGCCTTGGCCCGTTCGATCAGCGCTTCCTCGCTGAGCCGGATCGCGAGCATGAGCAGGTCCGACTTGGACGGGAAGTAATAGGTGACGTGGCCGGTGGTCATTCCGGCGCGTTCGGCGATATCGGAGACCCGGACCGCGGACAGGCCGAGTTCGCCGATCGCGGCCGAGGCGGCTTCGATGACCCGTTTCTCGCGTTCCGCGCGATTCTGTTCCCTCGTTGCCATGGCACCTCCTCGCCCGAGGTTACCGCGCGGATCCCGGTACGGCGTAGTGACAGGCGACGAAGGTGTCCTCGGTGATCGGGAGCAGTTCGGGATCCCGGGACCCGCATTCCGCTCCGGCGCTCGGGCACCGGGGATGGAAGGCGCACCCCGGCGGGCGGCTGTGCAACGAAGCCGGTTCGCCGCGCAACGGCACCGGCGGGGCCGGTTCGCCGATCCGCGGTGCGGTCGCGAGCAGGGCCCGGCTGTAGGGATGGTGCGCGTTCGCGAAAAACCGTTCGGTCGGCTGGGTTTCCACCACGCGCCCGAGATACATCACGGTCACCCGGTCGCTGATCTGCCGGACCACGGCGAGATCGTGGGTGATGAACAGCAGGGTCAACCCGAGCTCATGACGCAGGCGGCGCAGCAGGTTGAGGATCGCCGCCTGTACGGAGACGTCGAGCGCGGCGACCGCCTCGTCCGCGATGAGGACGTCCGGTTCCAGCGCGAGGGCGCGCGCGATGCCCACTCGCTGCTTCTGTCCGCCGGAAAGGCTTGCCGGGGCGGCCTTCGCGAGCTCGGCGGGCAGCTCGACCATGTCCAGGAGTTCGTGCACGCGCGCGGTGATCCGCTCGGTGGGAACGAGCCGGTGCACCCGCAGTAGTTCGGCAAGAGTCTTGCCGACGGTCATCGACGGGTTCAGCGAGGCCGAGGGATCCTGGAACACCATCTGCACCCGCCGCCGGTGTTCCCGATCGCGCCGGGTGGTCAGCAGCCTGTCCTCGAGCCGGATCTCACCCGATGCCGGTTGCACGAGGCCGACGAGGCATTTGGCCAGGGTGGACTTCCCACAGCCGGATTCTCCCACGATGCCGAGGCTTTCCCCGTGCACGACCTCGATGCTGACCCGATCCAGGGCGAGTGCCGGTGTCCGGCGGGTGAACAAGGACCGGTGGCCGTAATCGACGGTGAGCTCGCGGATGGACAGCATGGAGGTCATGGGAGCGCCTCTTTTCCGAGCATCGCGGGGCCGCCCACGGCCCGAGGAGCGCGGGAAAAAGGCGATCGGGCCAGCACGGTCACGAGAACCTCCCCTCGGTCGCGAACGGGAGAATACAAGCGGTCTGGGCATCGATCGGTCCGCGCATCATGTGTTCCGCCCACGCGCATTCGGGACGGGCGAACGCGCAGCGCGCGCGAAACCGGCACCCGGCAGGAAAAGCGTGCGGCGGCGGTGGCGAACCGGGAATCGGGGTGAGCGTGTCCTCGCGGCGGTCGAAGGCCGGAGCCGATCCGAGCAGGGCCGCCGTATACGGATGCTTGGGCCGGGAGAGCACCTGCTCGGTCGGACCGGTCTCCACGATCCGGCCCGCGTACATCACCGCGAGGCGTTCACACACCCGCGCGACCACACCGAGATCGTGCGAGACGAACACCAGGGCCATCCCGCGCTGTCCGCGGAGTTCGCCGAGCAGCTGCAGAATCTGGGCCTGCACGGTCATATCGAGCGCGGTGGTCGGTTCATCGCAGAGCAACAGGTCGGGATCACCGGAAAGCGCAGTGGCGATCATGACCCGTTGGCGCAGCCCACCGGAAAGCTCGTGCGGCCACATATGGAAGCGGCGTTCCGGTTCCGGGATTCCCACCTGTGTCATGAGTTCGAGCGCCCGCGCGCGAGCCTCGCCGCGGGAGGTCGCGCCCCCGGCTCGTGCTCCCTCCGCGATCAGCCGACCCACCCGCATGGTCGGATTCAGCGCGGCGAGCGGCTCCTGGAAGATCATCGCGGTCCGGCACGGCCTGCCGCCCGCCGCGTTCGCGAGTTCGACCCGGCCACTGGTTCCGCCGTGTTCCGGGAGAACACCGAGCAGGGCGCGCATCGTCAGGCTCTTGCCACTGCCGGATTCGCCGACGATTCCGAGCGCGCTGCCGGGCTCGATGCGCAGCGACACCTGCTCCACCGGGGTGATGGAACCGTTCAGGTGCACCGAAAGCTCGTGCGTTTCGAGTAACGGTGTGCTCATGTGCGCAGCCTCGATTCCATCCCGTCGGCGATCATGCTCAACCCGAGACCGAAGACCAGGACCACGAGCCCGGGGACCGTCGCGAGCCACCACTGCTCCTGGATATAGGGCTTTCCGGCCGCGATCATCGCACCCCATTCCGCGGTCGGCGGCTCGATACCGAGCCCGAGGAAGGACAGCGAGGCGAGGCCGAGCGTGGCGACCACGATGTCCGATGGGAGGTACACCAGCGCCTGGCCGAGCGAGTTCGGGGTGACATGCCGCCACAGCACCCGGGTCCTGGACAGCCCAGCGGTGTGCGCCGCCTGCACGAATTCGAGCTCGCGGATGCGCAGCACCTCGGTACGCACCAGGCGCGCATAGGCGACCCAGGCGACCACGGTGAACGAGACGAGAATGGAAACCGGCCCCTGACCGAGGGCGAAGACCAGCGCGATGATCAGGATATAGGTCGGAAAGGCCTGCACCACATCGGAAGCGCGCATGATCACCGCGTCGACCCAGCCACCGAGATAACCGGCGAGCGCGCCGAGCGCGGTCCCGAGCACGGCGGGCAGACAGGCACCGAGAAAACCGATCAGCAGATCGACCCGCGCGGCGAACACCATCCGGGTCAGTACATCCCTGCCGAGCTCGTCGGTACCGAGCCAGTGTGCCCAGCTCGGTGCCTCCAGAATGTGGAACACGTCGAGTTTGTTCGGCTCGTACGGGGTTATCACCGGAGCAGCGAGGGCCAGCAGCACGAACAGGCCGACGATCAGCACCCCGATCCGGATCCTGCGTTGCCCGCCCGAGGCCGCGCGGGCACCCAATACCGTGCCCAGGCTCATGATTCCACCTTCATCCGCGGGTCGAGGGCGGCGTTGACGATGTCCGCTGCGAGATAGACCAGGACCACGATCACCGCGAACAGCAGCGTGTATCCCTGAATCGCCGGAATATCACGCTGTTTGGCGGCCAGCACGATGCCCTGGCCGAGGCCGGGGAGCGCGAAGGTGCTCTCGATGATGACCGCGTCGAACAACAGGAAGCCGATGTTCAGCGCCAGCAGGGAAACACTGGGCCCGGCCGCGTTGCGCAGCACGAACCGCCCGGTCACGCGGCGCTCGGATATCCCGAGTGTGCGGGCCATGGTCACGTAGTCCCGCCCCCGCACCGCGAGAACACTGGCCCGGAGGCTGCGAATCTGCAGTGGTGCCACCGAGATCGCCAGGGTGAGGGCCGGAAGCACGATCGAACGCAGATGGCCGCCGAAGCCCTCGCCGAACCCGCCCGCGGGCAGGGCACCGGTAGGCAGGGCCACGGTGAGCACGAGCACGATACCGACCCAGAACGACGGCATGGCCAGGCCGACCATTTCCGTGGAACGGGTGATCGTGTCGGCGAAGCCGCGCTCCCGGCGTGCGGACAGAATTCCGGCCGGGATCGAGATCGCCAGCGAAAGCAGGATTCCGGAGACGAGCAACCACGCCGTGATCGGGAATCGCTCGCCGATCATCGCCGAAACCGGTTCACTCGATTTGAACGAGTACCCGAGGTTCCCGTGCAGCAAATCGTTGACATAGCGGAGAAACCGGACGAACACCGAATCGTCCAAGCCGAGCTGATGCCGCACCGCACGCAGATCCGCCTCCGAGGCACGCAAACCGGCCACCGCGCGAGCCGGGTCTCCCGGGGTGATCTGGAGCAGCATGAACACGAGGAACACGATCACCAGCAGCAGTGGTACGGCGAACAGCAGCCTGCGCGCGATGAAGGCGAACCGGTTCACGACCGGCCGACCTTGATCGTGTCCCAGTAGTACATCCCCCACGGCTCCGGGTGAAAACCGTGCACCCGTGCGCTGACCGCGTGCAGAACCTGGAACTGCGCGAGACCGATCGCCGGGAGCCTGGTCCGCGCCGCATCCTGCAGTCCGGCGATGAGTCGTCGCTTCTTCGCCGGATCGTCGGTGGCCCGGTAGGCGAAGTTCACGTCGAGCACATCCCGGGTGTCCATGCCGGAGAACAACCAGGAGGTGCCGGACAACCAGCTGAGCGGGTCCATGATGTCCGGTGACACTGGGCCGTAGGACCAGAGCACCATGTCCGCATCGAGCCCGTAGGCCCGGGAAAGGAACGTGCCGGTCTCCAAACCGGAGAGTTTCAGGGTGATCCCGACCTCGGCGAGATCGGCCTGCAACACCTGTCCGATCAGCTCGTCGACCGGATTTCCCGCGTCATAGACCACCTCGAGATGTACCGGTGCGCGCAAACCGGCCTGCCGCAAAAGAGTCCGCGCCTTCGCCGGATCATGCGCGGGTCGCGCACGACTCGGCGGCATCCAGTTCGGCAGATCGGGCGGAAGGATTCCGTTCGGCAGGGTGCTGTGTTCCCGGAACGCGCCGTGCTGGATCGCCCGGTAGTCGATCGCGTGCGCGATGGCCGCGCGCACCCGCTGATCCCGCAATGGCCCGGTGGTGGTGCGGAAACTCAGATGCTCCAGCTGACTCGGTGGTAGCCCCACGACCCGGCTGCCGAATTTCTTCGCGTCCAAGGCGGTCAGATACTCGACGATGTCTTCCTGCCCGGCTTGGAAGAGCACATCGGCGTCCTCGTCGACCACATCGATCACGATGCGTTCCAGGTACGGCCTCCCCGGCAGGTAGTAGAAGGGATTCCTGTGCAACACGATCCGCCCGCCCGGCGACCATTTCTCGACCGTGAACGCTCCCGCGCCGATCGGTGCGTCGAAGTAGGCTTTCCGATCCCGGCCGCCGAAATCCTTGGGGAACACCGCCGAGGAGGACCACGCCATCAATACGGGAAACGCACTGTCCGGCCCGTCGAGGACGAACCGCACCGTATGCGGATCGGGGGTTTCGACCCGGGCGATCTTCGCGTACATGTTCCCGTAATTCGGTCCCTGGCGCCAAATTGCTTGGGAGAATGCCACATCCGCCGAGCTCAGTGCCGAACCGTCGCTGAACCGCACATCCTTGCGCAGCATGAAGGTCCACGCGGTCTCGTTCCTGTTGTGTGACCACTCGCGTGCGATTCCCGGATCCAGCGATTTGCCGTCCGCATTCATCCGCAGCAGAGGCTCGAGCACGCCGTTCAACGTCTGATACGAGGCATACGTCGAAGCCTTGTCCGGATCCCAGCCATCAAAGGATTCCGCGCGAGCGACCCGCAGCACCGAACCACTCGCTTCGGACCGGGCGCCGCAGGCGGCCAGTGGCAACACCAGCAGCACCAGCACGGCGAGCGCCTTTGCTCTCCGGAACAATCTTCGTCTCCTCACCGTGCAAACTTTGGATGACGTCCAAATCAGTGTTGTTGAAGCCGTCTCCGGTGTCAAGACGAGGTTCACGTCAGCTAGTGGACTTGCGATATACGGGAGCTGCTGCCGAGCGCGGCGGGCCGGTTCCGGCTGTGCATGACCGCGCGGGTGCGCTCCTCCCGCATGCGACCTGCATTCTCCGGTGAGCGATGGGAGAACGATTCTGATCCTGTGCACGATGGCGATCGATGGAATGCGGATCCTTCGACGAGCGGGGCCGCGGCTCCGTACGGCCGGGGCTGGCGCTCCTCAGTGGCCGGGGTGGTGATCACCGTGCCTTCGACCGCATGATGCCTGCCTTGGTCGCCGCCGAGTATCGCGTGATCCGCGTGAACTGGCGGGCGCACGGGCCGGACCGTACGCCTGTCGGCGAGCTCGGCGCGGAGGATCCTGGGTGTTCCGCCTGCGTCCCAACCTTGACAGGATGGATAAGACGTTTTATAACGTATTATCACTGCGGATGCGAGAGGCGCCCCGCCCGACGAATCGGAGACGCCGTGCCCGACGAGAACCCGGTGACCGTGGTCGCCTGCTTCACCCCCGCCCCCTGAGCACGCCGAACAACTACGGAAACTGCTCGAGGGCGATGTCACCGCGCCGTGTCCGGTCGACGTGCGCGACTGACCACCCGGACATCGCCCCTACCGCTCAAAGGAGAGCACTATGTCCGACCTGGAAAGCGGTGTACAACCGCTCAACACCCGCGCTCGCCCCGGGCCCCTGCGCACCATCGACAAGTCCAGCCGTCGTGCACTCCTCGCCTCGTGGCTGGGATGGACGTTCGACGGATTCGAGACCTACGCGCTCGTCCTGGCGGGCCCGGTTGCCGTCCGGAGCGTAGAAACCGGCGGGCTGGAACAGCTGTCCGCCTACGTTGGCGCACTGGTCGCCGCGACGCTGCTGGGCTGGGCCCTCGGCGGGATCGTCGCCGGGTTCGCCGCCGACTACCTCGGCCGACGGCGCACCCTGATGATCTCCATCCTCTGGTACGCGTTGTTCACCGGCCTCACCGCGGTCGCGGGCGACTACTGGTGGTTGCTCGCCCTGCGGTTCATCACCGGCATGGGGCTGGGCGCCGAATGGGGCAGCGCGACGGCACTCATCGGCGAGCTGTGGCCGGACCGGTCCCGCGGACGAGCCGCCGCCGTGCTGCAATCCGGGTTCGGCATCGGCGCCATGGTCGCCGCCCTGGCCTGGTTCCTCCTGCAGCCAGTGGGGAGCGAGGCCTGGCGGTACCTGTTCCTGATCGGCGTACTGCCCGCACTGGTCGTGTTGTACGTGCGCCGGGCCGTGCAAGATCCGCAGATGTGGACGGAGATCCGCGACCGCAGGCGTCAGGCCAAGGCCGCGGCGGCAGGCGGCGGCCAGCTCAGCGCGCAAGACCGTGCGTCCCTGCGGTCTCCGTTCACCGCGGTGTTCAGCCAGCCGCACCTGCGCCAGCGGGCCCTGCGGCTGCTCCTGATCACCGTCGTATCCGTCATCGGCCTCTACAGCGTGTCGGCCTGGATCCCGCAGTTCACCGGTCAGCTGGCTACGCGAGCGGGGCAGTCCGGCGAAACCTGGGCAGCGAACGCGGGTCTGGTGTTCAACGCCGCATCCGTTCCCGGGTACCTGCTTCTGGGTTACCTTGCCGACAAGTGGGGCCGCAAGCCCACCATGCTGCTGTACTACGCGGGATCGGCGTTGATCATCCCGATCTTCTTCTTCGCCATCCCGACGCCCGGAATCGCCCTCGTTGCCGCGGGCATCGCCGGATTCTTCGTCCTGGGACAGTTCGCGTGGATGCCGATCTACATGCCGGAACTGTTCCCCACGACGGGACGGGCAACCGCGATCTCCACGGTGTTCAACTCCGCCCGGATCGCAGGCTCGCTCGTCACACTCGCCACCGGCCTGCTCATCAGCCTGCTCGGTGGCATATCCACCGCGGCGACGATCATCGGCCTCGCGTCGTATGTCATCGCGCTCTGCGTGATCTGGTTCGTGGGACCGGAAACGAAGGGACAACCCCTCCCTCGCTGAGTACGAACCGCCGAACAGCGGACGAACCCGCGGCGTGCCAAGGAAATGATCGATCGGCCGTGGAAGTGGACCGCCGGGACGGCCGGTTTCCGGTCAGGATGAGCGGGCCGGGATCGGTGCTACCATGCGGATCCAGGGAGTTTCCGGGCGTTACCGAGAATGCGGGTGCGGCAGAGATGCTTGTGGTGATCGGTCGAGCGAACCCATGACCGTGCGCATGGGAACCGCCGCGGGACGGTGGGTGCTGGCGGCGACCATCGCGGGATCCGGGTTGGCGATGCTGGACGGCACGGTCGTGAACATCGCGCTGGAGAGCATCGGGAGGGAGTTCCACGCGAGTTTCGGTGCCCTGCAGTGGACGGTGAACGCCTACACCTTGACGCTCGCCGCGCTGATCCTGCTCGGCGGCTCGCTCGGTGACCGATACGGGCGCAGGCGGGTGTTCCTGATCGGTGTCGCGGTGTTCACCGCGGCATCGGTGCTGTGCGCGTTCAGTCCGAATGCGGGACTGCTCATCGCGGCGCGCGCGGTCCAGGGCATCGGCGGGGCATTGCTCACTCCGGGCAGTCTCGCGATCATCTCCAGTTCGTTCGAGGGCCAGGACCGTGCGCGAGCGGTCGGTGCCTGGTCCGGGCTGGGCGGGATCGCCGGGGCGGTCGGGCCGTTCCTCGGCGGCTGGCTGGTGGAATGGGACTGGCGGGCGGTGTTCCTGATCAACGTGCCGATCGCCGCGCTGATCATCGTGCTGACCCTGCGCCACGTTCCGGAGACGGTGAACACGCAGGCGCCTCGCGGGATCGATGTCGCGGGGGCGGTGCTGACCGCGCTGGGGCTCGCCGGGGTGACCTACGCGCTGACCTCGGCCGGGAGCGGCGGTTCCGTTGCGGTACTGGTGTGCGCGGCGCTGGGGGTGGTGGCGCTGGTGGCCTTCCTCGCGGTTGAGCACCGCACCAGCCATCCGCTCGTTCCGCTGAACATCTTCCGCGATCGCACGTTCTCCGCCACGAACCTGGTCACCCTGCTGGTGTACGGGGCGCTCGGAGTGTTCTTCTTTCTGCTGGTACTGGAATTGCAGACGGTGAGCGGGTTCTCCCCGCTCGCGGCGGGCACCTCGATGCTGCCGGTCACCGCGCTGATGTTGTTGCTGTCCGCGCGTTCCGGGGCGCTGGCCGCGCGGATCGGGCCGCGGATCCAGATGACGGTCGGCCCGCTGATCGCCGCGTGCGGTTTTCTGCTGTGCCTGCGTATCGGGCCGGAGGCGAGATACCTCACCGACGTACTGCCTGCCGTGGTCGTGCTCGGGCTCGGGCTTTCCGCGACGGTCGCCCCACTGACCTCGACCGCACTCGCCACCGCGCCCGATCGGCTCGCCGGGACCGCTTCCGGTGTGAACAACGCTATCGCCCGCTCCGCCGGTCTGCTCGCCGTCGCGGTGATCCCTGCGGTCACCGGGATAACACGGAGCTACACCGATCCTGCGCTGTTCAACTCGGGTTATCACATGGCGATGCTGATCAGCGCTGGCTTGCTGGTGCTCGCCGGGCTCATCTCCGCGCTGCTGGTGCCCGGAAGGCTGCCCCGCTCGCGCGATTCGCACAGCTACGGCTGCCCGGTGAACGAACCACAGATCCGCGCGAACGAGAACTGACGCCCCACAGCGAGTATGCCCGGACTCGGCGGCTGGGCAATATGTATAGCGAACGAGGCCTCGGATCGGTCAGATCGTGCAGACTGATCAGTCAATATGATGCTACTTGCATAGCTTGACGGTGGATGGGCACTCTTCCGGCATGCCTGTAGCTGATCTCCGCGCACTGCACCGGTCCCTACTGGTGACGCGACGCCTCGATGACGAGGCCATCGCGTTGCAGCGGCAGGGCGTTCTGCCCGCCTACACACCGGTGCGAGGGCAAGAGGCCGCACAGGTGGGCAGTGCCGCTGCTCTCGATCTCGGCTGTGACTTCGCTTTTCCTGGTTACCGTGATCTCGGTGCGGCGGTCGCCATGGGGGTCGATCTCGTCGCTTACCTGGCCACGCATCTGAACATTTGGCATGGCGGGCTCTACGATCCGAAGGCTTCGCGCCTGGCGCCGTTCAACGCGGTCGTCGGCGGGCCGGTGACGCATGCCGTGGGCTGGGCGATGGGGGCGAAGCTGGACGAGACCGACGGGGTGGCGATCGTGTACTTCGGCGATGGCGCCAGTTCGCAGGGCGATGTGCACGAGGCGATGAACTTCGCCGGTGTGTACCGGCTGCCGGTGGTGTTCTTCTGCCAGAACAACGGCTGGGCGATTTCGTTGCCGACCGAACGGCAGGTTGCCGGCGGGTCGGTCGCTGCTCGTGCCGCGGGGTACGGAATCGAGGGGCACCGCGTGGACGGAAACGATGTGGTCGCGGTGTTCGAGGCGACCCGCACTGCGTTGGACCGGGCCCGCAACGGTGGCGGGGCGACGGTGATCGAGGCGATGACGTATCGGATGGGACCACACTCCACTTCGGACGATCCCGGCCGCTACCGGACACCGGAACAGGAGCAGGTCTGGGCCGAACGGGATCCGCTCTCCGTCGCCGGGAAACAGCTCACGGCCGAAGAACTCGCCACGGCCGAGGAGCACGCCGCCGCCGTGGTACGTGAGGTCCGGGAAGGTCTGCTCGCATTGCAGCCCCCTCCGGTCGAGGAGCTGTTCTCGTTCGTCTACCGCGAGCCCACCGCGGCCCTGTCGGAGCAGCAGCTGGCGTGGAAGGTGGCTCTCGATGCCTGAGCTTTCCCTGCAGCAGGCCATCAATCTGGCGCTGTGCCATGCGTGCGAGGACGACGACCGGGTACTGGTGTTCGGGCAGGACGTCGGCACACTCGGCGGTGTGTTCCGGGTGACCGCCGGACTACAGGATAAGTTCGGCGAGCACCGTGTTTTCGACACGCCACTCGCCGAGTCCGCGATCGTGGGTATGGCGGTCGGGCTGGCCATGCACGGCTGGCGCCCGGTGCCGGAAATCCAGTTCGACGGCTTCAGCTATCCGGCGATCGATCAGATCGTGAATCAGGTGGCGCGCATGCACTATCGCAGCCGGGGTGTGCTGAACATGCCGATCACCTTGCGCCTGCCCAGTTTCGGAGGGATCCGTGCCCCGGAGCACCACGGTGAGAGCCTGGAGGCGCTGTTCGCGCACGTGCCCGGCCTGAAGGTGGTCTCCCCGTCTGCACCGTCGGAGGGGTATCACCTGTTGCGGCAGGCGATCGCCGATCCCGACCCGGTGGTCTTCATGGAGCCCAAGTCCCGCTACTGGCACCGGGAATCCTTTGACCCCACCGAATCGGTCCCGCCGATGCCGCCGGGCACGAGCCGGATCGTACGCGAGGGACGGCACGTCACGCTGGTCGCGTGGGGCGCGATGGTTGCCCATTGCCTGCAGGTCGCTGAGCTCGCTGCCGAGGATGGTGTCGAGCTGGAGGTCATGGACCTGCGTTGGCTCAAACCGATCGACGCCGCCGGCCTGGCCGCCTCCGTCGCGAAGACCCGCCGCGCGGTCGTGGTCCATGAGGCTCCGTTGACCGCCGGTCTGGGTGCCGAGGTCGCCGCACTGGTCACCGAACGATGCTTCGCCGACCTGCGTGCGCCCGTTCAACGGGTCACCGGCTTCGACGTGCCCTATCCCTCCGGCGCGCTGGAGCAGGAGTATTTACCCAGCGCCGACCGCATTCTGACCGCCGTCCAGAACACCTTGGAGTACCGTCGTGTCTGAAGTGACTTTTCCGCTGCCGGACCTCGGGGAGGGGCTGATCAGCGCCCGCGTGTTGGAGTGGCTGGTCGTCGAGGGGGAGTGGGTGGAACACAACGCGCCGCTGGTCGAGCTCGAGACGACCAAGTCGGCGGTGGAGATCCCCTCGCCGCAGTCCGGCCGGGTCGCACGCCTGCACGTCGGCGAAGACGAGGAGTTGTCGGTAGGGGAACCACTGGTCACATTCACCGTCTCCGATGAGCACGCGGGGATCGTCGGGACCGTTCCGAAACAGGAGAAGCCGCAGCGGCGCGTCCGGCTGACCCTGCCTGAGGATTGAGCATGTTCGCCACTTCCTGGGACGGCATGAAGATCTGGTACGACGCGACATCCGGGCCCGCTCCGGTGCTCCTGATCCACGGGTTCGCGTCGGACAGTGCGAACACCTGGGTGCGTACCGGTTGGGTGCGCGCGCTGAGCGACCGCGGGCACGTTCTGGTCGACTTGCGTGGGCACGGGCACAGCGACATGTCCGAGTCCGGGTACTCGCCGGATGCACTGGCGCGGGACGTACTGGCGGTACTGGACGAGGCCGGAGTGTCCACAGTAGACGTCGTGACCTACTCGATGGGCGGCCTGATCGGCTGGGAGCTGGCGCGGCTTTCCTCCGGACGGGTGCGCCGACTGGTGCTCGGTGGCATCGGTGGTCGCGCCGCCGACCGCGGTTCGATGCGGCGCGTGGCAGAGACGTTGTCCGCGAGCGATCTGGACGCATGCATCGAGGGGATCGCGGGCCATCGACTCGATGGCCCGGCCCCGGTCCCGGTGCTCTTCGCCGCGGGGGAGCAGGACGACATCGCTTCGGACGCACCGGAATACGCCGCAGAACTCGGCGCACCGTTCGTCTCCCTCGATCGGCGCAACCACTTCAATGCCGTGTCCGCCAGCCGGTTCAAGAAGGCGGCGGCCGAGTTCCTCGAGCACTGAGGTTCGTGTTGCCCGACCGTTTCCAGTCAGCCGGCCAGCTTGCGCAGATGCTCCTGCTTGGCGTTCCGCGGTTCGCGGTCGGGTGAGAGGAACGCTGCGCCGAGCTCGCGGGCCTGTTGCAAACCAGCGGTGCGATTCGGCGCGTTGTGCTCACCCTCGACGTCGTAGATCACGTGGCTCTCGACGTCGTTGATGCCGCAGTAGGCGAAGACGCCTACATCGAGCTGAGTGCGCATCGCATCGTCATACCCGTACTTGTCGTACGTGCGCTTCTTGGACCCGCCGATACCGATCAGCATCGTCGGGATGCTGGGGAGTAGTGCGTTGAGGGGTTGCTTTCCACGGTCGTTCACGCCAGCGCCGTACTGATAGGCCCAACCGCCGGTGAAAACCCGCTCGATCCAGCCCTTCATCATCGCCGGCATTCCCCACCAGTAGACCGGGAAGGCGAAGGCCAGCCGGTCCGCTGCCTCGACCCGGCGATGCATCTCGGCGATTCCCGCGGGGATCGGGCCACCCCAGAAGTGCGCATGATCCGCCTCGGTGAAACGAGGATCGAAGCCTTCCTGGTGCAGATCGAGCAGGTCGATGGAGTGCCCGGCTCGACGGAACGGTTCATGGAAAGCACCCAGGACCGCTGCCGGGTATTTATCGGCGAAGGGATGGGAAAAGACGGTGAACAAGTGCATTCGTGGTGACTCCGATCTTGCTTGTCTCGTTCGTGGTGGCTGCGATGTGCGCCGACACCGGCACGGGGTGAACGCGGCTATCGCGCCTGCCGTATCAGGGACAGGGACGCGTTCCTGGCGGCAGCGATCGCCCGGGTGCCGAGATAGGAGGCCGCCGAGGTCGCGCCTTCGAAGAGGACCAGGAGCTGCTCGGCCAGCTCCTCGTCGGGGCGGCCGAGCTCATCGACGATGACGCGGCGAGTCAGCTCCCGCAGGCGCCCGCGATACTCGGCGACGACGGCCGAGACTTCAGGGGGCTGGCCGCCGGTCTCGCCCTCTGCGCGCAGAAACAGGCAGCCTCTCGCCCCCTCGGCGGCAGTCCAGTCGTCAAGAGCCTCGAACAGCGCCGCCACGCCGTGGACGTCGAACCGCTCGAAGAACCGCGCCATCCGCGACTCCAGCACGGCAGCCATCAACCCGGCCTTGCTGCCCAGGTGCTTGTACAGCGTCCGGGTGGACACGCCCGCCGCCTCGGTCAGCAGGTCCATCCCCGTCGCGGCGAACCCGTGATGATCGAAGACCCGCTCAGCGTTGGAGACGATCTCTGCTCGCGTGGTAGGCATGCACCCACGGTACAACGATCGTTTTACACAGGCAAGGCGCGCCGCCGGTCAGGACGAGGCGGAGGTGAGCGTGTGCAACTCGGCGTCCGAGAGGTGCAGGTCGTGGGCGGCGAGCAGGGCGGGCAACTGCTCGACGGTGCGCGCGGAGGCGATCGGCGCGGTCACCGTCGGCTGCTGCCCGAGCCAGGCCAGCGCCACGGTGGCCATCTGCACTCCGCGGGCGGTGGCGACCTGGGCCAGCGCGTCGAGCACCCGCGCGCCGCGTTCGGTGTCCGCGTAGCCGCCCGCCAGCCCGGGCAGGTTGCGTACGTTCTCGACGGTCTGGCCCGGACGGTACTTGCCGGTGAGGAACCCCGAGGCGAGCGCGAAGTACGGCACGCACGAGAGCCCCTCGCGCTGCACGATGTCGCGCCGCGCGCCTTCGTAGGTGTCCCGCGATATGAGGTTGTACTGCGGCTGGAGCGCCACGTAGCCAGCGGTGCCCGCGCGGTCGGCGAAGGCCAGTGATGCGGCGAGCCGCTCGGGGCTGATGTTGGAGGCGCCGATGGCGCGCACCTTGCCCGCCTGCACGAGTTCGTCCAGTGTGCCGATGATGTCTTCGACCGGAATGGACTCGTCCCGGTCGAAGTGGGTGTAGTACAGGTCGATGTGGTCGGTGCGCAGCCGCCGCAGCGACTCATCGGCGGCGGCCTTGATGGTGGCGGGGGCGAGGCCGAGGTAGTCCGGGTGGTCGCCGACCTTGGTCGCCAGGACCACGTCATCGCGGTTGCCGCGGCTGGCGAGCCAGTCGCCGATGATGGTCTCGGACTGGCCGGGTTCATTGCCCTGTTCCGGGAAATAGTTCATGTACGAGTCGGCGGTGTCGACGAAATTGCCGCCCCCGGCGAGGTAGGCGTCCAGCACCGCGAAGGACTGGGCCTGGTCGGCGGTCCAGCCGAAGACGTTGCCGCCCAGGCAAAGGGGCGAGACGAGCAGGTCGGACGAGCCGAGACGGCGAAGTTCAGTCATGGTGTTCTCAACGCGCGCGGTGCCCGGGATAGTTCCAGCGCGGGCAGTCCCGGTGCGATTCGGAGTGGGAGCGCCTAGGTGGGGCGGCCTCCGGCGCGTTCCCATTGGGCCTTGTTCCACTCGACATATTCGATCTGGACGCCACCGGGTAGTTCGGCGGTCAGGTTTCTGCCGGTGGGAACGGCCTGCGGGCCACGCACGATCCGCGCTCCGGTCTGGTCGAGCACCTTCTGGCAGTCGTCGAGGTCGTCGACGATCAGTGTGGCCACCGTTGCCCGGTACGGTTCCAGTGTTCGCTTCTCACCTGCCACGACCAGAACGCGGCCGACCGTAGCCAGCTCCAGCCCGTTCGGCACCGTGAAGCGGGTTCCGATCGGCTCGCCCGTAACCGCGGTAAGGGAAGCCAATGCCGCATCCAGGTCGTCGACATAGGCGCGGGCGTAGGTGCGGAGGATACGCATGATCAGAACAAACCGCGCGGCGATGCCGGTATTCCGCATGCCTTTCCCTGATTCCGGTCCGGCGTCCGGATCAGGCTCACAGCCAGCCGTGTTCGCGGGCGTGTGCTGCTGCTTCGGTGCGGGTGCGGGCTTGGAGTTTGCGCATGGCCGAGGAGAGGTAATTGCGGACGGTGCCGGGGGAGAGGTGTACTGCCGCGGCGATGTCGTCGGCGGTGCTTGCGGGGCCGACCTGGCGTAGTACGTCGAGTTCGCGGTCGGTGAGCGGGCAGTTGGCGTTGTCGAGTGCCGTGGCGGCGAGTTCGGGGTCGACGTAGCGCCCGCCGTCGTGCACGGTGCGGATCACTTGGGCGAGTGTCGCGGCCGGGGTGTTCTTGGTGACGAAACCCATTGCCTTGGCGGCGAGGGCGCGCCGGAGTACGCCGGGACGGGCGTGGCGGGTGAGGATGACGCAGCGGGTTCCGGGGTGGTGGGTGGCGACGTGTTCGGCGACCTGCGCGCCGTCGAGTCCGGGCATTTCGATGTCGAGTACCGCGATATCGGGCCGGTGGGCGCGGATGGCCTCGAGTGCTTCCTCGCCGGTGGCCGCCTGGCCCACGACGGTGAGGTCTTCTTCCATGCCGAGCAGGGTGGCGACCGCGCTGCGGGTGAGGTGTTCGTCTTCGGCGAGGATGAGGCGGATCATGTGTGCACCGGTAGTTCGGCGTGGACGGTGAAGGTGCCCTCGTGTCCCGGTCCCGCGGTCAGTCGTCCGCGCCGTTCGTTCAGATAGCGCCGTAGCCCGGCAAGGCCGGTGCCTTCGGTGTCCGGTCCGCTTTCGGTGGCGGGTACGCCGTCGTTGGTCACGCGTAGTTCGGCGATATCGGTGTCATAGCCGAGGAGCACCGAGCAGTGGGCGGCGTTGCTGTGCCGCAGCAGGTTGGTCATCGCCTCGCGCAGTACCCGCCCGAGGATGTCCTGGCTTTCCTCGGGCAGTTGTGCCGGGTCGCCGGTGACCGAAAGCTCGATATCGGCGGAGCCGAGTGTCGCCTGGGCTCCGGCGAGTTCCGCGGTGAGGGTGGTGCTGCGCCGGTCTCTGCTCAGGGCGCGTACTTCGCTCATCGCATCGCGGGCCACGCGCGCCACCTCGTCGATTTCGCCGCGTGCCCGCACGGCCTCGGCGGGCAGGAGTTTACCGGCGAGTTCGCTCTTGAAGGCGACGACCTCCAGTGCGTGGCCGAGGATGTCGTGCAGGTCGTCGGCGAGCCGGAGCCGTTCCCGTGCGGTGGCGAGTTCGATGGCCATTCGCCGGGAAGTGTCCAGGGTGTTCATCGAACCCAGCCAGTAGACACGGTTGAAGCTGGCCGTCCACAGCACGGCCATATAGGCGGCGGCGATCGCCGCGCTGGCCCAGTTCGGTCCGCCACCGGGTGGCTGGGGCGCCAGGAGCACGCCGATACCGAATGCGGCCAGGACGGCACCGGTCACCGAGGCGATGACGGTCCGCCGGTCACGGCGGGTCAGGCTGTCGCCGAGCAGCAGCGCGGGACCGAACGCCCAGATGGAACCGAGCGGGCTGCTGAACATCCCCAGGCAGAGCAAGCTCGTCCCCAGTATCGCCGCGAGGACGAGATATCCCTGTGGCGGGCGGGTTTTCGGGTGCCGCAGGCTACGGCGGAACCACCAGGAATGCAGTGCCAGCACACCGAGATCCAGGAGTATCAGGGGCACTGCGAAGGCGATTCCCGGCCAGTACAGCATCAGGAACACGATCGGCAGCCCGGCGGCGATCGAACCGGTCATCGCCACGAAAATGATCACCATTCTCCGGCGTGCCGCGGGCAGCGCCGGATCCTCGGCGTCGGTGGCTGCTGCGATGGTCACCGGGCAAGGCTATCGCCGGTCCACCCGCCGTGGGACAGGTTGATGACAGCTGTCATCTGTACTGATGACGCCGACGACTACCCCGGATTTCCGTGGACCGCGAGGCTTGAGGGCATGACACAGGCACCGACCGGTTCCGTGGTCGAGATCCGCGGCTTGCGCTGCCACTACGGCGCCTACGAGGCGGTGCGGGGCGTCGACCTGCAGGTGCGGCGGGGCGAGGTGTTCGCCCTGCTGGGCACCAATGGCGCGGGCAAGACCACCACACTCGAGGTGCTCAGCGGCTTCCATGCGCGCACGGGCGGAACGGTGTCCGTGCTCGGTGTCGACCCCGCGTCCGGGATGCCCGAGCTACGCGCCCGGATGGGCATCATGCAGCAGGAAGGCGGGTTCATCGCCGAGCTTTCGGTCGCCGAGACACTGCGGCTCTGGCAGCGACTGACCAGCAGACCCGATGATCCCGAACGGCTGCTCGCCCGGTTCGATCTCGCCGAGCGCGCCGCGGTACGGGTCGCGAAACTCTCCGGAGGCGAGCGCCGCAGGCTGGACCTCGCACTGGCCGTGTGGGGCAGCCCCGAACTGGTCATCCTGGACGAACCCACCACCGGCCTGGACCCCGAATCACGGCGCCGCAGCTGGGACGCGATCGGCGAACTCACCGAGGCGGGCCGCACGGTCATCCTCACCACGCACTATCTCGACGAGGCCGAAGCACTCGCCGATCGGCTCGCGATCATGCACCGCGGCCGGATCGCGGCCACGGGCACGCTGGCCGAGGTCATCGCCGCCCGCCCGGCCGGTTTCTCCGCGCGGATCCCCGGCGCGGCAACGCAGGAGCTGCCCGAACTCGGCGGCGCGATCACCACAGCCGTATCCGATGACGCGACCGTCATCGCGGTCTCGACCGAGGATCTGCAGGCCGATCTCACCCGCTTCCTCGGCTGGGCGGACAGCACAGGGATCCGGTTGGAGGCTCTGCGGGCCGCCCCGGCCTCGCTGGCCGAGATCTACCACAGCGTGCGTGCCGCCGACGCCGAGCAGGAGGGCTGAACCATGCTGTACGCGCTGGCCGCCACCGAACTGCGCGTTCTCTGGCGCAATCGCACGGCACTGTTCACCGCGGTACTGCTCCCACTGGCCCTCGGCATCTTCTGGCTGTACACCTTTCCCCGGCACACCCCGAGCCAGTGGGCCACGGTGATCGCGCTCCAGCTCGCCGTGGTGGCCGGCATGAGCCTCTACCTCACTGCGACGTCCACGGTCGTGGCCAGGCGGCACAACCTCGTGCTCAAGCGGCTGCGCACCAGCGAGCTCTCCGATCCGGAGCTGTTCACCGGTCTGCTGGCGCCGAGTGTGGCGACCACGCTGGCCCAGCTGATCGTGCTCGGCATCGTCGACACCATCGCGGGCGCACCGGCACCGGCCGATCCGGGGGCGCTGGCGCTGGCCGTTCTCGCGGGCCTGTCCCTGGCCGCTACCGCGGCGCTGGCAACCACGCTGATCACACCGAGCCCGGAACGCGCCAACATCACCGGGCTACCGCTGGTGTTCGTGCTCGTCATCGGTGCCATCCTGCTCACCCTCAACACCACCGGCGGATTGCCGCACATTCTGATGGCCGTCCCCGGCACCACCATCGGCAGACTCACCGCACTCGCTTATCGCGGAGATATCTGGGCGATCGGAATCGACGGTATTCCGGCCGCGCTGCCCGCGGTGGCGGCGCTGATCTTCTGGCCGGTCGTGTTCGCCTCCCTTGTCCGCAAACGATTCCGCTGGGACAACCGCAACTGAAAAACAGTGATTTCTACGATGAGCGTTGTTCAGAATTTCGTGACCACGTCGTCAGGGTGTGCCGCCCCGCGACTGCCCTCACCACGCAACCATCCCCTACCCAATCCCCACGAAAACAAACTCCGAATAATCCACGAATGGAGTTCGATCATGAGTGAAGCGAGCACGCCCGCGCAGGTGCTGGAACTGTACCGGAAAGCGTGGGACGCCGGTGACGCGTCGGCATTCGGGGAACTGTTCACCGAGGACGCTACGTATGTCATCTTCACCGGCCACGCCCTTCTCGGTCGAGAGCAGATCCGGAACAATCACCACGAGGTGTTCACGAAATGGCAGAGAGGCACCAGACTCCTCGCCGAGGCGTTGCAGACCACCATGCTCGATGGTGATACCGCCGTCATTCTCACCCAGGGCGGAATCGGCACCGGGAACATCGAGTTCGACAAATTCCAGACCTTCACGCTAGTCCGTCGCGAAGAGCGCTGGTTCATCGCCGCATTCCAGAACACCGAAATGGCAAGGAGGAAAGCATGACCGACATTCGCGTACTCCGAACCGGTGTGCCCGCCCAGTACGAAATTTCCGAGGGCGGCGAAACACTCACCACGGTCTCCGCGCGCACCGCGCAGCACGGAGGCGAACTGGAAATAGGCGGGAAGACCTACCGGCTCGAGAATTCCGCGTTCGGCTGGGACTGCCGACTGCACACCACCGACGGCCACGCCGTAGCCAGCGCCGAACGCTCCGGGGTGCGCAGCTGGAACATCACCGCCGCCGGGCGCCAGCTGCGCATCACCCGCACCGGGATCGGCACCCGGAACCTGGAACTCACCGAAGACAACGACCGGATCGGCAAGGTCCGCAGGGTCTCCCGGGGCGCCGAAGCCGAATTGCCCGGACTCGACCGCCCGGCAGCGGTGTTCATCGTGATCGTCGCGCTGGCCATGTGGCAACGCCGCCGCCGGGCCGCTGTCATCGGCCGCTGACCACGATCTCGACCCCGGGGCCGATCACCACGCCCCGCGCACAGCACAGGGAGCAATCCGCATGCCCAGAACCATGTTCCTCGCCGCCGTCGCCGTGCTGGCGGCGGCGCTCCCGGGAACCGCCCCTGCGACACCGGGTGCCCTGCACTGGGGCAGCTGTCCGGCGACGGTCACCGGGCATGGCCTGGAATGCGCGAGCCTCACCGTTCCGCTGGACTACCGGAATCCGCATGGCCGCACGATCACGATCGGGATATCGCGGCTGCCGAGCAGCAAACCGGCACAGCGGCGCGGCGTCCTGCTGACCAACCCCGGTGGACCCGATCCGGGAATGAACTATCCGGCGAAGCTGGCCGAACAAGGGCTGCCGCAGAGTGTGCGGGAGCGCTACGATGTGATCGGCTTCGACCCCAGGGGGTTCGGCAACAGCGCACCGGTGACCTGTGACCTCACCGCGGCGCAGTCGGCGACCGGCATCGTCCCGCCGTATGCCAGGAACACCGCCGATGTGCTCGAACAGGCCGCGGCGTCGAAGCGGATCGCCGGGCAGTGCGCCAGATCGAAGACCGCGTGGCTGCGTCCCTTTATCAGCACGGCCAATACCGCGCGGGACATGGACCGGATCCGGGCCGCGCTCGGTGAGCCCAGGATCTCGTTCCTCGGTGATTCCTGGGGAACCCATCTCGGCGCGGTGTACACCACGCTGTTCCCGCGCCGCGGCGACCGGATCGTGCTCGACAGCAACCTGAGCCCGGGCGGCTGGACCTATCCCTACGAACGCCTGTACGGCCAAGGCTTCCAGGACCGGTTCCCGGACTTCGCGAAATTCGCCCCGGCCAACCCGCGGTACGGTCTCGGCAGCACACCGGAACAGGTGACCGCCAAATACTTCACGCTCGCCGCCCGGCTGGACCGGAAACCGGTGGACGGGCTCGACGGGCAGAAGTTCCGGTTCACCACGTGGGCCGCGCTTTTCGGCGACCAGAGCCTGCGCCCGCTCGCCGAGATCTGGCACCGGCTGGACACCGGCCGGGCACTGCCCGCCGCCCCACCGGCGACCGGTCCCGCACCGGATCCCGACAACGAGACCTCCGGCCAGCTCTACATGACCTGCGCCGACTCACGCTGGCCCACCTCAATCCCGTCCTATGTGCGACACGTCGCGATCGACCGGATCCGATACCCGATGTTCGGAGCCGCGGGAGCCAACATTCAGCCATGCGCATTCTGGCCGAACCCGCCAGAACCACCGGTGCACATCGGTGACCGCGGCCCCTCGAACGTCCTCATGGTGCAGAACCTCCGCGATCCCGTGACCCCACTGGCCGGTGCCCGCAAACTGCGCCGGGCATTCGGGCAACGAGCCCGGATGATCACCGCCGACCAAGGCGGGCACGGCGTCTACCTGCTCAACCACAACAACTGCGCGAACAACGCCGTGACCACCTTCCTGACCACCGGAAAGCGACCGGCACACGACCACACCTGCCCGGCCGGACAACCGGCAGGATAGCGTCCGAGTTTACGGCGCCGGGTTCCGGATGAAGTCCCGGAGCAGTGTGCTCACCTCGTGTTTGGCTTCCAGGGTGATTCCGTGCCGCATGCCGGGGAGTACCTCGAGGCGGGCGTGGGGGATCTCCTCGAGGATCCGTTGTCCGTACTCGGGTTTGCCGAGTGGATC
>NZ_JALM01000103.1 GCF_000737195.2 Sciscionella sediminilitoris
ATCGCCGAGGGCACCAGATAGCCGGGCAGTGTTCGCCCGAGCTCGGCGCGCAGCTCCTCGGCCGTCGGCGCGGCCCCGCTCACGGGTACCGCATACCCGACGAGGCGCCGATCCCCCGGCCGGTCCTCCCGGACGACGGCCGCGGCCCGGGCGACCCCGGCCGAACGGGTCAGGGCGCACTCGATCTCGCCAAGCTCGATCCGGAAACCCCGCAGCTTGACCTGATCGTCCACCCTCCCGAGGAACTCCAGCTCCCCGTCCCGGTTCCACCGGACCCGGTCACCGGTGCGGTACATCCGCCCTCCCGCGCGGCCGGAGGGGCAGGCCACGAAGCGCTCGGCGGAGAGCCCGGGGCGCCCCAGGTACCCCTGCGCCAGACCGTCCCCGGCGATGTACAGCTCACCGGGGGTCAGGACTGGGACCGCGGACAGCGCGCGATCGAGGACGTACACCTGGGTGTTGGCGATCGGGGCGCCGATCACCGAGGCCGGACCGGGTTCCTCGGGCAGCGGCGCGATCGTCGACCACACCGTCGTCTCGGTCGGGCCGTAGAGGTTGACCGCCGACCGGGTCCGCCGCCGCAGCGAGCGCGCCAGTTCGGTGGGCAGTGCCTCACCGCCGACCAGGGCCCGGATATCGCGCAGCTCGTTCTCGCCCGCGGCATCCAGCACGGCACTCCACAGACTCGGGGTGGCCTGCATGACCGTGACTCGTTCCCCGTGCAGGGCGGCGACCAGCGCTTCCGGATCCCGGACCAGCTCACGGGAGGCCAGCACCACGGTGCCGCCGGTCAGCAGCGGGCCGAAGATCTCCAGGCCGGCGATGTCGAAACCGACCGTCGTGGTGGCGAGCAGCCGATCCGTCGCGGCCAGCCGCACCGCGGGCACCATGGCGTGCAGGAAGTTCGCCAGCGCGGCCCGGGTGACCACGACGCCTTTCGGGCGGCCGGTCGAGCCCGAGGTGTAGAGCACGTAGGCCGGTTGGTCCCCGGACGGCGCACGGTGCTCGGGGTCCCTCGGCTGCCGCGCGGCCACCTCGGCGTCGGTGTCCGGGTCGCCGAGCACGACACACGGCACCTCGGTGCCCGCCGGTGCCGGGGTGGTGGCGAGCAGGAGGACCGGAGCGGCATCGGCGAGCATGAAGCCGATCCGGTCGGCCGGATAGTCCGGATCGATCGGCAGATAGGCGCCGCCGGTCTTGAGCACGGCCAGCAGGGCGACCACGAGCTGCTCGGTGCGGGGCAGCAGGACGGCGACCAGGCGGCCCGGCCCGGCGCCATGGGCCAGCAGGTGGTGCGCCAGTCGATTGGCCGCGGCGTCGAGTTCGGCGTAGGTCAGCGCACGCTCACCGAAGCGCACCGCGACGGTGTCCGGGCGCTGCCCTGCCTGGCGCCGCACGGTTTGCGTCAGCGGCTCGGCGGGCACCGGGGCGGTGGTCGCATTCCAGGTGTCCAGGAGTACTTCGCGCTCCTCGGCGGAGAGCACGGGCAGTTCGCGAATGGACCGTCCGGGCGCGTCGACCGCGGCGCTCAGGACCCGGACGAAGCGCGCGACCAGTGCCTCGGCGGTGGCCCGGTCGAAAAGGTCGGTGCTGAACTCCAGCCCGCCCCGCACTCCGGCAGCGGCCCCGCGCTCATCGTGGTGCTCGACAAGCGAGAAGTACAGATCGAACCGGGAGGTACCGGTGCCCAGCCGATACGGGCTGGCGGTGAGCCCGGCCAGGGTGCGGCCACCGGTGCCCGGATTTCCTGCCGAGGAGGCGAGCAGCACCTGGAACAGTGGGTGCCGGGCCAGCGATCGGACCGGGCTGACCGCCTCGACCACTCGCTCGAACGGAACATCCTGGTGGGCGTACGCGGACAGGTCGGTCTGGCGCACCCGGCGGAGCAGCTCGGCGAAGCTCGGATCACCGCCGGTGTCGACGCGCAGCACCAGCGTGTTGATGAACAGGCCGATGAGCCGTTCGGCGGCCTCGTCCTCCCGGCCGGCTACGGGAGTGCCGATCGGGATGTCGGTACCGCCGGTCAGCCGGGTCAGCAGGGTTGCCAGCGCGGCGTGCATGACCATGAACACGCTGACCGACTGGCTCCGCGCCAAGGCCCGGGCCGCGCCGTGCACGGCGGCCGGGATCTCGAACTCGATGCGGTCGCCGCGGTACGAGGCGACACCCGGGCGTGGCCGGTCGGCGGGCAGGTCGAGTTCCCCGGGGAGCCCGGACAGGGTGCGGGTCCAGAAGTCCAGCTGCCGGCTCAGCATGGATTCCGGATCCTCGGCGGAGCCGAGCCCGCGTTCCTGCCGGAGGGCGTGATCGGCGTAGCGCATCGGCAACTCGGGCCAGTTCGGCGCGCCACCGGCCAGCCGCGCGGCATACGCCTGGCCCAGTTCCCGCGCCAGGATCTCCAGGGACCACCCGTCCGCGATGATGTGGTGCAACACCAGCAGCAGCACGTGATCCCCGGGCGCGAGCCGGAACAGCCACACTCGCAACGGCGCCTCGGCGGTCAGGTCGAACCGGTGCCGGGCCGCGGCGGACAGCGCGGGCAACAGCTCGTCCTCGGTGACATCCACGGTCTCCTGCCGCTGCGGCAGGTCCTCGTGCACCACCTGGTACGGCCCGTCGGCCTCCTCACCGAACACGGTGCGCAGCACCTCGTGCCTGCCGACGACGTCGTCCAGCGCCGCCCGCAGTGCGGTCTCGTCGAGTGTGCCGGTGAGCCGGAGCGCGGTGGGCATGTTGTAGGTGGCGTTCGGCCCCTCCAGCTTGTGCAGGAACCACAATCGGCGCTGCGCCAGCGACAGTGGCAGCCGCTCCGGTTCCCGGTCGTCCGTCCGGCCCAGCCAGTCCACGGCCGGTTGCCGGTCCCGGGTCGTTTCCTCGTTCGAGATCCGCAAGTTCCCCTCCGGTTCCTGGTGGGCCTCGGAAAGCCGGCCGTCGATCGCGCGCGTTTTCCGGCTCATGTCAGTGGCTCCGCCCGCAGCTCACTCTCGAATTCGTCGATCTCGGTCTGGCTGAGCGTGGACAGTTCGAGATCGGACGGGGTGAGCCCGCCGGATTCCGGCCGTTCCGCGTGGGCCGCCAGCGTCTCCAGTGCCCGGAAGAAGTCCCCGGCGATGCCCTGGACCGCTGTCTCGGCGATCAGGCCCGGAGCCCAGGTCCACACGGCGGTGAGTTCCGGACCGGCCGCGGTGTCCAGTACCGCCGCGTTGACCGCCAGAACATGCGGCAAGGGCAACGCCGGGTCCTGGTCCGATCCGGTGTCGACACCGGTTTCCATCGCCCAGTCGGTGCCCTCCGGCACGGCGAACCGGCCCAGGTAGTTGAAGCCGATCCCGGGGCGCGGCAGCGCGGCGAGTTCCGGGGCGGTCCGCGAGTTCAGATAGCGCAGCAGCCCATAGCCGAGGCCTCCCTCGGGCACCGCCCGGACCAGTTCCTTGACGTGTTTGACCAGCCGCCCGGTCGCCGCGCCGCCGGACCATGCTTCGGCCGGGTCGTCCGCCCCGATGTCCAGGCGCAGCGGGTGGATGCTGGTGAACCAGCCGATCGTGCGGGACAGATCGGCGCCGCCGGCGAACCGGTCATCGCGCCCGTGCCCCTCGACGTCGACCAGCACGGCCCTGCCGTCGAAGGCGAGTGCGAGGGCGGCGAGCAGCACATCCGGCACGCTCGCCCGATAGGCGGCGGGCACCCGGGTCAGCACCGATTCGGTGGTCGCGACCGGCAGGCCGCGGCTCAGTTTGCCCGCTGTCCCATACGTGTCCCCGGCGGACAGTTCCCGGCCGCCGGGCGCCGCTGCGGGCGCGGTCAGCATCCGCTGCCACCACTCGAGCTCGGCCTCCCGGACCGGGCGGACCGCCTCCTCGGCCAGGGCTCGGGCCCACCGGCGCAGCGAGGTCCGGACCGGTTCCAGGCAGACCTCGCGGTCATCGGCGACCGCCTGCCATGCGGCGAGCAGATCCGGCAGCAGGATCCGCCAGGACACCCCGTCGATCGCGAGGTGGTGGACCACGAGGAGCAGCCGCCCGGGACGGTCCCGGCCGCGGTCGAACCACACCGCCTGCAGCATCCGGCCCGCACGGGCGTCGATCCTGTCCCGGGCCGCGTCCCCCTCGGCGCGGACGACCGCCGGGTACGCCTCCTCGTCCAGGGCACCGGCATCCACCCGGTGCAGCACTCCGTTGACCGGCCCCGGTTCGGGAACGGTGAGCGACCAGGCACCGCCGTGTTCCACGAGTCGCAGGCGCAGCGCGTCGTGGTGGGCGACAAGGGCGGCCAGCGCGGCGGCGAGCCGCTGCTCGTCGACGGTGCCCGGGACCCGGATCAGCTGCGACTGGGTGAACCGCGTCGCCGGGGTGGCCCGTTCGGCGAACCGGCGCATGATCGGTGTCAGTGGCAGATCGCCGACACCTGGCTCGGCGTCGGCGGGATCCGGCGCGCGTTCGGTGGCCACCCGGGCCAGCGCCGCCGCGGTCTGGTGTTCGAAGACGTCGCGGACACTCAGCTCGAGGCCGAGCCTGCGCAGCCTGCCCACCAGGTCGATGGAGACGATGCTGTCCCCGCCCAGGTTGAAGAAGCCATCATCGGCGCCCACCTCGGGCAGGTGCAGGACCTCGGCGAAAAGCCGGCAGAACAGCGCCTCCCGCTCGGTACGCGGCTGCCGTTTGGTGGACTCGCGCCCGTAATCGGGTGCGGGCAGTGCCGCGCGATCGAGTTTGCCGTTGCGGGTCAACGGAAGCGCGTCCACCGGCACCAGCGCGGCCGGTACCTCGTGCGCCGGGAGCCGGGTGCCCAGATGCGCACGCAGTTCGGCCGGATCGATGCCCGCCGAGGTGGCCGGGACGACGTAGGCCACCAGCCGCCGGGCCGCGTTCCGGTCCTCCCGGACGAGCACCGCGCTGGTCCGGACCCCCGGATGCGCGTCGAGGACATGCTCGATCGCGGCCGGTTCGATCCGGAAACCGCGCAGCTTCACCTGATCGTCGGCCCTTCCGGCGAAGATCAGCTCGCCACCGGCCGTCCAGCGGGCCAGGTCGCCGGTGCGGTACATCCGCGCGCCATCCGGTTCGTACGGGGCGGCCACGAACCGTTGCGCGGACAGCCCGGGCCGTGCGAGGTAGCCGCGGGCCAGTCCCGCTCCGGCCAGATACAGCTCACCGACCACACCGGGCGGCACCGGGCGCAAGGCGCGATCCAGGACGTAGGCGCGGACGTTCGGCAGCGGCCGCCCGATCGGCACCGGCCCACCGGCCGCCAGTGGCGCACTGACGCTGGCGTTGACCGTGCACTCGGTCGGCCCGTACGCGTTGATCAGCCGTCGCCCTGCCGCCCAGCGCCGCACCAGTGCCGCGCCGGGTGCCTCGCCGCCGACGACGAGTGTCGTGAGGGTGTCCGGCAGATGTGCCTCGGCGGGCAGCGCCGCGACCACCGCGACGGGCAGCTTGGCGTAACTGATCCGCTCCCGCTCGATGAACTCGGCAAGCGGTGTGTCCGCCGTCCGGAACCGCTCCGGAACCAGGACCAGGGCGGCACCGGTCAACAGCGCGGTCCACATCTCCAGCACCGAGACGTCGAAGGACAGCGCGGCGAACTGCAGCACCCGCCCGTGCTCGGTGACGCCGTGCTCGGCGGCCAGCAGGGCACGGCTGGCCACCCCGGCGTGCGTGCACGCCACGGCCTTCGGTTGCCCGGTCGATCCCGAGGTGTAGATGAGGTAGGCGAGGTTGTCCGGCATGACCGCGGGCCGGGACCCGCGCGGGTCGGTGCCGGGGTGCCCGGACAGCTCGGGCAGCGCATCCAGCACCAGTGCGGGGCGCGCGTCGGCGAGCATGAACGCGATCCGCTCCTCCGGGAGTTCCGGATCGACCGGAAGATATGCCGCACCGGCCTTGTGCACGCCCAGCACGGCGAGCACCGCCTCGATGCCGCGCGGCATCCGCAGCGCGACGATGTCCTCCGGGCCGATACCGCGTTCGATCAGCCAGTGCGCGAAGCGGTCGGCACCGGCGTCGAGTTGCGCGTAGGTCACCTGTTCGCCCTCGTGTTCGACGGCGGTCCGCCCCGGATGCGCGCGCACCACCTCCGCGAACAGCTCCGGCACGGTACGCGCCCGCACCGGCCGGTCCGTGGCGTTGAATTCGCGCAGTACCGCGGCGCGTTCGCGGGCGGAGAGCAACGGCGCCGCGCTCAGTGGCCGGTCCGGGTGCTCGACGAGGTGCTCGAGCATCCCGAGCAGGCGTTCGGCCAGTCCGGCGACCGTCGCCTCGTCGAACAGCTCACGGTTGAACGTCAGGCGGCCGAGCAGACCGGCGGGGCGCCCGTCCTCGCCGGTGTTCTCCAGCAGCGAGAAGGAAAGATCGAACTTGCCCGCCGGGGCGCCGATGCGTTCGTGCCGGACGGCAAGGCCGGGCAGCTCGGCGAGCACCTCGAGGGCCTTCTGGTGCTGGGCGCCGTCCAGGTTGAGCATGACCTGGAACAGCGGGTGCCGGGCCAGCGACCGCGGCGGGTTGAGCACCTCCACCAGCCGCTCGAACGGCACATCCTGCTGTCCGAAGGCGGCGAGATCGAACTCCCGGACCCGGGCGATCAGCTCCTCGAACGTGGGATCCCCGGACACATCGGTCCGCAGCACCAGTGTGTTGACGAAAAAGCCGACCAGGCCATTCAGCGCGTCATCGCCGCGACCGGCGACCGGTGATCCGATCGGGATGTCCGGACCGGCCCCCAGCCTGGACAGCAGCCCGGCCACCGCTGCCTGCAGCACCATGAACAGCGATGCCCGGGACTCGCGCGCGAGTCCGAGCAGCGCCGCGTGCACGGCGGCGGTCACCTCGAAGCCGACCTCGCCGCCGGACCCCGGTCCGGTCTCCTGGCGCGGCCGGTCCACCGGCAGGGTCAGCTCGATCGGCAGCTCGGCGAGGGCTTCCTGCCAGAAGGCCGTCTGCCGCGCCAGGACCGCTTCGTTGCGGGCGTCGCGCTGCCACAACGCGTAGTCCACATAGGACACGGGCAGTTCCGGCCAGTCCGGCGCCCTGCCGTCGAGGCGTGCCGCGTACGCCTGCGTCAGTTCCCCGGCGAGCACCGGCATCGACCAGCCGTCCGCGGCGATGTGGTGGACCACGAGGACGAGTACGAATTCCGCGGCGCCGACGGTCAGCAGCGTGACCCGCAACGGCGGCTCGCGCAGCAGGTCGAACGGCTGCTCGGCCAGGCTCGGGAGCAGCTCCGCCAGCTCCGCCTCGGCTGCCGTCCGCTCGTCCAGCCGCGGCGTGGCCAGTTCGGCCGGGAGCACGACCTGGTGCGGGCCCGAGCCGTCCTCGGCGACGACCGTGCGCAGCGGCTCGTGGCGGAGCACCACATCGTGCAGCGCGGCGCGCAGTGCGTCCCGGTCGAGGCTGCCGGTCAGCCGCAGCGCCGCCGGGATGTTGTCGGCCGCGCTCGGCCCGCGCAGGTGCTGGACGAACCAGAGCCGCTGCTGCGCATAGGACAACGGCAGCCGCGCGGGACGGTCGGTCACCCTGGTCACCGCCTCGTGGGCATCGCGGTCCTCCCGAAGGGCCGCCACCAGCCCGGCGACCGTCGGCGTCTCGAAGAGCTGCCGGATCGGCAGGTGAACGTCCAGCGCCTCCCGGATCCTGTTGGCCAGCCGGTTCGCCAGCAGGGAATGCCCGCCGAGGGCGAAGAAATCGTCCTCCGGGTAGACCGTGCCGACTCCGAGCACCTCGGCGAAGACCTCGCAGAGGATGGTCTCCCGCGGACCGCGCGGTGGCCTGCCGGGCGCATCGGCGCGGTAGTCCGGCTCCGGTAACGCCTGCTGGTCCAGCTTCCCGTGTGCGGTGCGCGGCAAGCCGTCCAGCGCCACGAAGGCCGCAGGGACCTGGTGCGCGGGCAGGTGCCGGGCGGCGTGCTCGCGCAGCGCGGCCAGGTCCGCACGGGGACCGGCCGGGACCACGTAGGCCACCAGGCGCTGCTCCCCCACCGGATCGGGACGTGCCACCACCGCCACCTGTGCCACCTGCGGATGGGCGCCGATCACCGTCTCGATCTCGCTGAGCTCCACCCGATAGCCACGAATCTTCACCTGCGAATCCACCCGGCCCACGTATTCCAGCTCCCCGTCCGGGGTCCACCGGCCGAGATCACCGGAGCGATAGAGCCGTGCTCCCGCGGCGCCGTACGGGTCCGCGACGAAGCGGGCCGCCGACAGATCCGGGCGGCCGAGGTAGCCGCGGCAGACACCGGCCCCGCCGACGTAGATCTCGCCCCGCACACCCGGCGGCACCGGGCGCAGCCGGTCGTCGAGCAGCCGCACGCTCAGGTCGGCGAGCGGCCGCCCGATCAGTCCGCGGGTGCCCTCGGTCAGCTCCCGGCCGACCCGCAGATGGGTCACGTGCACCGTGGTCTCGGTAATGCCGTACATGTTGACCAGTTCCGGCCCGTCCGGATGCCGGTCCAGCCACGGGCGCAGGCTCGCCAGATCGAGTGCCTCGCCGCCGAAGACGACGTAGCGAAGGGCCAGTTCGTCCTCGCCGGAGCGCCGCGCGTCGACCCGGTCCAGCTCGGCGAACGCGGCCGGGGTCTGGTTCAGTACCGTCACCCGTTCGCGGGCGAGCAGGCGGTGGAAGCGTTCCGGATCCCTGCTGTCGGTGGGCGAGACGATCACCAGCCGGCCACCGTGGCGCAGCGCGCCCCACAGCTCCCAGACCGAGAAGTCGAAGGCGTACGAATGGAACAGCGTCCACACGTCCTCGGGCCCGAACCGGAAATCCCGCTCGGTCGCGGTGAACAGCCGGTCCACATTGCCGTGCGGCACCACGGCGCCCTTCGGCCGACCGGTCGATCCCGAGGTGTAGATGACGTAGGCCGGGTGCCACGGACGCAGCGGGACGTGCACCCCGGCAGCGGCCCGGTTGTCCTGATCCGCCTCGGTGAGCAGGACGACCGGCGCACCGGTGAGCGGCAACCGGGCCCGGATCTCCGCGGTGGTCAGTATCAGCACCGGCCGTGCGTCCTCGACGATGAACCTGATGCGTTCCGCCGGGTAGCCGGGATCGACCGGCACATAGACGCCACCCGATTTCAGTACCGCCAGCACCGCGACGACCAGTTCGGCCGAGCGTGGCACGGCCAGCACCACCCGCGCCTCCGGGCCGGTCCCACGTTCGGCAAGCAGCCGCGCCAGCCGATTCGAGCGGGCGTCCAGCTCGGCGTAGGTCAGCCGGTGGTCACCGTGACTGACCGCGACCGCGTCCGGGCGGACGGAGACCTGCGCCGCGAACGCCTCCACCAGGGTGCTCGCGGGTGCGCTGCTCCCGGCCTGCCCCCACGCCAGCACCCGCTCGCGCCCCTGCGCGCCGAGGAGGTCGATATCGGCGAGTGCGCCGCCCGGATCGATACTGACCTGCCGGAGCACCCGGACGAGGCAGTCCACCAGGAACTGCGCGGTCTCCGGGCGGTAGAGGTCGGTGCTGTAGAGCAGGACACCGCGCAGTCCGGCCGCGCCGCCATCGGCTTCCCACCGCTCTCCGACACCGAACAACAGGTCGAACTTGGCCACACCGGTGCCCACCTCGCGTGGTTCCGCGGTCAGGCCCATCCGCTCGCCGATGCGCTCGGCCGTCTGGTCCTGCGCGGAGTTGTCGAAGGCGAGCGCCACCTGGAAAAGCGGGTGCCTGCCCGCCGAGCGCTCCGGGCTGAGCACCTCGACGAGTTGTTCGAACGGCAGATCCTGGTGCGCGTAGGCGGCGAGGTCGACCTCCCGCACCCGGGCTAGCAGCCCGGCGAACGATGGGTTCCCGGACAGATCGTTGCGCAGCACGAGCGTGTTCACGAAGAACCCGATCAGGTCCTCGAGGGCCTCGTCGAGCCGTCCGGCGATCGGCGATCCGATCGGAATGTCCTGGCCGGCGCCGAGCCGGTGCAGCACGGTGGCCAGTGCGGCCTGCACCACCATGAACAGCGTGACGTGTTCCCGTGCGGCCAGCGCCCGCAGCTCCGCGTGCACCTCGGCGGGCACCCGGAATCCGACGCGCCTGCCCCGATAGGTCGGCGCCGGGGGCCGCGGCAGGTCGGTGGGCAGCTCGATCTGTTCGGGTAATCCGGCGAGCTGCTCGCGCCAGTAGTCGAGCTGCCCGGTCAGCAAGCCGTCCTCGAACAGGCGCTGCTGCCAGAGCGTGTAGTCGGCGTACTGCACGGGTAGCGGCGGCCATTCCGGTGCACGGCCCTCGTGGCGCGCCGCGTACGCACCGGCCAGATCCTGCGCGAGCAGCGGTACCGACCAGCCGTCCGCGGCGATGTGGTGCACCACGAGCAACAGGACATGGCTCCGCGGCGCCACTTCGAACAATCGCGCGACGACCGGGATCGCGGCGGCCAGGTCGAAGCGGTGCCCTGCGGCCTCCGCGAGCCGTTGCCCCACCGCCTCCGGCGCGATCCGCTCCACCGGCAGCTCGGGCCGGACCTGCCCGGGCCCGGCCACGAGCTGGTACGGCCCTTCGGCGTCCTCGGTGATCATCGTGCGCAACGACTCGTGCCGGAGCACGACGTCGGCCAGGGCCGCCTCCAGCGCCGACCGGTCGAGTTCCCCGGTCAGGGTCAGCGCCAACGGCATGTTGTAGGTACTGCTGTTCTCCTCGAGCCGGTGCAGGAACCACAGCCGGCGCTGGGCGAAGGACAGGGGCAGCCGTTCCGGGCGGGCGACGGGCTCGAGCTTCGGGCGAACGGCACCGGACCTCGCGGCCAGGGCCCGCGCCAGCCCGGCCGGGGTCGGCGTCTTGAACAGCTGCCGGATGGTCACCTCCACCCGGAACAGCGCACGCACCCGGGAGGCCAGGCTGGTACCGAGCAGGGAATGCCCGCCGAGATCGAAGAAGCTGTCCTCCGGACCGACCTCGGGCAAGCCGAGCAGCTCCGCGAACAAGCCGCACAGCAGCTCCTCCTCCGGTCCGGAAACGGCCCGCCCCGGAGCACCCCGATGCTCGGGTGCGGGCAGCGCGGCGCGATCCACCTTGCCGCTGAAGTTCACCGGCAGTTCGGCCAGCCGGACATAAGCGGCGGGCAGCATGTGCTCCGGCAGGACACGGCCCAGGTACGCGCGCAGTTCCGCCTCGCCGACCGGCCGGTCCCTGGCCACCAGGTAGGCGACGAGTTGCCGGAGGCCGGGACGGTCCTCGCGCACCATGACGGCCGCCTGCCGGATCTGCGGGTGCCCGCGCAGCACGGACTCGATCTCCCCGAGCTCGATCCGGAAGCCACGCAGCTTGACCTGGTCGTCGACGCGACCCAGGAACTCCAGGTCGCCGCCGCGCACCCAGCGCACCCGATCGCCGGTCCGGTAAAGCCGGGCACCGGCGGGCCGGAACGGGTTGGCCACGAACCGTTCCGCTGTCCGGCAGGGCTGCCCCAGGTAGCCGCGGGCGAGGCCGATCCCCGCCACGTACAGCTCACCGGGGGCACCGATCGGCACCGGCCGCAGCCGTTCGTCGAGCACGTAGACGCCGGTGTTCCTGGACGGCCGCCCGATGGGAACGGTCCGCGGTTCGCCTTCCCGGCAACGCCAGCTCGTGACGTCGACCGTGGCCTCGGTCGGCCCGTACGCGTTGTACATCACCCGCCCCGCCGACCATGTCCGGATCAGCTCGGGAGTGGCTGCCTCACCGGCCACCACGAGCATCAGCCCTGCGGGAACCTGTCCGGGGCGCATCACGGCCAGTGCGGTGGGCGGCAAGGTCGCGTGGGTCACCGCCCGCTCGGTCAGGAACCGGGCAAGCGGCTCGCCGGGTGCTCGTTCGTCGGCCGAAGGCAGCACCAGCGTGGCGCCGGAGAGCAGCGCCATGGAGATCTCCGAGACCGAGGCATCGAAACCCGCGGAGGCGAACTGCAGCACCCGGGAACCCGGGCCGACCCCGAAAGCGGGCACCTGGGTGGCGACCAGACTGGGCAGACCGGCGTGGGTGACCAGGACGCCCTTGGGTGTCCCGGTCGACCCCGAGGTGTAGATGAGATAAGCCGGGTGCGCGGGACGCGGGGTCCCGTGCCGGTCCCGCTCGTCCAGATCGGTGTCCGCGAATCCCGCGGTGTCCCCGGTCCGGAGCACCGTGGCCGGGTACTCGGGCAACCGCGCACCGGTGTCCTCGTCGGTCAGCACCGCGATCGGGGCGGCGTCATCGAGCACCATCCGGGTGCGTTCGGGCGGGTAGTCCGGATCGATGGGCAGATAGGCCGCGCCGGTCTTGAGGATCGCGATCAATCCGGTGATCAGCTCCACGGACCGGGGCAGCGCGATCGCCACCACCGTCTCCGGGGCGGCACCGGCGGCCACGATGCGGCGAGCCAGGCGGTTCGCCGCGCGGTTCAGCTCCCGGTAGGACAGGGCGACATCGCCGAACTCGACCGCGGTCAGTTCGGGCGTGCGCCGCACCTGCTCTTCGAACAGCACCGGCCAGGTCGCCATGGGCGCCGCGTATTCGGTGGCGTTCCACTCGTCCAGCAGCCTGGCGCGTTCCGCGCGATCGGTGAGCTCGACCGCACCGATCCGTACCCCCGGATCGGCGACCACCTGCCACAGCACGCGCTCCAGCCGGTCGATCAGCGACAGCGCGGTTTCCGGGTCGAACAGGTCCGCGGCGAACCGGACCCCGCCGGTGATGCCGTCCGGTGCACCATCGGGTGTGAACTGCTCCCCGAGATCGATGGACAGGTCGAACTCGGCGCCGCCGGTATCGGTGTCCAGCAGCTCGACCCCGAGCCCGGTGCGCTCGGCGACCGCGCGCAAGCCGTCGTACCGGAACGTGTTCTGGTAGCTCAGCATGACCTGGAACAACGGATGCCTGGCAAGGGAGCGCTCCGGCCGGAGCACATCCACCAGCCGCTCGAACGGGATGTCCTGGTGCGAGTACGCGCGCAGATCGGTCTCCCGTACCCGATCCAGCAACTGCGCGAAGCTCGGGTCCCCGGAGGTGTCGGTACGCAGCACCACGGTGTTGACGAACGCGCCGACCAGTTCCTCGACCGCGTCGTCTCGCCCGGCGACCGGAGAGCCGATCGGGATGTCCGCACCCGCGCCGAGCCGGGTCAGCAGCGTCGCGAGCGCGGCGTGCAGGACCATGAACACACTGGTGCCGCTGTTGCGGGCGAGCTGCTCGATTTCGGCGTGCAGCTCGCCGGGCAGCGCGATCTCCAGGCGCCGGCCACGCCGGGAGGCGACCGCGGGCCGGGGCCGGTCGGCGGGCAGAAACGCCAGCTCCTCCGGCAGGTCCCGCAACGTCTCCCGCCAGAACGCGAGCTGGCTTCCCATCGGGCTGCCCGGGTCGGTCTCGGCACCGAGTGCCGCGCGCTGCCAGACGGCGAAATCGGCGTACTGGATCTCCAGCGGGCGCCAGTCCGGGGCGCGGCCGTCCCGCCGTGCCGCGTAGGCGGAGGCGAGATCACCGACCAGCCGCTCCATCGACCAGCCATCGCCTGCCGCGTGGTGCAGCAACAGCAGCAGCACGTGCTCCCGCTCACCGAGCGGATACAGGGTGGCCCGCAACGGCAGATCGGTCGCGAGGTCGTAGCGGTAGCGGACCTCCCGCGCGAGCGCGTCCTGCAGGCTTTCCCCGGCGAGTTCGCGGATGCCGAGCTCGCAGGTGGCCTCGCCAGGCGCCACGATCACCTGGCGCAGCCCGTCGGCCTCGCCGACCAGCAGGGTGCGCAGGGCCTCGTGCCGCCGCAGTACGTCGTGCAGTGCCTGCCGCACGGCCCCGTGATCGAGCTCGCCGGTCAACCGCAGAGCCGCCGGAATGTTGTAGGTCGCGTTGGTCTCGTCGATCCGGTCGAGCAACCACCACCGGTGCTGGGCGAACGAGGCCGGCACCGGATCCGGGCGCGGCATCGGTGCCAGCCGCGGCCGGGCGGAGGCCGTTCCGGTCAGCGCGGCGGCCACCCCGGCGACGGTCGGCGTGTCGAAGAGCTGCCGCACCGGGACATCCACCGCGAAGGTCGCGCGGATCCGGGAGACGAGCCGGGTGGCCAGCAGCGAGTGGCCACCGAGCCGGAAGAAGTCGTCCTGGACACCGACCTGCTCGATTCCGAGCACCTCGGCGAACAGCTCGCAGAGCAGCTCCTCGGTGACACCGTGCGGGCCCTGGCCGGACCGTTCGGCGGTGTACCGCGGTGCGGGCAGCAGCCGGTGGTCGACCTTGCCGTGCACCGTCAGCGGGATCGCGTCGAGAATCACCACGGCGGCCGGGACCATGTACTCGGGCAGCGCCGCGGCCACCGCGTCGCGCAGCGCGGCAGGCACGGGCGTACCGCCCTCGGCCGGGGTCACGTATCCGACCAGACGCTGGTCGCCCGGCTGGTCCTCGCGCAGCACGACGACCGCCTTGGAGACCTCGGGGCGGTCGGTGAGCACCGCGGCGATCTCCCCGGGCTCCACCCGGTGGCCACGGATCTCGACCTGCTCGTCCGCCCGGCCCGCGTATTCCAACAGGCCATCGGTCCTCCACCGGGCCAGATCACCGGTGCGGTACATCCGCGAGCCGGACGGACCGTACGGATCGGCGACGAACCGCTCCGCCGTCAACTCCGGTTGACCGTGGTAACCACGGGCCAGCACCGTCCCGGCGACGTAGAGCTCACCGGTGACCTCCTCGGGCAGCGGCCGCAGGGCACTGTCCAGCACATAAGCCCGTGTGTTGGGGAACGGCCTTCCGATCGGGACCGGTCCGGCGGCCAGCGGCTCACCGGGTTCGATGCGGTGATCGAGGCAGTTGACGGTGGCCTCCGTCGGCCCGAAGGCGTTGACCACCACCGCGTCCGGATGCCGCTGCCGCCACGACCGCAGTGCGTACCCGTGCAGCGCTTCTCCGCCGAGCACCAGGCACTCGGTCGGGGACGCCTGCTCGGAAAGGGCGCCGAGCAGTTCCAGATGGCTCGGGGTGAACTTGGCGAAGGTGGTGGGCCCGGCCGCGCGGACCCCCTCCTCGGTCAGCTCGGCCAGCCGTACGCAGCCGCCGCACACCAGCGGGGTGAACAGCGCGGTGACGGTGAGGTCGAAGGAAACCGGTGAGTGCAGTAACGATCGTCCCGCTGCGGCGGGATAGGCGTGGCGGGCCCGGTGCAGGTACCCGGCGAGCGAGCGGTGCTCGACGACCACGCCCTTGGGACGGCCGGTGGATCCCGAGGTGTGGATGAGATAGGCCGGATGTGCCGCGCTGCGCGGGACCGGCCGGTCGGCATCGGTGACCGGCTCCGCCGAGTACCCGGCGAGCACCGATTCGGCCGTGTCGTCGAGGACGATCGTGCTCGCCTCGCCGGGCAGGTGCGGCACCATCTCCGGGGAGGTGATGACGAGCGCGGGATCGGCATCACGGAGCATGAAGGCGATGCGCCCGGCGGGCAGCCGTGGGTCGATCGGCAGGTAGGCGGCACCGGATTCCAGTACCGCCAGCAGTGCCGCCACCACGTCCGTGCCGGGCGGCAGCACGACGGCGATGTACGACTCGGCGACCGCGCCCCTGGTGATCAGCAGCCGGGCGAGCCTGCGGATCCTGCTCGTCAGCTCCGCGTAGGTCAGCGCGGAATCACCGTCCTGCACCGCGAGCGCGTCCGGGGTGGCGGCCGCCTGTTCGGCGAGCATGTCCGGCAGCAGCGCGGCGGGGACGTCGACGGTCTCGCCATGCGAAGCGCCGAGCAGTCCGGCCAGCCCGGCGGGCGGCACCACCGCGGTGTGGCCGACCGGACGGTCCGGCTCGGCGAGCAGGCCGTCCAGCAGGGCAAGGAAACCGTCCCGGTGGCGGCGGACGGCTTCTGGTGTGTAGTGCGCCGGATTGCCGTCCACGTCCAGGCGTACCCCCGCGCCGCCGGGCGCACCGTGGACGTGCACCGAGAAGTCCTTCACCCGGCCCGCGGACAGTTGCCGCGGCCGGGCGGACATGGTGCCGAAGTGCAGGGGCTGGTCGAACGTGGCCAGGTTGATCACCGGACCGGTGATCACCGCGGCACCGGAACGGCCGAGCGCGGCGTGCAACTCCTCACCCCGGAACCGCTGGTGGCGCACGGCCATGCGGAGCTTGGTGGCGGTGTGCCTGGCCAGCTCCCGGAATGTCGTCGCCGGGGACCCGGCGATACGCAGCGGCACCTCGTTGGCGAGCATCGCGGGCGTGGCCAGGGCCACGGCTTCGGTGCGCCCGGTCACCGGGAGGCCGAGCACCACGTCCGTGCTCGCGGTGAGGCGCTGCACATACGCGGCGAACGCGGCGGTCAGCACCGCGCTCCACTGGACACCGGCCGCCTCCCCCGCCTCGGCCAGCGCGCGTTCCCGCGCCGCGCCGAGCATCCCGGTCGCCCGCGGTCCGCTGTGCCCCGGAGGAGCCGTCAGGGGCGTCAGCTGGGTCGGCCCTTCGACGTCACCGAGCTCGGCCAGCCAGTAGTCACGGTCCCGCCGATAGCGTTCACCACCGGAGTACGCCTCCTCCGTGGCGAGCAGGTCCGCCAGGTCACCGGCCCGTGCCGGCCGGGGTTCCGCTCCGGAGCACAGCGCGCCGTAGATCTCGGCGATGCGCCGCAGATGCAGCGTCTGGCCCCATCCGTCCAGCAGGATGTGGTGATAGCGGAAGTAGAGGATGTCCCGGTCCGCCGCCACGCGCAGCAGCGCGTGCCGGTGCAGCGGCCCGGCAGCCAGGTCCGGGGGCGTGGCCAGGTCGGTCCGCATCCAGTCCTCGGCCGCGGGCTCGCCGGATGCCCGCAGATCGACCACGAGCAACGGCCGATCCGGTACCGGCTCCACGACCTGGCGGATCTCCGCGCCGTCGTCCGCGAACCGGGCCCGCAGCGCGGGAGCCTCGTCCAGTGCACGCGTCACGGCTTCGGCGAGCACCGCGGCCTCGACCGCGCCGGGCAGGTCCACGGCGACCGCGCACTGGTAAAGCGGGTCCCCGGGCTGTAGTTGCTGCGCCATCCACACGCCACGTTGCGCGGCGGAAAGCCCCTGGGTAACCGGCTCGACATCAACCATGTTCAATCCGCGCTTTCAACTGTGCCGGTACCCGGCTCCCTGATCGAGGAGAGCGACCAGGTCATCGACGGTGGGGTGATCGTGGAGCAGATCCGCGTCGAGTTCGCGGCGCAGTTCGGCCTCGAGCTCGCCGACAAGGGCGACCGCGGACACCGAGTCCATGCCCTGCTCGGTCAGCGGGCGCTCCGGGCTGATCCGCGAGGGTGCGACGTCCAGCAGCAGCGCGACCCGGCCGAGGATCCAGGCGCGCAGGTCGTCATCGGCCATCGGGAACCAGCTCCCGCGTCTCGACGAACCGGTGCCACCGCTCATCCACATCGGCGTATTCCGTGGCCAGCTCGCCGGTACGGACCAGCTCGCGCATCGCGGAGCGTTCGACCTTGCCGCTGGTGGTACGCCGGACGCCGCCACGGCGGACCAGGAGCACCGCGCCGGCGGCGACCCCGAACTCGGCGGAGATCGTGCGGCGCATCCGGGCGGCCAGCCCGGCCAGGCCCGGCCGATCGCGCGGGTCGGTGACCTCGTGCACCACGACAAGCAGGTCGTCGGTCTCGCCGTCCGGCGCCGTGAGGGTGAACGCCGCGCCGACACTGCCCAGCTCGGCGTGCCGACTGCGTAGTTCGTGCTCCACATCCTGCGGGTACACGTTGCGGCCACGCAGGATCATGATGTCCTTGAGCCGGCCGGTCACGTAGATCTCACCGGCGTGCACGGCGCCGAGGTCACCGGTGCGCACGTACCCGCCGTCGCCGTCCTCGGTCATCGCGCCGAACACCTCGGCCGTGGCATCCGGCCTGCGCCAGTAGCCCTGGCAGACGCTGTCTCCGCGCAGCCAGATCTCACCGATTTCCCCTGGCGCGAGCACCGCGCGGGTACGCGGGTCGACGATCCGCACGTCGAAGGCCGCGGCGACACCGTTACTGGGCAGCTCGCGGACCGCCGCCGCACCGCTCGCGGGCCGGATCCGGTCCTGCTCCAGCTGTGCAACATCGGCGCGCAGCGTGGTCAACGGCCGTGGCGCGGCACCGGAGACGAACACCGTCGCCTCCGCGAGACCGTAGCAAGGGACGCACGCATCGGCGGAGAAACCGGTGCGCGCGAACCGATCCGCGAACGCCCGCATCGTGGCCACGCGCACCGGCTCCGAACCGTTCACGGCGTACCGCCACCTGGACAGGTCCAGGTCCGCGAGCTCCGCATCCCCGATCCGGCTCACACAGTGGTCGTAGGCGAAGTTCGGCGCGGGCGACCAGCCGATGTCGTACCGATCGATCATGCGCAGCCAGGCCCCCGGCCGCCGGAGGAAACCGGTCGGTTCCATCAGCACGCAGGTGCTCCCGCCGAACAGTGCGGGCAGCGTCTGCGCCATCAGCCCCATGTCGTGGAACTGCGGCGCCCAGCCACCGAAGCGGATCTCCGGCCCGACGCCGAGGGTGGCGAGCAGGGCGGCGCTGTTGGCAAGCAGGTTCCCATGCGATACCACGACACCCTTGGGCGCGCCGGTCGAGCCGGATGTGTACTGCAACAGCGCGAGGCTGGACCGGTCCAGGTCCGGCGGGGTCCAGGCGCCCGGGTCCGCGTCCGGTTCGCCGTCGGTGGCCAGGACGTCGAGACCGGCCAGTCCCACCGACGCCAGGAACTCCCCGACCTCGGCACCGTGCGCCGCCTGGGTGAGTACCGCGGCGATCCCGGCGTCGGCGGCGATCTCCCGAAGCCGCCGCTGCTCGTGCCGCTGGCGGCCGGGTAACGGTGTCGGGACGGCGATCATTCCGGCGTACAGGCAACCGAGAAATCCCGCGATGAACCGAACCGGCGTGTACAGCAACAGGATCCGGGAACCGGCGGGATACCGTTCGCGCAGCCGCACCGCGATGGCCCGGGCCCGCTCATCGAGCTCGGCATAGCTGAGCTTGTCGTCGCACCCCGCGTCCGGATCCGACACCCAGACGAGCGCGGTGGACGCCGGCCGGTCAGCCACCCAGCGGCGCACCGCGCCGACGGCGTTTTCTGTCTCCATTTTCATCTATCAAATCCCTCAGCGAAGGCGCACGAAAAGACGCACTTGGGAAATGGCGGGTCAGCGCAGATAAACTATTCATCCCCAGACCTGATCGTACCCATAAACTCGGTACAGCCACCTTAACGACGCGTATTCCGGCGGTCAACGGGAGCAATTTTGGGTTCCGGTTGAACATCGAGGTACATCGCCGATGCGACCGTTCTCCGCCACGGAATCACGTTCGGTCTTTCGCACCGTGCTAAAAGTAGGTGCCATCCATCCTGAACTGGGTGTTAAGGTCCAAAAGCCATCGAGTGCACCGCTGGTCGTCAATGCGCTGCACACGCGCGAGAATTCTCGAAAAACACGGAATCGAACTCCGCAAACCGGCCCGTGACCTTTGCCGCGTAGCCGACCATCCGAGTATCCGGAGACAACGACATGAATATCACCGAGACATCGTTGCCGGACGTGTTCCGGATCCACCCGCACCACGTCCCCGACCGGCGGGGCACCTTCCACGAGGCGTTCCGCATCGACGCCCTTTCCGAGGCGATCGGCCGCAAGTTCGAGGTCCAGCAGGTCAATTTCTCCGTGTCCCGGCGCAACACGCTGCGCGGTATCCACGGCTCCATCAAGCCGTACTGTCAAGCCAAGATCGTCACCTGCGTGCGTGGCGCGGTGCTCGACGCCGTCGTCGATCTGCGCATCGGCTCACCGACCTTCGGGCAGTTCGAGGTCACCTACCAGGACGCCGCCTCCGGCATCACGGTGTACCTGGCCGAAGGGCTCGGCCACGGTTTCCTCGCGCTGACCGACGACACCTGCATCAACTACGTCTGCAACGCCGAATACGTGCACGGCAGCCAGATCGCGGTCAACCCGTTCGATCCGGAGGTCGGCATCCCGTGGGATCTCGACGAGGAACCGACAAGGTCGGACCGGGACGCCGTGGCGCCGCCCTTGGCCGAGGTCGCCGCCAGCGGCAATCTGGTCACCTACGAGGAATGCCTCGCCATGATGCACGGCGAGGCGGGACTCCGCGGTGACCGGCCGACGGCCGCCAGCCCGGGGACACCGTCGTGATCCCCGAAGGCGGCCAGGACGTACGCGAACTGGACGACGAACTGCCCTTCGAAGACTTCGCCGACCACCCCGCGGGCGATCTGACACTGGCCGAGTTCGACGCCTGGCTCGCCGGGCAGCACCGGGCCCAGCCGCACCAGGTGACCCGCATTCCCTTCGCGGCACTGGACGGCTGGCTGTTCGAGTCCGGCACCGGAAACCTGGTGCACCGCAGCGGCCAGTTCTTCTCGATCGAGGGACTGGATGTCCGCACCGACCGGGAGTGGGCGGGGCACTGGCGGCAGCCGATCATCGTGCAGCCCGAGGTGGGCGTTCTCGGCATCCTCGTGAAACGAATAGCCGGGGTGCCGCACATGTTGATGCAAGCCAAGATGGAGCCGGGCAATGTCAACGGCATCCAGCTCTCCCCGACCGTGCAGGCCACCCGGAGCAATTTCACCGGCGTGCACGGCGGCCGCGGCATCCCGTACCTGAACCACTTCCTCGGCCCGGAACGCGGCCGGGTCGTGGCCGATGTGCTGCAGTCCGAACAGGCCGCGTGGTACTTGCACAAACGAAACCGGAACATGATCGTGGAGGTCGAGGGGCCGGTCGAGGAACGGGACGATTTCTGCTGGCTGACCCTCCAGCAGGTGCGCAAACTGCTGCACCGCGACCATCTGGTCAACATGGACACCCGGACCGTACTCGCGTGCATGCCCCCACCGGTCGCCTCCGCGCGGCCCGGTCCGCCGTGTGCTCCGTTCGGCGCCCTGGTCCGCGAGTCGATGTCCGGGCGCCGCCGTTCCGAGACCTCCACCGAGGAGCTGCTGAGCTGGCTGACCGATATCCGTACCCGGCGCCAGCTCGTCCAGCGCCGGGTTCCGTTGCACGACATGGCAGAGCACGGCTGGCGCCAGGGCCCGGACGAGATCACCCATGTGGACGGAAAGTACTTCGACGTCATCGCCGTCCATGTGGAGGCGGGAAACCGCGAGGTCCAGTCCTGGAGCCAGCCGTTGATCGCGCCCGTGGAGCAGGGCGTGGTCGCCCTGATCGTCAAGGAGATCAACGGCGTCCTGCACGCGCTGATCCAGGCCCGGCTGGGTGCGGGCGCGGTCACCGTCGCCGAGTTGGCGCCGACGGTCAACTGCCAGCCCGGCAACTACCGCGAGGTGCCGGAGCGCTCCCGGCCCACGTATCTCGACCATGTACTGACCGCCGATCCGGCCAGGATCCGTTACGACGTGGTGCACACCGAGGAGGGCGGCCGGTTTTTCCAGGCTCGCAACCGGTATCTGGTCGTCGAGGCCGAACCGGATTTCGACACCGCACCCGGCGAACACTTTCGCTGGGTGTCGTTGCATCAGCTCTCCCGACTGGCGCGGCACTACAACTACCTCAACGTGGAACTGCGCAGCCTGATGACGGGCATACACACCCTGCAGTAGAGGAGACTCGATGAACGCCCCGTTGCGCTTCGGGATCATCGGATGCGCCGATATCGCGCGGCGCAAGATGTTGCCGGCACTCGCCGCCGAACCGTCCACAGTGGTCACCGCCGTCGCCAGCCGCGAACTCGCCAAGGCGAGGACGCTGACCGGCCGATTCGGCGGCGATCCGGTGCAGGGCTACGACCGCCTGCTGGACCGTGCCGATGTGGACGCGGTCTACCTCCCGTTGCCCGCCGTGCTGCACGCCGAATGGATCGAGCGGGCGTTGCGGGCAGGCAAGCACGTGCTCGCCGAAAAACCCCTCACGACGGACGCCGCGCGGACCGAGGAGCTCTACGCGCTGGCGCGAGAACGGCGGCTCGTGCTGTTCGAGAACTTCATGTTCCTGCAGCACTCCCAGCACGCCGCGGTCGCCGGACTACTCGCCGACGGGGGGATCGGTGAGTTGCGCGGCTTCGCCGCCACCTTCACCATCCCGCCCAAGCCGTCCGGCGACATCCGCTATCAGCGCGAGATCGGCGGCGGCGCGCTCGATGATATCGGCGTCTATCCGGTCCGCGCCGCACTCCACTATCTGACCGGGGATGTCGCGCTCACCGGAGCCGTACTGCGCCAGGATCCGGAGCACGACGTGATCGTCTCCGGCAACATCCAGCTGCACACCCCCACCGGAATCCCGGCACAACTCCAGTTCGGCATGGAACATGCCTACCGCAGCAGCTACGAACTCATCGGGAGCACGGGCCGGCTGCTGCTGGACCGCGCCTTCACCCCACCGCCCTCGCTGCCGCCGGTCGTCCGGATTTTCCAGCAGGACCACTACCACGAACTCACGTTGCCCGCCGACGACCAGTTCCGCAAGGTCGCCGCGCTGTTCGCCACCGCCGTCTCGAGCGGGGCCCCGCTGCTCGAGCACCGCAACGGATCGATCCGGCAGGCGAGGATGATCGAGACCATCAAAGCAGGCGCCGAAGTACGGCGCACCACGGCCGAGCCGGCCGGAGCACGTTCGTGAAGGGGATCGTCCTCGCCGGCGGGACCGGCACCCGGCTGCACCCGATCACGCTTCCGGTCTCGAAGCAGCTCCTCCCGGTCGGGAACAAACCGATGATCTATTACCCGATCTCCGTGCTGATGGTCGCCGGTGTCCAGGACATCCTGTTGATCACCCGGCCGGCCGATGTCCCGATGTTCCGGACACTGCTCGGGGACGGCACGCACCTCGGCCTGAACATCAGCTACGCCGAACAGCCCCACCCGAGGGGAATCGCGGAGGCGCTGATCATCGGCGCCGACCACATCGGGCAGGAGCACTGCGCGCTGGTGCTTGGCGACAACATCTTCCACGGCACTCGCTTCGGCCGGCTGCTGCAAAGCGAGACGCGCACGATGGACGGGTGCACGCTGTTCGGTTACCGGGTGCCGGATCCCGAGCGATACGGGGTCGGCGTCACCGACGAGGACGGCAGGCTGATCGCCATCGAGGAGAAGCCGTCCAGTCCCCGTTCCGATCTGGCGATCACCGGCCTCTACCTCTACGACAACGAAGCCGTCGACATAGCCAAGAACATCCGCCCCTCGGCACGGGGCGAGCTGGAGATCACCGACGTCAATCGGATCTACCTGCAACGCGACCGGGCCAAGCTCGTCGATCTCGGCCGCGGCTTCGCCTGGCTGGACACCGGAACGCCGGAATCGCTGTTGCAGGCCGGACAGTACGTCAGCATGCTGGAGGAACGGCAAGGGGTGCAGATCGCCTGTCTGGAAGAACTGGCGCTGCGGATGGGTTTCATCGACGCCGAGTCCTGCCACCGGCTGGGCGAGAGGATGGCGGGTTCCGGATACGGGCGCTACCTGATGAGCATCGCCCGCGAACTCGCGAGCTGAGCACGCCCGGCGCGAGACTGGGGCCCGCCGACCGGCGGGCCCCATTCCGCTTCCCTCGGCCCGGTGTCTGGGGGACCACCGGTGGCCCGGGAAGACCCATCGGGTTTCGCTATGCGCGGTACGGCCCTTCCTGGCCGGCCGACCGTCCTTTCACGAGCCAGAGAACGACGCCGAGTCCCGGGGCCAGGAGAACCAGCCAGATCCAGCGCTTGCGGCTCCGCTGGGAAAGCGGTGCGCGCAGAATGCCGCGCAGGACGATCAGGAACAGGGCCACGTGGACGGCCAGCAGGAGTATCCAGAAGGCGGCGCCGACAACCGCGCCGAAATTGTTGTCCGCGTTGACATAACTGATGCTTTCCAACATCACGGCCTACTTCCTTGCAGAACTGGAGGGGTTGAGGGATCAGGAGATATCGCGGCGCATGACGCTGATCGCTCCGCCGCCGAGCGCGAGCACCACGTAGCTGGCCGCCACGACCAAGGCGCCACCCGGCGAGAACACATAGGGATGATTGCCGCCGCCGAGCTGCGAGGTCAGGTTCGGCAACAGGATCGAGGCGAGCCGGAGATCCCAGGGAGCCGGCAAGAAGTGCGCGAAGATCGGCACCACGAGGACCAGCGCGCCGAGGGTGGTCAGCGCCGCGGCCGTGGACCGCATCATCGCGCCGAGCCCCAGCGCCACGAGGCAGCTGACCAGCACCATCAACGCCGCGCCGAACACCGTCGGGATTCCGTCCGCCCACCGCGGCCACGGGTTGAACGGCGCCGGACGGTCACCGAAGAGCAACCGCGAATCGACGAAGGACAGCACGGAGAACACCAGTCCGCACACCAGGCCCACCAATGCGGCCACCGTGGCTTTGGCGCCCATCAGGGTGCGCCGCTGCGGTACGGCGATCAGCGTTGGCCCGATCGATTTGGTGGTGAACTCGGTGGTGATGATCATCGCCCCGATCGCGCCGATGAAGAACATCACGAACGGCATGCTCACCACGGTCGGATCGGATGCCTCGAAGCCTGCCTTCTTGGCCGGTGAGGACGCGTCGTAGGACTGGACCAGGATGAAGATGATCAGCGCGCCCACCGCCATCACCAGGACACCGGCGGCCAGGAACGCGTGCGTCGACCGGAGGCCGCGGATCTTCATCAGCTCGCTGCCGACCGCGAGCCGGTACACGCTCGCGCGCGGGGGCGGAGCCGAAACGGGAATGTCGAAATTCGTGGTCTTCCGATCGTCTTGCAGTGTGCTCATCAGTGCACCGCCTTCTGCACGGCTCGGTATTCGACCGCCTCATCGGTCATTTCCAGGTAGACGTCCTCGAGCGAGGCGCTGCGCGTCGTCAGCCCGTGGACGGGGATCGACGCGGCCGCGGCCGCGTCGCCGATGGCGGGCGCGTCCACGCCGACCACGACGAGATCGCCGTCCTCGGTGCGGGTGACCGTCGCGCCGAGGTGGACCAGGATGGGGGCGAGCTCATCGGCACGGGGAGCGCGAACGAGCACGTCATATCCGAACTGGCCTTCCATCTCGGCCACCGACATCTCCGCGATCAGCCTGCCCTTGCCGATGACCAGTACCTGGTCCACGGTCACCGCGAGTTCGCTCATCAGGTGGCTGGAGATCAGCACCGTCCGGCCCTCCGCGGCCAGTCCGCGCAGGGCGGAGCGGATCCACCGGATACCGGCCGCGTCCAGGCCGTTGACCGGTTCGTCGAGCAGGATCACCTCGGGATCGCCGAGCAGGGCGGCGGCGATCCCGAGCCGCTGGCGCATGCCGAGCGAGAACCCGCCGACCCGCTTCTGCGCGACGCCTTCCAGGCCGACCTGCTCCAGCACCGTGGTCACCCGGGACCGGTCGATGCCGTTGCTCTTGGCCAGGCAGGCCAGGTGGGCGAAGGCGGTGCGGCCGGGATGGGCGGCGTCCACATCGAATACCGCACCCACCTCGTGCAGCGGATAACGGATCTGGTCGTACCGGCGATTGCCGATCAACGCCGCACCGGAGGTCGGACGGTTCAGGCCGACCATGATCTGCAGGGTGGTGGTCTTGCCTGCCCCGTTCGGGCCGAGGAAGCCGGTGACCACACCCGGGTGGACCTCGAACGACAGGTGATCCACCGCGAGCGTGGAACCATACCGCTTGGTCAGGTCTCGTACCTCAATCATGGAAAACATGATTTCAGCGAAGACCGGTCCGCGCGTCTGACTCAGGTCCGGACTTGATGTCATACCCAGGTCATACGCGCGGCCGGGCACATGGATGTAGCGTTGGCCCGTGGCATGGCACAACGGATCCACCGCACGCGGTCAGCTGATCGACGCCGCGGCCGCCGTCGTGCTGGCCTTCGGCGCCGCCCGCGCCGTCCTCGAACCACCGGGGCCGCCGTTCACCGGCCCGCAGTGGGTGGCCTGGCTGGCCGGGGCCGCGGTCGGACTGCCGCTGGCGGTACGCCGCCGGTGGCCGCTGCCGGTATTGGGTTTCCTGGTCATCGCGACCACGGCCGCGACCTCGTTCGGCGCCGTGGGTGCCGGCGTCATCTGGGTGACCTACGTGGCCACCGCGCTGGCGCTGTACACCGCGGCCACCGCGACGGGCACCGTCGTGGCCACCCTGGCCCTGATCGTCAGCCTGGCCGGACCCGCAAGCACCATTCCCTGGCTCTATCACCGGACCGGGATGAGCCCGGCCGATGCACCGCTGAGCGAAGTTCCCCTGTGGTGGCAGGTCGAGCTCGGCCTTGTCGTCGCCGAATTGGCCATAGCGTGGGCCATCGGCATGGTGATCCGCTGGCGCAGGGCGATCCGGGCCGAATTCGCCCGCCGGTTCGCCCACGAGGCGGTCACCGACGAACGCCTGCGCATCGCCCGCGAACTGCACGACATCGTCGGGCACAGCATGAGCCTGATCGCGGTGAAGGCGACCGTGGCCAACCACATCGCCGAACAGCGGCCGGTCGAGACCCGCGCGGCCCTGCAGATCATCGAGCACACCAGCCGGACCGCGCTCACCGAGATCCGGCGGTTGCTCGACGTCCTGCGCGCCGCCGACGATCAGGCCGCCGAATTGGCCCCCGTACACGGCACCGCCGACCTGCCCGAGCTCGCCGAACGGCTACGCTCCGCCGGGCTGTGGGTCGACCTGAGCCTGACCGGCGTCGAGGACCTGCCCGAGGCGGTCGATCTGACCGTGTACCGGATCGTTCAGGAATCACTCACCAACGTGATGAAGCATGCCAACGCCCACCGTTGCCGGGTGACGGTGCGCGCCGCGGGAGGCAGCGTGCACGTTGAGGTCGTGGACAGTGGCCGGGGCCAGCGGTCATCCGGTCATCGATCGGCCGGTCAAGGCCTGATCGGTATGCGCGAGCGGGTGACCATGTACGGCGGAACGCTGACCGCGGGAGCACGCCCGGCGGGCGGGTTCGGGGTGGTCGCCGAGATTCCCTACGCCCCCGAGGAGCCCGCATGACGGACGCGGCACCGTCCCCGGACATCGCGGTACTGCTCGCCGACGATCACGACCTGATGCGGGAGAGCTTCCGGGCGCTGCTCGACGCGTCACCGGGTTTCCGCACGGCCGGCGAAGCCGGAACCGGTGCCGAGGCGATCCGGCTCGCCAGGGAGTACCGGCCCGATGTGGTGCTGATGGACGTCCGGATGCCCGAGATGGACGGGATCGAGGCCACCCGCAGGATCTGTGCGGATCCGGACCTGTCCGGGGTACAGGTGCTGATTCTGACGACCTTCGACCTGGACGAGTACGTCTACGCCGCGCTCACCGCCGGGGCGAGCGGGTTCCTGGTCAAGGATTCCACGGCTACGGAACTGCTCAACGGCATCCGGCTGGTCGCGGCAGGCGAGGCACTGCTGGCGCCCCGGGTCACCCGCCGGCTCATCGCCACGTTCACCGGGAAAGGCCAACCGGCCGGTTCCCCGCGCGGGCTGGACGAGATCACCGAGCGGGAACAGGAGGTGCTCGTGCTCATCGCCAGCGGACTGTCCAATACGGAGATCGCCCAGGAGCTGAACGTGGCGCTCGGGACCGTGAAAACCCATATCGGCCGCCTGCTGAACAAGCTGGACGCGCGGGACCGGGCGCAGCTGGTGATCGCCGCCTATGATTCCGGACTGGTCACCCCGCGCTCGCGCTGAGGCACCCGATCCTCGCTACCGGCCGGAAATGAGTTTAGGCCGGGGCTGAAACACGTACGCGACCGGCGATGCGCGCTGTTAGGTTTGCCGGGACTGCCCTGGTGCGGAAACGATGGGGAGAGGCTGACGTGAACCAACAGTCCCGAGTCATCCAAGACATCCTGCCACTTTCCCCGCTGCAGGAAGGTCTGCTGTTCCACAACCGGCTCACCGAGGAGGCCGGGGGAACCCGGGGCATCGACGTCTACGTCGGCCAGGTTGTCCTCGAGCTGGCCGAGTCGATCGACATCGCCCGGCTACGGCAGGCCGCCCAGTCCTTGCTTGACCGGCACGACAGCCTGCGTGCCTGCTTCCGGCCACGCAAATCCGGTGAGCTGGCGCAACTCATCACGCACTCGCCCACCTTGGCATGGCAGGAGGTTTCGGCGTCCCGGGCCGATGCCGAACAGCTGGTCGACGCCGAGCGGGAACGGGCATTCGACCTCGAGAGACCACCACTGCTGCGGTTCCTGCTGATCCGCGTCGAGAACGGCTGTCGGCTGGCACTCACGTTCCACCACATCGTGGTCGACGGCTGGTCGCTTCCGGTGCTGGTGCGGGAATTGCTGGCGCTGTACCGGAAAGCCGAACTGCCTTGCCCGCGCCCGTACGGTGACTACCTGCGCTGGCTGACCGCCCAGGACCGGGATGCCGCGCTGGCCGCCTGGCGCGCGGCGCTCGGCGATGTCGAGACGCCGACACTGGTCGCACCCGAGGCGTCCGCGCGGCCGGTCTTCCCAGAACAGCTGCATCGCGAACTGTCCGAAGTAGACACTGCGCGGCTCGTGCGGTGGGCGCGCTCGAACGGGTTGACCCTCAACACCGTCGTGCAGGGCGTATGGGGCGTGGTGCTGGGCGGTTTCACCGGACGCGCGGACATCCTCACCGGCATCACGGTGTCCGGCAGGCCGCCGGAGCTCGACGGCGTCGAATCCATGGTCGGCCTGTTCGTCAACACGGTGCCACTGCGAGTCTCGCTGGACCCGCGAGAGCATCTCACCGCACTGCTGAAGCGGTTGCAGTCTGAGCAGTCCGCGCTGCTGGCCCACCAGCACATCGGACTCGCCGACATCCTGGCCGGGGCCAAACTGTTCGACACACTGTGCGTGTTCCAGAACTACCCGTCCAGCGAGTCCACTGTGGACAGTGAACCGGTGGTCACGAACATCGCGGCCCGGGGCGGCGACACGACCCACTATCCGCTCACGTTCATCGTCGGACCGGGCCGCACGCTGCGGTTCCACCTCGACTACCGCCCGGATGTGTTCCACCGCGCGACCATCGAGTCACTCGCCGACCAGGTGCTGCGGCTGCTCGGCAGCGCCGCCGACGCCGCGGACACACCGGTCGGCCGGATCCAGCTGCTCGGCGAGGAAGAACGCGCGCGGTTACGCCGGCGCAGCGAAGGCCCCGGCGATGTGGCGGTCCCCGGCGCGACGATCCCGGAGCTGTTCGAAGCACAGGCACGCCGCACACCGGAGAACACCGCCGTCGTCCGCGGTTCCGCGCGGCTGTCTTACACCGAGCTGGACGAGTCCGCGAATCGGCTGGCCCATCATCTCGTCGACCGCGGCATGGGGCCGGGATCGGTGGTGGCGCTGCTGCTGCCGCGCGAGCTGGAACTGGTGCCCGCCGTGCTCGGCGTGCTCAAGTCCGGCGCGACGTACCTGCCGATCGACCCGCAGCAGCCGAACGAGCGGCTGCGGTACCTGCTCGGTGACGCGTCCGCGAACCTGCTGCTGACCGTGCGCTCGCAGGCCGAGCGGTTGCCCGGGGACCTGCCCGCGCAGGTCCTCGTACTGGACGATCCGCGGCTTCCGCTGGCCGACTGCCCGGCAACCGCGGTCACCGGGACCGCTCCGCTGCTGCCGCAGCACCCCGCCTACATCATCTACACCTCCGGTTCCACGGGCGCACCGAAGGGTGTCGTCGTGACGCACGAGAACGTCGTGCGGCTGCTGACCGCGACCGAGCGGCACTTCGGGTTCGCCGAAACCGATGTGTGGACGCTGTTCCACAGCTACGCCTTCGACCTTTCGGTGTGGGAGATGTGGGGTGCGCTGCTCTACGGCGGCAAGCTCGTCGTCGTACCACACTCGGTCAGCCGCGCCCCCCGGGAATTCCTGGCGCTGCTCGCCGAGGAGCGTGTGACCTTCCTGAACCAGACACCCTCGGCGTTCTATCAGCTGGCCCAGGCCGATGCCGAGCGTCCGGGCCACGAACTGGCGCTGCGGCACGTGGTGTTCGGCGGGGAGGCACTCGAACCCGCGCGCCTGGCGGACTGGTACTCGCGGCACCCCCATGACGCGCCCCTGCTGTCGAACATGTACGGCATCACCGAGACGACCGTGCACGTCAGTTATCTGGCGCTGGACAAGGACATCTCGCACAGCATGATCGGCGGGCCCATCGCCGACCTTTCCGTCTATGTGCTGGACGGCAACCTGCGCTTGGTGCCGCCCGGGGTGACCGGTGAGCTGTATGTCGCGGGTCCCGGCCTGGCGCAGGGTTATCTGGGGCAGCCCGGCCGCACGGCATCCCGGTTCGTGGCGAACCCGTTCGGCACCGGCCGGTTGTACCGCACCGGCGATCTCGCGCGCCACACCGGCGACGGGCTGGAATACCTCGGCCGGTCCGACCAGCAGGTGAAGGTACGCGGGTTCCGCATCGAGCTCGGTGAGGTCGAGGCGAAGATCGTCGCGCAGCCCTCGGTCACGGACGCGGCGGTGGTACTGCGCGAGATCGCCCCCGGAGACCAGGGCCTGGTGGCCTACCTGGTCGGTGAACCGGTCGAGGTGCCGGTACTGCGCGAACAGCTCAAGGCCGTGTTGCCCGATTACATGGTACCGGCCGCGTTCGTGGTGCTGGAGCAGTTTCCGTTGACGGTCAACGGAAAGCTCGACCGCGCAGCCCTTCCCGCACCGCGGCGTCCGGTTTCCGGCAGTGGTCGTGCGCCGCGCGGCCCGCGCGAGGAGCTCGTGTGCGAACTGTTCGCCGAGGTGCTCGGTGTCGGCTCGATCGGGGTGGACGACGACTTCTTCGAACTCGGTGGGCACTCGCTGACCGCGGTGCGGCTCGCCGGGCGGATCCGGTCCGCGCTGGGGGCCGAAGTCTCGGTTCAGCAGGTCTTCGACAACCCCACCCCCGCCCAGCTGACCGACTGCCTCGAAGCCCCGCGCTGATCCGGTTCCCGGACGGTCGAGTGTTCAGTCCGCCGGGACGGTCTCGCGCAAACCCTGCAGGCTCAGCACCATGTTCTTGATGTCGGTCACCGGCACGCTCTCCGGCAGGTCGAGCTCCCGTGAGCACAGCACCAGCGGCGAGTCGGCGGCCGTGTCCGGCAGCCTGCCGTGCGATCCGCGCACCCATCCCGCGTCGGTCGGCACCATGGACATCCGGTAGCGCAGCCCGGCCCGCTTGCGGACCAGGTTCATGGCGGCTTTCGCCTTCGCCAGCGGGTCGGCCGGATCGAAGAAGAGCTCCGCGGGGTCATAGCCCGGCTTGCGGTGAATCTCGACGCCCCGGGCGAAATCCGGGGCGTGCGCGTCCTCGTTCCAGTAGTAGTACGTGAACCAGGCGTCCGGTTCCGCCACCAGTACCAGCTCTCCAGCACGGGCATGGTCGATTCCGTACGCGCGTTGCCCTTCCCGATCGAGCACCTGGTCCACACCGGGCAGCTCGGCAAGGACCGCCCGTGCCCGCGACAGATCGGTGGCTTCCGGGACGTACACGTGCGCGATCTGGTGATCGGCGACCGCGAATGCCCTGGAGGTCCACGGATCCAGGTATTCCATCCCCTCCTGGGTGTACACCTCGAGCAGCCCCGCGGCACGCAGTGCGCGGTTCACGTGCACCGGGCGCGATACCGCGGTAATGCCGTACTCGCTGACCACCAGCACCGTGATGCCCGAAGCCGCCGCCTTCTCGAGCAGCGGGGCGGCCGCCGCGTCCACCGCGCGTGCCGCGCGCGCGGCCGCGGCCGAGTCCGGCCCGTACCGCTGCAGGTCGTAGTCCAGGTGCGGCAGGTAGGCCATAGTCAGCTCCGGCGGATCGTCCAGCACCCGCATCCCGGCGGCGGCGATCCACCGGGACGAGGCGATGGCTGCCGTCGGCCCCCAGTACTGGAACAACGGGAACGGCCCCAGCTGCGCGGTCAGCTCGTCGTGCAGCCGCGGCGGCCGGACATAGCAGTCCGGGGACTTGCGGCCGTCCGCGTGATACACCGGCCGCGGGGTCACCGTGATGTCCGTGCTGGCGCCCATCGCATACCACCAGCACAGGTTCGCCGCCCGGTAGCCGGGGATCTCGGCCCGCGCCGCCTCCCAGATCTTCGTGCCGCCGACTAACCGGTTGTGCTGTCGCCACAGGTGAATCTCGCCGAGATCACGGAAGTACCACCCGTTTCCGACGATCCCGTGTTCGGCGGGCAGCAGCCCGGTCAGCATCGAGGACTGCACGCTGCAGGTCACCGCGGGCAGTACCGGCCGCAGCCGGGCCCGGGTGGCGAGCCGGCCGAGGTTCGGCATGTGTTCGAGCAACCCGGCGGTCAACCCGACAACGTTCAGTAACAGCACCCGCCCGCAGCTCATCGCGGCACCGCCGCCGACAGCCGGGCACCGGCCCAGGCCAGCTCCGCCGCGATCCCCGGGACCAGCGGCTCGCGGTGCGCGCGCGGCAACACCGACCAGGTATAGGTTTCCACCTCGACCGGCACATCCTGGTCGAGGTCCCCAAGCACCGTCTCGATCACCTCGGTGGTCGCCCGCAGCGGAGCCCGGGGGCGGGCATGCAGCGGAACATGGAAATGCACCCGCCACGGTGCGCGCCCCGGCAGCGTGCCACCCAGCGCGTCCGCCAGGTCGTCCGCGCCACCCACGGACCGTTCCCGGACCTGGTGCAGATACCGCCCTTCGGCGAACTCCGCGAGCGCATCGCGCACCGCGGGGTCCATCGGGTCGGGCACCTCCAGCGCTGCCGATGCCTGCACCTTGGCCACCCGAAGCCCGGCGTCCGCGATCGAGGCGACGGTCGCGGACGGGTCCGCCCAGGACACCGCGAGGTGGCAGGTGTCAAGGCAGATACCGACCAGCTCCGGATCCACCCGGCCGGCCAGCCAATCCACCGCGTCGGCGACCGTGTCCAGCACACAACCGGGCTCGGGTTCGACCGCGAGCCGGATCGGCCGGCCCGCCCGCTCCCCCGCCGCGGCACACGCCCGTGCGGCCTCGGTCAGGCCCGCGGCAGCGCTCGCGTCATCGGCCGCCGTCCAGGGGGTTCGCCAGCCGAGCGGCAAGGTCGAAATGCTGCCCGCCCGCGCGTCATCGGCCAGCAGCCCGGCCAGCACCGTGGCGCAGTTCGCGGTGTAGCGCACTCGCGCCTGCTCCGTCCACGCCGGCCGGTAGACATCGTGCCGGACGCGTTCCCGGTGGAAACCGCCGTACGGGAATGCGTTCAGCGTCAGCACATCCAGCCCGCGCGCGTCCAGCTCACCGCGAAATCGGCGCACCGCCGCCGGATCCGCGGCCAGCCCCTCGGCCACTCCGGCGGCCAGCCACAGTCCCAGTCCCAGCCGGTCGGCGCCGAGCTGGTGGCGCACCGGAAGCGAATACCGGTCCAGCTGCTCCAGTATCCCGGGCAGGTCCTCGGCCGGGTGCACATTGGTGCAGTAGCAGAGCTTGCTCACGGTCGTTCCCCTCGCAGCACCGAATTTCCCTCGAACACGGTGGTTTCCTCCGGCGGCTCGGGGAACGGCTCGGGATTCAGCCTGCCGGACTGGCCGTAGAAGTCGACGGGGTTGCGCCACAGCACCGTATCCACATCGCATTCGGTGAACCCGGCGTCCAGCATCGCGAGCGCCACCCGGTAGGTCTTCAGCGGATCCGAGCGGCCCCAGTCCGCCGCCGAGTTGACCAGCACGCGTTCGGTGCCGTACTCCCGCAACACCCGGACCATGCGATGCTCGTCCATCTTGGTGTCCGGGTAGATCGAGAAACCCATCCAGCAGCCGCTGTCCGCGACCAGGTCCACGGTCGTCTCGTTCAGGTGATCGATCAGCGCGTATTGCGGCGACACTCCCGATTCGGCCAGCACGTCCAGGGCGCGCCGGGTACCGGCCAGCTTGTCCCGGTGCGGGGTGTGCACCAGCACGGGGAGTTCGAATTCGAGCGCCAGTTCGAGCTGGCGTTGCAGCGCGAAATCCTCTTCCGGGGTCATCGAGTCGTAGCCGACCTCGCCGACCGCGACCACGCCGTCCTTGGCCAGGTATCTCGGGAGCACGTCCAGCACCTCGACACAGCGAGGATCGTTGGCCTCCTTGGGATTCAACGCGATCGTGCAGTGGTGCCGGATGCCGAACTGCCTGGCACGAAAACGTTCCCAGCCGATCAGCCCGTCGAAGTAGTCCACGAACGAACCCACCCCGGTACGGGGCTGGCCCAGCCAGAACGCCGGCTCCACCAGGCCCCGCACACCCACCGCGTGCATGTTCTCGTAGTCGTCGGTGGTGCGGGAGGTCATATGGATATGGGGGTCGAAGATCCTCAACACTGTGCTCCCAACGTCAGCAGGTACTCGGCATCCGCGCCCGGCGGGCGGCCCGCGGCCCGGCGTTCCTCGGCGAAATCCTCGACCATGCGCGACAGCTCGGCGTCCATCTTGGTGCGCAGTCCGGCAACCGCGCGCACCGGAATGCCCATGAACAGCACTTTCAACACACCGTGCCGCCACTCGTGCTGCCCGAGGTGCTCCGCGGCGAACCGCCCCATCGCCACCGCGACCAGCCTGGTGTCGTTGCTGCGCAACGCATCGCGCACCAGCGAAACCCCGGTTTCGGCACAGGATCGCGGCAACAGCGGCAGGCCGCGCAGTACACCGCGCCGTTCCGCATCATCACCGTGCCGATACAACTCGCCGACCATCGCGGGCAACCGTGCCGGGGCACACGAGTCCGCGAGTACCACCAGCAATTGACAGCGCGCCCTGTCCTCCACGCTGCCGTACACCAGGCCGTCCCGGTCCAGTTGCGGGTACAGGGCGGCACGTCCCACCATCCGGCCCACCGCGGGGAACAGCGTGTGCACCGCGGAGGGGCACTGCCGGATCCGTTCCTCGGCTCCTTCCAGCCACATCTCACACCACCGCCGTGGCAGCGGCGTTCAGCGCGCGCAGGGAGGCGGCGGCCAGCACAGGGGCCGCGTGACTGTGCCGGGGCAATTCCACGGCGGCGACGCCCCGGTACCCGACCTCGTCCAGGGCGGCCAGCGTCGCGGGCAGATCAAGCTCCCCCTCCCCGAACGGCAGATGCTCGTGCACGCCCGCACGCATATCGTCGAGTTGCACGTTCACCAGCCACGGCGCTGCGGCCCGCACACAATCGGCGGCCGACCGGTCCTCGACGGCGACACAGTGCCCGACATCCAGGGTGATCCCGAGGGCCTCCGGATGCCCCAGCTCGGCCCGCAGCCGGAACAACGCGGGCAAGGTGTCCACCGCCATGCCCGGCTCCGGTTCGAACCCCAATCGCATGCCCCGCGCGCCCGCGTACTCCACCAGCGGCGGCAATCGATCCCGAAGCCGTTGCCAGGCCACGGTTTCCGGCACATCCCGGGGAACGGTCCCCGACCACAGCGAGACACATTCCGCGCCGAGCCGCTCCGCCACCCGTACCGCGCTCCTGGTCAGCTCCATCCGCGGTTCCGCAGCCTGGCTCACCAGGGTGGGCTCGTGCTTGTCGCGGGGGTCCAGAAGATACCGGGCTCCGGTCTCCACCACGCGGCGCAGTCCCAGTTCGTCCAGCAGGGCGGCGACCCGGTCCGTTCGGGCCGGAATATCGGTGGCGAGCGGATCAAGATGATGATGGTCGAGCGTGATGGCCACTGCCGAGTATCCGGTGTCGGCCAGCAGCCGCAGCGCGTCCTCCAGCCGATGACCGGCGAACCCGTTCGTGTTGTAACCGAGCGCGTAGGTCATGTCGGACTCGCCTTCCTGGCCAGCAACCGGGCGACCGGATATGCGGCAGCCACCATCGCCGCCCTCCGCTGTGCCCCGCCGGCGGCTACCAAGGTGGCCTGCAGGGGAATCATGCCGTGGATGCCCGCCGCTGTCGCCCTGCGAACCGCATTCGCGCCACGGTCCCGCGCGGCCCGCAGCTGGGCATGCCCGACCGTTGCCGCATAACCGATCCGCCACGGCATGCCCGCCGATCCACCGCTCGCCGCACAGATCGCGGTCGCGGTCAACGCCAGCGCGCACGCCCCAGGCCCGGCACCGTGCACCTCGCCGCGGGAAAGCACGGTGACCCCCACCGTGTGCACCGCCAGCACCGTCGCGGCACGGGCCGCGGGCGCGCCGGGCGCACCGAGCAACACATCCAGCCCCCGGCACAGGGCCATCGTCGCCGGTCCCGCGGCGGTGCGCTTCGCATAACCGTCATAGCAAGCGATCGCGCCGGTCAGGGCCGCGGCGACCGGAACCGCGGCCCGACCTCCGCCGATCGCCGCGAACACCATCCCCGCACCGGCGAGTCCCCCGGCCGCGGCCAGCGCAGCCGCGGGCCGGATCTCTCCTGAGGGGATGGGCCGCTCCGGCCGCTCCACCGCGTCCACCCTCCGGTCCGCCCAGTCGTTGAAAACCATGCCGGACCAGTAGAACGACGCGGAAGCCAACGGCAGCAACAACCTTCGGCCGCGCAGTGGCCTACCGCCCGCCGCGGCGCCCGCGACCGTGTCACCGAGCGCTGTCAACGCCGCGGGCGCCCGGAGCAGACGTAACCATGCCGCAGTCACGAGGTCGCCCACCACCGCAACTGCTCGGCCTGCTGGGCCAGCCGGAGCTCGGCGCTGCCGACCGGTTCCTTGAAATAGAACCCCAACGCGCCCAATGGCCCGCTTTCCCCGCGCGCCTGCGCTCCCGCCACCAACCGGGCGAGGTCGAGAACCAGCGGTGCGGCCAGCGCGGAATCGTAGCCGTCCCAGGACAGTTGCAGGTTCATCCGGGCGCCGAGGAACCCCTCGAACGAGATGTAGTCCCAACTGACCTTGCGCTCGCCCAGTTCCGCGACATTGTCGATATGCAGCGGAGCCGGGATATCGGCACCCAGCAGCGACTCCAGCACCTGGCCCTTGGAGGCGAGTTTCCCGGCAGCACGTTCGGCATCACCCAGATTTGCGCCGTCTCCCCCGCCGAGCAGATTCGTCCCGGACCACGATCGGACCGGCAAGGCGCGGGCCGCGAACATGGGCGCCAGCACCGATCGCAGCAACGTCTGCCCCGTCTTGGCATCGGCACCCGCATAAGGAACTCGCTGCCGCAAGGCCAGCTCGGCGAGTGCCGGGTACCGGATACCCGGCGACGGGGTGAACTCCACATAGCCACAGCCCGCCCGCAGCGAGGCGTAACACCCCAGCGCGGTAACCGGCAGCACATCCCGGCCCTCGCCGAGCGTGCGCTCCAATGCCGTCAGGTCGTGGTGCTCCGGCTGATCGGGCACCGGGGGCTCCGTGCTCGTCACGTTCACCACGACGACCCTGTCCAGCCGATGCCGATCACGGAACTCGGCGATCTCCCCGCCGATCCGGTCGGCCGCCGTGCCCTGCTCCTGTGCACCCCGTTGATAGCCGGTGCGGAGCTCTTTCTCGACGGCTTCGAGCTCATCACCCACCGCGCGGACCGCATCATTCGGGAGCAGCCCGTCCGCCGCCAGCAACTCGGCGCGCTTGACGAGCGGGACATCGACCACGTCATGACCGCCCACCACGAGCTGTGACCAATTCGGGAAGCACTCCGGCAGGTCGAGGGTTTCGGTGACACAACCGGTAGCGGGGTACAAACCCTTGCGCACCGCGGCAAGGCCGCAGATCGCTGTCACGGCAACGGATCCACGGGCGCCGAAAAACCACAACCCGACCCGGTCAGCCATTTCGATGCCTCCAGTATTCGGCGACGGTGCTGGCACCATTCACCCTGTCAAGGCTGCCCCTGCCGCACATCCTCTTTCACCCCAGCCGAAAACACTGGTGTCCACATTGGACTGTCGACGATCACACCCGCGCCCGAGAAGAACGACACATCCGCGCACGGAACGTATCGATGCGCTGCTACACATCCCGCACCGTCGGGGCACGGTCGGTGACCAGTCGCCCGCACTTGGGGGATATGTTGAGTTTTCACCCAATCCGGGGTATTTTTCGATGGTCGTTTGTCACATATCCTACCGATTAGTTCCATTTTGAGCCGGCTGCTGGGGCCCGGTTTCCGGCGAGTATTTCTGCCACCGGGTGCTGTCCGGCGAGACGGGGAGGGCGGGAACGTGAGCCGAATTTGCTTCGAGACGACCGATCTGACGCGAGTTCGCCTGGCGCCGACACTAGGGAGCAAGGTCGAGGCGATATTCGCGCTGGAACACCTGGACGCGGGCCGCAACTCGCGTCCGGCGCGGTGGCGGGACGGAGCGCGCGCCGTGCCGGGGCAACAGATGGCCGCCATATCGGAGCTGGTCGCCACCCTGCGCCCGGTCCCGGACCTGGTGCGGTTGCTCACCTGCCCCGAGGATGGCAGGCGATCACCCGAGCTGCCGCGCTGGCCGGCATCGGCCAATATGACCCAGCGCCGGGCTCATCGGATCGTGAACGCTTACCGGGACACCGCGATCGCGCCGCACTGGCCGGAGATTCGCAACCACCTCCAGATCGATTTCGATGCCCGGAGCAGGCTGCTGGCCTCCGGTGGGGTCGACCGGCTGATGTCCACACTGGACTCCAGGCTCACATGGCGGTCCGGGCACCTGGAAATCCCGGACGACGACTCCGGCATCTACCGGCTCGCGGGCCGCGGGCTATTGCTCGTTTCCTCGGTTTTCCTCAGCAAGCGCCCCGCCGTCCTGCTCGGGGCCTATGCCGGTTCCCCGCACCCACCGGTCCTGGTCGTGTCCGCACCGGTCGAGCCGGGCCGCGCGGGCATCCCCTGGGGACCCGGGGCGCTGAACGGTCAGCAACTGTCGGCACTGATCGGCCGGACTCGCGCCGCCCTGCTCAACGCCATCCAGGACGGAACCTGTGGCACCAACACCGCACTGGCCGACCGGCTCGGCATTTCGTCCGCAGGGGTGAGCCAGCACTCGGACGTCCTGCGCCAAGCGGGTCTGATCACCAAGCGCCGCAACCGCAATACGGTGTGGCACACCCTGACTCCGCTCGGCGCCGCTCTGCTGTGCAGCGACGGTCTCAGCGCCGCGCGTTCATCCTCGGTCGCCGACGACCGGCCTGCCGAGTCCGGGCCCGACGGCCGCGCCGGGCAGCACGGCGGTCAGGAGCAGCGAGGCGGCCATCGGGCACTGCCGGAATGGGTGTGCAGGGGCGGCCAGGACCGGATTCTCGGCGTGTGCACCTGAGCCAACCCGGCCGCTCGGATTTCCTGAAAGTCCCCCGGGATGGCACACCGGATTCAAGAGGAATGGAAGAATTCGATGATGCTCTTGTTCACCATTTCCGGGCTTTCCAAGTAGCCGTAGTGACCTGCCTCCGGGACGAGTTCGAAGGAGGAACCGGGGATGAGCGCGGCGAGTTCACGACCGGCTCGAGGCGGGGTGATCAGGTCATCGGCGAAGGAGATCACGTGGCAGGGCACGGCAATGTGCCGGTAGGCGTCCCGCCGGTCGGGCATGGGTTCGAGCTTCAGCTGAGCCAGCAGGCCCTGTTTCGTAGCGCCGTTTCCGAGTTCGAACAGATCCAGCCAGTCGACGATGGACCGTTCGTCGTCGAGTGAGCTCGGGGACAGCATCTGCAAGGCACGCACGATGGCGGCGTAGCCACTCGGAACGGCAACCCCGCTCTCCGCCAGTTCCCGTTCGCCACGCGCCAAAGCCGCACGGGCGGCATCGCTGCGCGCGCGGCTGGCCATCAGCACGGCCTGGCGCACGAGGCCGGGACGGGCCAGGCAGAGTTCCTGTGCCAGGTAGGCACCCATGGAGGTGCCGATGATCCGGGCCGGCCCGATCCCGAGGCTCTCGATCAATCCGATGACATCGCCGAGCATGTCCTCGATGGTGAACCCGCTGGAACATTCGTCGGTGGGCGGAATCCCCCGGTTGTCCACCAGAACGGCCTGGAACCCCGCCGCGTTGAGCGCCGGAACCTGGTGCATACGCCAGCTCTGCGCCGTGCTGCCGCTGCCCATCAGCAACACGACCGGATCGCCGGAGCCGTGCACCTGATAGTGCAGCCGGATTCCGTTGACATTCAGGATCGGCATGAGATGCTCCGTTCCATGGCTCAGCGCAGGGCGATGACCCGCAGCGCGGGCGAGGCGAGGATCTGGGACCGCGTGAACCGGTCCGGTACCCATCGTCCGGCGGAGAACAGCCGGGTCTGGTCACTGAAATGTGGTGAGCCGGGGTCGGCCGACTGCGCGTAGGTCAGCAGCGTGGATCCGCTCGGCCCCGCCGCGGTGAACTGGATCGACTGGATGAAGCTGGAACCGCTCGTCACCTCGGTGTTGCCGCGACGGGGATCCCAGACCGGGGTGATCACGTTCAGTACGCCGGTCTGGTGCGGGGCACCGTGGATCGGGATGGTCTCGCCGTTGCGGGGCACCGCCTGGTACTGGCCAAGACCGGCATCCGGCGCGATGCCCGCAGCACGCAGCTCGGCGACCGCGGTGCCGAACGCCTTCTGGACCTCGGGATTCGCGGTGTTCAGCGAGTTCGGCGTGTGGACCGGGTCGCGTAGGTCGAACGGAACCTTCCACAGGTCACGGACACCGCCGAGGCCTTGCACGAAACGCTGGAACAACAGGGATCCCTTGCTGTGGACGGTGAACCGTCCGTCCCAGGTGGACAGTGCGCCGCAGTAGGGTGCGACGTCGGCCGGGCCGGTACTCGATGGGGCGATTCCGCCGGGGAACGCCGCGCACATCCTGGCCGTGTCCTCGGCGGCGAGCTCCGCGGCGCGGCTGGCGTCCGAGAACAGGATCGACCGCATGCTCGCGGCATCGAATCCCTTACCGGGCAAGCCATCAACGCCGGAGAGGCGCCGTTGAGCGGACAGGATGCCCTGTTGGGTGCGCAGTGACGGCGCGGTCCCGATGCTGCCCATGGTGCGCGGGTAGCCGGTGATCGGCTGCGCGGGGTTGGCCAGCCAAGCGGAGTCGTTGGAGTTGGTGACGAAGTCCGCACGGTCGCGCTGTGGCTGCCGGGACGGGCCGAGTAGCCCCGGTGCGGCCGAGTCCGGATCGGTGCGCCAGGAGCAGTCGCCGCGGGAGCCATCCACAATGGACAGACCGGCGGCCCGATAGGTCTGCTTGCCCATCGCGGTACCGCATCGGTCCACGTACTCCTCGGTGACTCCGGGGGCAGCCTGGATATCGGCGAACAAGGCGCGGCCACGCCGGTCCACCGCGAGGGTGTTCACCCATGGCACGCCCTGAGTTCCGGCGAGGGTGCCGCGCACGCCATCGGTGCTCCGCGCGGTATCGAGGCCGAACCAGGTGTTGAGCAGCCGCAGGTTGCCCTGATTCGCGTCGCGCAACGAGAACACGTTTCCGCTCCAAGGCAACGGGACACCTGACGGACCGCTGGTGATCACCGGACCATAGCGGGTTCCGTAGATCGTCTTGGTGACCGGTGCTCCGCCGGCGAGCGGCACACTGATCCTGGTCGTCGTCATCTTTTCCGGTTTGCCGTCCACCAGATAGCTCGTCGGGTCACCGGGCACGGTGGGGTTCTGGAACAGGCCGAACGTTGTCGCCGTGGAGACCGTATGGCTCCAGGCCACCTCGGCGTTGTGCCCGATCATCACGATCGGCATGCCGAGCAGGCTGGCGCCACTGGCGTTGAATTTACCGGGGATGGTCAGCTGTGCCTGCCAGAACCGGCGCGGACCGCGCCACGGGTAGTGCGGATTCCCCAGTAGCGCACTGCGCACTCCCGGCTTGGTGCCGCCACTGCCCGCCGCGATCGCATTGCTGCCCAGATCGTGTTCGGCGGCCCGGGCGCGCGCCGCGGCGACCAACTTCCCCGCACTGGGCACCGCGGACTCGACGGCACCGGACGGTGGGGCCGCGCCGATCATCCCCTCGGCGGCGGCTCCGGACCCGGTGACGACGGCCAGCGCATAGGCGTGGGTGTACACATCGAGATCGCTGATCGGCCGAAGCCACGGCTTGCCCTTGCATGCCGGGTCCGTGACTCGCCCGCCGGCCAGATACTTGTTATATCCCTGCGCGAATCCGTGCACGAGCTGGCGAACTTCGGGGCGTGGACCGGCCGGTGCCCCGGCCGCCAGCGATCGCCGCACCGCGCCCGTGGCCGAGAGGTAGCGGAAGTACGTGTCGCTGCTGAGGTTGGTATCGGCGTTCGCCAGCGAGGTATCCGCCGGGCCGGACGCGCCGAGATAGCGGGACCGGTCGCCGCGCACCGTGAGGTACACCTCGGCCAGCGTACAGAGATTGTCCTTGGCCTCGGCGAAACCGTAACCGTAGCCGAGATCGGTGAAGTTGCGAGCCTCGATGTGCGGGACGCCGTGCTCGGTGTATGCCAGTGTGGCACGGGCACCGGAGGACGGGGAATCCCGCGCCGTCGTGGCCGCGCTCAGGCCGGGAACCAAGGCGAGCGCGGCCACCACCAGCACTACGGTGATTCGTTTTAGCACAAGGGTTCCTTCCACGCACCCCGGATCAATCGGCACCGTCCATCGCGTCGGCGAGGGACTTCGGCCGCATGTCCGTCCAGTTCTCTTCGATGTAGTCGAGCGCCGACTGGCGATCGGTCTCCTCCAGGACGACCTTCCAGCCGTCCGGGACCTCCACGAAGGACGGCCAGAGCGAGTACTGGAGCTCGTCGTTGATCAGCACCAGGTAGCGACCGTCCGGGTCTTCGAAGGGGTTGGTGCTCATAGCGAATCCTTTCCGTTCAACATCGCCTGCGATCTCGAAGCGTTCGGTGCGGCATCGTTTCTGACGCTAACCGAACCGCCGGTGCCTGGTCACCATGCTTAAGGCGGGAATGAAACGGGGCGACGCAAGGGCGTTTCAGTTTCCCGGTGACGAGGACATCGCCGCTGCCCGAGGGTGCGGTTCACCCCTCGAGCGCGGCGAATCCCTCGGCGGCCGGGGCCATCTGGTGCGGGATGGCAGCGACCTCCCGGTAGCCCAGCAGGTGCACACCGAGGGCGGTTACCGTGTGCATCACCGAATTGCGGTTGCGCCGTGTGGTGATCAGCCCCGCGCTGCGCAACACCGAGGCGTGCTGGCTGGCCGCGGCGACCGAGATGCCCAGCCGGTTGGCCAGTTCGGTGGTAGTGCTGCTGTCCACCAGGTGCCGCAGCACGGAGGCGCGGGTACGACCCAGTAGCGCGGAAAGCGAACTCTCCGCGCGGTAGCTGGCTCCGCCCCAGATCGCCTTGGCCACCTCCTGGTCCGGCGGCGCGGAGAACAGCAGTACCAGCGGATCCCCTTCCCCGGAAGGCTCGATACACGCCGCGGGCCTGGTACAGAGGAACGTGGAAGGGCACAACACCACGCTGCGCCCGTTCGCATACACGATGCGGTCCGGACCGGGGGCCTGGATCCGGATCACCGGGGGCTCCCAGTGAATCTGCGGATGCAGGGTGGCCAGCAGCCGTTCCACGCCCCCAGCGGCGAGCACCCGGCCGAGGACACCGCGGCGCGACTCGAGGTGTGCGAGGATGCCGCTCCAGTACGGTGTGATCATCAGCTGCGTGAACTCGTTGAGTTCCGCGGCGAACCGTCGTTGCTCGCCGGTGAGACCGAGTCCCGGGTCGGCTGCGTGCATCCCCTGTTGCCAGCGCAGCTCCGGCTCGCAGTGCCGCGAATTGAACAACAGCCCGAGGCCGTTGCCGTCGTGGCCGAATCTGTTGCGGACCCGCTGTCTCCACTCGCCGAACGGTCCCGCGGTGTTGCCGTCGAGCAGATCGACGGCCAGCGCGGCCTCCACCTTCGGCCCCGCGGTGGCGATGATGCGTGTTCGGACGAGGTCATCGACAGTAAGCACGATCTGCAGCAACGGTCCCCCAGGTTCAACCGGAGTCAGCAATACTTGAACTATTCAGATTATGTCTGCAATCTACCTTTCTGAAAGCTGAAAACTTGAAGCTAGTTACGGCAAACCGGCAAGTCAAGGGACCGCTAATCGGATCGATAACATACGGATATCGCAAACCAAAGGAATCGTTTTCGTTTGGTGTTCACTCCTTCGGCCCCGTTTTTACGGTAGGGTCGAGCGCGCGCGGCACCGGCTATGGCGATCACTTCGCCGATCCGGAGTTCTTGCGGTTGGCATTGAAGCGCGCTTTCTTCTGCCGGTTCCCGCAGGTGTTCATATCGCACCATCTGCGGGTGCGGCTCTGACTGGTGTCGAAGAAGGCGGCCTGACAGGTCGGTGAGGCACACAGGGCCAGCTTCCCGTCTCGTTCGCCCGCGATGATGCTGACCGCGTCGGCGGCGATCACGCTGAGGGCGTCTTCCACCCGGGAACCCGGGCCGAGCCGCCATTGCCGCTGCCCCTCGGGGGTCAGGACGGCCGCGGCCCGCCCCTGAACGCTGCGCTCGTTGATGATCCGGACCGCGGACGCGGGGAGCGGTTCCGCGACGGCGGCCGCCGTCGC
>NZ_JALM01000104.1:0-36089 GCF_000737195.2 Sciscionella sediminilitoris
GCGGATCGACGGGCGGGCCACGGTCTGCGTGGAGACGCCGAGTACCTCGCCGATCCGCGCGTAGCTGGCCCGCCCGTCGATCCGCAGGGCGTGCACGAGGGCCGAGTCGACCGGATCGAGCATGTGAAAATCCTTCAGTGAGACGGCTCTGCTGGAATAGTATGCCGACCTGATCGCTGATTGCGTGCCGATCACTCCACCGCTGCCTAGCGTCGGCCGCATGACAACCACCGCAGCGCCCCGGACCCGGGCGGCAGCGCTCGCCACGCTGCTGCTCGCGGAGGCGATGAACCTGCTGGACACCACGATCGTGCAAGTCGCGGCCCCGGCCATGCGCACCGGACTGCGCGGCGATCCCGGCGATATCCAGTGGTTCAGCGCCGCGTACACGCTCGCCTTCGCGGTGCTGCTGATCACCGGCGGACGCCTCGGCGATATCGCGGGCCGCAGGCGGATCTTCCGGATCGGTGTCGCCGGTTTCGTGCTCGCCTCGCTGGTCTGTGCGCTCGCGGTCACCCCGGGCATGCTGATCGCCGCGCGTGCCGTACAGGGCGCGGGTGCGGCGTTGGTGATTCCGCAGACGATCGGGCTGATCAAGGCCATGTACGCGGGCCCGGAACTGGGCAGGGCGTTCGGCGCGATCGGACCGGTGATGGCGCTGTCCGCGGTGTGCGGCCCGATCCTGGGCGGGGTGCTGACCAGTGCGAACCTGTTCGGTACCGGCTGGCGCGCGGTGTTCCTGGTGAACATCCCGTTCGGGCTCGCGGTGCTCGCGTGTTCTCGTTTGCTTCCTGAGGACCGGGCGCCGCACCGGCCCCGGCTCGACCTGCTCGGCACCGCGCTGGTGACGGTCGGATCCGGGCTGCTGATCTACCCGCTGATCGAGGGAACGGACTGGGTGCTGCTCGGGCCCGGGGTGCTCGTGCTGCTCGGATTCGCGGCGAGCCAACGCAATCGTCACGCCCCGCTGGTCGAGCCGAGTCTGTTCGAGAACCGGCGGTTTCCGGCCGCGCTGCTCGGTTCGACGCTGTTCTTCGCGGCCATGCAGGGATTGATCCAGGTGATCGTGCTGCACCTGCAACTCGGCGAGCACGCGGGTTCGCTGACCTCCGGGCTGAGCCTGCTGCCCTGGTCGCTCGCGATGGGGGCGGCCTCGCTGCTCGCGGGCCGGCTGGTCGTTCGCTACGGGGAGCGGATCATGTTCGCCGGGCTGCTCGTGCTCGGTGCCGGGGTCGTGCTGGCGCTGACCGTGCCCGCGGTACTGCTGACCGGACTGGGCATCGCCGGGTTCGGGATCGGCCTGTTCACCGCCTCGTTCTTCAGTTCCGCGCTGGCGAGGGTGCGTCCGCAGGAGAACGGCTCGGCGGCAGGTCTGCTCAACGCGGTGCAGCAGTTCGGCGGGACACTCGGCGTCGCGGTGCTCGGCAGCGTGTTCTTCGCGGTGTTCGACGGGTCCGCGGGATCCTCGCTCGGCGGGTTGCGCCTCGCGTTCACCGCGGTGTGCGTGCTGGTGCTGGGCACTGCGGTGGCTGTCGGCCTTATGCGCGCACGCACTCGCTGAGCTTGCGCTCCGGATCGGCGAGGAGGTCCGCGTCCATGGTGTGTTCCTTGGCGAACAGCATGCGGGCCTGCACGATCTCCTTGGGCAGCTTCGCGGCGAGCACCGCGGTCAGCGCACCGTCGCGCAGCCAGCACGCCGACCACTTCTCGCCTGCCGGATCACCGCGCAGCACCAGGGTGTCCTCGGCGGAATGCCTGCCGAGGTACTGCACCATGCGGCCGAACTGCCGGGACCAGAAATAGGGCACATCGTCGTACTCGGTCTCGCCGCCGAGGATGTTCTCCGCGATGGCGCGCGGCGAGGCCTGGGCGTGTGTCCAGTGTTCGAGCAGCAGCGGGCCGCCGTAGCGGCGGGAGGAGTACGCGGCGCAGTCCCCGGTCGCGTACACCTGCGGAAGATTCGTGCGCAGCCGTGCGTCCACCTCGATCGCCCCACGCGCATCGCGGTCGATCGGGCTCTGCTCCAGCCAGCCGGTGTTCGGGGTGACACCGATGCCGACGACCACGGTGTCCGCCGGTATGCGGGTGCCGTCCTCGAGTTCCACGGCATCCGCGCCGATCCCGCGGACCTTGGTGTCGAGCCGGAGCCGGACCCCGGCCTCCGCGTACCAGGGCTCGAACGCCGCGGCCAGTTCGCCGAAACCACAGCTGGGCAGCACCGTCGAAGCGGCCTCGAGCACCTCGACCCGGCAACCGAGCGCGGCCGCGGTGCCCGCGACCTCGGCGCCGATCCAGCCCGCCCCCACCACGACGAGACGGTGCCCCTCGGTCAGCCGGGAGCGCAGCGCGCGGGCATCGTCCACGGTGCGGATGGTGAACACCGCGGCACCGTCCTCGGCAGGCAGCGTGCGCGGCTTCGCCCCGGTCGCGATGACCAGGTGATCGTAGGCGAGCGCGCCGTCCGTGGTGCGTACCTCGCCGTCCCCGAGCCCCGTCGCCGCGCGGCCGGTGCACAACCGCGCATCCAGCTCCGGCAGCGTCGTATCGTCCACCTCGCCCGCGAGGAACTGCTTGGTCAGGGGTGGCCGGTCATAGGGCGCGTGCGGTTCCTCCCCGAGCACCGTGATCGGACCCGTGAAGCCCCGATCACGCAGCGCCTTCACCGTGTGCACCCCGGCAAGCCCAGCTCCGACCACAACCACACCGCCAGTCATGCCGCCGATCTTCGCACGGAATCGGTTGTGCGTGATTGTGTTGGTTCTAACCAACATTTCCACTCACGAGGGGGTTGTTTTTGCTGGTCAGAGGGTTGCAGGGTTAGTTGTATGGTGCAGGTTCTCAGGTGGCGAGGACGAGCTTGCCGAAGGCGGAGCCCTCTTCGAGCATGCGGTGTGCGCGACCGGCCTCGGCCATGGGCACGACCTCCTCGATGATCGGGCGCACCGAACCCTGCGCGATCAGCGGCCAGAGGTGTTCCAGCAGCTCATGGGTGAGCTCGGCCTTGTCGGCCAGCGATCGTCCACGCAGTCCGGCTGCGTGCACGGTGCCGCGCTTGCCGAGCAGCTTGGCGATGTCGAGTTCGCCGAGGCGCCCGCCCTGCATGCCGATGATCAGCAGCCGGCCGTCGGTGGCGAGCGCGGACAGGTTGTCCCCGAGGTACTTCGCGCCCATGTTGTCCAGGATGACGTCGGCGCCGTGACCCTCGGTGGCCTCGCGCAGCACCTCGGTGAACGACTGGGTGCGGTAGTTGATGGTGATATCGGCGCCCAGTTCGGCACACCGGGTGAGCCGTTCGTCCGAGCCCGCGGTGCAGGCCACCCTGGCCCCGAGTGCGCGGGCGAGCTGGATGGCGTGGGTGCCGATACCACCGGCGCCACCGTGCACGAGGAACACCTCGCCCGCACGCAGCTTGCCCGCGCGCGCCACCATCGACCAGACGGTGTACGCGACCTCGGGCAGTCCCGCCGCGCTGACCAGGTCGACCCCTTCGGGGACCGGGAGCAGCTGACCGGCGGGCACCGCGACCTTCTCGGCGTACCCGCCCCCGGCGAGCAGTGCGCACACCCGGTCGCCGACCTGCCAGCCCTCGACGCCAGCGCCGAGCTCGGCGATCACCCCGGAGCACTCCAGCCCGATGATCTCCGAGGCTCCCGGTGGTGGTGGGTAATTACCCTGGCGCTGCAACAGATCCGCCCGGTTCACCGCGCTCGCCGCCACCTCGACGAGCACCTCGCCATTGCCAGGGACCGGGTCCGGGGTCTGTGCCCATTCCAGGACCTCGGGTCCGCCCGGTTCACCAACGCTGATCGCATACATACCCCGACCGTATCCGTTCTGGCGGGTTTTCGTTCGGTACCCTCCCCAGTGGAAGCGTGGCAGAGCGGCCTAATGCACTCGCCTTGAAAGCGAGCGTCGGGTGATACCGACCGGGGGTTCGAATCCCCCCGCTTCCGCTCCCTGACCAGGCGATACGCCGAACCGGTGCGCTGTGCTCGTCCGGCGTATCGCCCGCAGGGTCTCAGTTTGGGTCTCAGATGTACCTTTTTAGGCGGTCACTGGGGCCGCTTCCGGCGGGTCCTCATCGTCGCTGTCCGCTTGATCGTCCGACCAGAAGAACCCGCCCACCTGATCGGCGATCGCCTCGGTCAGATCTGACGTGATGTGCTGGTACCGCGTCGTGAGCGCGATGTTGGACCAGCCCATCACGTCCATCACCGCACGGGACGGGACACCGAGGACGAGCAGCATCGTGGCGGCGGTGTGCCGTGCATCGTGTAGCCGGGCGTCTCGGACCTTCGCCGCCTTGAGTACAGCCTTCCATTCGGAGTGATCCGTCCGAGGGTGGATCGGCTTACCCGTTGGGCTCGCGAACACCCATCCCTCGTCGTGCCACAACTCCCCCGCCTGCTCCCGCTCGCGGCGCTGGTCGGCGTGGTGTTCCTTGAGAGCTCGGGCCAAGGGGTCGGGGATCCCGATGGAGCGCTTTCCCGCACGGGACTTGAGTTCTTGCGGGAGAGCGCCACCCCCGTAGCGCTGGGGACAGTGGCCGGGGTGTCGTCCGCACGGCTCCCCGGCCGGGCAACCGTGCTTCCACCTCACGGGCTGGATAGACCGGCGAACCATGAGGACGCGCGCGTTCAGGTCGATATCCCGCCATTGCAGGCCGAGTGCTTCTCCCTTCCGGAGTCCGAGCGTGAGCGCGACGACGAACCGAACGCCATTCCTTCGAGAGGCACAGACATTTTGAATCCGACCAGCCTCTTCCTTGGTGAATGGAATTACTTCTTCGTCGGGAATTCGAGGTGCTTTCGCGATTTGGGCGGGATTGGTTGCGATATGCCGCCTGCGGACAGCTTCGTTTAACGCCGTGCGAATTGTGCGGTGCGCCTGGTGAATTGTCGCAGGGCGCAGGAGCTTTCCGTGCTTGCCTTTCTTGGTGGCGAGTTTTGAATAGAGCTTTTCGAGGTGTTCAGGCTGTAACTTGTCGAGGCGGTGGGCGCCGATTCCGGGGATGAGGTGCCCATAGACTGCTGCTCGGTATCCGACCAACGTGTTGGGACGGACAGACGGGGCGGCGATGTTCTCGACCCAGTGCGTAAGCCACTGCTCAACTGTCATGGCGCGCCCAGGTTTCCTAGTCTTGCCCGTATCGCGTTCCCGTTCGAGCTTGCGTACAGCGTCGATGACCTCGGGCTCGGTGTGCCGCTTGACGTGGCGGCGGTCGGGCTTGCCGTTGTCCTTGACCCCAACTGTGACGCGGCCGTGCCACAGTCCGTCGTATTCGCTGTAGTAGATCGAGCTGGTGCCGTTCGGGTTCCGCTTGGCGCTGCGGTTCTTCTTGCGGGGCATGGTGTCCTTCCTGCTCAGGCGGCGGCCTGGTTCTGCTGTTGCTGTTCGGTGAGGCGCTGTACGTAGGCGGTGATCGCCTCGGTCGGGATGCGCCGGAGATTGCCGATTCGGACGGACTCGATCGCGCCCTTGCGGACGAGGTCGTACATGCTGGTCCGGCCGATGCCGAGCTGGTGTGCGGCTTCCTCGACAGTGAGCAGCGTTCGTGCTGGCATCGGCGGCGGTTCTGGTGCCGGTGGCTCACTCGGCTGGTTCGCCAGTTGTTCGGCGAGCCGTGCAAGGGATGCTGCGAGTTCGGTGATGTCAGGGGCAGACATGCGATTTCCTCACGTCCTGGCCTGACCCATGGCGCGGTGCTCTGCGAATTGGTGGTGTGGTTGGCGGTGCGCGGTGTCAGGTCCGTTGTGCGGCGGTTGGTACGGCGATGCCGGGTCTAGTTACTGGTTGTGATGAACCCGGAGTTTGCGCGGTGTGGCATGGCGGGGCTCCGTTCTTGGTGGCACGCGGTTTACGCGGTTACGCGGTATGTGCCCTGACCTGGTGTTTTGTTTCTGGACTTTTCGCGTAGGTACGCGAAAAGTCGGTGAATGTTTGTGCAGGTCAGATGGGTTTCCGCGTTTTCGCGTTAACCGCGTGCCGGGGTGGTGGCGGTGAATATCTCGATGGGGCGGCCCTTCCCGCTGGCCGGTGCTCGTTTACTGACGGTGACGAATCCGCCGTTCGTGAGCTGGTCGAGCAGGGAACTGATTTCACTGGCGGTTTTGTTGCGCTGGAAGTACTCGGAGCGGATCTGTTCGCGGGTGCGGCCCGCTTCTCCGGCTTCGGCGATCCACGCGGCGAGGCGGCGTGGTGTTTCGGTGTCGGTGAAGATCGCGCGGGCGGTGGCGATGCTGTAGCGCACGAGCGCGGCAGCGGCGGCGAGGTGTTCGGGCGCGATCTTGTCGGCCTGGTCGAGCACGGCGTAGATCGTGGCGATGCGCAGGCAGTTGGGGGCGGCGCGGGACACGAACTGGTTGATGACGCCGCCGTCGTCGTCTTGGTCGGTGCCGAATTCGATGTAGAGCTCGTGCCAGAGGTGCGCGGCCGGGACGGTGAACGCGAGGCGGTCGTAGGTGGTGCCGTGGTCGAGCCGGTCGCGCAGGGAAGCGGCGAGTTGGGTGCGGGTTTCGTCCTCCATTCCGGGTGCGTTGGGCAGGAACCGTGTGCGCGCGACCGCGAGGGGTAGGAAGCGGTTGTAGGTGCCGCCTGCCATGTCGGATGCGGAGACCTTGGCGCGGAATTCCTCGGGCGTGATGTGCGCGAGGATCCCAATGTGCGAGGTCGGCGCGACCCGGGCGGATACGCCCATGGTGGACAGGTCCCCGCCTTCCCACGCGGCCCGCAGGGTTGCGGAGAGGCTGTTGCCCTCGCGTTTCATTTTGTCCATCACCCCGCCCCACTCGACCTCACGATCCAACAGACGGAAGTCCCCGGGCGGTAGGCCGCCCGCGCGGCGCGGTGTCCCGTCCTCGGTGGCTTCGTGGTGGGTTTCGCTGAACAGTTCGGCCAGCCCCTCCCCGGAGGTGAGGCCGGTGCGCACGTTGTCGCCCCAGAACTCGGGAACAGCGGTCTGGAAGATCGCCTTGGCGGTCGAGTACGAGGAGCCTTTGCGGCCGGAGTTGGTGCGGCCCACGATCATGGGCCACACCAGCGCGGGTTGACGGTCGTCCCCGGTGCGCACGTGCGGCCCTTGCCCGAGGTACACCCCCGCGGCGCAGAGCAGGGTGGCCATGACGGCGAGGGGGTCGGCCTCGGTGGAATCGGCGACGTTGGCCACGATTCCACCGAGGTAGCAATCGAACATGGTGTCGTCGCGGGGCGGCAACCACGCGCGGGCGCGGGCAACCTCGGCGGCCTCGGTGGCGGCGCGCTGTTCGGGGACGAGCGCGAGCCGGGCAGCGGACATGGCGTGCCTCCAACGGGTTGACGCTCAGGGACGGGACAAATTCGGGGCCATCACGGTGATGGCGGGTAGCCACCCGCGGATGGCGGGCGGTCGGCCGAGAGGATTTCCATGTACACCCGGCCAAGGTCGATGCTCTGGCGGTTGGGGTAGAAGCGGCTGGTTTCCAGGACGGGGAACAGTTCGGCGATCAGCGAGGCGGCGTGTCTGGTCTCGGCTTCGGTACCGGTGATGCGGATACGCATGAGTGAGCGGGTTTCCTGTTCGTGAGTGGTGGTCAGGCCACCCGCGGGTGCGGGGTCGCTGGGGTGGCCGCGGTGGTGTGGCGGGTGGCGTAGTCGGTGATGCGGTCGCGGTCGTCGTAGAGCGCGGCGAGCACGTCATCCGGGGACTGGTCGGTGGCCTGCAGGAGGCGGGTGGCGTAGTCGCGGATGGCGGCCCGCCAGGCGTGGCCGAGGACGATGGTTTTGAGGTGTCGTGCGGTGGCTGGGAGGGGCGCGGCCCGGTAGGTGTCGATGAGCCAGTCCCCGAACCGTTCGAGCTGGTGCGGGTTCAGGTTGTGTTCGGCGGCGGCCCACACGAGGGCGGGTTGGGGTGGCTGGTCGTCGGCGAGCAGGCCGATGATCAGGCCTGCGGTGGCGGCGCATTTGGGGTCGGTGAAGTCGTCGGGGCGCATCCCGGTGAACACCTCCCGGGCGGGGCCGTGGTCGAGGCACAGGACGGCACCGAGGAACGCGCGGGCGGGGTCGAGCGCGACGAGTTCACCGGAGCCGGTGAGGCTGGGCGTGATGGTCATAGCAGGGGCCTTTCGCGGCGAAGGGGCGCGCCACCGCACCGCGGCGGCGCGCCCCTTCGGTTGTGTGGGGCGGGGGTGTTCAGCGGCGGATGGGTTTGAGGCGGCGGGCGTCGATGGTGTCGGCCTGCTTGCTGTGCAGGTACCGCACGCGGACGAGTCCGCAGCGCGTGACGTTGGAGATGGCCTTGACAGGCTGGCCGGTGGCGATATCGAGCAGTTTGCGTGCCATACGGGGTCCCTCGGGTTCAGGTGGTGGTGAGGTGACGGCGTGCGGTGGCACCGCTGCACCGGAGTGCGCGGGCGAGGCGGGTGGCGTTGCCGTGGCTGCGGTGGTGCGCGATGACAGCGGCGCGTTCGGCCTTGGTGAGTTTGCGGCCCACGGGTTCACCGGCCAGGGTGCGTTCGACGGCGACCCAGTCGTACCAGTCCGGTGGGGGCGGGGTGTCGGTGTTGCGGGTCATGGGTTACTCCGGGCGGTTGGTGTGGAAGTGGATGTCGCCTTGTCCGGTGTGCAGCGGGCCGTGCGCAACGTCGATGCTGCGATGCCCGGGGGCGCCGTCCTGGCGTTGGTTTTCGCGCTCAGCACGGGCCTGTTCCTTGGCCCGCCGCGCCTGTTCCTTCGCGCGCCGCCCCTCCTCTTTAGCGCGGCGACCGTCCTCTTTGGCCTGGCGTCCTTGTTCTTTGGCCTGCTGTGCGGCCCGCCGCGCGGCTCGGTCGGCTTCGCGGGCCTGGTTTTCGAGGGCTCGTACCCAGTCGGGTACTGGTGCTCCGGGCTCGATGTTGATGACGATGTTCTGGTTCTGGTTGCCGGTGGCGATGGGCATGCCGGGGTCGGGGTTGTGCACGGTGGTGGCGAAGGTGCTGACGTGCCCGTCACGGTCACTGGCGTGGTGGCTGGTGAACGATGCCGATTCGCCCGGGTCCGGGGTGCTCTGGCCGTCGCCGCTGTTGGTGGGGTGATGGGTGTTTTCGTTGTGTGGCTTGGGGTTTGTCACGTCCGGTCCCTGGTTGGTGGGGGTGGTTTTGCGGGCGTCGAGTTCGGCGCGGGTCGCGTCGATGCGTTCTTGGGCGGCTGCAGCGGTGGCGTGGTCGCCGCGGGCGGTGGCGTCGCGGTGGGTGTTGCGGGCGCGGGAGAGCCGCTTGCGTAGGCGCGCGTGTTTGGCTGAATGCGAGCCCGGGCAGCGTCTTCCGCCCTCTGCACTGGATTGGCACACGATGTACTCCGGTGGGGCTAGAAAAGGGGTTTCTGGTCGCGGCAGCAGGCACACAGTCGATCGGTGGTGCTGGCGTCGATGGGTGCGTTGCAGGTGCGGCATTTGACGGGGTGGAACGGTCGGCAGTCCGGGCACCACGACAGGCCGGTGTCGTCGCGGGGGAATTCCTCGCTGCAGTCCCGGCAGGTGCGGGTGGTTTTGGTGGTGGGCATGGTCAGTCCCACCCCGACTCGACCCGAGGTGCGCCGCGTAGGCGTTGGATTTCCTCGGCCTGCTGCTCGGTGACTCGTTCGGCGGTCAGGAGTTGTTCGGCGAGGTCGTCGCATTCGAGGGCGAGGTGGTCGCGCTCGCTGGTGAGCCGGTCGATTTCCTCACGCAGTCCCGGCGTGTCCGCTTCGCTGTGCGGCTTGTCCTTCTGTGGGGCGGGGTTTTCGTCGTATTGCTGGTCGTGCAGGTACAGGCGGTATTCGGTGATCACCCGCGGGGCGAGCCAGGCGATCACGATCAGGGCGATGCTGGGGACCAGGTGCGCGACCAGGACGGCGAGGACCTGCCCGGCTTGGTGGGAATCGTTGGCCTGCCACGCGGCGGCCACCCGGGACCACACGGGTTGGGTGGTGAACAGGGCGATCGGGACGTTGGCCCACCCGATCCGGGTGCCGTAGTAGCGATCGGCGGGCAGTTCGGGTTCGCGTCCGGCGTAGAACTCCTCGCGCACCCGGTCGTGGATCAGGCCCGCGATGATGAGCAGCACGAGGCCGAGCACGAAGGCGAAGACCCATTCGCGGGGGCCGCCGTGGGCGTAGGCGGGCATCAGGTCCGCGCGGAAGGCGAGGGTGATGCACAGCCCGACCGCGGCAACGAGGACCGCGGCTATGCCGATGGCGGCATCGGCGGCCATGGACAGGCGCGTCATGCGCCGCAAGCTCAACTTCGGACGGGTCACCGCCCGCACTTCGGCGGCAATCTCGGGATCGGTGAGGGGGTGCAGGGGTGTGGGTTGGCTAGTCATGACACCTCAAAATTGTGACTGTCGGTAACTGGAAATGGGTGTGGTGGATCGGCGTGCTCGCGAGTCCGGGGACCCCGGCGAGCACGTTGCGAACCCCGGTTTTCGGGGTGTTTTTGCTGGTTGTGAGGGTGCGGGTCCCCCGGGTCCCCGGGGTCCCCGATGCTGGTCGGCTGGGGGATCCCCGGCCGGGGATGGGGTCGGGGAGAACTCCCCGCATCCCCGGCCGGTCCCTCAGGTCTCGGACTCCTCCGGTTCGGTTTCCGCACCCTCGGCCTCGTCACGCTCGGTGATGGCTTCGCGGACGCGTTCGGCGGCGACGACCTTCTGCCCCTGGGACTTGTAGGGCTTGGCCACCTCCGGCAGCGCGGCAGCCAGATCGGTGAACGTCCACGACCCGTAGGCCTCGGCATTGCGGATCGCGAGCGCGGTCAACACCTCCTGGGTGCGCATGCGGCCTTCGCGGCCGACGTTCGCGGCGAGCACGGCGTCGATATCCGCGACGGGGTCGAGCTCGTCGGCCGGTTCGAGTGCCTGTGCCTGCCCGGCCGAGTCGATTCCGGCCTGGTCGCGGGCGGCGAGGGCGCGGTCGATAATCGGGGTGATCTGGTCGATGTTCGCGTCCTTTTTGATGTGGAACGCACGCAGCAGACCGGGGCGTTTGGCGAACCCTGCGGCCATGGCGGTACCGATGTCTTCGCCGGGTACCAGCGTGGTCGCGGTGATCCCGGCCTTGTGCGAACCGGTCCCGAGGATCGCATCGTTGCCCTGATGGTCACCGATGGCGAAACACACCTGGTGAGAGGTGGTTTTCGCCAGATCCCGCGGCAAGCTGCTCGCGCTGGGCACGGGGGTGACGAAGATCAGGGTGATGCCGACCTTGCGGGCCTTCATCATCACCTTGATCGCCAGCTCTTTGGCCTCCTCGCCGAACTGCTCGTGCCGGAACATCTCCTGGCACTCATCGATGACCACCACCCGCGGACGCATCCGCGCGTCCTGTTCGGCGATCGCGCGGGTCAGTTTCAGTTCACCACCGAGCGAGGACAGGATCTTGCCGCGCTCGGTGACCTCCCCGCGCAGGTTCCGCAGGGCATCCATGGCCTGCTTGACCTGCTCGTCCTCGTCACCTTTGACCAGCTTGTTCAACCGTGGCGTGAAGGCGTCGTAGTCGGCGTTGTAGGCCATCACGTACACCTCGATCTCCACGAGCGGATCGAGGCTGGCCCCGGCGAGCAGACTGATGACCAGGGAAGTTTTCCCCGATCCCATCGTCCCGGCGATGCCGTAGTTGCAGGCCATGAGCTTGCCCTTGATCACGTCCCCGCGTTGGTCGATCCCGACCGGAACGCCTTTGAAGTAGTCGCAGCTCCCTTCGAGCAGTAGCGGATAGTCCGGGACCGGGCCGGTCAGAACGCCCTGGTCAGCGACCCACAAGTCGAGCACGCCCGGCTTGTCCTTGGGTTCGGTCGGCCACACCTCCACCGGCAGGCGCACGAGGTTGTGAGCGAGCACGTCCTTGCGGTTGACGATCATCTCGACCGTCACGCTTTGCGGAAGCTCCAACTGAGTGCGGTACCCGTGCCCGTCGCGGGTGGTCGGCGAGGGCCAGCGCGGCTGCCATCCTTCCTTGATCTTCCGGTTGAGCTGGGACACGTTCAGGTTGCGCAGCGCGGACATGATCGCGCCCTCATCCGGCACAACGTCACGTCCCGATCCCTCGGGGACACCGAGCTCGCCGCGGTGGGCGCGGGGGTTCGGGTCATGCGAGCGCCCGAGTGCCCACATCGTGATCAGCGCGGCGATCGGGGCACCGATGAGGACCGGCACGGTCGCCGCGGCGATGATCGTCGCGGCCTGCCGGACCAGCCACAGGAACCCGGTGAACGGGTCCAGGAACGCGGACACGTCCTCGTAGGCCACCGCGGTCAGCACCCCGGCGATCACCAACACCAGAAGCAAGGCCGCCACCAGCCCGCCGATGCGTTTGACCAGCAAAAACGGGTCCTGACGCAACGCCTGCTTCCGGTCGTGGCGCTCCCGCTTGGCTTTCTCGGCCCGTTCGGTCCACTCGGCCAAGCGTTCCGTGTCGCCCGCGGCTTCGGCCGCGCGCATCTGTCGTTCGAACCGGGCCGTGCCATGCGAATCGGCCCACCGCTGGGCGAGGACCTGCGCTCCGGTGCGGGTGTAGCCGACATGTCGGGCCACGGTGCGGCCCTGCGCCCGGACGCGGGCCGGGTCCACGCGCACCGGGGTCCGGGGGATCACCCGCCCGACCGCGTGCCGCACCCGCATCCGTCGATCGATTTCCGCGGACTCGGCCGGGGACACGAGTTCGCCCTCGATGGGTTCGGGGACGAGCTCGGTACCCGGCACCCGGCCGGTGTCCTCCGGGGGCAGCGGCAGGAACAACGGTGTCGTCCGCTCGGCATCGGTCTCCGGCGGAATCACCGCCGCCGCCGCCGCCCGCGGGGTGCGTGGTACCGGAACCTGACCCGACCCGCGGTCCGGGTTGGTGTTCGTGGTGTCTGGGGTGGTCGTCATGAACTACCTCCCTGTTGTTCGTCTCGGAGCTGGCGAGCCCGTTTGGCCGAGCACCGCAACCGGTGCCGGATCGACTCGGCCGACGACACATCGACCGAGTCCGGATCGGTGGCGAGCACGTCGGCCAGCTCCCGGCGTAGATCGGCGATCGAGCGCCGCGACGGCGACGGGATCACCCGCCCCGACTCGCGCTCGCCCTTGCCGGTCTGGTGGTGGTCGGGGGTCGACTCGTGCAGGTCAGCCCCCGACCCGCCCTCGCGGTCGGATGGTTCGGTCGGGCCGGTGGGGTCGAGGGTCGACACCGGACCCGACCCGCCCGACCCGCTCGCGTCGGTGTGGGTCGCAAGCCAGGCTTCGGCCTCGTCGCCGATCCCGGTCCCGTCCCCGGTGTTCGGGGCCTCGCCGGGCGGGGCGACCTCGGCCAGGAACAAGCGCGCGAGCACCTGACCGACCGGCACCGCGCCCTCGGGGGCGGGCTGAATGACCGCCTGCACCAGACGACGACGCACCCGCCGTTTGGGCCGGGTCAGGGTGTAGTGGCCGGGGGTGAACACCACCCGCGCACTGCCCTGCCCGTCGAGCTCGGTCACCGACTGCGCCACCGCCGCCCGCCGCACCCGCGCCTGTTTGCGGGCCAACCGGGCGGCGTGCCGAGCCTCCCGACGCTCGGTGGCCGTGGCGCGGGGTCCCGCGGTCACCAGCTGATGCGCGACCACCCCGGCGATCGACGCGGTGCCCATCACCAACCCAGCCGAAACCCCGGTGGCCAAGCCGTGCACGAGGTTCAGCACGAACCCCAATGCGGCGAACACCACCACACCCGCCCGGAGCGCCCACACGGGGCGTTCCGGATCCATGCGGCGGGTCAACTGCACCGCGAGCGCGAACGCCCACATACCCAGCTCCGAGAGGACCGGCAGGACGATGCCGGTTCCTGCCCCGTAGATCCCGATCCCGTAGGCGGCCATCGCCGGAACCGCCAGCACCGCTGAGGCGACCGCGAGCGGGTAGATCAGCAGATCCACCCGATGCGCACCCAACCAGGCGCGTAGGGCCTGCCAGCGGGCCGCACGCCGCGCGGCCCGCTCTGCCCGGCGCTTCTCGGCCAGTTCCGCGCGGACGGCCTTCTCCTGCGCGATGCGGGCCGCGGTGGCCTCCTGCTCGCGCACTCGCCGCACCGAGGCGGCATCCGCGTTCAACCGGGCCTGCTCGGCATCCGCGGCCCGCTGCTTACGCCGCGCCTCGGCCAACTCCAATGCCCAACTCACGCGCTACTCCTTTCGTGCAGGATGCGGATCACGACTCCGTCTGCTTCGGTGGCCATGGTGCTCAGGTCCAGGGCCGCGTCGCCGAGGTCGATGTGACCGGAGTCCAGGCCGTAGAGGTCGGCGAGTTCCTGCTGCTGTGCCACGATTTCGGCGGGCATCACCCCGGGCGGAACGGTGAACTCGGCCCGATAACCGTGCTCATCGCTGCTGAACGGTTCGGTGAACGTCGGACGCCATCCGTTGCGGTACGCCTGCTGAAGTCTGGTGATCTGCAGGCACCCGAGCATGGCAATCAGATCTTGGTGGGTGGGCGGATCAATCGAGGGATAGTCCTCGTCGTAGCAAGGAAACGCGTTCCGGCGTGCGGGGGCGGGAGCGGTGCTACCGCATTCGCATCGGGAACGCTGGAACAGCAGATCGGCGATCTCGCGTTCGAGATCGCGGATCTGGCCGCCCTGGCGGTCCAAGGTGGCGATCGCCGCACCCGCCACGTTGCCGCCGTACTCGTGTGAAAAGGCTTCGGGGTGAGCGTTGAGCAGGTGGAACGTGAGGCGCTGCAACTGGTCCTGCTGGCGTGCTTCCCGCTCGGATGCCTGACTCAGTCGCGCACGGAGTTTGCCGACTTCACCGAGAACAGCGTTCTCCACGTCCTCGGAGACCGGCATGTACAGCCGCTCAGCTATCTTCGCGGCCAAATCGCTGTGATCGTTCATCAGAAAACGGTTTTCCCTTCACCGAACCCGCGGATTGGGGTGCGGTATCGAGGTTTCGGGGTGTTCGGTGGCGACGGTTCGGGACCAGGTGCCCGCGGCCGGGCCGAGCTGATGTCGTCAGCCCGGCCGCGGGCAGCGGGGTCACGCCTTGCTCTTCTTCTTTTTCTTCTTGCCGTTGGCGCTACCGGTGCACAGGACCATGACCACAGCGACCGCGGCGAAGATGCCAGCGATCAGGAACTCGTGCATCTGCACGGCTTTCACACCGATGACCAGCGCGGCAATGGCCAGGATCCACAGAATCAGGGACTTCATTGAAATACCCTCCACAGGGTGTTGTGTAGTGCGAACAGAAATGCGGATTAATGGCGAACTAGCGGAAATGCGTGCACCCGAACAGAAAATCGGGTGCGGATTTACTGGATGGAAGACTCGGCCGCCGTGGTGGTGGTCGAGGTGGTGCGGTGGTAGTCGATGGTCGGGCAGCGCTGGCAGACCCGAAACCACGGCCCTTGCGCCTGGAGATAGCCCCACGGGGTCCAGTCGTGGCCTTCGCGGGCACAGGTGCGTTTCGCGGTGCAGTCCGGACACAGCGCCTCGTCGGGCGTCAGCGTCCAGCCTTCACCGGTCAGCGAGGCGACCAGTTCGGCGATCGTCGGGTAGTGCCAGTCCCATCCCTCGGTGCCTTCACGGCATTCGGTGCAGGACACCGCGTAGCAGGCCAGCGAGACGATCGCGGGATGGTTCACGGTGATCCGGTCACTCATGCGAGCCCCACCCGAACAGCTCGGCCGCTGACGTTTTCCCGAAGCTCACCGTCGCCGCGGTGTTGTGACGGGACTGCAGCGCCACCCGTAGATCGTGCAGCTCGGAGACGAGGGCGCGGGTGGCTTCGGCCTGGGCGATCTGGGCCTGAACCCCGGCATGCGCGGCCAACAGTGAGGTGCCATCCCGGAACCCGTCTGCGTAGCAATCCCGGGCCTTGCCGATCAGTTCCTCGGCTTTCGTGATGGACCGGGCCGCATCATTGGACAGGTCCATTGGGTGCGGATGTTGTCCGTAAGTGGACATGGGTGTCTCCGTTTCGGAATACGAAAAAGGGGTTGGTGTGCCGCGGATTTCTAGGCGGCTGACCGGTATTCCGCTGCCGCTGAGCGGACTTGCGCGACATACCATCCGGCGTGGTTGTAGGTGTAGATCGCGTTGTACTCGTTACCGCTGGCCAGGCCCGAGTCGCACAGGTAGTGCGCGGCGGCCTTCGCGGCATCGTCGGGGTCGTAGATATCCGAACCCACATCAGAATGCTTGCTGCGCACCGAGTTGAAGGTCGGTTTGAGGAACTGCATCGGACCCGCCGCCCCGGCACTGTTCGTGCCCGAGGAGACCCCGGGAAGATGCGAGCGACCGTGGTTGGTCTCCACCTTCCCGATCCCCGCCAACAGTGCCCAATCCAGGTGCGAACAGGTGCCCGCCGCGGACTTGTACGCGGCGAGGTACTTCGAGGGAATATCGGAGACGCTGGACGGGCCGCCACCCGAGGTGTCGTGGCTTTCGCTGGTCTCGCCGATCGAGCCCTGTACCTGGGTGGCGATCCAGATCGTCCCGAAGAACACACCCGCGCCGATCAACTTGTTGAAGAACCCCATTCACATATCACCTCCTCTCTCACAGATCTGGGCGCGACGCCGGTCGAGTCGGTCGCGCAATCCGCCGGCGGGCGCATCACGCGACCGCCCGGGCCTCGGTGGTGAAGGGCATGAGCGCCACCAGGGTTGCCGCGTCCACGCCCGGCATCTCCAGCGCGGCGGCGCACTCATCGATCAGCGCCCACAACTGCCGCTGCTGTGCGTGCGTGTCGGGGTGCTCCTGCAAACGGACAACGGCCTGAGCCAACTGGATCGCCGCGACCGCCTGACACCGCGCGATCGGCGGGCCGGGAAGCCACGACACACTCCACGCGTTCGCGCCGACCCGGGTCGCGGTGTGCCCGGTCTCATCACTGGTGATGCGGGTTTCGGTGTGCTGCAACATGTCTAGGACCTCCATCCGGAATTGGTGAGTACGTGGCGGAACCCGATTAACGGCATGGGTTCAGGCCATTCGCCCAGCTCGGGCAGATCGGTCACATGTGCCGAGATCCGGACCGCGTCGCCGCGGATGAACCCGTGGCCCCACAGCAGGACCGCTCCCCGAGACTGATACGTGCCGACACGGACCTTCGGGTGGTCGAAGGTGGCGCACCAGGACAGGAACTCGGCCGTGGTGTCCCCGTCGACGGCGATCTCCAGATCGGGGTTGTGCGTCGTGCCAGCACGGCTGACTTCCGGCAGATCCGGATGCCGCGCCAGATGCGCCAACAGAACCCGGAGACGACGGGCGGTTTCATGCAGGCCGGTCATGCCCTCACCCCCAGACCAAGCCGGGCGGTCGCGGCGAGCTCGTCGGCATGGGCGCGGTCGCGCTGGGCGTACTCGGTTTCGTGCCGGTACTCGGTCAGATTCCCCGCGGCGAGGGCTTCGGCGGCGCACCGGTCGTGCAGCTCGGCCTTGGCGTAGCGCCAGGCCGCCCGCACCCCAGCGGGTGCATCCGCGACGGGACGGTTACGCGTAAGCCATCCCATGGCCCGAAGCGTCGAGACCGGCATTTCGGTGCGCGGGGTATCGAGGGCTAGCATCGTGTGTCCTTCCAGGCCATTCCTGGCCATTGGGGTTGGGATTGCGGGACTGGTTGGGACACCCGGCGCGGCGGTTCTGGTTCTTGGCGGGACTTCGCCGCCGCGTCGGGCCTGAACAACAGGTCTTGCTCGGGTCGGCGGGCGCGCGGCCCGCACGGGGGTCACAGCAGCGCCCCGGTGATCAGGGCCGCGGCGAGCACGGCGAGCCCGGCCAGCAGCAGCCGGATCGCCGTGCGGATGCGGCCGAACTTGGCCAGGGCGATCCCGGCGAGGTCGCGGGTGTGCTCGGCCAGATACCGGCGATGGGTCGCCTCGTCCTCCACCGCGAGAACTGCGGTCGTGTCCGCGGCGATCGCATGCAGCCAACTGCCCTTGCTTCCCGCACTCAAGCGGGGTCGGATCGCCAGCAGCAGCACCACAACCGCCCCGGCGATCGGGACCGCGGCACACCAGAGCAGCACCGAGGCCGCGCCCGGCATGTGCGCCCGGGAAAGGGCGATCACCCCGGCCAGCGAGGCACCGATCAGCGATAGCAACGTGGTGGCCTTGGTGTCCGCGCGGCGCAACTCGTCGCGAGCCTGCTCGTGAGCGATCACCACCGTGTCCACGCTCATGCCGCCACCGCCTCACGGGCGGGCTCGGCCCAGCGCACCGAGTAGATGAACCCGCGATGGCGCTTGAGGAACAAGCCTTGGTCGGCGCTCGGGTCGCTGATCAGCAGCCAGTACGCCCCGGCCAACCCGATACGCCGCAACGGTTCCCCGCTGATCTGCACCAGCGCGGTCGCGACCTCGTGGTCACCGGTCCAGGCCAACGTCACCGTGACCCGGCCACGCCGCCACCGGTTGACCGTGTACCCCTCGATCCCCTCGGTCCGTCCCGTCTTGCGCCACCCGTGATCCGCCAGCGCGGCCGCAAGCTTCAGCGTCTGCCCGTACATCACGCCGCCGCCTCTCCGTCGAGGTCGACATGCGCCGCACGCCACTCAGCCACCGGACGCTGCGGAAACTCCCGCAACACCCGCGCCGCCCGACGCCGCACCGGCCGCCGATCCTCGGCCAACTTCGCCGCAACCTGCCGATCGAACTCGGCCAACAGCCGCTCAACCTCCAACTCCGCGGCCCGCTCCCCTGCGTCCATCACGTCCACCTCCATCTCATCTGTGAAAACGTCGTCAGCCACCAGCAGCGACCACGGCTGAACCACCGCGAAAACCGCCTCAGTGATCTGGGAATCCAAAACCTTCTCCGTTCGTTGGGCTTGTGCATCTGATGTAGATCAGATGGCCTGATTGAGACCATAGATAGATCAGAGCGGACTGTCAAGCACTGATCTAGTGCAGAGCTAGAATTTGCTGGAACTGAAAGAGGTGCTAATGAACGTCCCCCGCGAGCAGATCGCTAATGACCTGCGCAAACGCATCATCTCGGGCGACTTGCGCCCCGGCGACAAGGTGCCCAGCGGGCGCGAGCTCGCTGCGTCGTCCGGGTCCTCGTACATCACCGCGAATGAGGCGATCAAGCTGCTGGCCCGGGAGGGACTGGTCGAGCTGCGAAACAAGAGCGTCGCCCGGGTGGCCGACCCTGACACGATGATGAGTCCGGAGGCCCAGCTCGTCACCGCACGCGATGAGCTCGCCGCCGCACGGGAGACCGTGCGGGAGCTGCGGGACGACCTCACGGAGCTGGAAGGCCGGATCACCGATGCCCTGTCCAAGATCAAGGTCTAGGTTCTGCTCGAATCCGTTCGTTGCGATTGCCATGACTTAAGTTTCGGCGCAGAACCCGAATTTGAGAACTGTCGGCAAATACCCATAACGCCGAACTTTCACCGAAATTTGGTGCTGAACCTTTGCGGAACGGGACTGCACTTTTCCGGAAGTGCGGTGCTGAACTTTCACCGAACTTCGGCGCCACATCCGTTTAATCATTGCTGTTCAGATGGAAGGATGAGGGCCATGGAAATCAATGGTGTCGAGCCGACGCTCGAACAGGTCAAGGCCCTGGCCCTGACGAACTACGGACACTTCACATCGATGCACGTCGAGGACGGGGCGGTGCGCGGGCTCTCGCTCCATATGGAGCGTCTGCGGCGCGACTGCCGACTTCTCTTCGGCGCCGAGCTCGACACCGACCGAGTGCGCCACTACGTGCGCCATGCGCTGGGCGAAGACGCAGAGCCGGGGACCGCCCGCATCACGATCTACGATCCGTCGCTCGACCTGGGAACGATCGGGCAGGCCGCCGATCCGCATGTTCTCGTCACCACTCGGTCAGCGAGCCATGGGGATGCGCCTCCGCTCCGGCTGCAGGCGGCCTCGTATCGGCGTGAACTGCCAGCGGTCAAGCACATCGGCCTCTTTGGGGCACTCAAACTCCGGAGGAACGCCCAGCATGAGGGGTACGACGATGTGCTGTTCCTGAACCAGGACGGCACCATCTCGGAGATCGCGACCTCCAACATCGGGTTCGTGCGCGGCGGTCAGGTCGTATGGCCTCGATCAGAGTTTCTGGCCGGTATCACGATGACCCTGCTTCACCAGGCGCGGGATGAAGCAGTGGTTACCGAACCCGTGAGGTTGTCCGACCTGCCCGAAATGGAGGCTGTGTTCGCGACCAATGCCGCAACGGGCATCCGGGCGGTGGCCTGCATTGAAGACACCAAGTGGCCTGTTGAGCACGACGTGATGCGGGAGCTCCGCGAGGTTTATGCGGATATCCCGTCAGAACGCGTGTGAGCCGCTCCCGAGGCCGATACACTCACCGTATGGAGGGACTTGCGAGGAGTACGGCATGACGATGGTTCAGCGCTGGTCAGGGGTCGAGGTCCGCGCGCTGCGGGAAGCCATGCGGATGAGCTTGCGCGAATTCGCCGCGCACCTCGGTATCAGCGAGCGAATGATTTCGAAATGGGAAGCTGGCAAGGAAAACATCCATCCTCGGCCGGTCAACCAAGGGGCGCTCGACACCTGCCTGAAGCGGTGCGACCCGGACATTCAATCGCGGTTCGCCGCAAAGACAGGCGGATCGCTGGCAGCGGGTGCCGGTGAAGATCTTCCGGTTACGCCGATCGGTGATTCCCAGGTGCAGCACCCATCGGACGGGCGGCCCATGGTCAAGGTAGATGGCAGCGTCTACCTGTCTGGGCCAAGCAACGATCCGGTCTGGCTCGCGGCGTTCTACATCGACGTTCACCCGGTCAGCAACGCTGAATATGCCCTGTTCACCACGGCGACCGGGCGCGCGGTGCCGGAACACTGGAAGAACGGCGAAGTTCCCGAGGAGATCGCCGGTCACCCGGTCGTCATGGTCACTTGGGAGGACGCCACGGCGTACGCGAAATGGGCCGGTAAGGAGCTGCCAAGTAGTCAGCAGTGGGAGAAGGCCGCCAGGGGAACCCGCGGGACTGTCTACCCATGGGGTGACCAGCCAACCCCCGCGAAATGCAACGTTCGCGAGCACGGGATCGGCAGCACCACGCCCGGTGACCGTTACCAGAGCGGCGTAAGCCCCTATGGGGTCTACGACCTGTGCGGCAACGTGTGGGAGTGGTGCGCCACCGAGAGTCGCCATGGGCGCTATGAGCTCAAGGGAGGGGCCTGGACAAGCCCCTTCAACCGCGCAACGCCGTCTTCGTTCAATGACGCCGCGATGAGCATGTACGACGACGACACCGGGTTCAGGTGCGCCGTGTCGGCCGAGGCGCTTGAGCAGCAACTCCAGGCCGGTTCGTGAGCCCCTCGGGGCTCAATTTGGGTCTCAGTTCACCCCGGTTCAGGGCGGTTCGCTTGCGTACACCACGCGAGGTTCTTGCAGGTCGCGCACGGCCTGAACTGTCGTGAACGGGTATGCGCGGAACTTGAAAGCGAGCGTCGGGTGATACCGACCGGGGGTTCGAATCCCCCCGCTTCCGCTCCAATACTCAGTCACGGTGCCGGGCGAGGAACTCCCGGACCAGGTCCTCGGTGAACGCGCGCGGCACCGGTTGCCCGGTGACCAGGACGCGGTAGTAGATCGGCCCGAGCAGTTGATCGACCGCGCTGTCCAGGTCCAGTTGGGCGGGCAGCTCTCCCCGGGATACCGCGCGCCGCAAGGGAAGGCGGTCCCGTTCGCGTTGCCGGGCGAGGTGTTCGGTGCGTAGCCGCTCGGCGATCGCGGTGTCGTGCAGTGCCACCCCGGTCAGGGCGCGCAGCATGGCGCCGGCATCGGATTCGGTGAGGAATTCGGCGACCGCGGCGAGGTGTGCGGACAGGTCTTGTTCGAGGTCACCGTGCTCGGCCGGAGTCAGGTGCTCGGCGAGGTCGTCACCGAGTGCGTCCAGCAGGATGTCCACTTTGGACGGCCACCAGCGGTAGATGGTCTGTTTCGCGACCCCGGCGCGGGTGGCGATGCCCTCGATGGTCAGGGCGGCGAACCCGACCTCGACGAGCAGGTCGTCGACCGCGGTGAGCACGGCTCGCCTGGCCTGTTCGCTGCGCCCGTACCGGTTTCCGGAGTGCCTGGCGCCGGCCGTGTCCGGCCGGATGTCGCTGCTGGCCTGGTCAGTCATGGGCGAACCGGGGCGTTGCCCGTCCTCCTTGTCCGGATCTTCCGCTTGTCCGGGTGAGCATACCCGGTGCTAGACAAGACGCAACGTTGCGTCTACTCTAACCCCATGACGACCACACTGCGTACTCCGAAGGTGCAAGCTCTGCTGGACCGGCTGTTCGAGGCGGCCGCTCGTGATCAGTCGGTGAGTCAGGACCCCTCGGCCTCGGCGCTCGAACAGGCCGAGGCGAACTCCGGGGTCTATATGCCGATCTCGGCCAGCGGCGGGGAGCTGCTCTACAGCTTGGTGCGGGCGAGCCGGCCGAGCACCATCGTGGAATTCGGTACCTCGTACGGGATTTCGACGCTGTACCTGGCAGCGGCCGTGCGGGACAACGGGATCGGCACGGTGATCAGCACCGAGCTGAGCGAGCGCAAGATCGCGGCGGCCCGGGCGAACCTGGCCGAGGCGGGACTCGACGGGCAGGTCACGATCCTGGCCGGGGACGCGCGGGAAACCCTTTCCGGGGTCACCGGGCCGATCGGGCTGGCGTTGCTGGACGGATGGAAGGACCTGTGTCTTCCGGTGCTGCGGGCACTGGAACCCGAACTGGCCCCTGGTGCGCTGGTGATCGGTGACGACAGCAGTTTCGATTCGATGGCCGACTATCTGCGGTACGTCCGCGCGCCGGAGAACGGTTATGTCAGTGTGCCGTTCCCGGTGGAGGACGGGATGGAGATCAGCTGCTTCACCGGATGCTGACGTGTCCACTAGGGACAGTCGGCGCGCGCTTCCCCTGGAGACATGCCGAATCGGCGGTTGAACAGCCTGGTGAAGTGCGGCTGGCTGGTGAACCCGCAGTCGGCGGCGATGTCCCCGATGGTGCGCGGGTCCCCGGCGCGCAGCCGGGAGCGGGCTGCTTCGAGCCGCCGCGTGGTGATCCGGGCGGCGATGGTGTCGCCGTCCGCGGTGTTCCCTTCCGCGGCCAGCAGCCGGTTGAGGTGTCGTGTGCTGATCCCGGTGGCCCTGGCGACGTGCGCCGGGGTGAGCCGGTCGTCGGTGAGATGGGCGTCGATATAGGCGTTGGCGAGCAGGATGTGCGCGTTGGCGGTGGGTGCGCCGAGCAGTGCGCCGCCGAGTGCCCAGACGCGTTCGGCGAGCTCGGCGGCACTGATCGCGCCGGATTCGCCGAGCAGTTCGGCGCGCAGCCGCTGCACGAGGGCGCGTTCGGTCGTGGTGGTGCCGAGCTTGACGGGTTCGGTCAGCGCCGAGGGCAGGCAACGCTCGCGGAACGGGGCCGATGGCAGGTCGAGCAGCACTTTCTGCATGGCTCCGCCGAATCCGAACAGGTAGGGCTTCGCCGGGTCGTAGAGCAGCGCTTCCCCGCTGCCGACCGGGATGTGCCCGCCGCCGTGGTAGAAGAAGGCGTTGCCGCGCACGATGATGCTCAGGAACACCGAATCCGAGGGCAGCCTGCGCACATGGGCCGGGGTGCGCTCGATGACGTGTTCATTGCCGGTGATCTCGGCGATCCGCATCCCGCCGAGGTCGGTATTGGCCTGGTCGGCGTGCAAACCGCGGGCGGCGAAGGCGGAACAGCGCAGCCCGACGAGCGCGGTCGCGTTGTAGTTCTCCCAGTACTCGATGCGTTCGGCTGGCGGCACATCGGTGGTGGAGATGCGTGTGGTGCTTGCTTCTTCGCATGCCCGCATGGTCGCTCCCGGCGTCCGTCCGTCAGTGAGGATAAGCGCTCGGCTGCGAATCCGGGAGGGGTTCACATGCTCGAATACCCACCGTCTACGGGCAGTGTCACACCGGTGATGTAGGCGGCCGATGGGGTGGCGAGAAAGGCGATCACGTCCGCGATTTGCTCGGACGCGCCCCAATACCCAGCGGGGATGCGGTCGAGCACGGCCTGCCGGGCGACCGGGTCGGCGCGCAGTCCCGCCGACAACGGGGTGTCTATCCAGCCGGGGGCAACAGCGTTGACCCGGATCCCCTCGGGCGCGTACTCCACGGCGAGTGCGCGGGTGAGCGCGGCGATTCCGCCTTTGCTGGCCCCATAAGCAGGCCGGTCGGCCGCGCCGAAATAGGTGTACATGGAGGCGAGGTTGACGATGCTCCCGCCGCGCACGGCGAGCAGCTGCCGGGCGGCACTCGCCGTGCGCATGGCGGCCGTGAGGTTCACCGCGAGTACGTGATCCCAGGAATTGGGCCGGTATTCCGCGCGATCCCGGCTCAGTCCCGCGCAGTTGACCAGTACGTCCAGCCGGGTGAGCCGGGCGAGGATGGCCGCGATCCCGGTCTCCTCGGTGACATCCTGTTCGTACACGCTGATCCGCGGCCCGCGCGGTGCTCCCGGGCCGTCCGCGCCGAACCCGATGGCGTGCACCTCGGCGCCGAGTTCGGCGAACAGTCGCGCGGTGGCCGCGCCGATCCCGGATGTGGCACCGGTGATGAGCACGGTCGCCGAGCTGAACAGGCCGGGGCGGAAACTCATGGCCGCACCAGGATCTTGATTTCCTCGCGCGTGTTGAGCAGTCGCTCGAATCCCTTGTCCACCACCGATTCCAGTGGAATCACCGAGGTGATCAAGGGCGCGAGGTCGAGTTCCCCAGCGGCGAGCAGTGCGATGAGTTCGCCGTGCGCGTCCCGGTAGCCGACGCTGGTTGTGAGGTTCTGTTCGGCGTTGACCAGCGCGAGTGCGGGCAGGGCAAGGGAATCGGTGAGCCCGAGCAGCACGCATTCCCCGCCGGATTGCAGCGCGGCCAGCGCGGTGTCGAATGCCGCCTGGTTGCCGACCGCCTCGAAGACGAGCGGAACCGTTGTCCCATCGGGTTTTTCCAGGGTTCGGGTGAAGCCGAGCGTGGGTGCGAGGTCCCGGCGGTTCGCGGACGGGTCCACGCCGATCACCTCCCGGGCACCTGCCGTGCGGGCGAGCAGGCCGAGCAGCAGCCCGATCGGGCCGAGCCCGACGATCAGGCAATCCGTTCCGGGAACCAGCCCGCTGCGCCGGATCGCGTGCAGTGCCACCGCGGCCGGTTCGAGCACGGCCGCCTGTGCGAGATCGATGTGCGGCGGCAGCCGGTGCACCATGTAGCCGGGAACGCAGGCGAACTCGGCGAGCCCGCCATCGCCCATCAGCCCGGCGAATCCGAACCCGGCGCAGATGTTGTACCGCCCGGATCGGCACTGCGCGCAGGTTCCGCAGCGGTAGTGCGGTTCCACGGCGACCGGATCGCCCTCGGTCACGCCGCGCACGCCTTTCCCGGTCGCGGCAACGGTTCCGGAGAACTCGTGCCCGAGGGTGAGCGGGGCGCGGCGACCGGAAACCGGATGGGTGCGCCCGACCGGGATGGCGTGCGGTCCGTCCAGGTACTCGTGCAGATCGCTGCCGCAGATCCCGCAGTAGGCAACCCGGACGAGCACTTCGCCCTCTCCGGGTTCCGGGCGGTCGAGTTCGACGAGGCGCACCGTGCGCGCGGCGAACCAGCGGGCCGCCTTCACTTGTGCACCACCCGGGGCGCGGTCTCGGTGAGCAAAGTGGACAGTGTCAGCACGATCAGCGCGGCACCCGAGGCGATGAACATGGTCAGGCGTACTCCGTAGGAATCGGCGAGCCCACCGGCGACGGTCGGCACCACGAATCCGCCGATCGCCTCGCCGAGCCCCATGATCAGGCCGAGCGCGGTGGCGACGAGGTGCCGTGGCACGGTCTCGGCCGGAATCGTTGCCATGTACAGGGTGAAACAGCCCATCCCGGTGAAGGTGAGCACCAGCACCGGAAGGAGCACGTACGGTGAATCGAGGTAGACGATCGCGAGCGGGCACAGTACGGCGAGCGCGGTGAACAACAGCATCGCCGGTTTGCGGCCGAACCGGTCGGAAAACCCGGGAACGAGCGCGCCCCACAGCACCCAGGCGATGCCCATGCCGGTCGAGACCAGGCTCATCGTGGTGGGCGAGTATCCCTTGACCTGGGTCAGGTACAGCGGGGCGAAGGTCTGTGTCGTGATGAACCAGGAAATGTAGAACACCGCGATCGCCAGGCACAGCAACACATTCCGCTCGCGCAGCACGGTACGGACGCCACCGCGCCTGCGCTCGGAGCGTTCCGGGGCCAGTCGGCGGTTGCGGACGAATCGCGCGATGAGCACGAACATGATCGCACCGGGAATGATCGTGAGGTAGAAGGCGGTCCGCCAGCCGTAGTGTTCGCCGATCCACACGGTGACGATCGGCGCCACGATCCCGCCGAGCAGTCCGGCCGAGGATCCCTGCAACAGTCCCATGTTCAGCCCGCGGCGGCGGGGCGCGGACTCGGCGAGCATCAGCGGCTGGGAAAGCGGGAGCACCGCGCCCTCCGAGGCGCCCATGAGCAGCCGGAAGATGAACAGGCCGAGAAATCCCGCCGCGAACCCGGAAAGCGCGGAGAACACGGTGAAACAGGCGACCGCGCCGAGCAGGAGTGGTTTTCGCGAATCGAAGCGGTCGGAGAGCGCTCCTATCCCGGCCCCGGTGACCGCCCAGGCGAGCGCCGGAATTCCACCGAGCAACCCGATCTCGGTATTGTCGAGGTGCAGTTCTTCCTTGGCGAACGGAATGAGGAAATTCAGCGCGAGCCGGTCGAAGAACACGAATCCGAACGTGGTGAACAGGATCGCGAGCAGGCCGTTTTCATAGGTGGCGAACCGGGTCCGGGACATGGGCGCTCAACGGAAGAGGGTGTCCACGTAGTCCGCCCCGATGCCGACTTTCGCGTAGTGCTCACGGCACAGCGCGATGTAGTCGTGCACGTCGAAGAACCCTTCGGTGTCACCGTTCTCGTCCAGCCAGACGAGTGGTCCGGCGACCACGAACATCGCTTTCATCGGTTCGCCGGAATCATAGGCGACCAGGGTGTGCCCCTCCCCCGGCGTTTCGTACACGAAACTGCCCGGCGTGGCCGTCCACGGCCGTTCCAGATAACCCCATTTACCGGAAATGGTGTAGGCGAACACTTCACGCGGATGGTAATGCCGGTTCACCAATCCCGCCGAGGTGGCGCGCAGAATATCCGACCACATGTTCTCCTTGATCGAGATCCACAGCGGCCGCGAGCCGACGGTTTCGGTGAACGGCACGTAGTAGTCGTCATCGTCGACGGGCGCGTACTGGTGGAACACCTCGGGAAGGGCATCCGGCCGCATGGAGTTCTCGATCGGCTTGATGTTCCGCCAGAATTCCGTTGTCGCTTCCTCGGGCATGACAGCTCCTCTCTTCGCGGGCAACGCTAGGCCGCTGCCGCCGGTGCGGTCTTGCTCCTGACGGACATCCCCGTTGTCCGAACCGGACACGGCCCATACGCTGCCGGGTATGAGTGATCAGGTGAGCCGCTTCGGCGCCGTCGAGCTGGAGGACCTTCCCGGGGATCTGCGTGAGCGCATCGGTGCGATCGCGGAGAAATCGGGCTTCGTGCCGAACATCTTCCGCGCACTCGGGCGCCGCCCGGACGAACTGCGCGCCTTCCTCGACTACCACGACGCGCTGATGGAGCGCACCGATGGACTGAGCAAGGCCGAGCGCGAACTGGTCGTGGTCGCCACCTCAGCGGCGAACCACTGCACCTACTGCATCGTGGCGCACGGGGCGATCCTGCGGGTGCGCACCAAGGACAGCGAGCTCGCGGACAAGGTCGCGGCGAACCCCTGGCAGGTGGAGCTGGACGAGCGCGGCAGGGCGATCGTGGATCTGGCGCTCGCCGTCGCACGGGATTCCGAACGATTCGGACAGGCCGACATCGACCGGGCGCGAACGGCAGGGCTCACCGAGGACGAGATCTGGGATATCGGCGCGATCACCGCCCTGTTCGCCATGTCCAACCGGCTAGCCCATTTCACCGCGCTCGCCCCGAACCCCGAGTTCTACCTCATGGGGCGCACCCCGCGAGGCTCCTGAACACTCGTCGTGGCCACCACTCACCCTGCGAACAGGGGTCGTGCGTGTTTGTGTTCGTTCTAACCAACATTTCCGCGCACGAAGTCAGGTTCGTGCTGGTGAGGGCGTTTCTGGGTAGGGTGCCGCCATGGACGAGCTGGCGGTCGCGCGGCGCGAGGTCGCGGTGTGGCGGAACCGGTTCAGGGCCTTGTTCGACCGCACCCCGGAACCGACCGCGATCTGTTCGATACGCGGTGAGCTCGCCTCGGTGAACCCAGCATTCGCCAGGCTGTTCGGGGTGAGCCCTGGCCGGTTGCTGGCGCGGGAGATCACCACGCTGCTGCGCCCGGTGGCCGAACGCGAATTCGCCCGGGTGGTCACCGAACTCGAACAGGGCAAGCGCAGCAGGCGCGCGTTGCGGATGAGCTGGTCGGGTGTGGGGATCCGGCGCACGGCCCGGGTGACGGTGCAGTCGGTGCACGATGCGGACGGCATCGCCCTGCTGGTCACGATCGATCCGGATTCGGTTGTCGACGATGCCGTTCCGGTGCTCTCCGACCGGGAGACGCAGGTGCTGCGGGCGAGCGCGGAGGGCAAGACCTCGGCCGCGATCGCCACCGAGCTCGGCATGACGACCGACGGGGTGAGCTACTACCTGACCAGGCTGACCCGCCGGCTCGAGGTCGCGAACCGGGTCGCGCTGGTGGCCCGGGCGTACACCCTCGGACTGCTGCACGCGGACGAGTGGCCGCCGCGCTGACCGGTGCTCAGCCGAGCTCGGCCAGGGCGGAGACGAGCCGGTACACATCGCCCGCGCTGGTGTAGTGGGCCAGCCCGAGCCGGACGGCCCCGCCGACCTCACCGACGCCGAGGGCGCCGAACACCCCGGTGGTGCCCGGATCGGCGAAGGCGTAGACACCGTGCCGGGCCAGATGCGCGACGGCGTCCTCGGCCTTCATACCGTCCACGGTGAACGCGAGCACCGGAACCCGGTCGGTGGCGTTGCCGATGACGTGGATACCCGGCAGTGCGCGCAGCTCGATGAGCAGTGTGGCGAGCAGGTTCTCGTGGTAGGTGCGCACGGCCCGCATGGTGGCGCCGATGCGTTCGCGACGGCCGCCGCGATGCGCGTCGTCCATGCCTGCGAGGTGATCGATGGAGGCGGTGAGCCCGGCGAGCAGGGAGTATGGGTAGGCGCCGACCTCGAGCCGTGCCGCGCCGGAGGCATCGGGCAACAGGGCGGCGGACGGGAGCCGGTCGAGCATTCCGGGGTCGGCGAAGGCGAGCGCGGCCAGTGGCGGACCGCCCCAGGCCCCCGCGGAGACGATGAGCACGTCGGCGCCGAGCTCGCCGATGTCCAGCGGGGTGAACGGGGCCGCGGCGCAGGCGTCCACCACGAGCATCGCCGAGGACCGTTTGGTCAGTTCGGCGATCCACGGGATATCCGGGCTGGTCCCGACGACCGGGGAGGCGGCGGTGACCGCGACGACCTTGGTGCTCGGCGAGATCAGTCGCTCGTATTGCCACGCGGGCAGTTCGCAGTTCTCGATGTCGATCTCGGCCCAGCGGACCCCGGCACCGGCACGCTGGGCGGTCCTGCGCCACGGTTCGATGTTGGTGGGATCGTCGAGCCGGGAGACGAGTACCTCGTCACCGAGTACCCAGGATTCACCGATCGCGTTCGCCAGCCGCTGGACGAGCTCGGCGGGGTTCGAACCGAGCACGATCCCTTCCGGTTTCGCACCGACCAGATCGGCGATCGCCTCGCGCGCCTCACGCAGAATGGTGGATGCGCGCTGAGAAGTCGGATATATCCCCATAGGCCCGGATCCGGGGGCGCGCAGGGCCGTGGATACGGCGGCCGCGACGGTCTCCGGGACCTGCATCCCGGCCGGCGCGTCGAGGTATGCCCAGCCGTCGCCCAGTGCGGGGAACAAACCACGAACCCGGGCGATGTCGAAGGCCATGTGCCTACCGTAGACAGGGGCGCAACCGTTGGCGGTTCGGGGACGGTCCGGCGGCTACAGTGGGAGCTATGACCGAATCCAAGGACGGTAAGGGTGGAGAAACGGTGATGGTGGTCGGCCCGGACGGAACACCGGTCGGCGCGGCCATGATGCCCGAAGCCGGCGAGGAGGCCGAGGGCGGTGTCGGTGACATGGTCGAACAGCCGGCCAAGGTCATGCGGATCGGCACCATGATCAAGCAGCTGCTCGAAGAGGTGCGGGCGGCTCCGCTCGACGACGCTTCCCGGGCACGGCTGCGCGAGATCCACAGCCGTTCGATCGCGGAACTGGAGGACGGTCTCGCGCCCGAACTGCGCGAGGAGCTGGAGCGGCTCTCGCTGCCGTTCACCGGTGAGGGCAACCCCTCGGACGCGGAGCTGCGGATCGCGCAGGCGCAGCTGGTCGGCTGGCTCGAAGGACTGTTCCACGGGATCCAGACCGCGTTGTTCGCCCAGCAGATGAGCGCACGGCAGCAGCTCGAGCGGATGCGCAAGGGCCTGCCGCAGGGCTTCGGTGAGGCCGAGGGTGAGCCCGGTCCCGGGCACGGGCCCGGCCAGTACCTCTAGGGGGCGAGTTCGAGCAGGACGAACCCGTCCTCGGTGCGGTACTGCCGGTATCCGGCGCGCGCGAACAGCGCGAGGGAGGCGGTGTTCCCGGTGCGCACTCTGGCCCGGATGGACCGCACCGGCCGCTGCTCGGTGAGGTGGTTCTGGGCGGCGTGCAGCACCGGCCCGGCGAGCCCGCGCCCGCGCTTGTCCGGGGCGAGCGTGATGCTCAGTTCCCAGGTTTCCGGTTCTTCCCGGTCGTTCGGGTTTTCGAGGTCGAATCGGACGGTGCCGATCGGTTCGCCGTCCTGTTCGGCGATCAGCAGTATCCGGTCGGTCCGGGTGAGGCTCTGCTGCAGCCAGGCGCGGTGTTCCTGCTCGGTGACGACTCCGGTGTGCACCGAGTACCGGCGAGTGTCCGGGTCGTTGCGCAGTTCCAGCAGCAGCGCCGCGTCCTCGGCACGCGCGGGGCGGATCCGCATCAGGCGAACAGGTCCCAGGTGAGGATCTCGTCCGCCTCGATGTCCCGGCTCGCGACCTTGCCGACCAGCCGGTCCAGTTCGTGCACCGCGATCCCGTAGCCGGGGCGCTTCACCGCGATGTCCGCGCGGGCCAGCGGTTTCCCGGCCGCGATGGCACCGGCGGCGACCAGGCTGCGCCTGCCGAGCCGGAACAGTTCATGCTCCGCCTCGGTCACCCGCTTCACCGAGGAGCCGAGTGAATCCTCGGCCTCCCGGATCGCGGTCACCATCGACGTGAGCTCGTCGGGTTCGAGCGCGAACGGGTGGTCGGGACCGTCCTGGTCCCGGGAGAGCGTGTAGTGCTTCTCCACCACGCAGGCGCCGAGCGCCACCGCCACCACATCCGCGGTGTGCCCCATCGTGTGGTCACTCCAGCCGATGGGGATGCCGAACGCCGAGGCCAGCGTGCCGATCGCGCGCAGATTCAGATCTTCGAACCGAGGCGGATAGTTCACCGCACAGTGCAGCAGCACGATCTGGCTCGCCCCGGCCGCGTTCGCCGTGTCCAGCGCCCGCTCGATATCGGTCAGCGAAGCCATTCCCGTGGAGATGATCAGCGGCTTCCCGGTGGCCGCGCACCGCTCGATCAGCGGCAGATGGTTCACCTCGTACGACGCGATCTTGTACGCCGGGATGTCCAGCCGCTCCAGCAGATCGACCGCCTTCTCCTCGAACGGCGTGGACAGGAAATCGATCCCCGCCCGGCTCGCATGCTCGGCCAGCTCGTCGTGCCATTCCCAGGGAATCTCGACCCGCTTGATCATCTCGAAAACCGATTCCTGATTCTCGAGCAGATCCGCATCCGTCAGGTACGACATCGTCGGCGTCTTGCGACTGTAAAGCCCCTCCGCCGTGTAGGTCTGGAACTTCACCGCGTCCGCGCCCGATTCCGCGGCCACATCGATCAGCCGGAGAGCCGTGTCCAGATCCCGGTTGTGATTCGCTCCCGCCTCCGCGATCACATACGTCGGACGGCCCGGGCCCACCTCGCGCGAACCGATGCGGACCTGCTGATCACCATAGCTGCGTGCACCCACGAGGCCAGTCTCTCACGCCCGGGTTATGGACCCTGTGTACTTCGCCGCTCCGGGGTTCGAGTGTCTGCACGGTTGTCCACAGCACCGGCGGTTGTCCCCAGATTTTTCGCGCCCCGCCATTCACTGCCCTGCGCCGATATACTGGATGCGGGGTCGCCCCCCGGTGAGGGCGGGGGATGTCGGGGTGGGATTTTGGTTCGGTTTTGGCTCAGTGGAGCTGTTTTTCGATGGTGTCCAGTACCCGGCCGGTGCCTGCGCCGTCCACGGTGCTCCGGGCCCGGGCGGCGCGTTCGGCGAGTCCTGTCCGGTCGCTGAGGGTTTCGGCAAGCGTTTCGGCGGGCAGTAGTTCGCCGGGGTGTCCGAGTCCGGCGGCGAGGCCGAGCTCGATAGCGCGTTGGTAACCGGCTTCCTGGTTGTCGACAAGGCAGATTATTGCGAGTGGGGCGCCTATGCAGCAGCCTTCGAGCAGGGTGATGCCCGCGCCCGCGCACACGAGATCGGCGGCGGCGAGCCGGACCGGAAGGTCGGGTGTCGGCGGGCGAACGCGCACCCAGTCCGGGCAGTCGAGCTCGCCGAAAACGGTGCAGTGCAAGGGAACTCCGCTGTCCGCGAGCCGGTCGAGCAGTTCGGCGACCACCGGGGCGGCCAGTGCCGAACCGCCGAGGGTGATCGCCACCTTGAGAGGTATACCGGTCGGCTTAGTCCCCCGGCGGGCGCTGCGGACCTTGCGGCGCAGCAGGGCGTATTCGGGGCCGCGCAACAGGATCGGGGAACCGTCCGCGGGGCGCGGAGACGATGCGAGGTTGGGGTCCACGACGATGTCGGCGCGTCGTCGGCCGAATGTGCCGTCCTCGATATTGACCCGGAGCGCGGAACCGGGCGCGGGGGCGTCGGTGTAGTTGTCCACGAGCATGACATCGGGCTGGGTGAGCTGTCCGAATTCGACACCGAGCGCAGCGAATTCGGTGCGCAGCCAGTCCACGCCGACCGGTGGTTCGATGCCGACGTCCAACCGCGGGCCACGGCTTCCTCGGCGAGCGCGAGGCAGCGCACGAGATGACCGACGCCGATCCCGGGACCACCGCGCGCGTGCAGCGCGAGCCGGACGCTCACCCCGCGGCCAGCGGCTTCTGCGAGACGACGGAGTTGCCCTGCGCGATGTCCGGGCGGGACCGGAGAAAGTCGACCACGGCACGCACATCGCTCGCCGCGCTGCCGAGCTTCTCGACGATCGCCCGCACCACGGCGTAATCCTCCGCGGTGTCGACGGTCACCCGCAGGTCCGAATCGTCCTGTCCGCCCTGCACGCCGGCGCACCGGTACCGCTCCGGTGCGTGGTAGACGGCGGAGGTGACGTGGATCCGGTCGCTGCCACTGGCCTCGACGGTGTTCAACACCTCCGCGCGCACGAGTTCGGTATCCAGCCCGCGTGGGTAGGTCCGGGTGAGCACATTGGACACGTAGTCGAGGCCCGGGTCGGCGCGCCACAACCCGACGACCTGACCGATCAGGCGGGGATCCAGCAGCGGACAGTCGGCGGTCAACCGCACGACCGCGTCGCAGGGGAACTTCTCGATCGCGAGCCGGTAGCGCTCGAGCACGTCGTCCAAGGGGCCGCGGACGACCGGTGCGGCGCAGGCTTCGGCCTCGGCCGCCACGGCGTCGTCGTCCGCGCTGGTCGAGGTGGCCACTATCACCTCGGCGATTCCCGGCGCCCGCCGCGCGGCATCGACCACCCAGCTCAGCACGCTCGCATCGCCGAGCGGTTCGAGCACCTTGCCCGGCAGCCGCGAGGACGACAGGCGTGCCTGAATGACAGCGTTGACCAGCATGGGTGCCATGATGACGTACGGAGTTCAGCACCAACGCGAAAGGGTGAGGTACGTGGGGCCGCTGCAAGGCGCAAGCATCCTGCTCACCGGGGGAACCGGTTCATTCGGGAAGGCGTTCATCACCTACGCGCTCGAACACCTCGACCCGCGCAGGCTGGTCGTCCTCTCCCGGGATGAGCTCAAACAGTACGAGGCGCGCCAGCAGTTCGGCGATGATCCCCGGCTGCGCTGGTTCATCGGTGACATCCGGGACCGGCGGCGGCTCGAACGCGCCATGCACGGGGTCGACTACGTGGTGCACGCTGCCGCGCTGAAACAGGTCGACACCGGGGAATACAACCCGTTCGAATTCGTGCAGACGAACGTGACCGGTTCGCAGAATGTCATCGAGGCCGCGATCGATACCGGTGTGAAGAAGGTCGTCGCGCTCTCCACGGACAAGGCGTCGAGCCCGATCAATCTGTACGGGGCGACGAAACTGTGCGCCGACCGGATGTTCATCAGCGCGAATCACTACGCGGCCACGCATCCGACACGATTCGCTGTCGTGCGTTACGGCAACGTCATGGGTTCCCGGGGAAGTGTGATCCCGTTCTTCAAACGGATCGCCGCCGAAGGCAAGCCGCTTCCGGTGACACACAAGGAAATGACTCGTTTCTGGATCACTCTTCCACAGGCTGTTCAGTTCGTTGTGGACAGTTTCGCGATGATGCACGGCGGCGAGCTCTACGTCCCGCGCATTCCGAGTATGCGACTGCTCGATCTCGCGGAAACGATCGCGCCCGGCGCGGAAGTGACCGAGGTCGGTGTGCGTCCCGGTGAGAAACTGCACGAGGAAATGATCGCCCCGGATGATTCCCGGCGCACCCTGTTGCTCGAGGACCGGTATGTGGTGTGCCCGCACATCGCGGGATGGGGATACGAGCCGCCGCGGGACGGATCGCCCGTTCCGGAAGGATTCGCCTACCGCTCCGATACGAACGATCTGTGGCTCACGCACGAGGAATTGCGTGAACTGGTCGACAATGGCTGAATTCCTCCCCTATGGCCGTCAGTCCATTGTGGACTCCGATGTCGAAGCGGTGCGCGCTGTACTCGAATCCGACTGGTTGACCACGGGGCCGGAGGTTGCCGGTTTCGAGGCGGATCTGGCCGAGTGGACCGGTGGAGTACCGATTGTCGCGGTGACCTCGGGAACGGCAGCGCTGCACGTGGCCTACGCCGCCGCGGGGATCGGTCCGGGAGATGAGGTGATCACCAGCCCGCTCACGTTCGTCGCCACCGCGGCCACGGCCGTTCAGCGCGGCGCGCGGGTGCGGTTCGCCGATATCAGCGCGGACACCGGGAACCTCGACCCAGAGGCGGTCGCGGCCGAATGCGGACCGTCCACCGCGGTCATCGCTGCCGTGGACTACGCCGGACATCCGGCACCGATGGATGAGCTGCAACCTTTGGCACGCAAGGCATCCGCGCTGTTGCTCGAGGATGCCGCGCACTCGATCGGCGCCGCGCTCGGAGGTCAACCGGTCGGTTCACTCGCCGACCTCACGACGTTCTCCTTCTTCCCCACCAAGAACCTCACCACCGCCGAGGGTGGTGCGGTGGCCGCCGCAGATCCGGGGCTGCTGGATCGCGCCCGCAGGTTCCGCAACCACGGGCTGGTCCGGGATCCCGCGGAGCAGCGTTTCCCGGATGAGGGGCCGTGGCACCAGGAGGTGCACGAGTTCGGCCTGAACTACCGGTTGCCCGATGTACTGTGCGCGCTCGGACGCGCACAGTTACGGCGGCTCGCCGCGTTCAAGGCCCGGCGCGCCGAGATCCACGCCCGCTACACCGCCGCCTTCGCCGAAGTGGACGAGCTGCGTGTCCCGGCCTGCCGCGCCGGTGCCGATCCGGTTTGGCACCTCTACCCACTGCGGGTGCCCGCCGAGCGACGGCGGGTGATTTTCGAGGCGCTGCGTGCCCAAGGGATCGGCGTCCAGGTCAACTACATCCCCGCGTACTGGCACCCGGTGTTCGCCGACCTCGGATACCACAGGGGACTGTGTCCGAACGCCGAGCGCTACTACGCCGAGGAGATCTCCCTCCCCCTGTTCCCGGACCTCACGGACAGCCAGGTCGACCGGGTCATCGAAGCCGTCCTCGCCCAGTTCTGACCAGTCCCCGGCCGTTGGATCGCTTGTGCGTGGTTGTGTT
>NZ_JALM01000104.1:36104-63042 GCF_000737195.2 Sciscionella sediminilitoris
AACCACGCACAAGCACCTGTTCGGGCAGGTCAGGAGCTTGCCGATTAGCTGTATGGTGCAGCTTTCAGGAGGTCGTCCAGGAGCCGAGAACGGGGCGCCATTGGCGGATGGTGCGCTCCTGCGCGACCCCGGCTTCGGTGTAGGGATCGTCGGCCAGCAGGATGGCGAGCTCGCTCTCGTCCGCGGCGGCATAGATCACCAGCGATCCGGAGTCGTCGTTCCAGGGCCCCGCAGCGAGCACGTTCCCGTCCTCGGTCTTGGCGCGCAGGTACTCGCGGTGCCGGTCGCGGGTGGCGAGCAGTGCCTCACGATCGGCGCTGTACACGGTTTGCACGGCGAAGTACTGCATGGGGCAACGCATCCGTTCTACGTGGCGTCATCAACACGGGAAGTGCTTCACCGTAGTGGCGTAGTACGGTCTACCACCAGTGATGAGGAGGGGTTGTGAACGACGGGACCCAGTCGAGCATGCATAACGTGGAGAGCTCGGTCGAACAGACACTCGGACACCTGCGCGTGCTCGACACATCTGGGCAGCCCGCCGATGTTCCGCTCACCCTGGAAGACCTGTACAAGGCGCACCGGATGCGGTTGGTGCGGCTGGCGATTCTGCTCGTGGACGAACAGGCGACCGCCGAGGACGTGGTGCAGGAGGCGTTCACCGGGCTGCATCGAAACTGGCGCAATCTCCGGGATGCCCAGGCCGCGGTCGGCTATCTGCGCACGGCGGTGGTGAACGGTTCGCGCAGTGTGCTCCGGCGCCGCAAGACCGCGCGCGAGTACACGCCGCCGCACCAGGTCAACGCCCGGTCCGCGGAATCACTGGCCATGCTCTCCGCCGAGCACCAGGCCGTGGTGCAGGCGCTCGGCACCCTTCCTCCGCGGCAGCGCGAGGTGCTCGTGCTGCGCTACTACGGCGGGCTGTCCGAGGCGGAGATCGCCGAGGCGGCCGGAATCTCCAAGGGCACCGTGAAGTCCACCGCGAGCCGGGCCCTGGAAACACTGCAGAAGGCCATGGGTTCCAAGTGATTCTGGGCGGCGCGAAGGTCGTCACCCCCGAAGGGGTGCTCGACGACGGATGGGTACGTGTCGAGGGCGAACGGATCGCCGAGGTCGGCAGCGGGCCGGTCAATGGTGAACCCGCTGGTGAACCACTCGGGGGCTACATCGTCCCCGGATTCGTGGACATGCACTGCCACGGCGGTGGTGGCGCGGACTTCGCCGAGGCAACCCCCGAGCGGGTGGACACCGCGGTCCGCACCCACCGGGCGCACGGCACCACGAGCATGCTCGCCAGCCTGGTCTCCGCACCGATCGAGGTGCTGACCGGCCAGCTCACCGCGCTCGCCCCGGTCGTGGAAGAGGGGCTGATCGCCGGGGTGCACCTGGAGGGGCCGTTCATCTCCGACAAGCGCCGCGGGGCCCACGATCCGGCCGTGCTGCGGGATCCGGAACCGGATGCGGTGCGCGCACTGCTCGAGGCGGGCGGGTCCGCTCTGCGCATGCTGACCATCGCCCCGGAGCGCGCGGGCGCGATCGCCGCGATCGAGCTGGCGTCCGCCGAAGGGGTCACCGTCGCCCTCGGGCACACCGACGCGGTCGAGGAGCAGGTGCGCGCCGGGGTCGAAGCCGGAGCCAGGGTGGCCACACACCTGTTCAACGGGATGCGCCCGCTGCACCATCGGGAGCCGGGGCCCATCGGGGCACTGCTCGACGACGAACGGGTCACCGTCGAACTCATCTGCGATCTGGTGCATCTCGCCCCGACCACCATTCACCTGTCCGCGAGTCACGCCGGACGGGCGCGCACCGTGCTGATCACCGATGCGATGTCGGCGGCCGAACTCGGTGACGGTGACTACGAGCTCGGTGGACTCGCGGTCACCGTGACCGACGGCGAACCCCGGCTCGCGGACGGTTCGCTGGCGGGCAGCGTGCTGACCATGGACCGGGCCTTCGCGAACTTCGTGCGCTCGGGGATGCCGGTCGTCGAGGCGGTGCAGGCGAGCTCCACCTTGCCCGCGCAGCTGCTCGGCCTCGGCGAGGTGGGCGCGATAACCCGGGGACGGCGCGCTGACCTGGTGCTGCTCGACGAGGACCTGCGGCTGCGGCGAGTGCTCCACCGGGGTTCCTGGGTATAACCTCGGCAGTACCGTGAGCGAGAAGACACCGGAACAGCTGCTTTCCGAGGCGCTGCGCGCCAAGGCCGTGCAAGCGCCAGGGCAGGCACGTGCCGAGGAACAGGCCCCCGCCGCGGCGGCGAGCGGCCAGGACAGCCTGTTCACCGACAACGACGCCAGCTTCGAACTGCTCTCCGGTCAGGACTACCGGCTCTCTCCCGAACTCTTCCAGGAGCCCGAACCGGCGACCAGTCCGGTCACCTCGGCGACCGCCAAGCCCGCCCGGCCCCGCCCGCGCCCGGAACCGCCGCCACTTTCCGCGCGCTGGATCCTGCTGCTCGCCCTGCTGCTCGGCGCCGCGGCCGGTGCCGTGGCTGGCCTGCTGACCCTACGCTGACCTGGTCAAACAGGTGCTTGTGAGTGGTTGTGTTGGTTCTAACCAACACAACCACTCACGATGGGTTTGCTTGTGCGGGGCGCTACGGTCGAGCTATGAGCATCACCGAGGCATTGGTCGCCGAACTGGGGCGGGACGCGGTACTGACGGATTCGGATGTGACCGCGGGGTACGCGCGGGACATGATGCCGCTTGCGGACAGTGGTTCGCCCGCGGTGGTCGTGTTCCCGTCCTCGGTGGAGCAGGTGCAGGCGGTGGTGCGGATCTGCGCGGCGAGCGGGGTGCCGATCGTGCCGCGCGGGGCGGGCAGCGGACTCAGTGGCGCGGCGAACGCGATCGACGGCTGCGTGATGCTCGTGCTGACCCGGTTCACCGAGATCGAGTCGATCGATGTGGACAACCGGACCGCGGTGGTCCAGCCCGGGGTGGTCAACCTCGATCTGCGCACCGAGGTGGAGAAGAACGGGCTGTTCTACCCGCCGGATCCGTCCAGCTATGACTGGTGCACGGTCGGCGGGAACATCTCCACGAACGCGGGCGGGCTGTGCTGTGTGAAGTACGGGGTGACCACGGATTCGGTGCTCGGCCTCGAGGTGGTGCTCGCCGACGGGACGTTGCTGCGCACCGGGCGGAACACGGTCAAGGGCGTGGCCGGGTACGACCTGACCAAGTTGTTCATCGGCAGTGAGGGCACCCTCGGGGTCATCACCAAGGCCACCCTCGCGCTGCGGCCGCTCCCGCAGGCTCCGTGCACGTTCGTCGCCGGGTTCCCGAGCCCGGCGGCCGCGGGTGAGGCGGTGACCAAGGCGGTGCGCGCGGGCGCGGTGCCCTCGTTGCTCGAGATCATGGACGCGGCCTCCATCAAGGCCTCCGAGCAGTACCTCAACACCGATATCGGGGCAGCCGAATGCGCCGCGATGCTGCTCGCCCAGTCCGATACCGGTGGTGAGGCTGCGATGCGCGAGCTGTCCGTGCTCGAGGGCATCGCCAAGGACTGCGGGGCCTCGATGATCTACTCCACCGACGACCTCGAAGAGGGCCGGATGCTGCTGCAGGCGCGCCGCGTGGTGCTGCTCGCGCTGGAGACCTACGGTTCCTGGCTCACCGATGACGTGTGTGTTCCGCGCACCAGGATCAGTGAACTCATCACCGAATGTGAGCGGATCAGCGCTGAGGTCGGCCTGCGCGTCGCCGTGGTCGGGCATGCCGGGGACGGCAATATGCACCCGACGATCGTGTACGACGCGAACTCGGAGGGCGAGCTCGAGCGCGCGCAGCGGGCCTTCGACGAGATCCTCGGGGTCGGCCTTTCGCTCGGCGGCACGATCACCGGGGAACACGGGGTCGGCAAGATCAAACGCGACTGGCTCGCCCGCGAGATCGGCCCGGTCGGCCTGCGCGTGCACCGTCAGATCAAGCAGGCACTCGACCCGGGGAACCTGTTCAACCCGGGGTCGATGTTCTCCCTGAGTGACTAGCGGCGGTTCTCCAGGCGGTGCGCTCCACCGGTGGATCCGGTGGTGGACTGCGCCGCCTCGGCCGCCGCCTCCCGCCTCTTCCTGCGCCTGCTGAGCAGGTACTCGATCACGATCGGCAGGACCGAGACCAGCACGATCACCACGAAGATCAGGTCGATGTTCTTGCCGATGAAGTCGATCTGGCCGAGGAAGTAGCCGAGCACCGTGATCCCCGCGGCCCACAGCACCCCGCCGATCGCGGTGTAGGTGAAGTAGACCTTCGGGTCCATCCGGCCGATCCCGGCGATCCAGGTGATGAAGGTACGCACGAACGGGACGAACCGGGCGAGTACGACCGCCTTCGGTCCGTGCTTCTCCAGGAACGCGTGCGTCTTGTCCACGTGTTCTCGTTTGAAGATCTTCGAGTCCGGCCGGTTGAACAGCCGTGGGCCGCTCTTGTACCCGATGAAGTAGCCGAGCGCGTTCCCGATCAGCGCGGCGACCGTGACCACGAGACACACCACCCACAGCGGGGTCTGGATGTTCCCGCTCGCGACGAACAACCCGACCGTGAACAGCAGGGAGTCGCCGGGCAGCACCGGGAAGATGCTGCTCTCGATGAAGATCACCAGGCACACGCCGATCACCACATAGGTGCCGAACGTGTGCAGCCACCACACCGGGTCGAGGATGCCGATCGCCTGCGTGGCCGTGGTCTGCGCGTCGATCACGTGACCACGGTACAGGCGCCCGGATCATCCCCTTGTGAGGGCTTGTGTTGGTTAGAACCAACACAACCGCGCACAAGCACCTGTTTGTGCAGGTCGGAAAGGGGTTGGCCGGGGCGGGGGCAGTGGTCCTAGGATGGTTCGGTGACCTCACGTGGTAGGCGATGAGCGGCGAGCTGACCAGGCGCAAACGTTCGCATATCGACGTTTGCCTCAACCACGAGGTGGCGTATACCCGGCGCGCGACGGGGTTCGAGGAGATCGAACTGCCCTACCGAGCGCTGCCCGAGACGGATCTCGCCGCCGTCGACACCACCACGGAGTTCCTCGGTAAACCGCTGCGCGCCCCGGTGCTGATCGGTGCGATGACCGGGGGCGCGGAACTGGCGGGCACGATCAACGCGAACCTGGCCGTCGCGGCGCACCGGCTGGGGATCGGGCTGATGCTCGGTTCGCAGCGGGTGATGCTGGAGAACCCGGATGCGGCGCGCAGCTTCCAGGTGCGCCAGCACGCCCCGGACGCCCTGCTGATCGGCAACCTCGGGGTCGCCCAGCTCGCGAAGGGCTATGACGCGACGCAGCTGCGCAGGGCGGTCGCCGAGATCGGGGCCGATGCGCTCGCGCTGCACACGAACCCGCTGCAGGAGGCCAATCAGCCGGGCGGGGACACGAACTTCACCGGGCTCGCGCACGCGATCCGCACGGTGGTCGGCGAGGTGGAGTTCCCGGTGCTGCTCAAGGAGGTCGGGCACGGGATCTCGGCGAGGTGTGCCCGTTCGGTGGCGGACGCGGGGCTCGCGGCACTGGATGTCGCCGGGGCGGGCGGTACCTCCTGGGCGAAGGTGGAACAGCTCGCCGCGCACGGCACGGTGGTTTCCCCCGACCTCGCCGAGTGGGGTATCCCGACCGCGACCGCGCTGCGGGAGGTACGGGCCGAACTGCCGGAGCTGCCGCTCGTGGCCTCGGGCGGGATCCGTTCCGGACTGGACGCGGCGAAGGCCATCGCCTCGGGGGCGCGGGTGGTCGCGGTCGCCTATCCGCTGCTGCATCCCGCCGTGGAATCCGCCGATGCCGTGACGGCCTGGCTCGAACGGTTCATCACCGAACTGCGGATCGGCATGTTCTGTGCCGGCTGCCCGGATCTGGCCGCGCTCTCCGGGGTGAACCCCGGCACTTAGGGCGCACCCCAGGGGTAAATCGGGGGTTTCCCGGATCGCGCGGAGTACCGGCCGCCCCTAGCGTTGCTGACCAGAGAAACTGGGTGAAGGAGTCGCGGTCATGCGGAGAATCGTGCTTGCGTGCGGGGGTCTGGCCCTGCTCGGCGTGGCACTCGCACTGTTCCTGGGGAACCCGTCGAGCTGGTTCCACGGGTTCGGCGTGGACAAGGTGACACGGTCCAGTCAGGACATCACCGAACGGGTGGCACGGGTGGATCTGGATGTGCCGACCGGGGATGTGCAACTGCACGGCACGAATGACGGCAAGACCCGGATCGTCCGCGAGCTCCGGTACTGGGGTGACAAGCCATCGGATCAGACCTACCGGCTCGCCGGGGATGCGTTGCGGCTCGGGGGTTGCGGCGACAACTGCACCGTCAACTACCGGGTCTATCTGCCCCGCGGACTGCCCGTGGGTGGCCGGCTCGGCAGCGGGAACATGCTCGCCAACGCGGTCGGCGATGTCCGGCTCGACAACAGCTCGGGTGATATGCGGTTCACCGATGTGAAATCCGCGCAGCTGACCGTGGGCTCCGGGAATGTCACGGTGACCAAGGACGCCGGGGCGGCGAACGTGCGCAGCAGCAGCGGCGAGGTGGAGCTGCGCGATATCGGCGGCCGCGCCGATGTGCACGCCGGTTCGGGGAACGTCACCGCACGGGGCATGCACGGTCCGGTCAAGGTCGGGAACAGCAGTGGCGAGGTCGCGGTGCAGTCGGTCGCGGTGTCGAACGTGGATGTCGATACGGGCAGCGGGAACGTGAACATCCGGGTGCCGAACGCGCCGTACCAGGTGCACACCGAGGACAACGACCGTACACGGGTGGATGTGCCCAACACCGCCTCCGCGCCGAACTCGATCACGGTGCGCAGCGGTTCCGGCGATGTTTCCGTAGCGAAGTCCTGAAGGGCCGGATCGAGGGGAAGGCTTTCTTGCGGTACAAGGGAATAGCGGCGGCCGCCCTGGTCGCCGCCGGGTTGCTCGGTTTCGTCTCGCCCGCGGATGCGGGTCAGCGAACGGAATGGCGGAGCTGCCCGAGTCAGGCGCATCCGGACCTGCAGTGCACCCGGGTCTCGGTTCCGGTGGACTGGTCGAACCCGGACGGGGAGAAGATTTCTCTTGCGGTGAACCGGATTCCGGCCAGTGGTCAGCGGATCGGGTCGGTGCTGACGAATCCGGGAGGGCCCGGTGGTTCCGGGACTGCCTCGGTGGCCATGGGCATGTTCGATCAGCCCGAGTTCGCCGAGCTGCATCGCCGATTCGACATTCTCGGCCTCGATCCGCGCGGTGTCGGTGCGAGCAAACCGGTGCCCGGATGTTCGGCGGGATTCGGCGCGGCGGAACGGTTTCCGGTGACCACGGCCGGATTCGACCGGCTGCGCGCCGCCAACCGTGCCGCGGGGAAGTCCTGCGATCAGCGGCTGCTGGCGCACCTGGACACGACGAGCGTGGCGCGGGACATGGACGCGGTCCGCGCCGCGCTGGGTGAGCCGCGGATCAACTATCTGGGCATCTCCTACGGATCCGAGCTCGGCGCGAAGTACGCGGAGCTCTTTCCCGGCCGGGTGCGCACGATGGTGCTCGACGGGATCGTCGACCACGGCCGTTCGCTGCGCTCCGATGTACTCCTCGGCGCGCGGGCGCACGAACAGTCCTTCTACCGGTTCGCGCGCTGGTGCACGGACAACTGCCGGACCCGGGATGTGCCCGCGGCCCTGCGCACGCTGACCGGACGGGCCGCGGCCGGGCAGCTGCACGCGGGCAACCGTACGGTCAGTGAAGCGGCCGTGCGGGAAGGGTTGTACAGCGGGCTCACCGTGCGCGCGGGCTGGCCGGCGCTCGACAAGGCGCTCGCCGCTGCCGAGTCCGGGGACGCGAGCGCGCTCGTCGGGGCCAACGGTTCCGCGGATCCGGCGTACGCGCAGCCGTATCGGGCCGTCGGCTGTCAGGATTTCGGCACGTTCCTGCGCGGCCCCGGGGATGTGCGGGCGATGCGCGCGGCCTTGCGTGCGATCGCGCCGAACACCTGGCGCTACAGCGAATGGTGGGACTGGGCGAGCGGCTGCGTCGGCTGGCCCGCCCCGGTCGGCAATCCGCCGAGCCCCGCGCGCATCCACACCAGCGCGCCGATCCTGCTCGCCAACGGTCTGCACGATCCGGCGACGCCGTATGCCTTCGCCATGGGAGTGCGGGCGCGCATCGACAACAGCGCACTGCTCACCTATCACGGCGACGGGCACAGCCTCCTGCTCAATTCCGCGTGCGGCCGCGCCAAGGAGACGAGGTATCTGATCACCGGAACCCCGTCGGCACGCGAGGATCAGTGCCCCGCCTCATCGTGAACCGCTTGGCGTGCAACGGGAAAAGTCGGCCTGGTTGAAGCAGCCCGCCGTGCGGGCCTGTTCGCGGAAGGCCCAGAGTTGTTTCGCGTGCCGGGTTCCGCTTGCGTCGGCGAGCTCGCGGATCCGGTACCGCTCGTCACAGAGATGCCAGCGAACGTAGCCGCGCACGAATCCCTCGACCGTTTCGCGGGTCGCGGAGAAGCTCAGCCGGCGCAGCGGATCGAGCGTCGCGTGCACCGCCCGGATGCTCTCCCCGGTGATCTGCCGCAGGACCGACTCCACGTCGGTGCCCTCGACCGCCTGGATGCTCGTCGCAAGGCCGATTTCTCCCGCCGGGCCATCGTGTTCCTTGTACAGCGAGAACAAATCGTTGACCACCCCGGACATCGCTTCGATCTGCGCGATCGTCGTGGTGAGTTCCGCGAAGATCCGGTTCTCGTCGAACTGTTCGGCCGGAAACAGCGATGCCGCGGTGACCTTGCCCAGCCCGTCCATCCGGCGCAGGAACGCCGGATAATCGGAGGAACCGGGTAGTCCGTGGAATCCGCGACTGCCGATCCAGCAGCCCTGGATGAACTCCGTCGTCGAGTTGAGGATGGTGAGCTGGCAGAAATCGCCGTAATAGCGGAGGAATTCCGGGAGATACGCCAGTGCCCTGCCCCATACGGGATACGGCTGAGGCCTGCCGGTCAACAGATTCGTGGTGAACGAGCCCATGGAATCGGTGTGCTCGCCCGGCCAGTCGTCCCCGCTGAGGCAATAGGTGAAATAGGTCGCCAAGGCACACATGGCGTCGCGGGGAAGGTGGCTCCAGCCCTGCACGACCATGTGCGTTATCGTCCGCATGCTGGATTCCAGGTTCTCGGATTCCAGTCCCGTTCCATTCCGAAGTTCCGCGCGGTCGAAATGTTCCAGAACCGTGCGGTAAACCTCGTGGAGTGCGTCGAGGTGTTCCCGGCTTCCGGGTGACGGCTCGTCGTATTCGATTTCCTCGAGGAATCGCACCAACTGTTCGACGTATCGATCGACATCGATTTCCACAACAGGTCAGCGTGCCGAGGGCAGGCGGGTCCGGCAACCGGTCGTTCCGTGCGGCGGAACCCGGGATCCGGGCACCTCCGAAGTGTCTCGTATATTGGGAGATCTGTTGCAAAGTGTGGGATACGTGCATACTGTGCTGAAGTATGACGAGTGCTGAACAGGCGTATGGGCAGGGTCATGCCGAGAGTGTGGTGCGCTCTCAGCAATGGCGGACGGTGGAGAATTCGGCGGGCTATCTCGCGCCGGAGCTGCGGCCCGGACTGAGCGTGCTCGATATCGGCTGCGGGCCGGGCACCATCACGGTGGATCTCGCGGAGCGGGTCGCTCCCGGGCGGGTGCTCGGGGTGGACCCTTCGGCCGCGGTGCTCGAGGAGGCGCGCGCCAACGCCGAGCAGGCGGGCCGGGGCAATGTGACCTTCGCGCAGGGCGACGTCTATGCCCTGGACATTCCGGATGACTCCTTCGACGTGGTGCACGCGCACCAGGTGCTGCTGCACCTGACGGATCCGGTCGCCGCATTGCGCGAGATGCTGCGGATCGCGCGGCCGGGCGGGATCGTCGCGGTCCGGGACACCGACTACGCGGGCGCGTTCTGGTGGCCCGCCGATGAGCGACTGACCCGCTGGCAACAGGTGTACCGATCGGTCGCCTATGCCAATGGAGCCGAACCGGACGGCGGCCGGCACCTGCTGGCCTGGGCGAACGCTGCCGGGGCGAGCGAGGTGATACCGAGCGCCTCGATCTGGTGTCATTCCACCCCGGCCGAACGCGCGTGGTGGGGCGGAATGTGGGCACAGCGCATCATCGACTCGCGGATCGCCGAACAGGCCGTGGAAGGCGGGCACGCGACCCCGGCCGAGCTCGAGGAGATCTCCGCGGGCTGGCGCGAATGGGCCGCGCATCCGGACGGCTGGTTCGCCATTCCGCACGGCGAGATCCTGTGCCGGGTCGGCGCCTGAAGCCGGATACCAAGATGTGATCAGTTCGACGGCCGCCGTGTGCCCGGGCGCGGCGTACCGTCGGCCGGTGCTGCCCGGAACCGGTATCCGCCCAGGGTGACGGCCCGATGCGGCGCCCGCGCGCGATGGCCGGGTGCCACGCTCGGCTACTGAGCGCAGGTAACCGGTAACGACGGGCATATCGGGCGCGCCATCGCTCGGGTTTCCCCCTTGCCGCGGGGCTTGCCATCCCGTGCGGTTCTCCGATTCCCTTGTCCGGCCGATACGGCAGCACGCCGTAGCCGAGCCGGAAGGAGCCTGCCGTGGCGGACAGGGAGCTCGATGTCTTCGCGCAGTCGCCGCCGGACTGGGCCGTGCTTCCCGCGGCCGAGGTGATCAAGGGCGTCGTCGAGCCGGAGACCGGGATGCGCACCTGGCGCCGCCGCCCGAACAATCCACCGGTGGTCCGGGTCGCCGACCGGTATCTGACCGGGGTGCTCGACCTGCGCGCGATCGAGTTCCCCTATGTGCTCGAATTCGTTCGCTGCCGATTCGAGAACGCACCCGATCTGCGCCAGTCGAAGCTGGCGGGCGCGGAGTTCCACGGGTGCTACATGCCAGGTCTGGAAGCGCGGAATCTGCGCTGTGACAACGACATCGTGATCCTCGAGACCACTGTGGACGGCGCCCCGATCGATCTGACCGATGCCGCCATCGAGGGTTCGCTCACCTTGGAACACAGCACGCTGAACAATCCGGGTGGCCGGGCGCTCTACGGGAACCGGCTCACGATCTCCGGTGCGTTGCTGGCCTCGGGGCTGACCGCACGCGGCGAACTGCGCCTGCCGAGCCTGCGGGTCGGCGGTAATCTCACCCTGCGCGGCGCCGACCTGGTCAATCCGAACGGGCTCACGATCACGCTCAACGCCGCGAACGTGGACGGCAACCTGATCTGCGGCCAGATCCTGGATGCCCCGGAACCGAAACCGTTCACCTCGACCGGCCTGATGTTCTTCAGCAACGCGCAGGTCTCCGGGGCGTTCGTGCTGCGCGGGGCCATGCTGCGGCCCAAGACCGAGGACGCCGATCCGCCGCCGAACGACGACCCCTACTACGACATCCGGGCCACCGTGGTCGCCGACCGGGTTCAGGTGCGCGGCAATGTGCTCTTCGACCTCGGCCTGCACAGCACCGGAACCATCCGGATGGTCAACGGGCAGATCGGCGGTTCGCTGCGGCTCGCCGGTGCCGAGTTCGACATGTCCGAGGGGCCGGGGACCCGGCTGCGGGCGCTCAACATCGACGGCGCGAGCATCGACGGGGACCTCAACGCGCGACAGCTGACGGCGCACGGGCAGCTGCGGATGGTCGGGGTGACCGTGCACGGACACGCCAACTTCGATCTGGCCAATGTGGACAATCCGGGTGCCGATGTGCTCGAGGCCCGGCATCTCGTGGTCCGGGGCAACCTGGAATGCCAGGCGCTGCGGGTGCGCGGGACGGTGTCCCTGCAGGGCGCGGACATCGCCGTGAAGTTCGATCTGCGCGGCGCGCACATCAGCGAGCCCGGCCACCATTCCCGAGACGGGCGGCCCAAACCCCTGCTCGACATGCGGGCCGCGCGCGTCGGCAGGGACCTGATGCTCGGTTCCTCCCTGGATCCGTGCGTGATCGAGGGCGGACTGCGCATCGACCGGTGCACCGTCGGCGGCACCGCGAACCTCGACGGGGTCCTCGTGGGCGCCGAATGCACGGAGGACCGGATAGCGCTGGACGCGACCGCGTTCACCGCACAGCAACTGCTGCTCACCCTCGGCGCGCCGCCGCGCGGAGCGGTCCGGTTGCGGCATGCCAGGTGCACCTCGCTCGAGGACAACGAGCACCTGTTCGACGCGCAGGGTGGGGTGGACCTCGAGGACTTCCGCTTCGAGGCATTCACCGATCCCGTGCACGTGGTCGACGACGAAGCGATCGACCAGCGACTGGAATGGCTCGCTCGCTCCGGCGAGTACCGGCCAGGGCCGTACGACCAGTTGGCCAGCGTGCTCCGGGCCTCCGGGAACGATGAACACGCCGCCACGGTCCTGTTCACCAAGCAGCGGCGCCGATACGTGGCACTGGCCAGTGGTTATCAGCGGCTCAAGTTCCTGCCGCTGATCTGGAGCTGGTTGCAGCGGGTCCTGCTCGGCTACGGCTACCGGCCGATGCGCGCGCTCGCCTGGCTCATCGGCCTGTTCGCCGCGGGCTGCCTGTGGTTCTCCCTCGCCGGGCCGCTGCACGAGGTCAACTCCGACGACCACCTTTCCTGGAACCCCGTCCTCTACACCCTGGATCTGCTCGTGCCCATCGTGGACTTCGGCAACAAGGGCAGGTGGTACGTCGACGGGATCTCCCAGGCCTTCGCCGAGATCCTCACCGCGAGCGGGTGGATCCTCGCCACCACGGTCGCCGCCGCGCTCACCCGGATGCTCCGCCGCTCCAACTGAGCCGCATATGGTTTCCGGCCCGTCCGGGAAGGCAGGATGGGGGCGTGATCGGTGACCGATGGGGTGTGCGCGACGGCGAGGTCGCACGTTCCTACCCGTGTGATGACTTCGTCACCGCCTCCGCCGTGCAAGTGTGGCGGGGCGTGACCGTCGAGGCGCCTGCCGAGCAGGTGTGGCCGTGGGTGGCACAGATCAGACTGGCGCCGTATTCGTACGACTGGCTGGACAACTTCGGCCGCCGCTCACCGCGCGAACTGGCCGGCCTTCCGGATCCCCGGGTCGGCGAACGGTTCACCGCCTCGGGCGGCCGGAAACTCGGCCGGATCGTTTCGGTCGAGCCGGGCGTACAGCTGACCGGCACCATCATGGGTGCCTTCATGTCCTATGTGGTCGTGCCGCAGGAACACGGCACGACCCGGCTGCTGCTCAAGGTCGTCATCGAGACCAACCGTTTACTGGGTATCGGGCTGTCCCTCGGCGATCTGGTGATGGCCCGTCGGCAGCTGCTGAACTTCAAACGACTCGCCGAGCAGCAGCACTGAGCCGAACGGTTCCGGAACCGGTCAGCCTGCCGAGCGGGCGTGCGCGTCGAGCAGTACGGCGATCGCCTTGGTGACCTTCGTGGCGAAGGGGACGTTCAGCGATTCGTCGGCGACGTGCATGTTCGAGTCCGGGCCGAGCGCGCCGGTCACCAGGAACTGCGCGGCCGGGTAGCGCTCGGCGAGCAGGCCCATGAACGGGATGGAACCGCCCATGCCGAGGGCGCGCCACTGGTCGTCGAAGATGTCCGTGGAGACCTCGTCCAGTCCGGTGGAAAGCCATCCGGTCAGTGTCGGCGCGTTCCAGCCGTCCGCGGCCTCCACCCCGGACAGTTCGACGTGCGCGCCGTAGGGCACATCGGTGGTGAGCAGTTTGCGCACATCGGCCAGTGCGGCCGCGGAATCGGCGGTGGGCGGGAGCCGGAAGGAAAGGCACAGCGTGGTCGAGGCGCGCAGTACGTTGCCCGCGTCCTCGGGGGCGGGCATGCCCTCGGCCCCGATGACCGAAAGCGTCGGCCGCCAGGTGGTGTTGAGCGCGAGCTCGAGGTCGTCCTCGGTGACCGGGGAAACCCCGGGAGCGAGTGCGACACCGGCCTTGGCGTACCCCGGGATGTCGGCGACCATGTCCCGCACCTCGGCGAGCCGGTCGGCGGGGACCTCGACGTTCATCGCGTCGACGAGGCATTCCCCGGTCGCGGAGTTCTCCAGCCGGTCCAGCAGCACGCGCAGCACCCGCATCGAGCTCGCGACCGCGCCGCTGGCCACCCCGGAGTGCTGCGCCGCGTCGAGCACCTTCGCCGTGACGTGCACCTGCAGCAGCCCGCGCAGCGAGGTGACCAGCCAGAGCCGCCGGTAGTCCGCGCCGCCCGCGTCGAGGCAGATCACGAAGGACACGGTGCCGAGCCGTTCGCTGAGGTGTTCCAGGTAGGCGGGCAGATCCGGGCTCCCGGACTCCTCGCCGGTCTCCAGCAGCAGCACGCAGCGGCCGTGTTCGCCGCCGTTGCGCTGAATGGCCTCGATCGCCGCGGTGGCCGCGAACCCCGAGTAGCCGTCGTCCACGGCACCGCGGCCGAACAGCTGGTCGCCCTTGCGCACCGGTTCCCAGGCGGAAAGCCCCTCGGACCAGCCGTCGAACGGAGGCTGCTTGTCCAGGTGGCCGTAGAGCAGCACGGTGCCCGCCTCCGCGGCCGCGGAGCTCGACGCGGGCACGTCCACGAGCAGCAGCGGCCCCCTGCCCGGTAGCGTCACGACCTCCACCTGGGCCTCGCGCAGCCCGCGCGCCTCGATCCAGGCCCGCATGTGCTCGACCGCGCGCCCGAGATGTCCGCTCTCCTCCCACTGTGCGTCGAAGGAGGACGATACGGCGGGAATCCGGACCAGTTCGGTCAGCCCGTCCATGACGGCGGTGTCCCACAGCTCGGAGACGGTCTTGCTCAGCTCGGCGCGATCCATGCACCCGATCTTGCCACTCGGCAGGCGAGCGGGTTGTGCGTGGTTGTGTTGGTTAGAACCAACACAACCACGCACAAGGCCCTGTTTGTCCAGGTCAGCCGATCGATGGGCGGCCGTTGAGCAGGTTCCAGTTCAGTGGGCGGACGAACATCTGCCGTCCCTTGGCGGTGTCGGCGTGGAACACGATGCGGTCTCCGAACACGGTGGAGACGATGTCCTGGCCACCGGGATCGGGCAGCCGCATGCCGTAGGTGTTGCCGTCGAGCAGGGTCCCGGGTGCCTTGGTGAACGGGCCGTACGGGGATTTCGCGGTGGCGTAGTTGACGAAGTAGTGCCCGCTGTTGAACGGGGCCGCCGAGTAGAACAGGTAGTAGGTGAACCCGCGCTTGATCAGGGTCGGTGCCTCGATGACACCGCGTTCCTCGGGGCGGTCGGCGGCGAGTACGGCGCGCGCGGGCCCGGTGACGTGCAATCCGTCCGCGGAGACCTCGGCGACGTAGATCTTCGCGCCGATTCCGCCGGGGTTCGGTGCGGACTTGTAGCTGAGGTAGTGCTTGCCGAGGAATTCGTCGAAGGTGGCCGGATCGATCTCCTCGAAGGCGCTCTTGGTGCACACGATGGGGTTCTGCACGGGTTTGAAGGGACCGAGCGGGGTCCAGGAGGTGGCCGCGCCGATGCACTGGTGGTTGTCGGCCTTGTTGTTCGCGGCGAAGTACATGACGAAGGTGCCGTCCGCGCGCCGGGAGACATCGGGTGCCCACACGTTGTAGCTGCCGGTGCCCCGATACCGCCCGACCCAGCCGGGCAGGTTCGGCAGCGCGTCGCCCCGATCGGTCCACTGACCGTCCATGGTGACCGAGGTCTGCCGCACCGGGACGTTGCGCACCCCGTCGGAGTAGCCGACGTTCGTGGAATAGGCGTAGTAGGAGATGCCGTAGGAGAGCACATCGGGATCGGGGAACGCCTCGCCGATGGCGGGTTTCGGTGCGGTGGCGGCACTCGCGGTGACCGGGAGGACGAGTCCAGCGACGGCGAAGCAGGCGGCGAGGGCGATCTTGCGGGCGGACAGTCTCGGTGGCACAGGAGCTCCCGGTTCGGCTCGGTGATTCACTGATTACTCGGTGATATCGCGGGGGTCGTTAACCGGGAAACCCCGGAATCCGTGTTCTGGGCGCGGTTTATCCCCGCTACGGGCGAGCCGGACAACGCTCGGGCGACCGGTCCCACTGTGCAGGGCGTCACACGGTCACGGATTTGCGAACCATGACTCCATTCGAGTGAGCAAAGGGTGGCGATCACCAGCGGGAAGCGGGCAACGCTTGGACTGTCAAGTATTGAATGTCCAAGCATTCGTGCAGCTCAGGCGACTTGTCGTGGTTGGAAAGAGACCGGCCAGCGTGCACACTGTGAGTGAAGTCATGTCAGGATGGAAGGCGACACCGCAGAACGCCGAGCCACCCCGGAGCATGGGCCACCGACCGTGGTCGTCCGGGGACGACTCGGTGCGGCAGGGCGGTCGCCACAAGTGACCGTCAAGCCTTGGCAGCAAAGGAGAACCACGCCATGCCACCACCCGAACCAACGCCAATGGTGCCGGGTTCGCGGACGGCAGCCCCGAGTCCTCACCAGGTCATCGAGGGACTGAAGGCCACGGATGATCCCCGTGCGCTCGAACTGCTCACGCCGGAAGGTGAACGGGTCGCCCATCCCGAATTCGACCCCTATCTCAGCGATATCGGGCCCGAGGAACTCAAGGGCTTCTACCGGGACATGGTGCTCGTGCGCCGTTATGACCGGGAGGGCAACGCACTGCAGCGGCAGGGGCAGCTGGGCATCTGGGTCCCGCTGCTCGGTCAGGAGGCCGCGCAGATCGGTGCGGGCCGTGCGCTCACCCAGAAGGACATGGCTTTCCCTTCGTACCGGGAGCACGGTGTGGCCTGGTGCCGCGGCGTGGACCTGAAGGACCTGCTCGGCATCTTCCGGTGCAGTGACCACAGTTCCTGGGACTACCAGGAGAAGCGGTTCACCCCGTACACGATCGTCATCGGCAACCAGGTGCTCAACGCGGCCGGGTATGCCATGGGACAGCGCTTCGACGGCAAGGTCGGCAACACCGACGAGGCCGAGAACGAGGCCACCATGGTGTTCTTCGGGGACGGTGCCACCAGCCAGGGCGATGTGCACGAGGGCTTCGTGTGGGCCTCGGTCTACGACGCCCCGCTGGTGTTCTTCTGCCAGAACAACCAGTGGGCGATCTCCGAGCCGACCGAGCGCCAGTCGCGGCTCCCGCTCTACAACCGGGCGCGCGGCTACGGCTTCCCCGGTGTCCGGGTGGACGGCAACGATGTGCTCGCCTGCCTGGCGGTCAGCCGCTGGGCGCTCGAACAGTGCCGCATGGGCAACGGACCGGTGCTCATCGAGGCGTTCACCTACCGGATGGACGCGCACACCACCACCGACGACCCGACCCGGTACCGGCTCTCCGATGAGCTCGAGACCTGGAAGCTGAAGGACCCGATCGAGCGGGTGCGCGTGCACCTGGCGCGCAATGGCCTGGCGGACAACGACTTCTTCGATTCGGTCCAGGCCGAGTCGGACGCGCTCGCCGAACAGATCCGCGAGCACTGCTTCGCGATGCCGCAGCCGGGCCCGGAGCGGGTGTTCGCGAACGTGTACCACGATCCGCACCCGGTGCTCGATGCGCAGCGTGACGAGTACCTCGACTACCTCGCCGGGTTCGAAGAGGAAGGGGTGCACTGATGGCGGCACCGGTCATCTCGCGCGCGGCCGAGCAGAGCCCGAGCGCGACCCAGAAGCTCACCATCGGCAAGGCGCTGAACCTCGGGCTGCGTACCGCGATGGAGAACGACCCGAAGGTCATCGTGATGGGCGAGGACGTCGGCAAACTCGGCGGCGTCTTCCGGATCACCGACGGACTGCAGAAGGATTTCGGGGAGCACCGGGTGCTGGACACCCCGCTCGCCGAGTCCGGGATCATCGGCACCGCGGTCGGGCTCGCGATCCGCGGTTACCGCCCGGTGTGCGAGATCCAGTTCGACGGGTTCATCTTCCCGGGATTCGACCAGATCGTCTCCCAGGTGGCGAAGGTGCACTTCCGCTCGGAGGGCAGGCTGCGCATGCCCATGGTGATCCGGGTGCCCTTCGGCGGCGGGATCGGCGCGGTCGAGCACCATTCCGAGTCCCCGGAGTCCTACTTCGCACACACCGCGGGATTGCGCGTGGTCTCCTGCTCGAACGCGGTGGACGCGTACTGGATGCTGCAGCAGGCGATCCAGTGCGAGGATCCGGTGCTGTTCTTCGAGCCGAAGCGGTACTACCACTCGGGTGCGCTGCGCGCCGAGGTGGACACCGCGGTCACGCCCGCTCCCCTGTTCAGCTCGCAGGTGCTGCGTACCGGGAACTCGGCGACCCTGGTCGCCTACGGCCCCTCGGTGAAGGTGTGCCTGGACGCCGCGGCCGCCGCTGAGGAGGACGGGACCTCGCTCGAGGTCATCGATCTGCGCACGTTGTCCCCGCTGGACCTGGGCCCGGTCTTCGAATCGGTGCGCAAGACCGGCAGGCTGATCGCGGTCTCCGAGGCGCCCGCGAACTCCTCGCTCACCAGTGAGATCGCCATGCGCGTACAGCAGGAGTGCTTCTACTCCCTCGAAGCGCCGGTACTGCGGGTCACCGGGTTCGACACCCCGTACCCGCCGACCAAGCTCGAGGAACACTTCCTGCCCGACCTCGACCGCGTGCTGCACGCCGTCGACCGCGCCCTGGCCTGGTGAAGGGGACCGAATGCCGAACTACAAACAGTTTCCCCTCGCCGATACCGCGGAGGGGCTGACCGAGGCCGACATCCTCAACTGGCACGTCAAGCCGGGCGACCGGGTTTCGGTGAACCAGATCGTCGTGGAGGTCGAGACCGCGAAGGCCGCCGTCGAGCTGCCGATCCCGTGGGCGGGCGTGGTGACCGAACTGCTCGTCGAACCGGGGCAGACGGTGGAGGTGGGCACCCCGATCCTCACCGTCGACCTGGACCCGGACGGTGCGGCCGCCCCCGAGGCGCCGCAACCGGAACCGGAGCCAGCCGCCGAGGAGGAGATGAAGCCGCTGGTCGGGTACGGCTCGAAGACCGTGGTCGCGAAGCGGCGGGCGCGCAAGGGCGCCGAACCGGCCGCTGCGGTGAACGCGGTCGCCGAACCGGCTCCGGCACCGGCCGGTGGGTATGTCCCGCTGGCCAAGCCGCCGGTGCGCAAGCTCGCCAAGGACCTCGGCGTCGACCTGCGTGCCCTGCGGGGCACCGGGGAGGGCGGCGTGATCACCCGCGAGGATGTGCGCGGCTCGACCGTCGAGGCTCCCGCCGAGACCAAACCGGTGAGCAGTGGTGACCGGGAACGGCGGGTGCCCATCAAGGGGGTCCGCAAGGCGACCGCGCAGGCCATGGTGTCCAGCGCGTTCACCGCCCCGCACGTCACCGAGTTCCTCAGCGTGGACGTCACCCCGATGATGGCCTTCCGCGAGCGGGTGAAGAACCGGCCGGAGTTCCGCGAGGTCAAGCTCACCCCGCTGGCGTTCGCGGCGAAAGCGGTGTGCCTCGCTGCCCGGCGCACCCCGGATGTGAACGCGGTCTGGGACGAGGAAGCTCAGGAGATCGTCTACAAGGACTACGTGCACCTCGGGATCGCCGCGGCCACTCCGCGCGGTCTCATCGTGCCGAAGGTCCGGGACGCGGACGGGCTCTCCCTCGCCGGGCTGGCCGGTGCGATCGGTGAACTCACCGCGACCGCGCGGGAGGGCAAGACACCGCCCGCGGACATGCTGAACGGCACCTTCACCATCAGCAACGTCGGCGTGTTCGGGGTCGATTCCGGTACCCCGATCATCAACCCCGGCGAGTCCGCGATCCTCGCGCTCGGTGCGATCCGGGAGATGCCCTGGGTGGTGGACGGTGAGCTCGCCGTGCGCCAGGTCTGCCAGCTCTCCCTGTCCTTCGATCACCGCGTGATCGACGGCGAACAGGGCTCGCGGTTCCTCGCCGACGTGGGGGCCGTGTTCGCCGACCCCGCCCACGCGATCACCTTCTAGAGGCCGGAACAGCTGCATGATGCAGCTAATTTAAGGCGCTCTGACCTGCGAAAAGACCCCTCGTGAGTGGAAATGTTGGTTCTAACCAACACAACCACTCACGAGGGGTCTCGTGCGTTCGGGCGCCCGATCAGAAGGCCGCCTCGGGCACGTCCATGAGCGCGTTGTCGGTGTTGTCCACGATGGCGCGGCGCGCGGTCAGCTCGGGCAGCACGTTCTTCGCGAAGAACGAGGCCGCGGCGAGCTTGCCCTCGTAGAAGGAGCGGTCGCGCGCCGAAACCTCACCGCTGAGCTTGTCCTGGGCGATCGTGGCCTGGCGCAGCAGCAGCCAGCCGATGAGCAGGTCACCGACCGACATGAGCAGCCGCACCGAGTTCTGCCCGACCTTGTAGGCCTCGGACCGGTTCTCCTGCGCGCCGCCGAGGAACCCGAACAGCGTGCCGAGCATGCCCTGCACGTCCTCGAGCGCGGTCCGCAGCAGCGCCCGCTCCTCCTTGAGCCGCCCGTTTCCGGTGTCGGCGTCGAGGAACGCGGTGATCTCGTTCGCGACGTGGGTCAGCGCCTTGCCGTTGTTCTTGACGATCTTGCGGAACAGGAAGTCCATGGACTGGATCGCCGTGGTGCCCTCGTAGAGCGAGTCGATCTTGGCGTCCCGGATGTACTGCTCGATCGGGTAGTCCTTGAGGTACCCGGATCCGCCGAGGGTCTGCAGGGAGTGGTTGAGCATCTCGTAGGCCCGCTCCGAGCCGACGCCCTTGACGATCGGCAGCAGCAGATCGTTGACCGCGGTGGCGAGCTCGACGTCCCCGTCACCGTTCTGCATCTGGTCGGAGAAGGTCGCGGTGTAGGTGTAGACCGCACGCAGCCCTTCGGCGTAGGCCTTCTGCAGCATCAGGATGCGGCGCACATCCGGGTGGTGGGTGATGGTCACCCGCGGCGCGGTCTTCGAGGTCTCGGTCATGTCGGCGCCCTGCACGCGCTCCTTCGCGTACTCGAGCGCGTTGAGGTAACCGGTGGACAGGGTGCCGATCGCCTTGGTGCCGACCATCATCCGCGCGAACTCGATGACCTGGAACATCTGCGCGATGCCGTCGTGCACCTCGCCCATCAGCCAGCCCTTGGCGGGGGTGCCGTGCTGGCCGAAGGTCAGCTCACAGGTGGAGGAGCAGGCCAGCCCCATCTTCTCTTCCTCGTTGGTGACGAAGGCGCCGTTGCGCTCGCCCAGTTCACCGGTCTGGCTGTCGAAGTGGAACTTCGGCACGAGGAACAGGGAAAGTCCCTTGGTTCCCGGCTTGGTCTCGATGCCCGGTCCCTCCGGACGGGCGAGCACCAGGTGCATGATGTTCTCGGTCATGTCCTGGTCGGCGCAGGTGATGAAGCGCTTGACGCCGTCGATGTGCCAGGAGCCGTCCTCCTGCTTGGTCGCCTTGGTGCGGCCCGCGCCGACATCGGAACCCGCGTCCGGCTCGGTGAGCACCATGGTGGCGCCCCAGCCGCGCTCCACCATCAGCTCGGCCCAGTGACGCTGTTCCTCGGTGCCGTTGTTGTGCACGACACCGGCGAAGTTGGCCGCGCCGAGGTACATGAACACCGCGGGGTTCGCGCCGAGGAAGAGCTCGGCAGCTGCCCACTGCACCGAGGGCGGGATCCCGAAGCCACCGAGCTCGCTCGGCAGCCCGAGGCGGTACCACTCGCCGTCGTGCGCGGCCTGGTACGAGCGCTTGAAGCACTCGGGAAGGGTCACCGAATGCGTCGCCGGATCGAATTTCGCACCCTCGCGGTCGGACTCGGCGAACGAATCGGCGAGCGGTCCGACCGCGAGGTTGTTGACCTCGCTGAGCACGCCGCGCACCGTGTCCTCGTCGACCTGGTCGAACGCACCCTTGCCGAGGCGCTCCTGAATGTTGAACACCTCGAACAGGTTGAATTCGAGGTCGCGCACGTTGCTCTTGTAGTGACCCATGTCGTCAACTCCCCTGGCCATGTTCTGACCGACCGCTATTACTCGCCGGTAACTTCAGGATATTACCCGAGGGTAAGTTCCGGCAAGCGGGCCAGGGGGTGCGCGCGGTCACGTCACCCGGTGGGTCGACCGGGTGACCTGGGAAATCGGTTTTTCAGGCGCGTGCGGCACGCAGCGGGCGGGCGGGCGCGGGGACGGCGAGCCCGGTGGCGGTTCCCGGAGCGGTCCGCGCCGGGGCACTGGGCGGCTCGGGCTGTGTACTGAGCACGGCGAGCCGGAACGCGATCGCGACCGCGTGCGCCCGGTCCCTGGCGTGCAGCTTGCGCAGGATGCTCTTCACGTGCGTGCGCACGGTCTCCACGGACACGAAGAGGGTCTTCGCGATCGCCTGGTTCTCCAGTCCGTCCGCGATCAGCTGCAGGACCTGGTGCTCGCGGCGGGAAAGCGGCTGACGGGAGCTCGGGGTGCGCCCGTTGGCCCCGCGCACGAGCGAGACAAGCGCCGGATCGAGGTAACGGCGTTCGCTGTGCGCGCGCCGGATCGCCTCGACGATCTGGGTCGGTTCCGCCGCGCGCAGCACGATGCCGTGCACACCCGCCGCGGTCGCGTCCGAGATATAGGGCGCGGCGCGGTGCGGATCGCGGACGAAGGACACGACCGTCAGCGTCGGGGAAGACGAGACGAGCAGCTTCGTCAGCTGCCCGCGCGGGTCGAGCCCGGCATCGATGAGTGCCACATCCGGGCCGAACCGTTCGACGAGTTTCGCTGCCGCGTGCACATTGTGCGTCGCGCCGAGCCAGCGAAGGCCTGGCGCGTGATTGACCAGGTTCGCCATCCCGTCGCGGAACAACGGAGTCTGGTCGATGAGCACGACGCCGAGCCCACGGTCGTGCGGTCGTTGTGCGCCGGGCTGGGTACCCGCGCGCGATCCCGCCACGCGGAAGGGATTCGAATTAGCGCTGCCAGCCATCCGTCCTCCGATCGGTATTCCACCCGTGCGGGCGATCAAGTGTGCCGCAATCAGGTGTTGTTGACCTACGAGTAGGTATCAGCTCGGGTGACGGGACAATCTCCCCCTTTTGGGTTGTCCTACCCGCCCGTAACGGAAACCTCTGATTCCGAGCCTTCCATGCGGTCCGCAACTCATTGCATCACCGATATTACATGTGGTGCACGTAAGACGAACGTTTGTGCATGATTCCGTAGTGCGTGGTTGTGTTGGTTAGAACCAACACAACCACGCACTACCAGTGTTGACCTGCGGTTTTACCTGGGGGCTCGCGATGCCTCGAGATCGCCTTCGGTCTTCTTGCTGTTTCTAGGGTTCTTACTAGATAGCTGAATAGGAAAGGAGAAATGATCGGCCGCGAGGCGAAACGACCGAGTGCCGCGGAAGTTTGGTTGCGAGGGCAATAACCGAAGAAACCCTCAGAAGGGGGAGGCCGTTCGGCGCAACCCGTATAAGGGATATTTGAGGTTGCCTGACCTCCCTCGTACCGGTTACCGCTCGAGGATGGCTGTGATGCCCTGTCCACCGGCCGCGCAGACCGAAATGAGGCCGCGTCCGGAGCCCTTTTCGGCGAGCAGTTTGGCCAGTGTCGCGACGATCCGGCCACCGGTGGCCGCGAACGGATGGCCCGCGGCGAGCGAGGATCCGTTCACGTTGAGCTTGGCCATGTCGATGGAGCCGAGTGCGGCGTCGCGGCCGAGCTTCTCCTTGCAGAAGCCGGGGTCCTCCCAGGCGGCGAGGGTGGACAGCACCTGGGACGCGAACGCCTCGTGCACCTCGTAGAAGTCGAAGTCCTGCAGCCCGAGCCCGGCGTTGTCCAGCATCTCCGGAACCGCGTATGCGGGCGCCATGAGCAGGCCCTCGTCCCCGTGCACGTAGTCGACGGCCGCGGTGCGCGCGAAGGTCAGCCGTGCGAGCACCGGGAGGTTGCGCTCGGCGGCCCATTCCTCGGTGGCCAGCAGTACGGTCGAGGCGCCGTCGGAGAGCGGCGTGGAGTTCCCCGCGGTCATCGTGCCGTTCTCGCCGCCGAAGGTGGGCTTCAGCTTGGCCAGCTTCTCGGCGTTCGAATCGGGGCGCAGGTTCTGGTCGCGGGTGAGCTTCTGGAACGGGGTGAGCAGATCGTCGAAGAAGCCCCGCTCGTAGGCGGCCGCGAGTTTCTGGTGCGAGGCCGCGGCGAGCTCGTCCTGTGCCTCGCGGGTGATGTTCCAGCGTTTCGCGGTGATCGCGGCGTGGTCCCCCATGGACAGCCCGGTGCGCGGCTCGGCGTTGCGCGGGAAATCGGGCACGACCTGGGTCGGGCGCAGCGCGGCGAGCAGTCGCAGCCGTTCCTGGACGGACTTCGCCGCGTTCAGCTTGACCAGGATGCGGCGCAGATCATCGTTCAGCCCGAGCGGCGCGTCCGAGGTGGTGTCCACACCGCCCGCGATGGCCGAGTCGACCTGGCCGAGCGCGATCTTGTTCGCCACGTTGACGATCGCCTGCAGGCCGGTGCCACAGGCCATCTGCACATCGGAGGCGGGTGTGCTCGGGGCCAGCGTCGAACCGAGCACGCACTCGCGGATCAGGTTGAAGTCACGGCTGTGCTTGAGCACCGCGCCGCCCGCGACCTCGCCGATCCGTTCCCCCTGCAGATTGAAGCGGCTGACCAGTCCTTCGAGTGCCGCGGTGAACATGTCCTGATTGGACGCGCTCGCGTAAGGCCCGTTTGAGCGAGCGAACGGAATTCGGTTACCACCGATGACGGCTACAGTACGGACCGTGCTCGGAGTCGGCTTCGCGGCCATCTGGTCCTCCTGGGTGTGACGAACCTGCTTGTTACTGTCGACAATAACCTACCCGTGAGTAGACTTGCCCCACTCGTACTTCGTGAGTGGTTGTGTTGGCTCTAACCAACACAACCACTCACGACCGGGGCGGAGAGAGGTGCACATGGCGAAATCGACAGATCGGTACCAGCGGTTCGCGAACTCGGGACCGGGAAAACTGCTGGTCGGCAAGCTGGGCCTGCCCGAGCCGACGCCGTTGCGCCGATATGAGCCCGGCCAGGCGCTGCTGACCGGGCCCGCGCTCGTCGCGGGGGACGGCCGGCTCGCGAAGCGGGTGACCGAGCAGCTGCGCGGCACGGGCGCGCACGTGCTCGAGGAACCGGGCAACGATCGCTACGGAGCGCTCGTGTTCGACGCGAGCGGGGTGAGCGGCCCGGAGGGGCTTCGCGAGATGTACGAGTTCTTCCAGCCGGTGATCCGCTCGCTGGCGCCGAACGCGCGGGTGCTGGTGCTCGGCACGCCACCCGAATCGGTGAGCCAGGTCCCGGGCAAGGTCGCGCAGCGGGCCCTCGAGGGCTTCGTCCGCTCGGTCGGCAAGGAGCTCAAACGCGGGGCGACGGCGCAGCTGGTCTACGTGGCCCGCGGTGCCGAGGAGTCCATCGAGTCGACCGTCCGGTTCCTGCTCTCCGCGAAGTCGGCCTATGTGGACGCGCAGGTGGTGCGGATCGGCACCAAGAACGGTGCGCCGGTCGAGCTCCCGGAGAACTGGGAACGCCCGCTCGAGGGCAAGACCGCGGTCGTCACCGGGGCCTCGCGGGGTATCGGCGCCGCGATCGCGGAGGTGTTCGCCAGGGACGGGGCGCACGTGATCGGGGTCGACGTGCCCGCGCAGGGCGGCGACCTGGCGAAGACGATCAACAAGGTCGGTGGTTCTGCCCTGCAGCTGGACATCACCGCCGAGGACGCCGGGCAGAAACTGATCGAGTTCTGCGTGCAGCGCCGCGGCGGGCTGGACATCATCGTGCACAACGCGGGCATCACCCGGGACCGCACGCTGGGCAAGATGTCGGATGCCGAATGGGACTCCGCGCTCGCGGTGAACCTGATCAGCCAGCTGCGGATCAACGACGCGCTGCTCGCGAGTGAGGCGTTCGGCAACGGCGGCCGGATCATCGGGGTGTCCTCGATGGCCGGGATCGCGGGTAACTTCGGGCAGACCAACTACGCCACGACCAAGGCCGGGGTGATCGGCATGGTCGACGGGCTCGCCGGAAAGGTCGCGAAGGCGGGCGCCACGATCAACGCGGTCGCGCCGGGCTTCATCGAGACCAAGATGACCGCCGCGATGCCGCTGTTCACCAGGGAGATCGGCAGGCGGCTCAACTCGCTGTCCCAGGGCGGGCATCCGGTCGACGTGGCCGAGACCATCGCCTGGTACGCGAACCCGGCCTCCGGCGCGGTGAACGGCAACGTCGTGCGCGTCTGCGGTCAGAACCTGCTCGGAGCGTGATCATGGCGACCAAGGAACTCGCGGCGGCACCGAAGCTGCCCGTGCTGTTCGGCAAGGCGGCGTTGACCGGGTTTACCCGCAAGGGCGGCGAGCTGCCGAGTACCGAGTACACCCGGCAAGGCGTGGCAACCGATCCGCAAGCGCTTGCGGAGTACGACCACGTGTGCGGTTTCCGGCTTTCCGATGTGCTGCCCGCGACCTATCCGCACATGCTCACTTTCCCCATGGCGGCGAAGCTGATGTCCGATCCGGGCTTCCCGTTCCCGCTCGTCGGACTGGTGCACGTGCGCAATGTGATCACGGTGCACCGGCCGCTGCTGATCGGCGACCGGCTGGATCTCTCGGTGCACGCCGCCGACCTGCGCGAACACCCGAAGGGGAAGCAGTTCGACCTGATCTCGCAAGCGTTTGCGGGCGGCGAGCTGGTGTGGGAGGACGTGTCCACCTACCTGCGGCGCGGCGGCGGCAGCGGTGGCGCGCGCGAACCGAAACGGGAAGCCGCGCCGGCCGAGCCGAACGCGATCTGGCGGGTCCCCGAGGACATCGGCCGCCGGTACGCCGCGGTCTCCGGGGACGCGAACCCGATCCACCTGCACGCACTGACCGCGCGGACGCTCGGGTACCGGAAGGCGATCGCGCACGGCATGTGGTCCAAGGCCCGCTGCCTCGCCGCGTTCGAGGGGCGGCTGCCCGGGGCCTACCGCGTGGACGTGAAGTTCCAGCTGCCGATGTTCCTGCCCGCGAAGGTCGCCTTCAGCGAGGCGCCCGAGGACACCGGGACCCGGTTCGCCCTGCACGATCAGCGCTCCGGAAAACCTCATCTCAGCGGCACGGTAACCCCACTCTGACCTGCGCAGACTCCGCTTGTGAGTGGTTGTGTT
>NZ_JALM01000105.1 GCF_000737195.2 Sciscionella sediminilitoris
GTGTTGTCTGGTGTGGATGGTGCGGTTTCGGCTGTGGTGGATCGGTTCGCGGGTCGCCGGGTGAAGCGGCTGGGGGTGTCGCATGCGTTTCATTCGGCCTTGATGGAGCCGATGCTGGCCGATTTCGGCGCGGTGGTGCGCGGGTTGGAGTTCGCGGAGCCGCGGATTCCGTTTGTGTCCACTGTGGACACCACGGCGGATGTCGCCGATCCGGAGTATTGGGTGCGGCATGTCCGGGAGCCGGTATGGTTCGCCGATGCCGTCGGACGGCTACGGGACGGGGGTGTGGCGAAGTTTTTGGAGATCGGTTCGGATGCGGTGCTGACTCCGTTGGTGGATGCCGAGGTCGTGGTGCCCGCGCTGCGCCGGGACCGGGGCGAACCGGAACAGTTGCTCACCGCGATCGGCGAGCTGTACAGCAGCGGCGTCCC
>NZ_JALM01000106.1 GCF_000737195.2 Sciscionella sediminilitoris
CGCCGCCGCGGCCTGATGCAACGCCACCAACGACGACGAACACGCCGTATCCACCGTCACCGCAACACCCTCAAGCCCCAACACATACGCCAACCGGCCCGACAGCACACTCGCCGCATTCCCCGTCCCCAGGTGCCCTTCGACATCCACACCCGAATCCAGCAGCACCGAGGAATAGTCCTGGCCGTTCGTCCCGAGGAACACACCCGTCCGGGTACCGCGAATACTCGCGGGATCGATACCGGACCGCTCCAGGGCTTCCCACGCGGTCTCCAGCACCAGGCGCTGCTGCGGATCCATCGCCAGTGCCTCACGGCCGGAGATGCCGAAGAAGTCGGCGTCGAAACCGGCGACATCGTCCAGGAAAGCACCGGGGCGCAAGGCATCCGCGTAGCGCGCGAGATCCCAGCCGCGGTCCTCGGGTGGTGGGCCGATTACCTCGCCGCCCTGGCGCAACAGCTCCCAGAACTCCTCGGGACCGGCCACCCCACCGGGGAATCGGCAGGCCATCCCCACGATCACCACCGGATCGTCCACAGTGGACACGGTGGCTGCCGCGGGCGCTCGCACCTCAGCCGTCGCGCCGCCGAGCAGATCCGCGAGGTGTCCGGCCAGCCTGCGCGGGCTCGGGTGGTCGAAGACGACCCCGGCGGGAAGGCGTTCGCCGGTCAGTGCGGCGAGCCGGTTGCGCAGTTCCACCGAGGTGAGCGAATCGAAGCCGAGACCGCGAAAGTCCCGGTCCGCGGCGATGGCCCGGGGTCCACGGTGCCCGAGCACGGCCGCCGCCTCGGCCCGTACCGCGGCCAGGACCTCGGCGAGGCGTTCCCCAGCCGGGAGCCCGGCCAGCCGCTCCCGTTCCCCGGCGCGCGCGGATCCGGACTCGGGGGCCAGGCCGCGCCAGGCGGGCGGTAGTGCCGTGCCCAGTGCGGCGAGGCGGTCCCGGTGCAGATTCGCGGCCACGAGGACCGGTCCGGAAACCGAACGCGCCGCGTCGAACAGGGCGAGTCCTTGTTCCCGGCGCAGTCCGAGCAGTCCCGCCCCGGCGCGCCGCTCGTCCGGCCGGGCCATGCCCGCGCCGAGGTCCCACGGCCCCCACGCGATGCTGCGCCTGCGGGCACCGTCGCGCTCGCGCGCCGTGGCCCAGGCATCCAGGCTCGCATTGGCGGCGGCGTAACCGGACTGTCCCGCGGCACCGAGCTGCCCGGCGACCGAGGAGAACACCAGCAGCTCGATCTGATCCTCGAGTGCCGCGTCGATGGCCAGCACGGCGTCCAGTTTGGCGCGCAGCACCGCGGTGATCCGGTCGCCGTCCTGGTTCGCGAGGATCCCGTCGTCCAGGATCCCGGCCGCGTGCACCACGAGCGCGGGCGCCGTGGGCAGGGTGTCCAGCACGGCGGCGAAGGCCCCGGGTTCGGCGACATCACAGGCGCGGATGTCCACGCTCGCCCCGGCTGCCTCGACTCCGGCGCGCAATTCGGCCGCGCCGGGGGCCGCCGGTCCGCGACGGCTGAGCAGCACCAGCTCCTGCGCACCGTTCTCCGCGAGGTGGCGGGCGAGCACGGCGCCGATGCCGCCGGTTCCCCCGGTGATCAGCACCGGTCCTTCGGGAATTCCGGTCTGCGGCGCGGTTTCCCGCTCGCGCCAGCGGGGCACCCGGCGCCGGTCACCACGCACGGCGACATCCGGTTCCCCTTCGGCGGGCAGCAGTTCGGCGGGCAGTTCCGTCGGAGTGCCGGAGGGCAGGTCGAGCAACCGGAACCGGCCGGGTTCCTCGGCCATCGCGGTCAGCAGCAGCCCGCGCACGGCGGCCTGCGCCGGATCGGGCCGCTCCCCCGGTTCGGCCGCCACCGCGTTCCTGGTGACGAACAGGACGGGAGATTCCGTGCCGTTGAGCTGTTCCTGTACGGCGGACAGCGCCCTGGTGACCGTTTCCGCGGCATCGGCGCCCGTTACCTCAATCCACTGTGGACACTCTGATTCCCCGTCGTGTCCGGGGTTCTCCACCCAGTCGACGGTGAACAGCGCCCCGGACGGCGCCTCGGTGTCCTCCCCCGCCCAGAACCGTTCGTGGGTGAACGGATAGGTGGGCAGTTCCACCCGGGGCACCGCTTTCCCTTCGGGCAGGCGCGGAATCCACCCGGGCAGTTCGGCGCCCGAACACCACAGTGCCGCCGCCGCACGATCCGCCGCCTCCGGTTCCCGGTGGTCCCGGTGCCCGAGCGGAATCAGTTCGGCCTCCGGGTGATCGGCCGCGAGGTGTCCGAGCAGTTGCGGGTGCCCGCCGAGTTCGAGTGCCCGCCGCACCCCGAGGGAGCCGAACGCCACGACACCCGCATCGGCGAAGCGCACGGGTTCGGTCAGCTGGCGCGCCCAGTAGCCGGGATCGGCCCACTCCCGCGGACCGAGCTCGCGGCCGGTCACCGTCGAGATCACCGGAACCCGCGGGGCGGACCAGTCCAGTTCGGCCACCACCGCGGCGAGCTCTTCGGCGGCCGGTGCCATCAGCGGCGAGTGGAACGCGTGACTGGTGCGCAGCCACGAAACCCGGGTTTCCGTACCGAGCCCGGCGAGCACCGATTCCACGGTCTCGGTGACACCCGAGAGCACCACGGAGACCGAGGAATTGAACGCCGCCACCGAAACCCCGTCCGGCAACCCGGCGACGAGCTCGGCCAGCCGCTCCGGATCCCCGGAGACCGCGGCCATCGCGCCGGCACGCGGCAACCGCGCCATCGCCCGCGCCCGCACCGCGACCAGCCGCGCCGCATCCGCCAGCGACAGTGCACCCGAAACCTGCGCGGCCGCGATCTCCCCGACCGAATGACCGAGCAGCGCGCCGGGCAGCATCTCCCAGGACTCTGCCAAGCGGAAACCCGCCACCTGGAAGGCGAACAGGGCGGGTTGCGCCCAGCCGGTATCGGCCAGGGTCTCCGCATCCGCGCCCCACAGGACGTTTTCGAGCGAACCGTCCACATGCGACTCGAGCGCGGCGCACGCCTGCTCGAACGCCGCACCGAAGACCGGGGCTGCCGCACACAGTTCGCGGCCCATGCCCAGCCGTTGCGAACCCTGGCCGGGGAAGAGCAGCGCGGTGTCGCCGTGCCGGGCCGAACCGGTCACCAGCGCGGGATCCGTGGTTTCCGCAGCCAACGCACGCAGCGGCGCCGACCGTTCGGTTCCGCCGAGGATCACCGCCCGTTCGGTGAGCGCCGCGCGCTGGGTGGCCAGGGCGGTGCCGATCTCGGCATCGCTCGCGGAATCGTTCTCGGTGAACCGGAGAAGGCGCTCGCTGAGGTTCGCCAGTGCCGTGCGGTCCTGTGCGGAGAGCACCCACGGGAGCCCGTTTCCCTCGACGGGCGGCGCCGGTTCCTCGTTCTCCTCGGGTGGTTGTTCCAGGATCACGTGCGCATTGGTGCCGCTGATCCCAAACGACGACACCCCAGCACGCCGCGACTCACCCGGCCACGACCGGGACTCGGTCAGCAACCGCACCGCACCCGAGTCCCACTCCACCAACCGTGAGGGCTCCCGCACGTGCAAGGTCGCCGGAAGCACCCTCCGCTGCAAGGACAGCACCATCTTGATCACCCCGGCGACACCGGCGGCCGCCTGCCCGTGGCCGATGTTCGATTTCACCGAACCCAGCCACAACGGCGTTTCCCGGTCGGCAGCGCCATAGGTGGCCAGAAGGGCACTCGCCTCGATCGGATCACCCAGCGCGGTCCCGGTACCGTGCGCCTCCACCGCGTCGACATCCGCGGCGTCGAGACCGGCAGAGGCCAAGGCGTCCTCGATCACCCGCCGCTGCGCGGAACCGTTCGGCGCCGTGAGCCCGTTCGACGCACCGTCGGAGTTGACCGCCGAACCACGCACCACCGCCAGCACCTCGCGCCCAGCCGCCCGCGCCGAGGAAAGCCGCTCCACCACCAGCACCCCGACACCCTCACCCCAACCGGTGCCATCCGCCCCCTCGGCAAACGCCTTACACCGGCCGTCCCCGGAAAGCCCGCCCTGCTTGGCGAACTCCACGAAGGGCCCGGGCGAGGACATCACCGCGACCCCGCCCACGAGTGCCCGGCCGCATTCGCCGCCGCGCACGGCAGCAACGGCCTGGTGCAGGGCGACCAGGGAGGACGAGCACGCCGTGTCCACGGTGACCGCCTGCCCAGTGACGCCCAGTACGTAGGCCAGCCGCCCGGAGACCACGCTGAGCGTGTTTCCGGTCATCACATGACCCTCGACCTCGGCGCCGAGCCCGGTCAGCCTGCTGCCGTACTCCTGGTTGCTCGCTCCGATGAACACCCCGGTCCGGCTCCCCCGCACGCTGCCCGGATCGATCCCCGCACGCTCCAGCGCCTCCCAGGCAACCTCCAGCAACAACCGCTGCTGCGGATCCATCGCCAACGCCTCACGCGGCGAAATCCCGAAAAACCCCGCATCAAAACCCGCAACATCCTCCAGAAAACCACCACCGGGAGCACGCTCCACCAGTTCGGGATCCCAGCCGCGGTTCGCCGGAATGGGGCCGATCGCGTCCCGGCCGTGTGCCAGCAGCTCCCAGAACTGCCCAGGACCGGCCACCCCGCCGGGGAACCGGCAGGCCATGCCCACGATCACCACCGGATCCGTGTCCCGCGCGCGCAGCTCCGCGTTCTCCCGGCGCAGCAGCTCGTTGTCCCGCAAGGATTTGCGCAGCGCGGTGACGACCTGCTCTTGGGAAGAGCTCATCCCAGTGACTCCGTTTCCGCCTCAGTTCTCGTCCGGTCCCATGGCCATCCGGACGAGTTCGTCCACATCGAGGTCTTCGAGTTCCGCCTCGGCCTCGTCCTCTTCGGGAGCGAGCAGCTCCTCGAGGTGGCTGGCCAGCGCCAGCGGGCTCGGATGGTCGAACACCACGGTGCTCGGCAGCAGCACCCCGGCCTGCGCGCCGAGCCGGTTGCGCACCTCAACCGCGGTCAGCGAGTCGATGCCGAGTTCGGCGAAACTGTCCGCCGGATCGATCTCGTTGCCCGGATGGCCGAGCACGGCGGACGTGGTGCGGGTGACCAGATCGAGGAGCAGCCCGCGCCGGGACCGGGCTCCGGCGGAGCGCAGCCGGGCGCGGAAGTCCTCGTCTCCGGTGTCCTCCTCGGCGGCCGCCCGCTGCCACCCGCCCGATCGTCCGCCCGGCGCGGCGAGTTCGGCGAGCATGGCCGGGGTCGCCGCGCCCAGGCCACCGAGCGCGGCCCGGTCCACGCGCAGCGCGAGCGCGAGGCCCGCGGGTGCGTCCCAGGCCGAGTCGAACAGCGCGAGTCCCGTCTCCGGTTCAAGCGCGGGAATCCCGGAGCGGGCCATCCTGCGCCGGTCGGCGTCCCCGAGCCCGGCGGTCATGCCACCGGCCCCGGTCCACGGGCCGAACGCCACCGCGGTCCCGGGCAGTCCGTGCTCGGCACGCTCACCCGCGAGAGCATCGAGTGCCGCGTTCGCCGCCGCATAGGCCGCCTGCCCCGGCGCGCCGAGGATCCCGGCCGAGGAACTGAGCAGCACGAACCGCGCGAGGTCCCGGTCCGCGGTGAGCTCATGCAGATGCCGGGCGCCGTCGATCTTGGGGGCGAGCACGGTGTGCAGGCTCTGCTCGGTCACCCGTTCCACGACCGCGTCCTCGAGCACCCCGGCCGCGTGCACCACCGCGGTCAGCGGATGCTCGGCGGGAATCCCGGCCAGCAGACGGTCGAGCGCGGACCGGTCGCTCACATCGCAGGCCGCCAGTTCGACCTCGGCGCCGCGCTCGGCCAGCTCGGCGCGCAGTTCCCCGGCGCCCTCGGTCTCCGCACCGCGGCGGCCGGTCAGCAGCAGGCGCCGCACCCCGTGCCGGTCCACGAGATGGCGGGCCAGCCGCGCGCCGAGTCCGCCGAGCCCTCCGGTGATCAGCACGGTGCCTGCCGGGTCCGGGGCGGACGGGATGGTCAGCACGACCTTGCCGATGTGCCTTGCCTGGCTCAGGTGCCGGAAGGCGCGCTTGGCCTCGCGCACATCCCAGGCGGTGACCCGCGGCGCGGGAAGCGCGCCCCGTTCGACGAGCGCGAGCAGTTCCCGCAGCATCCGCCCGATCCGGTCGTCCCCGGCCTCGGCGAGGTCGAAGGCCCGGTAGCGCACACCGGGATGTTCGGCGGCCACGGTCCCGGGATCGCGCACATCCGTCTTGCCCATCTCCAGGAACGCCCCGCCGCGGGGAAGCAGCCGCAGAGAGGCGTCCACGAACTCCCCGGCAAGGGCGTCCAGCACCACGTCCACCCCGTGGCCCCCGGTGGCCTCCAGCACCCGGTCCTCGAACTCCAGATCCCGCGAGGAGGAAACCCGTTCTTCCGGCAGGCCGAGTTCGGCGAGGACGGCCCATTTCCCGGGGCTGGCCGTGCCGTGCACCTCGGCACCGAGCAGCGCGGCGATGCGCACCGCGGCCATACCGACCCCACCGGCGGCGGCGTGCACGAGCACCCTGGTTCCGGGGCGCACCTCGGCGAGTTCGGTGAGGGCGTAGTACGCGGTGAGGTTGGCGACCGGGAATGCCGCGCCCTGCGCGAAACTCCAGCCCTCCGGCAGCGGGGCGACCGCGCGGTGATCGGCGACCGCGAGCGGCCCGTAGGCGCCGGGGAACATGCCCAGAACCCGGTCCCCGACGCCGAATCCGGTCACGTCCGCGCCGAGCTCGGTGATCACCCCGGCGCCTTCGAGCCCGAAATCGGGTGCCTCGCCCGGATACATGCCGAGCGTGTTGAGCACATCCCGGAAGTTCACCCCCGCGGCGCGGACCGCGATGCGCACCTCGCCGGGTTCGAGCGGACGGGTGCCACGCGAATCGGCGCGCAGGGCGAGGCCCTCGATGCTGCCGCGGGTCCCGATGTCCAGGGTCCACGCCGTGTCCTCGGGCACCGGCAGCGGCGGCTCGGCCGAACGCGGGTCCCGGGCCCGGGGCACGGTCAGCGCGCCCGAACGCAGGGCGGCCTCGGGCAGCGCCGCCCGCAGCGCGAAGGGCACCGCCGCACTGCCCGGATCGTCCGCATCGAGCAGGGCGAACCGGCCCGGATGCTCGCTGCGCGCCGAACGCAGCAGTCCCCAAGCGGCGGCGGCACCCGGATCCCCGGAGCCGGACCGCTCCGGGCCCTGTGCGCCCCTGGTGAGCAGGGTGAGCCTGCCGCTGTCCCGGCGCAGCCAGGTGTGCACCAGTTCCAGTGCCCGCACGGCTGCGGCGCCGGGCTCCAGGCCCGGTTCGAGCAGCGCGGCGGCGTCCCCGGCCGCCTCGCTCAGATTTCCGATCCGCACCGTGCCGGGAATATCCGCGCCCAGCACCGAAACCGGCGGCGCATCGTCCACAGTGGACGGTAGCGGAGCGGGGAGCCAGTCCAGCCGCAGCGGGGCGGGACCGGCCTCGGCGGCCAGCGCGCGCCCGTCCACCGCGCGCAGGGTCAGCCTGCCGACGGTGAGGATCGGTTCCCCGGAAGCGGTGCGGAGTTCGAGGCCGAGGCTGTCGGTGCCGTTCTTGGTCAGCCGGGCCCGTGCCGCGGCGGCACCGGTGCGCTGCAGCCGCACATCCGCCCAGGCGAACGGCAACCGCCCGGGCACGGACTCGGCACCGAGGTTCAGCCGGGCCGCGGCGTGCAGTGCGGCGTCCAGCAGCGCCGGGTGCACGCCGTAGTCCCGTGCGCCCGCGTCGAAGGGTTCCGGCAGCGCCAGTTCGGCCAGCACTTGCTCGCCATCGCCGGGCCAGAACCTGTCCAGGCCGCGGAAGGCCGGACCGTAGGCGAACCCGGCCGCGGCGAGGCCCGCGTACAGCTCGGCGCCCGATTCCGGTTCCCCGCACGGTGTCCATTCGGTGCCGCGGTCCCCGGTCTCCCCTTCGCTGAGGGTTCCGCTCGCGTGCAGCACCCATTCCCCGCCGTCCCGGCGTCCGTGCACGCGCAGCGCGCGCCTTCCCTCGGCGTCCGCGGGGTCCACGGTGAGCTGGATCCCGATGGCCTGTTCGGTGCCCAGCGCCATCGGGGCCAGGATCGCGAGGTCGAGCAGGTGTGGCGCGCCGAGCCGGTCCCCGGCGAGCAGGGCCAGTTCCAGGATGGCGGTTCCCGGCACGAGCACCGCCGGACCGATGCGGTGATCGGCGAGCCACGGCTGTTCGGCGGCCGCGAACCGGCCGGTGAACAGGTGCGTCCCGGTCCCGGCGAGTTCGGTGCTCGCGCTCAGCACCGGATGCTCGGTGTCGGCGAGCCCGAGCGCGGTCACGTCCCGGGCTGCGCGGGCCGGGTGCGGCCAGAACCGGCGGTGCCGGAACGGATAGGTCGGCAGCGCGACCGGTGCCGCCGCGGTGGTCACCCCGGTCACCGCGGCCCAGTCGGCCGTCCCGCCGTGCACCCACCACCTGGCGAGCCCGGCGCGGACCGTGCCCGGATCGCAGCCGTCCTGCTCGCCGAGGGACAGCGCGACCGCTCCGGGCACCGCCCGTTCGGCCGCGGTGAGTTCGGCCAGCCGCGCAGAGCCGAGCGTGGTGAGCGTGGCGTCCGGGCCGATCTCCAGGAACCGGGCGGTGCCCTTCTCGGCGAGCGTGTCGAGCGCTTCGGCGAACCGCACGGTGGCCCTGGTGTGCTCGACCCAGTACCCCGGATCGGTCATCGCCTCCGGATCCAGAGTCTTGCCGGTGACCGTGGAGATGATCGGGATCCGCGCGGGCCGCAGGTCCAGTTTCCGCACCGCCGCGCGGAACGGTTCGAGCACCGGCTCCATCAGCGGGGAGTGGAAGGCGTGGCTGACCCGCATCGGCCGCACCCGCCTGCCGCGTTCGGTGAGCACCGCCGTGGCCGCCTCGACCGCTTCGGCGGTTCCGGAGAGCACCACGGCCTCGGTGCCGTTGACCGCGGCGATGTCGATCGGGCCCGCGCCGAGTTCGGCGAGCACCGCGCGCACCTCGTGTTCCCCGGCGCGCACCGTGGCCATGCTCCCGCCTCCGGGGAGCCCGGACATCAGTTCGGCGCGCGCCACGACGAGCGCGGCCAGGTCCGGAAGGCTGAGCACCCCGGCGATGTGTGCCGCGGTGAGTTCCCCGATGGAGTGCCCGGCGAGCACCGTGGGCCGCAGCCCGAAACTCTCCGCGAGCCGGTAGAGGGCGACCTCGTGGGCGACGATGGCGCACTGAGCCCAGCGGGTGTCGGCGAGCGCGTCCGGATCGGCGCACACCACCGCGCGCAGTTCCCGTTCGGCGTGCGCGTCGAAGGCGGCCAGCACCGCGTCGTGCGCCTCGGCGAAGGCCGGAAACGCGCGCAGCCGCTCGGACATCCCGGGCCGCTGGGTGCCCTGACCGGCGAACAGCACGGCATCACCGCCGGCCACGACCGCCCCGGTGAGCACGCCCGGATCCGGCTGCCCCTGTTCGAGTGCGGCCAGTTCCCGGTCGAAGTCCGGGCCGAGCAGCACCGCGCGCTGTTCGTGCTGGGCGCGGCCGGTGATCAGGCCCCTGGCCAGTTCCGCGTCCGGCAGCTCGCCGGTGCCGCGGTGCGCGCGCAGCCGTCCGGCCAGCGCGGCGCGGGCCTCGGCGGACCGGGCGGACACCGGGAGCAGCAGCTCGCCGGTGGGTTCGGGAAGGGCGGCGGGCTCGGCATCCGGGGCCTGTTCCAGGATCACGTGCGCGTTGGTCCCGCTGAATCCGAAGGAGGAAACCCCGGCGCGGCGCGGATGTCCGTGTGCGGGCCAGTCCTGTGGCTCGGTCAGCACCCGGACCCCGCGCGACCAGTCCACCAGCGGGGTGGGCCGCTCGGCGTGCAGGCTGGCGGGCAACCGCCCGGCGCGCAGCGCGAGCACGGTCTTGATCACCCCGGCCACTCCGGCAGCGGCCTGGGTGTGCCCGAGGTTGGACTTCACCGAGCCGATGCGCAACGGCTCGGCCCGGTCCGCGCTCCCGTAGGTGGCGATCAGCGCCTCGGCCTCGATGGGGTCACCGAGCGCGGTTCCGGTGCCGTGCGCCTCGACGGCATCCACCTCAGCGGCCCCGATTCCGGCGCTGGCCAGGGCGGAACGGATCACCGCTTCCTGGGCGGGCCCGTTCGGTGCGGTGAGCCCGTTGGAGGCGCCGTCCGAGTTGACCGCGCTGCCCCGCACGACGGCCAGCACCTCGTGCCCGTGTTCGCGCGCCATGGCAAGCGGTTCGAGCAGGAGCACCCCGGCGCCCTCGCCCCAGCCGGTGCCGTCCGCTCCGTCCGCGAAGGCCTTGCAGCGCCCGTCGGGGGCCAGCCCGCCCTGCGCGGAGAACTCGAGGAAGGCCGAGGGGGTGCTCATCACCGTCACTCCCCCGGCGAGCGCGCGCTCGCATTCGCCCGCGCGCAGGGCGGAGGCGGCCTGATGCAGCGCCACCAGGGAGGCGGAGCAGGCCGTGTCCACCGTGACGGCCGGACCGCGCAGCCCGAAGGTGTAGGCGATCCGCCCGGAGACCACGCTCGCCGCGTTCCCGGTGCCCAGATGCCCGGTCACCTCGGCGTCCGATTCGGCGAGCAGCGCGGTGTAGTCCTGCCCGTTGGTGCCCATGAACACCCCGGTTCCGCTGCCGCGCAGGCTGTGCGGATCGATCCCGGCCCGTTCGAACGCCTCCCAGCAGGTTTCCAGGAGCAGGCGCTGCTGCGGATCCATGGCCAGCGCTTCCCGTGGCGCGATCCCGAAGAACCCGGCATCGAATCCGGCGACATCCTCGAGGAACCCACCGGAGGCCGTACTGGAATCGGCCAGCCGCGCGAGATCCCAGCCACGGTCGGCGGGCAGTTCCCCGAGCACGTCCCGGCCCTCGATCAGCAGTCGCCACAACGCTTCCGGATCGTGCACGCCGCCCGGGAAGCGGCAGGCCATCCCGACGATGGCGATGGGTTCCGCGCCGTTTTCCGCGGTCACCGCGCGGGTCTCGGTGTTCCGTGTCCCGGCCAGCAGCGCGGCGAGCTCTCGCGGTGTGGGGTGGTCGAACACCAGGGCGGCGGGCAGGGCCTGACCGGTGGCCGTGCCGAGTGCGTTGCGCAGTTCCACGGCGATCAGCGAGTCCACCCCGAGATCGGCGAAATTCTGGTCGGCGCCAACGGATCCGGCCCCGGTGTAGCCGAGCACCCCGGCCACGGTGCTCAGCACGAGTTCCAGGGCACCGGCCTGGTCCAGCCGCGCGCCCGGTCCGGTGCTTGCCGCGGTGCGCCGGGCCGCGGTGAGCGGGCGCAGCACCTCCGGGCGCCGCCCGGGATCTCCGGTGCGCGCCCGGGGATCCACCCGCAGCGGCAGCACCGGATCCGCGGTGCCGCACAACGCGGCCTCGAAGGCGGTCAGCGCCTCCGTTTCGGTCAGCGCGATCAGCCCGGCACGAGCGGACCGCGCGGCGGCCTGTTCGGTGCCCATCCCGTCGTCCTCGGTCACCTGCCACAGTCCCCAGGCGAGGGCGCGATCCCGCCCGCCACCGGCCCGCCGCTGCGCGATCAGGGCTTCGAGCGCGGCATTGGCTGCGCAGTAGTTGGCCTGGCCTGGCGAACCGAGCGTGGCGGCCGCCGAGGAGAACGCGAGCAGCGGCACCTCCGGCAGCGCCTCGTGGAGCGCGAGCGCGGCGCCGAGTTTCGGGCGCAGCACCGTGGCCAGCCGTTCGCCGTCCATCCGGGCCAGCGTCCCGTCATCCAGTACACCGGCCGCGTGCACTACCGCGCCGATCGGGTGCGCGGGATCCACGCCCGCGAGCACCGCGCCGAGCGCTTGGGGGTCCCCGGCGTCCACCGCGGCGATCTCCGCGGATGTGCCCTGCGCGGCGAGTTCGGCGCGCAGTTCCGCCGCACCAGGGGTTTCGGCTCCCCGGCGGCCGAGCAGCAGCAGGTGGCCCACTCCGCGCGCGGCGAGGTGCCGGCACAGCGCCCGGCCCACCGCGCCGAAGGCACCGGTGACCACGACCGTTTCGGTGCCGCTCAGCGTGTCGAGCACGTTCTGTTCCTGCTCCTGCGGGGCGGGAGCGAGCCGCGGGGCGAGCACCCGGCCCGCGCGCACCGCGAGCTGGGCGTGTCCGCTGGCCGCCGCGCTCGCCACGGACTCGGCCACCTCCGCGGCCGCGGTGTCCGCCGGGAGATCCACGAGCAGGAACCGGCCCGGGGACTCGGCCTGGGCCGCGCGCACCAGACCGGTCACCGCCGCGGCGGCCAGCCCGGGCGCGGGATCCGTTCCGGTGTCCACCCCGCTTCGGGTGACGAGGGCGAGGGTGCCGGACCGGTCCTGGGCGGCGCGCAGCAGATCGAGTACCGCGCACAGGTGCTCGTGCACCCGGGCGCAGGCCGCGGAATCCGCTGCCTGCCCGGGTTCCGCGCCGAGGTCGACGGCGAGCAGGGCGCCCGGCTCGCGGGGGAGTTCCGTGCCTGCCCGCGCGAGATCGAGTACCCGCACCGGGGGCGCGCTTCCGGTCGCCGGGACCGGATGCCAGTCCAGCACGTGCAGATCGGGTTCCGCGGTGACCGGTTCGGGTTCGGCGAATTCCACCCGCTCGGCCGCGAGGACCGGTTCCCCCGCGGGGTCGGCGAGCAGCAGCCCGGCCCCGTCCCGCACCGGATGCACGGTCTCGGCCTCGGCGGCGTACAGCGAAACCCCGTTCCAGGCAACGGGAATCCGTTCGGCATCCACAGTGGACAGCGCGCTGGCGAGCAGGGCGGGGTGCAGTGCCCACCCGGTGCTCGACTCGCCCCCGGGCAGCGTGACGGCCGGATCCGCGGCCGGTTTTCCCGGTGTGGCAGCGGTTCGGGGCGCGAGCAGCCCGCTCGCGTACCGGGTCCACGGTCCCTCGCGGCGGGCGAACACGGTGACCGGGTGGCTGCCGTTCTCCCCGGCCGCTTCGACGGTGACCTGGAGCTCAAGCGGCGCCGGATTCCCGAGCGGCAGCGGAGACTCGGCGCGCAGTTCGGCGATGTCCAGCGTGCCCGCGCTCCCGGCACGGTCCGCGGCGTGCAGCACGAGTTCGAGCAGCACGGCGGCCGCGGTCCGCGGATCCCATGGATCGGCCCAGGGATACCGGTCGGGGCGCCACCGGCCGCCGAGGGCCACCCCGCCGCGCGGCAGCGGGACGGCGAGATCGAGCACCGGATGCGCGCCGGTGACCGTGGTCCCCGATCCGGCCCGCAGCCAGAACCGGCCCCGGGCGAACGGATCGGCGGGCGGGTCGGCCGCACCCGCGTCCGGTTCCGGGAACCAGCCGGGCAGCTCCGCGCCCGCGCACCACAGCGCGCCGAGCGCCTGCCTTGCCGCGGTGTCCGCAGCGGTTTCCTTGTCACCCAAGCAGATCACGGCCGCGTCCGGATGATCGGCGAGCACGTGCCCGGTCAGGCTGGGATGCGGGCCGAGTTCGATCCAGCGCGCGGCACCGGCAGCGGCCACGGCCTCCGCGAACCGCACCGGTTCGGTCAGCTGGGCGGCCCAGTGGGCGGGATCGGACCAGGTGTGTTCCCCGACCGGTTCCCCGGTGCGGGTGGACACCACCGGCAGCAGCGGGGCGGTCCAGGACAGGCGCGCGGCCACCTCCGCGACCGCGCGCGCCGCCGGGGCCATGGCCGGTGCGTGGAAGGCGTGACTGGTGACCAGCCGGGACACCCGGATCCGTTCGTCCAGCTTGCCGAGCACGCCTTCCAATGCCGCGCTGTCCCCGGAGAGCACGATCCCGCTCGCGCTGTTGTACGCGGCCACGGACACCTGCTCCGGCAGGGCCGCGCCGAGTTCGGCGAGCACTTCCGGGTTCCCGGAAAGCGCCGCCATCGCACCACCGCGCGGCAGCTCGGCCATCGCGGCGGCCCGCGCCGCGACCAGCCGCGCCGCGTCCGCGAGGTTCAGCGCCCCGGACAGGTGTGCCGCGGCGATCTCCCCGACCGAGTGCCCCACGAGCACATCCGGGGCGAAGCCGCAGGATTCCAGCCAGCGGTACGCGGCGACCTGGATGAGGAACAGGGCGGGCTGGGCCCATCCGGTGTCGGCCAGCCGTTCCGCATCGGTGCCCCAGACGACATCCCGCAGCGGCGCGGGAAGCAGTCCCTCGAACGCGGCACAGGTCTGCTCGAACGCTTCGGCGAACCGGGGGAAACTCGCGTGCAGTTCGCGTCCCATACCCAGCCGCTGGGCGCCCTGACCGGGAAGCAGCACCCCGCTCGTCCCGGGCCGCGCACGCCCGCGCACCAGTTCCGCGGTGTCCGCCACGGCCGCGCCCGCCGGGACCAGGAGTACCCCGCGGTGCTCGAACCGGGTGCGCCCGGCAAGCGCCGCGGCGACCGCGTTCGGTTCCGGGCGGTCCGGACTGGAGCGCCACCAGTTCGCCAGCCGCCGCACGGATTCGGTGACCGCCTCCGGGGACCGGGCGGACAGCGGCAGCGCGGCGGGGCCGGTTCCGGGTCCGGGTCGTTCCGCGCGCTCCGGCGGTTGTTCGACGATCAGATGCGCGTTCGTTCCGCTGACCCCGAATGCGGAAACCCCGGCCCGGCGCGGCTTTCCGGTCCGCGGCCAGTCGACCGGTTCGGTGAGCAGTTCCACCGCGCCCGCGTCCCAGTCCACGTGCGCGGTGGGCGTTTCGGCGTGCAGGGTGCCGGGCAGCCGCTCGTGTTCGAGTGCCTTGACCATCTTGATGACCCCGGCGACGCCCGCCGCGGCCTGGGTGTGCCCGAGGTTGGACTTGACGGTGCCCAGCCGCAGCGGTGCGGTGCGCCGTGCCGCCCCGTAGGTGGACAGCAGGGCCTGCGCTTCGATCGGGTCACCGAGGCTGGTGCCGGTTCCGTGCGCCTCCACCGCGTCGACCTCGGCCGGGTCGAGGCCCGCCGAGGCGAGCGCGGCCCGGATCACCCGCTGCTGGGCTGGCCCGTTCGGCGCGGTCAGCCCGCTCGATGCCCCGTCCTGGTTGATCGCCGAACCCCGGATCAGCCCCAGTACCCGGCGCCCGGCGGCGCGGGCATCGGCGAGGCGTTCGAGTGCGAGCAGGCCGACCCCCTCGCCCCATCCGGTGCCGTCCGCGTTCGCGGAGAACGCCTTGCACCGGCCGTCCGGGGACAGTCCACGCTGGCGGGCGAACTGCACGAAGGTGACCGGGGTGGACATCACCGTCACCCCACCGGCCAGCGCCAGGCTGCACTCCCCGGCCCGCAGTGCGCGCGCGGCCAGGTGCAGCGCGACGAGCGAGGAGGAGCAGGCGGTGTCGATGGTGACCGCGGGCCCCTCGAAACCGAAGGTGTAGGCGACCCGGCCGGAGGCGATGCTCGGCGCGCTGCCGTTGCCCAGATGCCCCTCGATCCCGGCCACATCGGCGAGCGGGCGGGTGGCGTAGTCGTTGTACATCACCCCGGCGAACACCCCGGTGCGGCTGCCGCGCAGGCTGCCAGGGGCGAACCCGGCGCGTTCCACCGCCTCCCACGCGGTCTCCAGCAGCAACCGCTGCTGCGGATCGGTGGCCAGGGCCTCGCGCGGGGACATCCCGAAGAACTCCGGATCGAAATCCGCCGCGTCGTGCAGGAAACCGCCCTCGCGGGCATAGCAGGTGCCCGGATGGTCCGGATCGGGGTGATAGAGCGCGTCCAGATCCCAGTCCCGGTCGGCAGGGAACCCGGTGATCGCGTCCCGCCCGGTGGACACCAGCTCCCACAGATCCTCGGGGCTGCGGACCCCGCCGGGATACCGGCAGGCCATCCCGACGATCGCGATCGGCTCGGCCTGTTCGGCGGCGCGCTGCTCGTGTTCGGCGAGCCGGGTCCGCGCGCGCTGCAGGTCCGTCGTGACGCGCTTGAGATAGGACCGTAGCTTCTCCTCGGTCTCGCCCTCACTCATGGCGCGACTTCCCGCGCGGGGCGGCCGTGGTCGAGCACGTCATGACGCTCCCTCGGTAGGACAGAATCATCGATCCGAGAACACCACAGGAAGCGCCGCGGCCCGAAGCTTCAGCGACGGTTTCTAGGGGTTCCCCCGCTTGTGCGCGCCATCCGGGCCGCCACGAGATCGGCAGCGGCCCCCGCCCCACCGGCCGCCGCGATGGCCGCGCGCATCCCGGCGACGGCCGCGGCCACCTCCGGGGCGCGCACCGCGTGCAGTGCCGCGGCCAGCCGCGCCGCGTCCGGTGCGGTCTCCATCCGGCCCATGCCGAGCTCGGCCACCCGTTCGGCGACCATGCGCTGTTCCCCGGTCTGCGGCAGGTGCACCAGCGGAACCCCGGTGGCCAGCGCTTCCATGGTGGAGTTCATCCCGGCGTGCGAGAGGAAGGCCGCGGCGTGGCGCAGCACGGCCAGCTGGGGCACCCGCCGGTGCAGTTCGACGTGTTCGCCGACCGGTCCGAGCGCGGCCGGATCCACCTCGCCGAGCGCGACGACGGCGTGCGCACCGGCGAGCCGGGTGGCCCGTACGGCCGCGCGGAGCATATCCTCCGCCCCTTCGTAGCCGAGCGTGCCGAGCGAGACGAGCACCACCGGCCGCCCGGAGTCCGGTGGTGACCATCCGCCGTCGTCCGCGCCGGAACGCAGGCAGGGACCGAGAAAGTGGAACCGTTCGTCGAAGGTGTCCGCGCCCGGCTGGAATTCCCGTGGCAGGAACACCAGATGGCAGCGCTCGTCCGCGCCGGAGAGGAAATCCGCGACGGCCACATCCCGTAGCCGCCAGGTGTCCAGCGAGGACCGCACGATCGCGGCCGCCTCGCGCATCGCCGGGTGCGCGGGATCGGGGACCTCGATGTCCCCGGCGGCCACCGCCTCCGCATAGGGCGAGAAGGTCTCGTTCTCCACGAAGGTCGGGCAGGTGACCACCGCGGGCACACCCCAGGCCAGGGAGAGCATCCGCCCTGCCGCGCTGCCGAGCACGTCGTAGACGATCACGTCCGGCCGTTCCCCGCCGAGACCGGACACGATCGATGGCAGCGGGGTCAGCGTTTCCCTGATCAGGCCGACCTGGGCGGTCGCCAGCTGGTCGGCGTCCGGATGGTGCGGGATCCGCACCCCGGTCCAGCGCGGCGGGATCAGCGAGGGATAGGGCAGCACCCGAGCCCCGGTCGGCTCCACGATCGCCCGGTAGTGCTCGGGCACCACGAAGTCCACCCGGTGACCGCGGCGCACCAGCTCGGCGGCCACCGGGAGGGTCGGGTTGATGTGCCCGCTCGCCGGGTACTGCACGATCAGGACGAAACCCTTGGAGGACAAGGAAAACTCCTAACCCTGCTCCGGGGCGATGGCGGCCAGCCAGTCCCGCGCGGCCGCCGCCGTGGTGCTCGCGTGCGTCTCCATCATGGTGAAGTGGTTGCCGGGCACGTCCTGGACGTGATCGGCGCGGTGGTAGCCGGACTGCCAGTGCTCGGCCGCGAGCGGGGCGCCCTGTTCATCGCGCAGGTCCATCGGCGGTTCGGCGGCCCGCAGCAACAGGATCGGCTCCTGCGCCGTCGGCGGATCCCACTCCCCGATCATGCGGAAGTACCAGCTCATCGCGCTCAACCGGGCCACGCTCATCCGCGCGAAGGTTTCCTCGCGGTCGAACATCCCGCCGATCATCTCCGCGGCGAACCGCAGGAACGGGGAGTCGGCGCGCGGCTGATAGGTGTCCAGCAGGAGCACCGCGCGCGGCGGCCTGCCCAGCCTGGTCAGTTCCGCGGCGACGGCCTGCGCCAGTGTCCCGCCGGAGGAGGAACCCGCCAGGATCGGTGCGTGTTCCCCGCAGCGGGCGAGCACATCCTCGGCCTGCATCCGGGCCACCACATCCAGGGAGGCGGGCAGCGGTTCCTCCGCGCCGAATCCGGGCGCCGGAAGGGCCCACACCGGCCGCTCACCCCGGAACGAGGAGGCGAACCGCGCGTACTGGTGCACCCCGGCAAGGGCGACGTAGGAACTGAAACAGAACATCGGGGTCGCCGTCTCGTCTCCGGACACCAGCCGGATCGGGGCCGGGCGCGGATCGAGCCCGGCGGGGTCGGTGAACGTGGGCCGCAGTTCCGCGGCTGCCTGCAACAGGGTGAAGCCCTTGTCCATCTCGCCCTGTTCGCAGGCCTTGCGGAACAGCCCGGCCAGGGTGTCCTCGGTGTTCGCGGTGACCGCCCGCGGTTCGGCCTCGGGAGCGCCCCCGGAGTCCGCGCCCAGCCGGTCCAGCAGCTGCTCGGTGAGCTCGGCGGGACCGGTCACGTCGAACACGATGGTGGGCGGCAACCGCAGCCCGGTGGCCGCCTCCAGCTGGTTGCGCAGTTCGACCGCGGTCAGCGAGTCGATACCCAGTTCGACGAAGGTGGCCTCGGCGCCGATCTCCGTGGTGTCCCGGTGCCCGAGCACATCCGCGACCCGGGCGATGACCAGTTCGGCGAGCGCGGCGCGGCGCCGTCCGGGATCCGTGGGCAGTGAGCCGCCACCTGCCGGGGCGGCGGAGGTGGCCGCCCGTCGCCGGTTGGTGCCCGCGCGGGCGGTACCGAGCAGTTCGCCGATGCCCGCCACGGTTCCCTCGGCCGCGACCCGGGCGGGATGCCGCCCGGCGAACGCGAGCAGGTTCGGTTCGCCGAGGGCGAGAGCGGCATCGAGCAGCCGGGTGCCCTCCGTCGCGGTGATCGGGCGCAGGCCGTACCGCGCGGTCCTGGCCTCGTCGGCGGTGCTCGCCGTGGCCGTCATACCCGCGGCTTCCCGTGCGGCCCAGGTGCCCCAGGCGATCGAGCGCGCGGTTCGCCCGCGGGATTCGCGGTGCGCGGCGAGCGCGTCCAGGAAGGCGTTGGCCGCCGCGTAGTTGGCCTGCCCCGCCGAACCGAGCGGACCGGCGGCCGAGGAGAACAGCACGAACTCCTCCAGCTCGCGGTCGAGGGTCAGCTCGTGCAGCGCCCATGCGGCGTCCACCTTGGCCGCGAGCACCCGGTCCAGCTGTCCGGGCAGCATGCTCGCCCCGGTCGCGTCGTCCAGCACCCCGGCGATGTGCACCACCGCCCGCAGCTCCGGAATCTCGGCGAGCAGTGCGGACAGCGCGTCCCGGTCGGTGACATCGCAGGCGACCGAGCGCACCTCGGCCCCGTTCGGCTCCAGCCCCGGGATCTCCGCCCCGCTACGAGAGGCGAGCACCAGGCGGCGCGCCCCGCGTCCGGCGAGCAGATGGCGCACCACGACCGGGCCGACCCCGCCGGTCGCCCCGGTCACCAGCACCGTGCCGTCCACGGCGAGCGGGGTTTCCGGGACCTCGGGCGCGGCGAGCCGCCGCCAGGCGGGCACGAACGGAATCCCTTCGCGCAGCACGCTTTCCGTGATCCCGGAGTCGGCGATCGCGGACAGTGCCCGCGCGGGAACCCCTTCGGCGGCCGGGTCGAGCTCGACGAGGCCGAGCCTGCCGGGATGTTCGGCGGCCAGCGAGCGCAGCAGACCGGTCACGGCCGCCGCGGGCAGGTCCACCGCCGCCCCGTCGCCACGCGCGCCCGAGGTGAGCACGAGGAGCCGGCATTCGGTCAGCCGTGGATCGTGCACCACGGACCGGACCAGGTCCAGCATCCGCGCGCAGGCCTCGTGGGTGCGCGCGACCGGATCGGCGCCCGCGCCGGTGATCCCGGTGACCAGGACCGGAGGCAGCGCGGTTCCGCTCGAGCAGGCCTCGGCGAGCGCCTCCGGCCCGGCGTAGACCTCGAGGTGCACCCCGGCCGCGTCCAGTGCGGCCGCGGCATCGAAGGGGTCCTCACCGACCAGTGCCCAGCGCCTGCCGCGCGGTTCGGCCTCGGGATCCGCGAGCCGGGTCAGTGCCGGAGCGGCCAGCACGAGACCGTCCGCGGCGGGCCTTTCCGGCGCCGATTCCGCGGCCGGGCGCAACCGCAGGCGCTGCGCCAGCAGCACCGGCGAGCCCTCGGGGTCGGCGACGGTGACGGTGAACTCCTCCGGGCCCGCGCTTTTCGCGAGGTGCACCCGCAGCGTCCGGGCCCCGGTGGCGTGCAGCCGCACCCCGCCCCACAGGAACGGCAGCGTTCCCGTGCTGTCCAGCCGGGATCCGGCGACCACGAGGGCCTGGGTCGCCGCGTCGAGCAGCACCGGGTGCAGGCCGAACCGGTCCGCGTCGTCGCGGATCCGGTCCCCGAGGGAGACCTCGGCGTACACATCCGTGCCGTGTTCCCCGGCCGCGGTCCACACCCGGTCCAGGCAGCGGAACGCGGGCCCGTAGCCGAATCCGGCTTCCGCGGCGGCCGCGTACCACTGCTCCGGCTCCCCGGGGATCTCCTCGGCCCCGTCCGGCGGCCATTCGGACAGCCCGGGCGCCTCGGCGGATTCCGCTTCGGTCAGCCTGCCCCGCGCGTGCCGGGTCCATGCGGCTTCGGGCTCGTCCGCGGGGCGGGCGTGCACGGTCAGCTCGTATTCGCCATCGGCCCCGGGCTCGGCCACCACTCGCACATCCACCGGTCCCCCGTCCAGCACGAGCGGGGATTCCAGCAGCAGCTCCGCGAGATGGTGTGCGCCGACTTCATCGCCCGCGCGCATGGCGAGCTCGACGAACGCGGTCCCGGGCAGGATCACCGTCGCGCCGACGACGTGATCGGCGAGCCAGCGGTGGGTGCGGGTGGCCAGCCGCCCGGTCAGCGTCACCCCCGCCCCCGCGGTGTGGTGCAGCGCGGCGGGCACGAGCGGATGCGCGGTATCGGTGAGGCCCGCCGTGCTCGCCGCTCCGCCCGCTGCCCCGGCTCGCAGCCAGTAGGGGCGGCGCTGGAACGGGTAGGTGGGCAGTACCGCGCGGGGACCGGAACCGAGCAGCTGCGCCCAGTCCACGGTCCCGCCGTCCACGTGTAGTTCGGCCAGCGCGCGCAGGGCGGCGCGCGGTTCGGGCTCGCCGCGGCGCAGCAGCGGCACCGCGACCGGACGTGTCTCGGCGGCGCACTGCGCGATGACCGCGGACAGCCCGGCATCCGGGCCCAGTTCGAGGAACCGGGTCGCCCCCTCGGCCTGCAGGGTGTGCACGGCATCGGCGAACCGCACCGGCCTGCGCGCGTGCGCGGTCCAGTGCTCCGGATCGGCGAGCGCGTCCGCCCCGGCCCGCTCCCCGGTCAGCGTTGAGACGAGCGGCAGCCGTGCCTCGCCCGCACTCGTGAAGGCCGTCCGCGCCGCCTCGGACAGCGCACCGAGCGCGGGATCCATCAGCGGGGAGTGGAAGGCGTGGCTGACCCGCAGCGGCCGGACCCGGCGGCCCGCGCGCTCGGCCCCTTCACGGACCGCGGCCAGTGCGTCCGCCCCGCCCGCGAGCACCACCGCGGCCGGTCCGTTGACGGCGGCCAGCGAGACCCGTGCGCGCAGCGGTTCCCCGAGCTCCTCGAGCAGGGCGAGTGCTTCCGCGCTGCCCGCGGCGATCGAGAGCATCCCGCCCGCCTCGGGCAGTGCGGCCATCGCCTGTCCCCTGGCCACCACGAACCGGGCCGCGTCCCGCAGCGGGAGCACCCCGGCCACGTGCGCGGCGGTGATCTCCCCTACCGAATGGCCGGTGACCAGATCGATCCCCGTACCCCAGTGTTCGAGCAACCGGAACTGGGCGGTGCCGAGGGCGAACAGGGCGGGCTGGGCGAGCTCGGTGCGCTCCAGCGCGTCCGGTTCGGTTCCCGGGTCCAGGATCGCGGCGCGCACCGCATCGGCGAGCTCGGTGCCGCCGGTCTCGGCCAGCGCCTCCAGCACCTCGGCCAGTGCCCCGGCGAACACCGGGAAGGCCGCGGCGAGTCCGGCACCGACGCCGGGGCGCTGACCGCCCTGACCGGAGAACACCACGGCGGTGCGGCCGGGCCGGGCTCGCCCGCGAAGCACGGCCTCGCCGGTGAGTTCGGTGAGCCCGGCGCGCAGTTCGGCGGTGTCCGCGCCGAGCAGCACGGCGCGTTCCTCGAATCCGGCCCGCCCCAGGGCCAGGGTCCTGGCGACCCTGACGGGCTCGGCCTCGGGGGCGTCCGTGAGGTGTTCGTCGAGGCGCCCGGCCAGTTCGGTCAGCGCCTCGGGGGTGCGGGCCGAAAGGAGCCAGGGCACCGGAACGGCCCCGTTCTCCGGCGCTTCGGCAGGCTCGCCGGGTTCGGTTTCCGGGGCCTCGCTGAGGATCACGTGCGCGTTGGTCCCGGAGAGCCCGAAGGCGGAAACCCCTGCCCTGCGCGGCTGTCCGGCCCGCGGCCAGTCGACCGGTTCGGTGAGCAGTTGCACCGCGCCCGCGCTCCAGTCCACGTGCGTGGTGGGCGTTTCGGCGTGCAGTGTGGCGGGCACGGTCTCGTGGCGCAGCGCGAGCACGGTCTTGATCACCCCGGCAACCCCGGCGGCTGCCTGGGTGTGCCCGATGTTCGATTTCACCGAACCCAGCAGGATCGGCCGCTCCCGTTCGGCGCTTCCGTAGGTCTGCACGAGCGCGTTGGCCTCGATGGGGTCACCGAGCCGGGTTCCCGTGCCGTGCGCCTCGATCAGGTCCACCTCGCCCGGTGCGAGATGCGCCGCGGCGAGCGCGTCCCGGATCACCCGTTCCTGGGCGGGACCGTTCGGCGCGGTCAGCCCGTTCGAGGCACCGTCGGAGTTCACCGCCGTCCCGGAAACCACCGCGAGCACCGGATGTCCCGCGGCCCGGGCGACGGAAAGCCGTTCCAGCACCAGCATTCCGGCGCCCTCGCCCCAGCCGGTGCCATCGGCTCCCTCGGCGAAGGCCTTGCACCGCCCGTCCGCGGCGAGCCCGCCCTGCCGGGTGAACTCGGCGAACAGCCCCGGGGTGGACATCACCGTGACCCCGCCGGCCAGCGCGAGCTCGCACTCCCCCGAGCGCAGCGCCCGCGCGGCGAGGTGGATGGCCACCAGCGAGGAGGAGCAGGCCGTGTCCACGGTCAGCGAGGGACCCTCGATGCCGAGGATGTAGGAGATCCGGCCGGAGAGCACACTCGCCGAGTTCCCGGTGCCCAGATGCGCATCGGCCCCGTCCCGCAGTTCGAGTGGACGCGAACTGTAGTCCTGGTAGTTGGTGCCCGCGAACACTCCGGTGCGGCTGCCGCGCAGCCCGCTCGGATCGATCCCGGCCCGTTCGATCGCCTCCCAGGACACCTCGAGCAGCAGCCGCTGCTGCGGGTCCATCGCCAGCGCCTCGCGCGGCGAGATGCCGAAGAACGCGGCGTCGAAACCGGCCACGTCGTCGAGGAAGGCGCCCTGCCGGGTGATCGAGGCCGCGGGGTCCACGAGCAGATCCCAGTCGCGGTCCGGCCAGTCGCCGACCGCGTCGACGCCGTTGGCGAGCAGTTCCCAGAACCGTTCGGGGGTGTCGGCGCCGCCGGGGAACCGGCAGCCGATGGCGACCACCGCGATCGGTTCCTCCTCGTGACCCCGGTTCTCCGGTGTCGCCACGGTGGTCTGTTCACGCGGGCCCAGCCGTTCGAGCAGGTACTCGGCCACCGCGGACACCGAGGGCCGGTCGTACACCAGGCTGGTTGGCAGGGCGAGACCGGTGGCCGCGGACAGCGCGTTGCGCAGTTCCACGGCGGCCAGCGAGGCCACGCCCAGCGACTCGAACGCCGCGCCCGGGGCGATCTCCCCGGGATCGGTGTAGCCGAGCACCGTGGCGACCTGGTCGCGCACCAGGCGCTCGAGGATCGCGCCGTGCTCGTGTCCGGGGCGACCGGCGAGCAGATCGGGGAGACCGCCCCCGGACTTCCCGGGCTCCGCGGCCTCCGGTTCCGCGGCGACCGCGCGCGCCCCCGGATGTTCGCTCAGCAGCCGGGATCGCGGTGCCCCGGCCAGATGGGCGGGGGCGAACCGGGCCCAGTCGAGGTCGGCGATGATCTCGTAACCGCCCGCACCGCCCAGGTGTGCGCCGACGGCCGCGATGGCCCGGGCCGGATCGAGCGGGCGGGCACCCGTGGCCCGCAGGCGCGCGTCCAGTTCCCCGTCCACCATGCCGCCGCCCGCCCAGGATCCGAAGGCGAGCGCGGAGCCGGGGAGCCCGCGCCGCCTGCGCGCCTGCGCGAGCGCGTCCAGTGCGGCATTGCCCGGGGCGTAGTTGCCCTGGCCGAGGGTGCCGAGCACCCCGGCGAGCGAGGACACCAGCACGAAGGCGTCGAGTTCGTGCTCCGCGGTCAGTTCGTCCAGCACCAGGGCGCCGCCGAACTTCGCGCGCAGTGCGCCCGCCTGCCGTTGCGGGGTGAGCGCGGTGAGCATCCCGTCGTCGAGTGCCGCGGCGGCGTGGAAGACCGCGCGCAGCGGCCGCTCCGGTGGCAGTGCGGCGAGCACCGCGCGCATGGCTTCCCGGTCGGCCACATCCACGGCCTCGATGTGCACGCTCACCCCGGATCCGCGCAGTTCCCCGGCCAGTTCCCCGGCTCCGGGTGCCTGTGGTCCGCGGGCCCCGAGCAGCACGAGGTGTTTCGCCCCGTTGGCCGCGCACCACCGGGCCAGGTGCCCGCCGATCGCGCCGGTGCCCCCGGTGATCAGCACGGTTCCGGACAGCCGCGGGCTCGGATCCGGCGGGCTCGCGGGGGCCGGGAGCAGCCGCCGCCCGAACACGGCGCCTTCCCGGATGCGCACCTCGTCCTCGCCCGCGGTCCCGGCGAGGGCCGCGCCGAGCAGCCGCGCGGTGTCCCGGTCCGGTTCCGGTGCGGGCAGGTCGGCGAGTCCGCCGCGCAGCTGGGGCTGTTCCAGTCCGGCGACCCGCAGCAGGGCGGCGATCATGGCCTGTTCCGGGTTCGCCTCGGCGTCCACGGTGACACCCCACAGCGGCGCAGTCACCGAGTGGTCCACGAGGGACTGCACCAGGGCGAGGGTGGCGGCAGGTCCCGCGGGGGCGAGGGGATCCGCGCCCGGTGCACGGATGCCGAGCAGCGAGAGCACACCCGCGATCGGCCGGTCGAGTGCCGGTTCCAGTGCCGCCGCGAAGCCTTGGCGGGTCTCGGTCCGCGCGGTGATCGGCAGCACCTCGGCCCCGCAGCGTTCCAGGGCGGCGCGGATCCCCTCGTGCGCGCCTTCCGGTGGGCACACCACGAGCCAGCGCCCGTCCAGGCCGCCGGGGCGGGGTTCGGGGAGGCGGCGCCAGGACAGCCGCAGCCGCAGCTCGTCCGCGGTGGTCTCGGCACTGCTCGGGGGCAGCTCCGGCCAGTAGCGGCGCCGTTGGAACGGATAGGTCGGCAGCACCGGATAGAGCTCGGGATCGCCGCCCCGCGCGGTGCAGGGCGCGGCCGGATCGATCGGGTCCCCGGCCACGTACAGCGTGGCGGCCGCCCGCAGCAGC
>NZ_JALM01000107.1 GCF_000737195.2 Sciscionella sediminilitoris
CAGGATCGCGCTGAGCAGGAACGGCACCCGCCAGCCCCAGGTCTGCATCGAATCCGGGAACAGCGCCGAGATCGCGGCGAACACCAGCACCGCGAGCAACCCGCCGATGCTGATCCCCGCACCGGTGAAACTGCCATAGAGCGCGCGTTTGCCCGGCGGTGCCGACTCGACCCCGTACAGCGCCGCGCCGCCCCACTCACCACCTGAGGCGAATCCCTGCACCAATCGCAGCAACACCAGCAGAATCGGTGCCCAGACACCGATCGTGGCGTATCCCGGGAGCACTCCGATCAGGACCGTGGACGTGCCCATCACCACCAGGGTCAGCATCAGCATCCGCTTGCGGCCGAGCCGATCACCCCAATGCCCGGCGAGGATCCCGCCGATCGGCCGGGCGAGAAAACCGGTACCGAACGCCGCGAAGGCCAACAGCGTCCCGATCAGCGGATCGCTCACCGGGAAGAACAGCTTGTTGAACACCAGCGAGGCGGCGGTGCCGTAAATGAGGAAGTCGTAATACTCGAGGGTCGTGCCCACACCGGAGACGACGAAGATCTTGACTCCCCCAGGGCGCACCGACGACATCCGCCACCTCCTTCTTCATTGAGCATCGAGACTTGTCTAGGTTCGAGCAACAGCTTCGCACATGAAGCCGTATCCATTCAAGATTCAGTTTATAAACGCCTGATTCAGGCGCGCACTCGGATGCCGGATTCCTGCGCTAAGCTCGCTGCCGACAGCAAGGAGAGGAGCACGATGGCCGAGGCACCCTGCCTGGACGAGGTCGACCTCGACCTGGTCGCCGCCCTGCAGCACGCGCCCCGCGCACCCTTCGATGTACTGGCGCGCGCCATCGGTGTCTCCGCGCGCACGGTGACCCGCCGGTATACGCGCCTGGTCGAAGACGATCTGCTCCGGGTCATCTGCGAGCTCGACTGGTCACTGCTCGCCGAAGGAGTTCCGGTGAACGTGTGGCTCGACACCGAACCGGGCGCCTCGCACGAGGTCGCCACAGCCCTGGCCGCACGGACGGACACCACCTTCGTCAGCATCTGTTCCGGCCGCGGTGATGTGTACACCGTGCTGCACGGGATGACCAGGAAAGCCACCACCACCGCGCTGACCACCGAGCTGCCCCGGATCGCGGGAATCCGCTCGATCCGCAGCGAATGGGTGCTGCGCAGGCTGACCAGCTCCGCGGCCTGGAGACTGCCCCGGCTCGGCAAGGAACAACGCACCGCCCTTTCCGACCACTCCATCACCGAGCGCGGTCAACGCCACCAGGAACTCGACCCGCTCGAGCGAAACCTGGCCGAGCTGCTCCGAACCGACGCCCGCACCCCCTACTCGGAGATCGCACGCAGCCTCGAGATCACCGAATCACGGGCCCGACGCACCGCGACCGCCCTGTTCGACTCCGGGATGCTCCGGCCGCGCGTCGAGATCGACCCGCACCAGCTCGGCTACCAGACCGAAGTCGTACTCAGCATTTCCTGCCCACCGCACGCCGCCGACGAACTGACCACCACACTACGCACACATCCGGCGACCCGATTCCTCGGCCTCGTCGCCGCCAAACCCACACTCACCTGGGACGGCGTGTTCCACAACGAGGACGAACTGGCCGATTTCCTCACCGCCGACATCGGATCCCACCAGGCTGTGACCGCCCTCGAATGCTCCTTCCACCTGAACATCGCCAAGCGCTACTGGACCAGCACCCGCACGTGACGCAACCGTACGAACTTCCCCATCGGAGCAAGACCGATACGAAGACCCGGCCAAGCGGGCGTGACTCAGGCATGCTGGTTGTGGGGTGCAGCGGAGCGGGGTGGCTGGGCGCGCATGTGATCGCGGACCTTGGTCATGATGTCACCGAGGGCTGTCAGGTCCGTTGTGGACAGTGGGGTGAACAGCAGCTCGCGCACGAGTTCGATGTGTCCGGGCAGGATCTTGGCGACCCGGTCGAGGCCGTCCTGGGTGATCGTCACCAGGGTGGCGCGCTGATCCTCGGGACTGGGGGCTCGGGTGATCAGCCCGGCCTTCTCCAGCAGCCCGGCCTGATGAGTCAGGCCGCTGCGACTGTAGACGACACCATCGGCAAGCGCGGTCATGGTCAGCTGCCGCTTCGGGGCATCGGCGAGCCGGGCCAGTAGCTGGAACTGGACGTAACTGAGCTCCCCAGCCGCGCGCACCTGCTGCTCGACGGCATGATGCAGCAGGCTCACCGACTCCATCAGCGCGAAGTAGGTGTTCAGCTGCTCGGGTTCCAGCTCTTCTGCCACTGATGTACGGCCCCCAAGCCGCCTTTTTCGCCGAACTGTTCCCCACCCGCATCCGCTATTCGGGCATTTCGCTCGGCCAGCAGATCGGCGGTGTACTCGGCAGCTCACTGGCCCCGATCATCGTGGTCGCCCTGCTCGATGTCGGCTCCTACTGGCTGGTGACCGCTTACGTAGTCGCTATCGCCGCGTTGACCGCAGTCTCGGTGCTGCGGCTGCCCAGATGGTCCACAGTGGACTGTCTGGCGTTCTTGGTCAGAATGTTGCCACAGAGGTTCTTCGCGCCGTTGTCGCTCAGATTCGTGGCCTTCACCACGGCGACCAGCTTGGTCCGCACGGGCTCGCCGACGCCGCGGGAGCCACCGACCACGCCTCGTCGAGTCGAGCGGATCGACCGGTTCAGGCGATCCGTTCCAGTCGGTGCCCCATCCGGTCGCGTTTCGCGGTGAGGTAGGCCCAGTTGTGTTCGTTGGGTTCCGTTTCCAGGGCCACCTGGTCAGTGACGGCAATGCCACCGTCAGTGAGGGCGCGGACTTTCTCCGGATTGTTGGTCATCAGTCGCGCCGACGCGATTCCGAGGTCGGTCAGGATGCCTGCGGCCACGGTGTAGTCGCGGTTGTCGACGGGTAGCCCGAGTGCCAGGTTTGCCTCGAGCGTGTCCAGGCCTTCGCGCTGCTGGAGCTCGTACGCGCGCAGCTTCTGCCCCAGGCCGATCCCGCGGCCCTCGTGTCCGCGCATATACATGACGACGCCACGCCCCTCGGTGGCGATCGTCTGCATGGCGGTGCGCAGTTGAGTCCCGCAATCGCACCGCAGCGAACCGAGCAGGTCGCCGGTGAGGCATTCGCTGTGCAGGCGGACCAGAATGTCGCGTGCTCCTTCGGTCTCTCCCATTGCCAGCACGACGTGCTCGATGTCCCCCTGTCGGTAGGTAAGCGCACGGAACGTGCCGAGATCGGTGGGAATTGTGGCCTCGCCAGTCTTTTCCGGGCGGGCGTCCTCGGCGTCCAGCCATGCGGTGAGATCGGCGATGGAGATCATCGGTATGGCGTGCTGTGCGGCGAACTGCCGCAGTTGCGGTCCGCGCATCATCTGCCGCCGATCCGGGGTCACGATCTCGCACAGCAGGGCGGCCCCGCTGAGTCCGGCGAGCCGGCACAGCTCGACTCCGGCCTCGGTGTGACCGGGGCGTTGCCGCACGCCACCAGGTTTCGCCAGCAGAGGCATCAGGTGCCCGGGCCGGGCGAGGTCGGCCGGGTCCAGAAGCGGGTCGGCCAGGGCACGGGCGGTCCTCGCGCGATCCTGCGCGCTGATCCCCGTGGTCGTCTCGTGCCGATAGTCGACGCTGACGAGGAACGCGGTGCGGTGGCTTTCGGTGTTGTCCTCGACCATCAGGCCGAGCCCCAGCGCGCTGGCACGGGGCTCGTCGACGGCGACGCACAGGAAACCCGAGGTGTGCTCGAGGAAGAACGCGACCTCGTCGGTGGTCGCGAACTCCGCGGCCATGATCAGGTCGCCCTCGTTCTCCCGGTCCTCGTCGTCGACAACGAGGACTTTCCCGCCCGCGGCCAGGACCGCGACAGCTTCGGCGATGTCCGACGACGGCATGAACTCCTCCTCCAGGACAGTTGACGTTCATCTAGTGAACGAATCATCCATTTAACGATGACACCGCTTTCAGTGAGCGTCAAGCCCGCGTCGTCGATGCGAATACGATTCACGTTGCCGCACAGCCATTATTGATCAACAAGGCTGCCGCAGACGAACTGCAGTCGACCCGTTGACGCGACATAGAGACCCCCCTTACAGTTCCAGCCATCCGCTTAGTGGTCGATGTGATCACTAGATGAACGCGAAGGATGGACATGGCAAAGCAAATGAGGGTGTTCGCGTTCGACTTCCACGGTCCCGCGCACCTTTCCGCCGGTCTGTGGCGGCACGGCAGGGACCGCAGCGAGCAGTACAAGAACCTCCGTGCCTGGGTGGACTACGCCAGGACTCTCGAGAACGCCTGCTTCGACGGCATCTTCTTCGCCGACAACGACGGCTACCACGAGAAGTACAACGGCAGCGCGGATGGCGCGCTCCGGGACGCCGCGCAGTTCCCCGCCAACGATCCGGCTTACCTCGTTCCCGCGATGGCAGCCGCGACGAAGCACCTTGGCTTCGGCATCACGACCTCCACGGCCTACACCCCGCCTTACACGGTGGCCAGGAAGTTCTCCACCCTCGACCACCTCACCGACGGCCGCGTCGGCTGGAACGTCGTCACCTCCTACTCCGACTCCGCCGCGCGAAACCTCGGCAATGGCACGCAACTGGCACATGACGCGCGCTACGAGCGGGCCGAAGAATTCATCGACGTCACGCTGAAGCTCTGGGAAGGCTCCTGGGACGAGGACGCTGTCGTCCGGGACACGGATTCGTGCACCTACGTCGATCCGTTGCGGGTCCACGAGGTGCAGCACCAGGGCGAGCACTTCACCGTCGACGGCATCTTCGTCTGCGAGCCCTCGCCGCAGCGCACGCCGGTGATCTTCCAGGCCGGCGGCTCGGCCAAGGGAATGGCACTGGCAGCCGCGACCGCCGAGGCGGTCTTCATGAACTCGCTGTCCAAGCCTGGCTTGAAAAAGCAGGTGGACAACCTGCGCGCGAAGGCCGCCGAGGCCGGACGGGACCCGCACCATATCGCCGTGCTGCAGATGATCACGGTGATCTCGGCTCCCACCGACGAAGAGGCTCAGCGCAAGTACCAGCAGTACCTGGACCTGGTCTCCTATGACGGCGCGATGGCCCGCTACAGCGGCTGGACCGGGCTCGACATGGCACAGTTCGACCCGGACCGTCCGCTCGAGGAGGTCAAGACCAACGCCGGACAGACCATGGTGGATGTCTTCACGAAGCTGGATCCCGGAAAGAAATGGACGCCGCGCGACATCGCCCGGGAGATCGGCATCGGCGGCACCTCACCGGTCATCGTCGGCAGCCCGCAGACGGTCGCGGACCAACTCATGTCCTGGATGAACGAGACCGGCATCGACGGCTTCAACATCGCCCATGCCGCCAAATTCGCCGACATCGAGGACTTCGCCCAGTACGTCGTGCCCGAACTGCAGGCCCGCGGCGTAATGCGGACCTCGTACGAGGGAAACACGTTGCGCGAAAACCTCTTCGGAGCCGGGCAGCGGCGCCTTCCCGTCGACCACCCGGGCACGGCCTACTGCCGCTCGCTCGTTTCCCAAGCACAGTAAGGAGGATGCCCCGATGTCCGTCGCCGTCACCATGCAGAACCCGGCGGTCGACCCGGCGATTCAGCGTCAGATCTTCGGCGCGCTTCCCACCGGCGTCACGGCCATCACCGGCCTCACCGCAGGGGGCATGCCCCGCGGTTTCGTAGTCGGCACGTTCCAATCCCTGTCGCTGTCCCCGCCACTGGTCACCTTCTGCGTCGACAGAAGCTCGAGCACGTGGCCGACGCTGCGTTCACTCGGCCGCTTCACCGCGAACATCCTGTCCACGGAACAACTTCCGGTGTGCCGCGCGCTGGCGCGCAAGGGTGACGAGAAGTTCCAGGGCATCGACTATGAAGAGAGCCTGCTCGGCACGCCTCGCATTTCCGGTGCCGCCGCGTGGATCGACTGCGATGTCATTTCCGAGGTCGTGGCAGGTGACCACTTCGTCATCATCGGCGCGATCAAGGCGGTGTCCCCCGGTACCGGCGAGGCACTGTTGTTCCGCGGCGGCCAGTTCGGCGAATTCAACCGGTGGCCCGCACCCGTACCCGGCGGACGGGCGTGACGCCATGACCACGATGCTCGACCGCGTCACCAACGCCTGGGTCAAAGCTTGGGGCGAAGGCGACACTGCCTCGTTCGAAGCTCTCGCCCACGACGGCTACGTACGTCATTCGAAATCCGGTGAAGAACACCTGCCGGAGGTGCTGCGCAACATCGAGGAGCAGCACACCGCTTTCAGCGATTTCGGAATCCGGGTCCTGTCCGCGATCGAAGACCACAACCTCGTCGCGATCCACTGGGAAAGCACCGGCACGCACACCGGGGAGTTCATGGGCGTGCCACCGACCGGCCGCACCGTCACTGTCTCCGGCGCATCGTTCATCCGCTATCGCGACGGGAAGATCACCAGCGAGTCCGTTGTCTGGGACCCGCGGGAACTGCTCGCCGCGGTGGGCATCTGGCACCTCGGCCACCAGCACGTCTGAAAGGAGACATCGTGGCGATCGACATCGACGGGACCACGGAGCGGCTCATTGCCGCCCAGGACTCCCGCTCCCCTGTCGAGAAACTCCTCGACGAGGCCGACAACCCGACAAAGGCGGACGCGTTCCGCGTCGCGCAGGAAGTCGTGCGGCGCCGCGTCGCGGCCGGAGATGCCGTCGCCGGGTTCAAGCTGGGCAACATCGCCAAGGCGATGCAGACCATGTTCGGCGTGGACGAACCCGACTATGGCTACCTGCTGGCCAGCCAGTTCCGGCCGGAGAACCTGACCATCGACGAGAAGGAGTTCATCGAACCGTTCGTCGAAGTCGAGCCAGCGTTCGTGCTCAAGAACAACGTCGGCGGCCCGCACGTCACGGCTGTCGACATCATCGCGGCCACCGATTTCGTCGTCCCCGCCTTGGAAATCATCGACTCCCGGGTGCTGCACTGGAACATCAGCATCTACGACACGCTCGCCGACGGCGGGTCCTGCGGCGCTGTGATCGTCGGCGGAAGCCCGCGCAAGCTCTCCGAGGTCGACCTTGCCGACACGCCCGGGGAAGTCCGCTTCGACGACGAGGTGAAAGCCACCGGCAACACCAGCGCCGCGTACGGCAATCCCATCGGTGCGCTCGCCTGGCTGTGCCGCCGCGTCGCCGAGTACGACGTGGGACTCCAAGCCGGTCAGCTGATCCTGCCGGGCAGCATCCTGGCGGCCGAGAGGCTGGTCCCCGGGCACCGGGTCACCGGGAGCTTCGCGGGATGGGGGGAGGTGAGCTTCGACTACGGGAACGTAAAGTAGCGCTCCGGAGGGTGGGCGACTTCCTCGGCCCGCCCTGGGAAGGAGCCGCAGGTGTCCGCGAGCGAACCGGACAGCAGCAGTTCGGCGCCGTCGAACCGCTCTGTCGTACGGGCCGCCCGGATCCTGCGCGCCCTGGGAGCCGGCCCCGCGGCGATGACCGTGACCGAGGTCGCGCAGCAGATCGGGCTTCCCCGCGCCACCACGTTCCGCCTCCTCGTCACCCTCGAGAACGAGGGATTCGTGGACCGGCAGGACACGCTCTATTCCCTGGGGTGGGACCTCGCCCGGCTCGCCGGGGGAATCGACCCCGCTGCCGGCCTGGTGCCCCGGGTCTCCGGTCTCATCGACGAGCTCGCCGATGAGATCGGGGAAACCGTCACCTTGTCGGTGCGGCGCGGACGCTACGACCTGGATCTCGTGGCGCAGGCCAACCCGCGCCGGGTGGGTATGGCGATGTCCGACATGCACGGCATGAAGTGGTCGCTGCACGCATCCTCCACCGGGAAGCTACTGCTCGCCGAACTGGACGACAGCGAACTCGAAGCGGCGACCAGCGGCGAGCTCGACAAGCTGACCAAGCACACCATCACCGACTACGCCGAACTGAAACAGGACCTGGGCCGCACGCGGGAACGCGGCTGGTCGCTGACCGACGAGGAGCTCGAGGACGGCATCGTCTCCGTCGCCGTCCCGATCCGGGACACCGCGGCCAGCCTGCTGGCCGCCCTCACGTTCGTGGGGCCGGTCTACCGCATCGACACCGACAAACGAACCGAGTTGACCCACCGCCTCCTCGCTGGGGCGAGCCGGGTCCAGCAGCACCTGAACACCACGCCCGCCGACACCTGACCGGGGCTTTCGTGGTGTCCAGGTGGACACCACGAAAGGACTCCCGATGCCGCATTCCGAGACCCCGCCCGCCGAGGTCGGGCCACTGCTCGGCCAGACGCTCGCCGCCCACCGAAACTGGACACGCACACCGAGCAAGGCCAGGGCCGACGTTCTCGTCACCATCGGCGACGCGCTCGAAGCCGCCGCGGACGAACTCGTCCCCCTCGCCCGGGCCGAGACGAATCTGCCCGAACCCCGGCTGCGCGGCGAACTGAAGCGAACCGGCTTCCAGCTACGTCTCTTCGCCGACCTCCTCCGCGGCGGCGACCACCTCGACGCCCGCCTCGACCACGCCGACCCCCACTGGCCGATGGGCGCCCCACGCCCGGACCTGCGCCGCTCGCGACGCCCCATCGGCCCGGTTCTCGTCTACGCCGCCAGCAATTTCCCCTTCGCCTTCTCCGTCGCCGGTGGCGACACCGCATCGGCACTGGCCGCGGGCAACGCCGTCGTCGTCAAAGCCCACCCTGGCCACCCTCGGCTGTCCGACGCGACCGCCTCGGTAGTGCGTTCCGCGCTCGAGGACACCGGTACCGAGCCGGACCTGTTGCAGGTGATCCACGGCCGCGAGCCGGGCATCGCGGCACTGCGCGACCCGCGGATCAAGGCTGCCGGGTTCACCGGTTCCATTCCCGGCGGCCGCGCCCTCCTGGACATCGCTGCCTCGCGCCCCGATCCGATCCCGTTCTACGGGGAACTCGGCAGCAACAACCCGGTGTTCGTCACACACCGCGCCGCCCGCGAGCGCGGGGACGAGATCGCCGCCGGATTCATCGCTTCCTTCACCCAGAACGCCGGCCAGTTCTGCACCAAACCCGGCACCCTGTTCGTCCCGGCAGGCTCGGACCTGACCGAAAAGCTGGCGGCGACCTCGTTGCCGGCGGGCGAACCGATGCTGAACCCGGCCATCGAAACAGCGTTCCGCAAGACGCTGGCCGAGCGCGAGAGCCACGGCTCCGTCGAGGTGCTTGCCCGCGGTGAGGAGTCCGACAACGCCCCAGCACCGACCCTGCTGCGGACCCGCGTCGAGAAACTGCTGGCTGACCCCGCCACCCTGGAACAGGAGTGCTTCGGCCCTACGGCCCTTGTCGTGGAGTACGACCACGAAGCGCAACTCGTCGCCGCGGCGCGCAGCTTCGGCGGCCAGCTCACCGCCACTGTGCAGGCGCAGGAGTCCTGTGACGTCGGCGAACTGGCCGAGGAACTCGCCGAACGGGCGGGCCGGGTGCTGTTCAACCAGTGGCCGACCGGGGTCTCGGTCACCTACGCACAGCAGCACGGCGGGCCGTACCCGGCCACTACCGCGCCCGGCACTACCTCGGTCGGCACCGCCGCCATCGAACGCTTCCTGCGTCCGGTCGCCTACCAGAACTTCCCGCAGCACCTGCTGCCTGCCGAACTCCGGGACGACAATCCGGAAGGATTCCCTCGGCTGGAGAACGGCCGTCCGGCGGAGAGGGACCGGTGAGCATCGTGATCCAGGGCATTGTCGAGCACGGCGATGCGCGCGGGCGCCTGCTCGGCTTCCCGACGGCGAACCTGCGTATGCCCGCCGGCTCCGAGCACGACGGTGTGTGGGCAGCTCGCGTCGAGGTGCCCGGCCGCGGCGCCTGGCAGGCGACGGTCTCGATCGGAACCCGCCCCACCTACTACGAGGACAACGCGGTCCGCCTCGCCGAGGCTCACCTGCTGGACTTCGACGGCGACCTCTACGACCACACCATCCAGGTGGAACTGCTCCACCTGCTCCGTGGACAGATCGCGTGCGCCTCGTCGGCGGAGCTCGTCGCGCTGATCCGCGATGACGTGACCCGGACCCGCGCCCAGTTGACCGAGCAAGCCACCGACTAGAAGGACCAACAATGTCCGCATCTCAAAGGCGAGAGCTCTCCCACGGACAACCCGCCCGGCGGATCAGAGAGGAGGACTGCGTCGTCGTCGACCGGCCGACGCTGCTGCGAGCCCAGATCGGCGCCGGAATGGGCAACTTCATCGAGTGGTACGACGTCGGCGTCTACGGCTACCTCGCGACCACCCTGACCAAGGTCTTCACCGCCGGGATGGACGAACAGCTCGGCCTGCTCGCGACGCTGTTCGGCTTCGCGGTGTCCTTCCTCGTCCGGCCCATCGGCGGGATGATCCTCGGCCCGCTCGGCGACAAGATCGGCCGCCGCAAGGTCATGCTTTTCACCATCGCACTCATGGCGGCCGCCACCACGTTCATCGGCGTGCTTCCCACAGCGACGGCCATCGGACCGTGGGCGCTGATCCTGCTCTATCTGCTGCGCATGGCGCAGGGCTTCTCCACCGGAGGCGAGTACTCCGGAGCACTGACCTACGTCGCGGAATTCTCACCAGACCGCAGCCGCGGCTTCCACACCTCGATCCTCAACAGCGGCTCGCAGCTCGGCTTCGCCGCGGGCGCCGGCGTCGTCGCGGCCACGTCCGGCATCGCGACCGCGGTCGCGGGCCCGAACGCGATGATCAACGGCGGCTGGCGATTCCCGTTCCTTCTGGCGCTCGTGCTCGGCGCGATCGCAATACTGCTGCGCAGCCGGATCGAAGAATCCCCGAGCTTCGAAGCCGCACGCACCAAGGTCGAGCAGGAGCACGCCGACCCGATCTTCGTCCGGCACAACCTTCCCGGCATCCTCAAGCGCTACTGGCCGCAGATCCTCATCGGGCTGGCGCTGATCGGAGCGGATGGCGCCGCGTCGTACACACTCACCAGCTACATGCCGGCCTACCTCGAGAACGAGATCGGCAGCACCACGATCCACACGGCGATCGCGACCGTCGGCGTCCTCCTCGCGCAAGCGGTCCTGTTACCGGTCTTCGGACGAATGTCGGACAAGCTCGGGCGCAGGCCGGTCTACCTCATGGCAGCCGTCGGCAACCTCATCCTGCTGGTCCCCGCCTTCGCACTGATGCACCTCGGGACCATCTGGTCGCTGTATCTGGCGCTGACACTGCTCATGGTGCCCGGCACGCTGTTCCTGTGCATGAACGCGGCCATCATGGCCGAGCTGTACCCGACCGCTTCGCGGCACGGAGCCGTCGGCTTCACGCAGAACCTCGCCGCCTCGCTGTTCGGCGGCACCGTGCCGCTGGTGTCCCAGCTGCTCGTGGATCTGACCGGAAACCGTTACGCGCCAGCGTTCTACGTCATGTTCTTCGCGGTTCTCGCGCTGGTCGCGGCACTGTGCATGCGTGAAACCGCCGCCCGTCCACTGCTCGGTTCCGTTCCGGTGGTCTCCAGCGCCGAAGAGGCCCAACTGCTGGTCCGGAACCAGGACACCGACGAGCGGCTGGACACCTCGACCATGATCCTCGCGCCGATACCAACCGCCGAAGGACGACCGGAATGACCATCGCGGACTTCGTGCGGCGCGTGCGCGAGCGCGAACCGCTCGTGGGCTACTGGCTACTCGCCGACTCCCCGGTGATGGCCGAGCGGCTGGCCCGGGGCGGATACGACTACCTCTGCCTGGACCAGCAGCACGGGCTGATGGGCTATCACGGGATCCGCGACGGTCTGCTGGCGATCGACGCCGGTGGTGTCCTCGGCCCACGACCCACCGTCGGGCTGGTACGGACGGCGGCGAACGAGCTGCGGTGTATCGGCCAAGCCCTCGACGCGGGCGCGGCCGGGGTGATCGTGCCGATGATCGACGACGCCGAAGCCGCGCGCGAGGCGGTGCGCAATGCCAAGTACCCACCACTGGGCCGCCGCTCGTACGGGCCGATGCGCGCCGAACTGCGCCGCGGCACGGATCTCGCCGTCGTGAACGAAACCACGCTGGTCGCCGTGATGATCGAGACTGCAGCCGGGCTCGAAAACGTCGAGGAAATCGCCACTGTACCCGGCGTCGACGCACTCTACGTGGGTCCATACGACCTCACCCTCGCAGTCGGCGGCATCGACAACGCCCTGAAACGGATCCTGGTCACGGCACACCGCAACGGCAAGGCCGCGGGCATCCACGCCGACGACGGAGACACCGCAGCCGAACGGCTGGCCCTCGGGTTCGACTTCGTCAGCATCGAGGGCGACCTCCCGCACCTCGAACAGATCGCACAGTCCCATTTGGACCAGGCTCGATTCCGGAAAGCGGTGAACGCATGAAAATTTCCGAGATTTCCGTCTACTCGCATCAGATTCCGGTCGTCCACGGACGGTACCGGATGTCCGTCGGTGAACTCACCACCCTGGAAACGACGCTGGTCAGGATCGTGACCGACGACGGTCTGACCGGCTGGGGGGAAACCTGTCCAGTCGGTCCCGTATACCAGCCGCACCACGCCGCAGGCGCGCAGGCTGCGCTGACCGAGCTGGCACCGCGCCTGATCGGCGAAGACCCCACGCGGATCCTCAGCCTGCACCGCCGGATGAACGCGTTGCTGGACGGGCACGAATACGCCAAGGCCGCGCTCGACATCGCCGCCCACGACATCACCGGCAAACACTTCCAGGTGCGCGTCGCCGACCTGCTCGGCGGAGCAGAGACCGAGCGTGTGCCGTCCTACTACGCGTTGGCCATCGGCGAGCCGGACGAGGTCGCCGAGCAGGCGGTGCGGCGCGCGGACGAGGGATATCCGCGTCTGCAGCTGAAAGCAGGCAGCCGCCCCGTGGAGATCGACATCGAGACGGTGCGCAAAGTGTGGGAGCGAGTCGGCGGACGGGTACAGCTCGCCGTGGACGCCAACCGCTCGCTGACCGCGCGCGATGTGCTGCGGCTCAGCCGTGAATGCCGGGACATCCCGTTCGTCATCGAACAACCGACCCGCACCATGGACGAACTGCCCGGAATTCGTGACCGGATCGAGCACGCCGTCTACCTTGACGAAACGACCGTCGACGTCAACGCGGTACTACGCGCCGTCGGGTCCCACCTCTGCGAGGGTTTCGGGCTCAAGGTCACCCGTCTCGGCGGCCTCCTGCCCATGACCACCGTGCGCGGGATATGCGAGGCCCGCTCGCTGCCACACACCTGCGACGACGCATGGGGCGGCGACATCATCGCCGCGGCATGCACCCATCTCGGAGCCACCGTCAGCCCGCGGCTGAACGAGGGCGTCTGGATCGCCCAGCCCTACCTCGGCGGCCACTACGGCCCCGACTGCGACATCGACGTCGTCGCCGGCCACATCGCCCTGCCTCCCGGACCCGGCCTGGGCATCACACCGGACGAATCCCAGTTCGGCACACCGGTCGCGGCCTTCGGCTAAAGCCCCATACCGCCTAGGGAAAGGAATCCACCATGCCGTACGACACCGATGTCGTGATCGTCGGCGCGGGCCTGGCCGGCCTCACCGCCGCCCGAGAGCTCGGCGCCGCCGGTCTGAACGTGACCGTGCTCGAGGCACGCGACCGCATCGGCGGGCGTCTCTACACCGACGAACGCCTCGGTCACCACCTCGAACTGGGCGGAAACTGGCTGCACTGGGTACAGCCGCACGTCTGGTCCGAGGTCAACCGGTACCGGCTGCGCGTCGGCCGGGGCCCGAAATCCGAGGAAACCTTCTGGATCGCCGAGGGCGAGGTCGTGCGCGGTGACCTGCCCGGCTTCATGGCCGTCATCGACCCCGGGATGCGAGCGCTGGTCGCCAACAGCGGAAAACTGCTGCCGCGCCCGGACCAGATCGCCGACCAGGACGCCTTCGCCGAGGCCGACCGGCTCACCTTGCAGCAGGCACTGGACGCCCTTGACCTCTCCCCCGCCGAGCGCAGCGCGAACGAGGCGGCGTGGGTCGGCCACTGCAACGGACCGCTCGACCAGGTGGGCTACGCGGCCGCGATCCGCTGGACAGCCGCGACGGCCGGCTCATGGGAAGTGATGCACGAAGCCAGTTCGATCTACCGCCTCGAGGACGGCAACGCCGGTCTGGCCGCCGCGATCGCCGCTGACGTGCCGGGCGAGATCCGGCTGAACCAGATCGTGACACGCGTCGAGCACGACGACCACGGCGCCACGATCCACACCGCCGGCGGCGACCAACTGCGGGCCCGCCGCGCCGTGCTCACCTTGCCGCTGAACATCCTGCACGAACTCGACGTGCGGCCACCGCTGTCCCCGGGCAAACTCGAAGCCAGCCGGACCGGAACGGCCTCTCAAGGACTCAAACTCTGGATCCGGGTCAAAGGACCGATCAAACCGTTCTTCGCCTACTCCACAAAGGACCATCCACTTTCGGTCGTCCGCACCGAATTCGTAGGCGAGGACGACGCCGTACTCGTCTCGTTCGGCGCGGACGCCACCCGGCTCGACCCGAACAACATCGACGACGTCCAGCACGCGCTGAAAGCATGGCGCGACGACCTGGAAGTACTCGAAGTCACCTCGCACGACTGGAACAACGACCCGTTCGCGAAGGAGACCTGGTTGATCCAGCGCCCCGGCGCGTACTCGGCTTCCCAAGCGGAGCTGCAACGCCCGGAAGGCACCGTGCGGCTGGCCAGCAGCGACATCGCCAATCTATGGGCCGGATTCTTCGACGGCGCAATAGAATCCGGCCTCCGGACGGCAAGGGAGATAGCGGCCGAACTAAGAGATGGTTTCAA
>NZ_JALM01000108.1 GCF_000737195.2 Sciscionella sediminilitoris
CCCCTCTTCCAAGTCATGCTCGCGTTGAACAACATCGATCCGGGTTTCGCGGGCGAGTCCATACCGGTTCCCGGCCTCACGGTGACTCCGCAGAGCGTGGGTTCCGAGGTCAGCAAATTCGATCTGCTGCTGGGCCTGAGCAACGCCACCGGTCCGAACGGTTCCCCGATGTTGCGGGGTGTTCTGGAGTTCAGTGTGGATTTGTTCGATCGGGTGACGGCTGAGGAGTTGGTGGCCCGGTTCTTGCGGGTGCTGGAGACGGTGGTCGCGGATCCGGAGATACGGGTGGACCGGGTACCGGTGCTGGACCCGGCGGAAACGCGGGATCTGGTGCAGGGGCGTGGTGTGGGCCGGACGGTTCCGGAGAGCTCGTGGCCGGAGTTGTTCCAGGCGCAGGTGGATCGCTCGCCGGATGCGGTGGCGGTCGAATGCGAGGGGACGGTGTGGACGTATGCGGAGCTGAATGCGCGGGCGAATCAGGTCGCGCGGTATGTGCTGGGGCTGGGTGTGTGTCCTGGTGAGGTGGTGGGGGTGATGTTGCCGCGGTCTCCGGTGTGGGTGGCCGCGGTCCTGGGCGTGGTCAAGGCTGGCGCTGCGTATTGCCCGATCGATGCCGGGCTGCCGGTCGGGCGGATCGAGTTCATGATGGCGGATGCCGGGGTTTCGGTGGTGCTGGATGACCCGGATCTGTTCGATGTGGTGGCGGGATTGCCGGACGAGAACCTGGACGTGTCCGTGCCGTTGCCGGCGTTGGCCTATGTGATTTACACATCCGGTTCGACGGGTGTGCCGAAAGGGGTCGGGGTGACCCATGCCGGTCTGGCCGGGGTGTTCGCCGAGCATATCGAGCGTTTTGGGGCGGGTCCCGCTGATCGATTGTTGCAGGTGG
>NZ_JALM01000109.1 GCF_000737195.2 Sciscionella sediminilitoris
GTTACGAGACATCCCTTAGGGGGCACCCGCTCGCTCAGGCGTGTTTTTCCCGCCAGATACGGGCCTTCTCCCGGTTCCCGCACACCTGCATCGAGCACCAGGTGCGGCTGCGGTTGCGGGAACGGTCGTAGAAGGCCCAGCGACAGGAATCGGCGGGGCAGATCTTCACCCGGTCCCACATCCCGAGGGTGCTCAACCGGGATGCGGCGGCGAGGATCTCCCCGATGGCGGTGTGCGCCACCAGGACCGGGCCGTGCTCGCGAATGTGCACGGTCAGTTCACCGGTCGTCGAGAGACCCGTCGGTCCCGAGGGGCGGGCGAGATGATCGCCCACCGATCCACGGAGCGCGGAGCGCACCCGCGCGGCCTGTTCGGCCGCGCCGGGAGCGCCGAGATCTCTGTCGCGCACCCATGAGGACCAGCCTCCGCGTTCGGCCAGCACATCGACGCCGTCCTCGACGTCGAGTGTGTTCAGGAAGCTCATCACCAGTTCGATATCGCGTTCCGCGGGTGCGGAAGCGGTTACCCGTCCGGCAGTCACCTTCCCCAGTGTAAAGCGTGCCCCCGGGAATTGTCCTTGCCGCTCACCATTCGGCAGGTCATACTAACCGGCAAAACAACTATGCTAGTTAGGGAGTGGTTGCGATGTCCGCGGTCTCGCTTGGTGCCTACGTCCTCGACTGCCCCGATCCCGCGGCGCTCGCCGGGTTCTACGGCGCGCTGCTGGACTGGCCGGATCTCGCGGTCGAACCCGGCGCGGAATGGGCGACCCTGCGCGATCCGGGTGGTGGTCCCGCGCTCGGTTTTCAGCGCGACCCGGAGGTGCGTGCCTCGACCTGGCCGAGCAGGGAACGCCATCAGATGGCGCATCTGGACTTCCAGGTCGCCGATCTGCCCGCGCAGCACGAGCGCGCGCTCGCCCTCGGTGCCCGGTTGCTCGATGACAGCCACGAATCCTTCTGGGTCTACGCGGATCCCGCGGGGCATCCGTTCTGCCTCTGCCGCTGAGTTCCTGGTCCACAGTGGACGGGTGAGAAGTGTCCGATCGCCGGTGGTGAGCGCCACATGAACTCTTGCAAGCAGAGTGCTTGCAAGAGTTAGCACTCCGCTGTACCGTTGTGTCATCGCCAAGACAAGGAGGTGACCGCAATGGATGTGAACCAGGCGGTGACCGATATCGGCAAGGACATCGGCGAGTATATTCGCCAACAACGAAGCAGCGCGAAAATCTCGCTTCGGCAATTGTCGAAACTCGCCGGGGTCTCCAACCCGTATTTGAGCCAGGTCGAGCGTGGCCTGCGCAAGCCGAGCGCGGAAATACTCGCCCAGATCGCCAAGGGGCTACGCATTTCCGCCGAGGCGCTGTATGTGCAGGCGGGCATTCTGGAAGCTCCGCTCGGCGGTCCGGTCGGTGAGGCGATCCGTTCCGCGACAGACATATCAGACCGGCAGAAGCAGGTTTTGCTCGATATCTACGAATCGTTTCGCAGGGAGAACCGCGCCCGGGAAGTCGGTGGGGCAGACGGCGCGGCAGGTAGCGATGCGGAATCGGATTCGGTGCGGCAGCAGAGCGAAACCGGCCCGAACCACACCGAAACCAAGGAGCAACAATCATGAACGCCACCGCGAAGAAAACCCGGGACCAGGTCCGCGATCAGGTCAGTGAGCGCTTCGGCGATGTCGTCGAGCAGGTGCGTACCCCGCTGCTCGCCGCGCTCGGCGCGGGCGATCTGGCCACCCAGGCCGTCGCCGATCTGCTGAACAAGGCCCGTGCCCAGGTCGAGCAGAACGACAAACCGAAGACCCCGGTGGACGTGACCGAGCTGCGCGAGCACCTGGACGCCGCGGAGCTGGACAAGCTGATCGACCCGCAGGAACTGCGCAAGCTCGTCGATCCCGGTGAGCTGCGTGATCTCGTGGACGCCTACTCCAAGGCGGCCGGGGATCTGTACCACTACCTCGCCGAGCACGGTGAGTCCACTTTGGACAAACTGCGGGAGAACCCTCAGGTCAGCAAGGCCCTCGACCAGCTCGAGGATGCGGTGAGCCAGGCGCAGGACCGGATCGGCGATGCCGCGGGTGATGCCCGTGATCTCGCCGAGGAGGTGTTCAACCGGGTCAACCTGCGGGGCAATGCGGACAAGGCCGCGGACAAGGCGGCGGCCACGGTGACCGAGACCTCGCAGACCGTGGCCCGCGCCGGGGAGAAGGTCGCGGCGAACACGAAGCGGGCCGCCGAGAAGGTCAGCGCCCAGGCGGAGAAGACCGCGGAGAAGGCGGAGAAGACCGCCGAGAAGGTGAGCGAGAAGGCGGGCGAGAAGACGGCCAAGCCGTCCTCGGCCAAGCCGGCGAGCACCGCCAAGACCACTCCGCGGGCCACTTCCACCACCCGCAAGACCGGCGAGACCAAGAAGTAATCGAGTCTCTCCACCAGGCAAGACCGAGGGGACCGGCTCCCCCGCGGGCACCAGCGCCCGTGGGGGAGCCGCTTCACGATCGAGAAGATTGCGTACGCTGGAACTCGTGCAGGACTGGGTAACGTACTACATCTCAGAGGCGATCAGCTGGATCGCGGTCGCCGCGGGGCTGTTCGCCGTGCTGCATGCCGTCACGCAGCGGGCCGACGCGTTCACCGCGGCCGACAAGCTCAGCAAGCCCAAGTGGCTGGGGATCACCGCGGCGGGAACGGCGGCGTGCGCGCTGTTCCACTTCGGCGGGATCCTGTTCATCGTCTGGGTCGCCGGCACCGTGGCCATCCTGGTGTACCTCGTGGATGTGCGGCCCAAGCTGGCCGAGGTACAGCGCGGCTCGCACTGATGCGGGGAACCCTCGCCTCCGGCCTGTGCTGGCAGTCCTACGGCAGCGGTGATCCGGTCACCCTCGTCGTTCCCGGGCTCGGCGCCACGAGCGGAGAGGCCCGGCTGCCCGCGTCCGGACTGCCCGGGACCCGCGTCGTGGCCACGCTGCCCGGACACGGGGACGCCGCGGACGCGCCCGCCGGTTACTGGTCCTACAGCCGGGTCGCCGAGGACATCGCCGAGCTCGCGGACGCCACCGGTGCCCGCGCCGCGATCGGCACCTCCCTGGGCACCGGCGCCCTGCTGCACCTGCTCGCCGAGGAACCCGGCCGGTTCGCCGCCGCCGGTCTGCTGTTGCCCGGCGCGCTCGACGCGCCACGGGAAAGCCCGGCCATGCGCGCCTTCGCCGAATTCGCCTCCGCCGTCGAGGATTCCGATCTGGACCGGCTGCGCGGGCTGGTCGAGGAGCAGCTTCCGGACGGCGTGGATGTCGGCGGTTATGTCGAGGCGCGCACCACCGCGCTGGCCAGGATTCCGGAGGCGATGCGCGCGATTCCGAACGACGCACCGGTCCCGGAACCCGGGCGGCTGGCCGCGGTCACCGCACCGGTGC
>NZ_JALM01000110.1 GCF_000737195.2 Sciscionella sediminilitoris
GTTGCGGGACATGACGTTGTAGGCGGCTGTGGTGGCAGACTGTACCTATTGGTATGTACAGTTGGGGTGTGACTAACCGTGATCGTCTACTTGAAAGCACAAGGGTCCTGCTCTGGGAGCGTGGCTATGTCGGTGCTAGCCCTGCCGCGATCCAGCAGCTGGCGAAGGTTGGGCAAGGCAGCATGTACCACCATTTCGAAGGGAAACGGGGGCTTGCCGTCGAGGCGCTCACCGCGACAGCACAGGACATGCAGCTGCGGGCCGAGGCCACGCTAGACCGCCCCGGGTCGGCTCTGGATCGCGTGGTCGCCTACCTCCGCGTTGAGCGGGAAGCGCTCCGAGGTTGCCCAGTGGGGCGGATGGCGCTCGACCCGGACGTGGTAGCCGACGACGCGCTACGGCGCCCTGTCGAGGAGTACTTCTCGTGGCTTGCCGAGTGCCTACGCCAGCTATTGGACGAGGCGCACAGGGCTAAGCAGATCGCGCCGCATCTGGTTCCTGAGGATGTCTCTGTTGCCGTGGTTGCGACGATCCAGGGCGGTTACGTGCTCGCACGGGCCTTGCAGGATCCGAGCGTCATGTCTGCCGCGCTCGACGGGATCATCGCGCTTCTGACCGGCGGGGCGGGGTGATCTCGATGCCACTGGTTCGTATCGATGTCCTACGGATGGAGACATCCCGTCTCAAGGCTGTCGGAGACGCCGTCCAACAGGCCCTCACCGACTCCATTGGGGTCCCGCCCGAGGATCGGTTCCAGATCTTGACCAACCATGACGGCGCGACCGGAGCGCTTCGGCACGGGACCTACCTTGACGTCCCCCGCGACGACGGCATTATCTACATCGACATCACGATGCGGGGCGGTCGGACCGACGAACAGAAGCGTCAGATGTATGCGCAGGTCTGTCGGCGACTCACCGAGCAGACGCAGGTCGCACCTCACAACGTCTTCATCGTGGTCCACGAGAACTATGAGGCGGATTGGTCTTTCGGCTATGGCCATGCGCAGTACCTGTAGGCGTCCCACCGACACCATCGATCCGAGAAGGGACACCTTGGCCAACCACGCAAACGCTCCTCTCAGCATCGAAGGGCGCCGTCGCCTCGTTGAGCGCTGCAAGGCCAGACCGATCGCTCATGTCGCCGCAGAGATGGGTCTCTCCCGCGCGGCCGCTTCGAAGTGGGTCAACCGCTACCGCCGCTACGGCGAAGTTGGCCTACTTGACCGAACCTCGACGCCGCACCGTCAGCCCACAGCGACGGATCCCGCCATCGTGGCCCGGATTGAGGCCATGCGACGCGAACACAAGTGGTCTGCCTCGCGGATCGCCTTCGAGCTTGAAGCAAGCGGAATCGTGATCAGTCGCCGCACGGTGGCCCGACACTTGGCCGCGATCGGCCTGAACCACCGGAGGTTCATAGACCCCAACGGCGAGACAAACCGCGAACCGCGCAAGATCATCGCCCGCCGGCCGGGGCACATGGTCCACCTCGACGTGAAGAAGGTCGGACGAATCCCCGACGGCGGCGGGTGGCGAGCCCATGGCCGCGGAACCGATCAGGCCAAGGCTGCCGACCAGGCCAAGCGGAGCACCAAACGTGGTGGCTATGTCTACCTGCACTCCGCAATCGACGGCTACTCACGCCTCGCCTACACCGAAGCCCTTCCTGACGAGAAAGCCGCCACCGCGGTCGGCTTCATGCACCGTGCACGCGCTTGGTTCACCGCACACGGCGTCGCACACATCGAACGGATCGTCACCGACAACGGGGCCTGCTACCGCGCCGAAGCGTTCACTCGGGCACTGCTGGGTTCGAGACATCAGCTGATCACGCCTTACATGCCCCGGCACAACGGCAAGGTGGAGCGCTACAACCGGATCATCTCCGAGGAGTTCCTCTACGCCCGTACCTGGACCTCAGAAGACCAACGCCGCAAAGCGCTCGAAGTCTGGAACATCCATTACAACTACCACCGACCCCACAGCGCAGCCGGTGGAGAACCACCAGCGTCGCGGCTACGCGAAGGTGTCAGCAACGTCCTGGCCTCCTACA
>NZ_JALM01000111.1 GCF_000737195.2 Sciscionella sediminilitoris
GGCGGTACCGGCTGGTGCCGCCCCGCCGTTCTTTGTATTCACCAAGGAAATCGAGCCCCTTCCGTGCGCCGCGCACATCACAGTGCCGAACCGGCCGCTGCACACGGAAATCCGGTTAGGATTCCGGCTACGCCTGCCCAATGACGCCGCCGGAAGTGAACTCGATGACCGCACCGCATCCAGAGCTCGCGACAGCCACCATCGCCGAACTCGCGGCGCGCCTGCATTCCGGGGACGTGTCCGCGCTGGAGCTGACCGAGGCGTATCTGGCCAGGATCGAGGCACTCGACCCGGGCTGCAACGCCTTCCTCACCGTCACCGCCGAACAGGCGCTGCATCAGGCGAGCGAATGCGACCGCAAGCGCGCGAGCGGAGCGGAACTCGGTCCACTGCACGGGATTCCGTTCGCGGCGAAAGACAACATGGATACCGCCGGGGTGCGCACCACGAGCGGGATGAGTGTGCTGGATCAGTGGCATCCGCGCGCGGACGCGGCCCCGGTGCGCGCGGCACGCTCCGCGGGGGCGGTCCTGCTCGGCAAAACCAATATGCACGAGGGAAGTTTCGGCATCACCTCGGCCAACCCGCACTACGGACCGGTGCGCAATCCGCACGACAGCGAACGCATCGCGGGCGGTTCCAGTGGTGGATCCGCGGCCGCGGTCGCCTCGGGGATGGTCCCCGCCGCGCTCGGCACGGACACCGGTGGCTCGCTGCGTATCCCCGCCGCACTGTGCGGAGTGGTCGGTTTCCGCCCGACCATGGGGATCGTGGACGGCACCGGGGTGACCCGGCTGTCCTGGAGCTTCGATACCAGCGGGCCGATCGCGCGCACCGTCGCCGATGCCGGGCTGCTGTTCGCCGTGCTCGCCGGGCGTATCGCGGACCCGGTCGCCGCGAGGCCGGACACGCTGCGCGGGCTGCGGATCGGGGTGCCACGCGGATACTTCGCCACCGACAACGATCCCGAGATCGACCGGATCACCGAGTCCGCCGCGGCCCGGCTCGCCGAACACGGGGCCCGGCTGGTGCCTTGCACGGTCGAGGGAATCGAACACGGCAGCGATATCGGATTCCGCATGGTCGGCCCGGAGAAAGTGGTGCTCACCAAGGAATACTTCGCCAAGGTCGAGCCGTCCATCGTGCTCGAGGAAGTGCTCGACCGGTTCGGCGAGGATCTGCGCGCCACCTTCGCGAGCGAGATCGGCCCGGACGCGAACCCGGTGCCCGCGCACGTCTATCTGGACACCGCACGCCGGGACACCGCGCGCATCAAGGCGGGAATCGAGGAAGCCTTGCGGGAGGTCGACGTGCTGCTGACCCCGACGACCCCCGCACCGGCGATCCCGCTGGCCGAGCACCAGAAAATGCTACTCAATGGCCGCGAACAGCACACCTTCGAGACTTTCATCCGCTACACCTTCGGCACCGCCGTCGCGGGAATCCCAGGCATCTCGATCCCGGCCGGGCACACCGGATCCGGTCTCCCGGTCGGCGTGCAACTGCTCGGCAGGGCGCACACCGATCAGCGCCTGCTCGCCATCGCGGCCGCGGCCAGCGCGGCACTCGAAGACTAACTACGCTGCCTTAAGCGGCGTAGCCGCTTGGCACCCGGCTGCCCGCTGGCACCGCGGCGGGTTTCCGCAACCGGACCCACCACGCAAGTCCGAACAGGACAGTTACTCGGCGTTCAGGGTTTCCAGTACGGATTCGCCGTACTTGGCGAGCTTGTTCTCGCCGATCCCGCTCATCGCGCCGAGTTCGCTCAGGCTGGCCGGCTGCTCGGTGGCGATCTGGCGCAGGGTGGCGTCGTGGAAGATCACGTAGGCGGGCACACCCTGTTCCTTCGCGGTCGCGGCCCGCCAGGCGCGCAGCCGTTCGAACAGCGGGCGCAGTTCCTCGGGCAGTTCCGCATCGGCGCCCCGGCTCGCCTTCCCGGACTTGGCCGCCTTTCCGGGGCGCTTGGGTTCGGTGCGCAGCGTGATCGTGCGCCCCTGGTAGAGCACTTCATCGCTGGCCTCGGTGGTGACCAGGGTTCCGTAGTCGCCCTCGACCGCGAGCAGTCCCATGGCCAGCAGCTGGCGGACCACCCCGCGCCAGGCGGAATCGGTGAGTTCGGTGCCGACCCCGAACACGCTGAGCTCATCGTGCGCGTGCTGGCTGATCTTCGCGGTCTTCTTGCCGAGCAGGATGTCGATGATCTGGCCCGCGCCGAATTTCTGCCGCCGTTCCCTGGCCAGCCGGACCACGGTGGACAGCAGTTTCTGCGCGGCGACGGTGCCGTCCCAGGATTCCGGCGGCGCGAGGCAGGTATCGCAGTTCCCGCACGGCTGTCCCTGCTGCCCGAAGTAGGCGAGCAACCGCACCCGGCGGCATTCCACGGTCTCGCACAGCGCGAGCATCGCGTCCAGGTGCGTGCCGAGCTTGCGCCGGTGCGCGGCATCGCCCTCGGAATTGTCGATCAGTTTGCGCTGCTGCATCACATCCTGGAGCCCGTAGGCCAGCCAGGCGGTGGAGGCGAGCCCGTCCCGGCCCGCACGGCCGGTCTCCTGGTAGTACCCCTCGATCGACTTGGGCAGGTCCAGGTGCGCGACGAACCGCACATCGGGTTTGTCGATGCCCATGCCGAAGGCGATGGTGGCCACCACGATGAGCCCGTCCTCGCGCAGGAACCGCGACTGGTGCTCGGCGCGCTGGGCCGCGTCCAGTCCCGCGTGATAGGGCAGCGCCTCGATTCCGTTGCGCACCAGGAATTCCGCGGTGTCCTCGACGGATTTGCGGGACAGGCAGTAGACGATGCCCGCGTCTCCGGGGTGCTCGGTGCGCAACAACTCGAGCAGCTGCTTGCGCGGTTCGTTCTTGGCGACGATGCGGTACTGGATGTTCGGCCGGTCGAAGCTGGCCACGAAATGGTGCGCGTCCTCGAGCCCGAGCCGCCGCGCGATCTCCGCGTGCGTGGCCTCGGTGGCTGTCGCGGTGAGCGCGATCCTCGGCACCTTCGGCCAGCGCTCGTGCAGCTGGGACAGTTCCAGGTAGTCCGGCCGGAAATCGTGGCCCCACTGGGAGACACAGTGCGCCTCGTCGATGGCGAACAGCGCGATGTTTCCGTTGTCCAGCAAGCGAATCGTCTGGTCCACGCGCAGCCGTTCCGGGGCGAGATAGAGCAGATCGAGCTCGCCGGCCAGGAATTCCTTCTCCACCATGCGCTGCTCGTCGGGGGCCTGGGTGGAGTTGAGGAAACCGGCCCGCACCCCGAGTGCGCGCAGTGCGTCGACCTGGTCCTGCATGAGCGCGATGAGCGGGGAGATCACCACGCCGACGCCGTCCCGGACGAGCGCGGGAATCTGGTAACACAACGACTTCCCGCCCCCGGTCGGCATCAGCACGAGCGCATCGCCGCCACCGCTGACGTGCTCGACGATCTCGGCCTGGCCTTCCCGGAACTCGTCGTAGCCGAAGACCTGGTTCAGTACCTTGAGCGTCTCGGGCGTCGTCACCGGGCAGATTCTAACCGAGTACCTTGTTCTTCCAGCGGCGGAGCCGCGTCCACCGACCACGCAGCCGGCACCGCGGCGGGTCCCGCCACCCGCACCGCCACGCAGCGGGCGCTAGCCGAGGACCTCCTGCATGAAATCGACCAGCCATTGCTGGGCGGGACTGCGCGAATGGGTCCGCCGGGCGTAGGCGCTCACCACGATCGGCTCCAGTTCGAAGGGCAGTTCGAGCAGCCGTACCCGGTTCTCGTCCCGCCACACCTCGGCCAGCCTGCGCGGGGCCATCCCGACCAGTTCGGTGCGCTGCACGAGGTACGGCAGCGAGGAGTACCTGGTGACCTGGAGCGCGATCCGGCCGGTGAGCCCGCGCAGCTCGAGTGCCCTGCGCGGGCCGTCGTGTCCGGCGGGCCCGACGACGGTCACGTGCCGCTCGGCCTCGAACTGGGCCTGGCTGATCCGGGATCCGCGCAGCCGCGGATGGTCCTCGGCGACCAGGGCGACGTGCCCCTCCCGGAACAGCGGGACCCGTTCCACCCGGCGCGAACTGATCAGCGGGGTGGCGATGAAGGCGTCGATCTCGCCCCGGCCGAGCCTGCCCTCCACATCGCTGACGTCCAGCGGGTGCACCGTGAAGGTCACCCCGGGCGCGCGCGTCTTGATCGCGGCGAGCAGCGGGGGCAGCAGGGACACCTCGCCCAGATCGGAGAGGCACAGGGTGAACGCCGTCTGCGCGGTGGCCGGATCGAAGCTGACGGAGTCACTAACAGTTGACTCGATCCCGGCCAGCGCGGTGTGCAGCGGTTCGTAGAGATCGCGCGCCGTCGTGGTGGGCACCAGCCCGGCACCGCTGCGCCGGAACAGCTCGTCACCGAAGCGCCGCCGGAGTTTCTGCAGCGCATAGCTGACCGTCGGCTGGGTGAGGTGCAGCGATTCGGCGGTGGCGGTGACGCTGCGAGTCTCGTAGAGCAGCACGAAGGTCCGCACCAGGTTCAGATCGAAATCCCGCATATAGACCCCATCGATACGGCACCCTGACCGTATCTATTGGATCACGGTGCGCAAGTGCCCTTATCGTCGGATTCTCCGGACCAATTCGGACAGGAGCAGAACCCATGCCGACGGCTCGCCACATCGCGCACGAGTTCCTCGAGCGCAACGAGCTCACCACGATATTCGGCAACCCGGGTTCCAATGAACTGCCGTTCCTGACCGGGCTCTCCGATCGCTTCAGCTACATCCTCGGCCTGCACGAGGGCGCGGTGGTCGGGATGGCCGACGGGTACTGCCAGGTCACCGGGAAACCGGCGCTGGTGAACCTGCACGCGGCCGCGGGCTCGGGCAACGGGCTCGGCGCGCTGACCAACGCGGTCTACTCCCGCTCCCCGCTGGTGATCACCGCGGGCCAGCAGGTGCGCCCGGTGATCGGCCTCGAGGGAATGCTCGCCAATGTGGACGCCACCACACTGATGCGCCCGCTTGTCGGCTGGTCCGGCGAACCGAGCTGCGCCGCGGATGTGCCGCGTTCACTGGCCCAGGCGGTGTTCGAGGCCAGAATGCGCAAGCGCCCGACCTATCTCTCGATTCCCTATGACGACTGGGATGTGGAGCTGGACGAGAACGCGCGGATGGTGCTCGACCGCTCGATAAGCAGGGCGAGCGCGGCGAGCACCGAGGAGTTCGCCTACCTGGTGGCCCGCTTCGAATCGGCGAAGAACCCGGCGCTGGTGCTCGGCGGCGACATCGACACCGCGGGCCTGTTCGACACGGCGGTCGCGCTCGCCGAACACCTCGACGTGCCGACCTGGGCCGCCCCCTCGGCCTTCCGGCTCCCCTTCCCCAACCGGCACCGGCTCTTCCGCGGGGTGCTGCCCGCCGGGATCTCCTCGCTGTCCCAGGAGCTCGACGGGCACGACCTGATCCTGGTGCTCGGTGCCCCGGTCTTCCGCTACCACCAGCACGAGCCGGGCGCCTACCTCCCCGAGGGCGCCCATCTCGTGCAGGTCACCGACGACGCCGAGGCCGCCGCACGGGCACCGTTCGGCGAGGCGATCGTCGCCGATCCGAGCGCGGTCATGCACGCGATGCTCGGACGGTGCCCGCGGCGCGGCAACGATGAGCATAACTACCTGCCCAATCCCGAGCCTGCCGTCGCCGAGAACGCCCTGCACCCCGAGCAGGTGTTCGCCGCGCTGCGGGACACCCAACCGGCCGAAACCGGCTACATCGTCGAGTCCACCTCGACCAACTCCGCCTGGTGGCGGCAGATGGATCTGCGCACCGGCGGCTCCTACTTCTTCCCCGCATCCGGCGGGCTCGGTTTCGGTATCCCGGCCGCGGTCGGTGCCGGGATCGGCCGCCCGGACCGGCACTTCGTCGGGGTGATCGGGGACGGCGCGGCCAACTACGGCATCAGCGCGCTGTGGACCGCGGCCCGCCACCGGGTACCGGTGACCTTCGTGTTGCTGCGCAACGGAAGTTACGGCGCACTGCAATGGTTCGCCGACCTGCTCGACGTACCCGATGTGCCCGGGGTGAACATCCCGGGGCTCGATTTCACCCAGATCGCGGAGGGGTATGGGGTGCCCGCGGACTCGGTGACCGAGGAAGAGGAATTGCGCGCGCTGCTGGCCAAGGACGCCGACGGCCCGCGCCTGATCCAGGTGGACACGGCGCTGACCGCGCCCGCCTGATTCGAAGGAGCACGGCAATGACGCCAACACCGCAGACGGGCCGGTCGGGGTGGCCGGCGATCCTCTGCTGGCTCACCGTCCTGATCGAGGGGTACGACCTCGTCGCCTTCTCGGTGACGATCCCGATCGTGCTCAAGAGCGGTTATCTCGGCTTCACCGCGGCCGGTGCGACCGCGATCGCCACGGTCGCCCTGATCGGGGTGGCGATCGGCGCCGCGGGCATGGGTCCGTTCGCGGACCGGTTCGGCCGCCGCGGCGTGCTGATCACCTCGGTGCTGCTGTTCTCGGTGTTCACCGTGATCGTGCCGCTCGCGCCGAACGTGGTCACGTTCAGCGTGTTCCGCTTCCTCGCCGGTCTCGGGCTCGGCGCCTGCATGCCGACGGCGCTCACCGTGATGTCCGAACACCTTCCGGCCAAGCGCAGGGCCACCGCGAGCACCATCACCATGACCGGGTACCACACCGGCGCGGTACTCACCTCGATCCTCGCCGCGACACTCGGGCAGTGGCAGGTGCTCTACTACGCGGGCGGGATCGCCGGACTGGTGCTCGCCGCGGTGATGTGGTTCCGGCTGCCCGAATCGAGCGCCTACCTCTCGGTGCGCGATTCGGTTCGCCGTAAGAGCGGCGAGCGCCAGGGCATGCGCGCCGTGCTCACCCCGGGATTCCGGCGGATCAGCCTCGCCACCTGGGTCGGCTCCTTCATGGGCCTGCTGCTGGTCTACGGGCTCAACACCTGGCTGCCGCAGCTGATGCGCACCGCGGGCTACGCCGTGTCCACCTCGATCACCCTGCTGCTGGTGCTCAACATCGGCGCGGTGATCGGGCTGCTGCTCGCCGGGTACCTCGCCGACCGGCGCGGCATCCGACCGACCGCGCTCGCCTGGTTCGGTGTCGCCGCCGTGCTGCTCGCCCTGCTCAGCGTGCGCATGGAGAACAGCTTCGTGCTCAACCTCGTGGTGCTGCTGACCGGGATCTTCGTGTTCTCCGCGCAGGTGCTGATCTTCGCCTACGTCGCGCAGTCCTTCCCCGCCGAATCCCGGGGCACCGCGCTCGGGCTCAACTCGGCCATCGGGCGGCTCGGCGCCATCGTCGGACCGTTCGTGACCGGTGCGCTCGTCACGGCCGGGATCGCCTACCCCTTCGGGTTCTGGTTCTTCGCCGTGGTCGCCGCGCTCGGTCTCGGTGCCATGTTCGTGGTACCGAGCCGTTCCCGCACCGACCACTATCCCGAGGAGCACGCGAACCCCGCACCATCCCCCTAGAACCCCGCGGCGCGTCGCCGAACGACCTTCCTTCCTTCCAGCATTTCGGCGGCGCGTCGCGGTTACCAAGCCACATCCCAGATGAAGCCGTGGCGCGCCGCCGGTAGGCCCCCTCCCCCAACTCCGGCGGCGCGCCACGGTGCTTTCAGTGCGCGGCCATGGCGGGCTGCTCCTCGCCCGCCTCGCTGTCCTCCTGTTTCGCGGGGCGCCGGATGAACACCGAGAGCACCAGTGCGATCAGCGAGATCACCGCGCCGCACAGGAAGGCCGCGTGCACCCCGTCGGCGACGGCGGCCTCCGGGCCGTGGCCGGGACCGATCGGGGTGGTGAACGTGGACATCACGGTGACGAACAGCGCCGACCCGGCGGCGGCCGCGAGCTGCTGCACGGTGCTGACCATGGCGCTGCCGTGCGAGTACAGCTCCTTGCGCACCGAGCCGAGCGCCACGGTCATCAGCGGGGTGAGCATGGCACCGATCGCGGCCATCAGCACGGTCTGGGTGGCGATGACGTAGCCGAGCGGGGTACCCGCGCCGAAGGTGGTCATCACCCACAGCGCGGCGCTGACCACTACCGCGCCCGGGATCACCAGCGGACGCGGGCCGTAGCGGTCGAACAGCCGCCCGATGACCGGACCGAGCAGACCCATCGCGAGCCCACCGGGCAGGGTGGCCAGTCCGACGGTGACCGTGTCCTCGCCGAGCACGTTCTGCAGGTACAGCGGCAACACGATGATGCTGCCGAACATCGCCATCATGCTCACCGCGATCATCACGAACGCCAGCACGAACGAGGTACTGCGGAAGGTGCGCAGATCCAGCAGTGCCCGGTCGGCGCGCTGCAGCACGAACTGCCGGGCGCCGAACGCGAGCAGCGCGGCGATCCCGATCCCGAGGGCGAGCCACGGGGAGATGAACGCGCTCCCGCTGGAGTCGCCGATGCTGGACAGGCCGTAGACGAGGCCGCCGAACCCGAGCGCGGAGAGCACCACGGAGAACGGGTCGACCTTGGCCTCGGTCAGGGTTTCCGGGCTGCGCATCCGCCATACCCCGGCGATGAACGCGAGCGCGGCGAACGGCAGCACCACCCAGAACAGCCAGTGCCAGTCCAGCTTGCTCAGGATGAACCCGGAAAGGGTGGGACCGACCGCGGGCGCCACCGCGATCACGATCGTCATCGAGCCCATGATCCGTCCGCGCCGCTGCTCCGGGATCATCGTCATCACGGTGGTCATCAGCAGCGGAAGGATGAACGCGGTGCCGCCGGCCTGCAGCACGCGGCCGATCAGCAGCATGAGGAACCCGTTGGCCAGCGCCCCGGTCAGGGTGCCGAGCAGGAACAGCGACATCGCCACCGCGAACAATCGCCGCATCGGGAACCGTTGCAGCAGGAACCCGGTCGTCGGGATCACGATCGCCATCACCAGCATGTAACCGGTGGTCAGCCACTGGCCGGTGGTCGCGGACAGGTGCAGATCCTTCATCAGGGTCGGCAGCGCGACGCTCATCAGGGTTTCGTTCAGCACCATCACGAACGCGGCCGCCAACAGCAGCGCGATCAATCCCATGGCCCCGGGCGGGGTCTTCTCGGCAGCCGGTCTCGGCGTAGTCGATGTGGTCACGAATCCTCCAGAAAGCCTCAGTTGATGACAGGCTACGCCAAGGTGGCAGTGACTGCCATCGGATTTCGCGATAGGCTCGAGGTCGGCATTTGGAGGTGCGATGACGATCGAGCAAGCCGCTCCTGACCTGGTGACCAGGCGAAAGCGGGACACCGAGCGCGCCATCGCCACCGCGGCACTCGAACTGTTCGAGACACAGGGTGTGGCACACACCACGGCCGAACAGATCGCCGAACGCGCGGGAGTCTCCCCGCGGACCTTCTTCCGGTACTCCCCGCGGAAAGAGGACTCGGTCCTGCTCGGCAGTAACGAAATCCACGAGATCGTGACCGAGGAGCTGCAGCCGGACCGGATCGGCGACGACCCGATCCAGGCGATCGAGCGGGCCTTCGCCCGGGGCGTCGCGGAGTTCGACAACGAGAGCTCCGAGGTGGCCCGTCACATGCTGCGGATGCGCCGCCTCGCCACGACCGAACCCCTGCTCACCCAGGCCCTGTTGCGTGCCGATCTGGACGGCTGCGAGCGCATCGTCAGCACACTCGCCCGCGCGCTCGGCAAGGAATCGTCCGACTTCCAGGTGCGCGCCATCCTCGCCGTCCTCGACTCCACGGCCCGGATCGCCTTCGACGAGTGGGCAAGGCGCGTCGAGACCGGGGAGACCCCCAAGGTCTCCGAGCTGTACGCGCAGGCGAGGAAGGCCGTGCGGGACGCGGCCTCAACTTGATCACGAATCACCCATAACCCGCATTCCGGCTTTGCAGGCAGCACACAGTAGTGCCACCATCACGGCACCGACCGTGATCAACTGCCTCACCTAATGGAGTGTTCCCATGCATCTGTTCAGCGGTATCGGCAGCATCCTGGGCTGGATCGTCGCGGGACTGATCTTCGGCCTGCTCGCCAAGGCGATCCTGCCCGGTAAGCAGAGCATCCCCTGGTGGCTGACGATCCTGTCCGGAATCGTCGGTGCGTTCCTCGGCAACCTGGTGGCCGCGGCGATCGGCTACCAGAACGCCAACGGCGGCATCCCGTGGTTCCGCTGGATCCTGGACATCGTCGGCGCGATCGTGGTCGTCGCGATCGTGTCCGGGGTGTGGGCCAAGAGCAAGAGCGGGTCCAAAGGGGAGCCTGCCGCCAAGTCCTGACCGAACACCGGGATCGAGAACCGCCGCGGACCTTCCTGGTCCGCGGCGGTTCCGGTTTCCCGGCCGTCCCTTGTGGACCGATCAGCCGAGCACGTAGCCGGATTCGGTGCACCGCACCGGAATCGCGCGTTCCTCCCGCCAGGACCGGTCCGCCGCGGTCGCCAGATCGAAGGCGGCGAGCGCATCCGAACCACTGGCCCGCACCGGAGTCCCGGTGCGCACCGCATCCGCGAAGGCGTCGAGTTCGGCGGCGTAGGCGAACGGATAGCGCTGTTCGAAATCGCGCACCAGCGGAGTGGCCGCCTGCCCCGGGGTGCGCCATTCGTAGTGCCGCGATTGCGGATGATCGATGCGCACCGTGGCCAGGGATCCCAGCACCTCGGTGCTGCACTCGTAGCCGTATCCGGCCGCCCTGCTGTTGTCGATCACCCCGAGCGCGCCGTTCGCGAAGCGCAGCACCACCACCGCGGTGTCCACATCGCCGATCGCGGTGAAGCCCGGATCGGAGACCACCGCCCCGTGCGCGCTCACCTCGGTGATCTCCCCGGCCATCCAGCGCGCGGTGTCCAGATCGTGAATGGTCACATCGAGGAAGAGTCCCCCGGAACCGGCGAGGAATTCCGCCTTCGGTGCCGCCATGTCCCGCAGCGAGGTGCGCAGCAGGGCGATCTCGCCGAGCTCCCCGGCGTGGATCCGCTCGGTCGCGGCCACCCAGTCCGGATCGAACCTGCGGTGGAAACCGATCTGGAAGGCGACGCCCTCGGCCTCGACCGCGGCGATGGCGCGCAGCGCGGCTTCCCGGTCGAGCGAAATGGGTTTCTCGCAGAACACGTGCTTTCCCGCGCGGGCGGCCGCGACCGCGAGGTCCGCGTGAGTCCCGGTCGGGGTGGTGATCGCGACCGCGTCGATGTCGGCTGCCAGCAACCGCTCGAAGCTGTCCACCCCGGTGACCCCGTGCTCCTCCGCGATCCGGTCCGCCGCCGCACTGTCCACATCGAACACAGCGGCGAGTTCGGCGCGGGCGCACCGCGAACCGAGATTGGTGGCGTGGATGCGCCCCATGCGGCCGAGTCCGGCCAGCCCGATCCGGAGTTTCCCGCTCATGCCCTGCTCCCCCGGCGGGCGGCGACCACGCAGCCGACGAGGATCGCGAGCACCGGGATCGCGCCGAGCACGACGGCCACCGCGCCCCCGGATCCGACGACGAGCGGGAAGTTGGTGATCACCAGCCACAGCGTCGCGCCGAGCACCAGCACCCCGAGCGCGGCGAGCACCAGCCGCCACGGGGAACCGATCCGGTTCCTGGCGAAGAAAACCAGCATCGAGACCGTGGTGCCCAGCATGAGGGTGACGATGCCCGGGGTGGAGATCCCCGCCATGGGCGAGAAGATCTGGGTCAGCGGGTCGAGGCCGAGCACCGCGAACACGGCGAGCAGGATCGCGGCCGTCGCGCTCTGCACCAGTGAGGAGTTCGCGGGTGAGCCGTGTTTCCGGTGCACCGCACCGAGTTTCGCGGGCAGCCAGTCGCGCCCGGCGAGCGCGTGCTGGTACCGGGCGACGATGTTGTGGAAGGAGAGCACGCAGGCGAGCAGGCTGGAGATGAGCAGCACCTGCATGACACCCCCGGCGACCGTGCCCAGATAGCGCTGTGCGGTGCCGAGCATCAGATCGTCCGGATTGGCCACCGCGCGGTCCTTGATGGCCTCGACGCCCCAGCCTTCCACCATCGCCCAGCTGGAGATGGCGTAGAACACCCCGATCACGAGCACCGAGATGTACGTGGCCCGGGGCACCGTGCGATCGGGATTGCGCGCCTCGTAACGGAAAACCGCGGTGGACTCGAAACCGACGAACCCGGTGACGGCGAACAGCACCGCGATGCCGAGCGGGCCGGAGAAGATCACCGTCGGGGTGAAACTCGCGCCGCTGATCCCGTCCGCCCCGCCGCTGGCGAAGATCGCGGTGTCCATGGCGATCACGATGGCCAGCTCGCACACCAAGGCGACGCCGAGCACCTTCGAACTCAGCTCGATGTGCCGGTAACCGAGGAAGGCCACCAGCACCAGCACCACACCCGCGCAGGCCCACCACGGCGGCGCGTATCCGGTGTAGCGCTCGATGAGCGAGGAGAACGCGCCGCCCAGATAACCCCACATTCCGGCCTGCAGCGCGGTATAGGCCAGCAGCGCCAGAAACGCGGCGCCCCCGCCCGCGATCCGGCCGAGCCCGCGTTCGATGTAGGCGAAGAAGGCACCGGCTTTGTGCACGTGCGGGGTCATCCGGACGAAGTTCGCGGAGAACACCAGCAGCACCACGGTGGCGATGAGGAACCCGACCGGGGCACCCGCACCGTTTCCCTCGCTGATCGCCAGCGGGGCGTTCCCCCCGATCACGGTCAGCGGGGCGGCGGCCGCGATCACCATGAACACGATCGCGGTGACCCCGAGCCGCCCGTGCAACCGCCCGGATTCCTCCTCCGTCGCCCGCACGGGTGCGCGGACGGCCTCGTTGCCATCGGTCCTGTTCATGAAAACCTCGCTACCGATAGAGATCTCGGCGCAGATCGGTGAGATAGGGATTCTCCAGCTGGGCCCGATCCACGCGTTCCGGGTCGAGTTCGGCGAGCAGCAGCGCCGGTCTGGTGCCCGCGCAGGCGAGCTTCTCGCCATCGGGTGCCACGATGCTGCTGCGCCCGACGTAGACGGTGTCCCGCTCGCTTCCGGTGTGGTTCGCATAGCAGACGTAGACCTGGTTCTCCCAGGCACGGGCCGGGATCACGGTCTCCGCGACGAACGCGAAGGGTTCCATCTGCGCGGTGGGCACCGCGATCAGTTTCGCCCCGGCCAGTGCCGCGGCTCGCACCGCTTCGGGGAACTCCACGTCGTAGCAGATCAGGATCGCGATCGGCATTCCGTGGAATTCGGCGATGGTGACCGGTTCGGTTCCTTCGACGAACAGCTTGCGGTCCAGCTCGCCGAACAGCTGCGCCTTGTGGTGCACCGCAAGCGTTTTCCCGTCCTCGTCGAGCAGCACCGCGGCGTTGGTGATGCCCTGCTCCGTGCGCAGTGGTGCACCGGCGAGCAACCCGATTCCGCGCCGTCGCGCGATCTCCGCGGCACGCTCGATCAGCGGCTGCTCGGCGAGCTCGGCCACCGCATCGCCGATGTCGTAGCCGGTGAGGAACAGCTCCGGGGTGACGAGCAGGTCCGCCCCGGAGCCCGCGGCGCGCGCCGCACACTCGTCCAGTTCGGCCAGGTTCGCCTCGGGATCCCCCGGGCTGCCCGCGGTCTGCAGGCAGGCCAGCCGGAACGTCCTCACGTGCGCACGTACCCGTCGGTCACGGCGAGCGCCTCGTCGATGGCGGCGAGCCCGGTGCGCAGCTCCTGCTCGGTGATCACCAGCGGCGGGGCCACGTGCAGCCGGTTGAAGTGGGTGAACGGCCACACCCCGCGCTTCTTGCACGCCCCGAGCAGCTCGGTCATCGGCGCGGCGTCCGGGCCCGCGGCGTTGAACGGCACCAGCTGTTCCCGGGTGTCCCGGTCCCGCACCAGTTCCAGGGCGAAGAACAGCCCGCGCCCGCGCACCTCGCCGATGCACGGGTGGGCCGCGGCCATCCGTTCCAGTTCCGGGCGCACCACGCGCTCACCGAGATCGCGCACCCGTTCCAGGATGCCTTCGCGTTCGAAGATCTCGATCGAGGCGATCCCGGCGGCACAACCCAGCGGGTGGCCCGAGTAGGTGAGCCCGCCGGGATAGGGCTGCTCGGCGAAGCCCGCGGCGATCGCATCGGAGAGGATCACCCCGCCGAGCGGGACATAGCCGGAGTTCACCCCCTTGGCGAAGGTGATCAGGTCCGGGGTCACGCCGAACAGATCGACCGCGAACCACTCGCCGAGCCTGCCGAAACCGACCATGACCTCATCGGCGATCAGCACGATCCCGTGCCGGTCGCACAGCTCCCGCACGCCCTGCAGATAGCCGGGCGGCGGGATGAGCACCCCGTTGGTGCCGACCACGGTCTCCATCAGGATCGCCGCGACCGTGTGCGCGCCCTCGAGGGTGATGACCTCCTCGAGATGGGCGAGCGCGCGGGCGCATTCGGTCTCCTCGTCCACCCCGGAGCGGTAGGCATAAGGGCCGAAGAAGTGCACGATCCCGGTCGCCGACTGCTCCGAGGCCCAGCGGCGCGGGTCCCCGGTCGCGGTGATCGCGGTGCTCGTGGCGCCGTGGTACGAGCGGTAGGCCGAGAGGACCTTGTGCCGCCCGGTGTGCAGCCGGGCCATCCGGATCGCGTTCTCGTTCGCCTCCGCACCGGCGTTGGTGAAGAACACCGTGTCCAGTCCCTCGGGTGCGCGCTCGGCGATCATCCTGGCGAGCTTGCCGCGCACGTCGTTGGCGAAGGACGGGGCGATGTAGCACAGCCGCTCGGCCTGCTCCTTGATCGCGGCGACCATGTCCGGGTGCTGATGCCCGAGGTTCGCGTTGACCAGCTGCGAGGCGAAATCGAGCCATTCGTTCCCGTCGTAGTCGGCGATGGTCGAGCCCCGCGCCCACTCGATCGGCACCGGGCTGATCTTCGCCTGCGCCGACCAGGAGTGCAGCACGTGCCGACGGTCGTCCTCGATTACCCGCTCTGCGTCCATACCCTGATCCTCGCCGAAATCGCCGCGGACCGGAATTGACAGAGTGAGCACCTACACCGGATCGCGTTGACAGTTCGCTCAGCCGAGCGCGGTGCGAATGTCCTCGGCGATCCTGCCGCAGGCGAGCACCCCGCCCGCGCTGGTCCACGCCGTGCCGTCCACCGGGACCACGTGCCCCGCGGTGACCGCGCCGAGCCGGTCGAACCCGGGTGCCTTCGCCGCCTGATCGAGGGCCTTCTTGCTGGCCTGATGCGGGTCACCGTCCCCGAGCGCGCCGAAGAAGATCCAGTCCGCGTCGAGCTCGCGAACGTTCTCCAGGCTCACCGCGACGCTGTGCCCCGGCCCCTTCCGGTCCTGCGCGGGCGGGCGGCGCAGCCCGAGCGCGCGGACCACCTCGGCCGCGGGCCCTTCGGCGTACATCACACTCGGGGTGTTCCCGCGCCAGCGCACAATGCTCACGCTCGCCCCGGCATGGGCGGCGATCCCGCGCTTGGTCGCGGCGAGCGTGTTCGCGTAGTTCTCGAGTACTTTCCCGGCCCTGTCCGGCCTGCCGAGTGCCGCGGCCTCCAGGCGCAGCGCGGCCCGCCAGTCATCGGTCCCGCTCGCGCGCAGATAGACCAGCGGGGCGATCGCGGAGAGTTTGCCGAGCACGCCCGCATCGCGCAGCGCGGTGCCATCAGTGAGGATCAGATCGGGGCGCGCGGCGGCGATCTTCTCCATCGAGGGTGTGGCGAGCGCGCCCATGAGCGGGATTCCCTTGGCCTGTTCGGCCAGATAGGCGGAGACCCCGGACTGCCCGCGCCCGCCGGTCGCCCCTGCCGGGCGAACCCCGAGCGCCAGCGCACCGTCCAGACTGGACTCGCTGAGCGTGATCACCCGCGCGGGCCGGTCCGGGACCGTGACCCGTTCGCCTCGCGCATCGGTGAGCTGCCTGCCACTCGATTCGTGCTGCGCGCCCGATCCGCATCCGGCCAGCAGCGCGCCCGCGAGCACCACGGCGCCAAGGGTCCGCCATCTCACCACTGATCACCCTCCCGTCTATGAATTAGGCAAGGCTAACCTACATATATGCTGCACGAGCTCACCGCGGTCCCGAACCCCCGGCTGCGCCTGGTCTGCCTCGGCGAGGCCCGGTGGTTCGCGCCGTGGGCGGAGCTGCTGCCCGCGGATGTGGGACTGTTCGCCGTCGGGAACCCGCATCCGGACGCGCTCGCCGAGGCGCTGACACCCGGTCCGCCGGTCGCGGTGTTCGGGCACGGTCGCGGCGCGATTCCCGGCTACGAACTGGCCCAAAGGCTGCGCGATCCGGTGTACCTGTTCGTCTCCGGGCATCCCGGCCCGCACCGCTACGGCGTACGCACCCCCTTGAGTTGCCCGGTCAGTGTGTTCACCGGGAAAACGGAACCCGGCGCCGCGGCCGGCTGGCGCACCGTGACGAGCGCCGGGTTCCGGATGCACGCGCGCACCGCGGCGGCCGAATCGATCCTCGGCGACCTGCGGAGCCCGCCGCGCGCGCTCGGCCCGGCCCCGGAACTTCCGCCCGGACAGCCGCACAACGGGGCCACACCACCGCATTCGGCGCGCGCGGTCACCACCGGCCTGGTCCGCAGCCCGGCGATCGAGGCACTGCGCGCGGCCGTGGCCGACGGGGAAACCCAAGCGGTGAACCGATTCTGGGCGCGACTGGACGCCGAGGGCGGGCCACTCGTGGAACCCTGCCCGGAAAGCACGGCGCACCGCATCGTGACCTTCTGCTATCGCGGCGGCCCGGAAACGGTGCGAGTGCTCGCGCTGGTGAACAAGCTCACCGACCGCTCGCGGCTCGATCGCAGCCGGTGCGCGCAGCTGCCGGGAACCGATCTGTGGCATCTGAGCTACCGCTTGCCGAGCACCTGGCGGGGCAGCTACCAGTTCGCCCCGGACGAGACGGGTAAGGGCGAACTCGCGGAGCTGCCCGGCGTTCCCGATCCGTTCGCCGCGCTCGTCCTGCCGAGCAGGGGCGGCGAACCGGTGCGTTCCATCGCCGAACTCCCGGACGCGCCACCACAGCGGTTTCTCTGGCCACGGCCCGGTGTTCCGCGCGGTACCGTGACCGAAACCGTTGTGCCGAGCCGCATTCTCGGATACCGCAAGCGCGCCTGGGTCTACACCCCGGCACGAGCGGCCACCGACCTCGCGCTGCTGGTGCTCCTGGACGGCGAGCTGTGGGCCGATGAGCTGAACATCGCGCCCACCCTGGACAACCTGATCGCCGAAGGGCACCTTCCCCCGCTGCTTGCCGTGCTCCCCGAGGCGGGCCCGCGCGCGGTGCGGATGCGGGAATACCAGTGCCACGCGCCGTTCGTGGCCTTCCTGACCGGGGAACTGATCCCCGCGCTCGCCGAAACCCAAGGCATCACCGAGGATCCGGCCCGCACGGTGATCGCCGGGCAGAGCCTCGGCGGGCTCACCGCGGCTTTCGCCGGGCTCACCGCACCGGAGCGGTTCGGCGCGGTCATCTCCCAGTCCGGCTCGTTCTGGTTCGGCGGAGGGGAACTCGGCCGCCGGTTCGCCAGGACGCCGCGGCTGCCCCTGCGGTTCGGGATCGAGGTGGGCAGCGATGAGCGCACCCTGGACGAACCGACCGCGCGGCTGCACGAGGTGTTGCTCGCGCGCGGGTACCCGGTGGATTTCCGCGAGTTCTCCGGCGGCCACGACCGGGCCTGCTGGCGGGGCGGAATCGCGGAACGGCTGATCGGCATCGGGCTGCGCTGACTGTGGCCCGCGCCAAATGAGTTAGCGGGCCATCGCTTCCTCTGTTACCGTCGGAATCATGCATCTCTACTTCCTCTGAGCAGGTGGCACGGTACTCGTCTGTCCGCCACCCCCTTTTCTGAAGAGGAAGTATGTCCACCGCGATTCAGCGCGCCCGAACGCGCGCGCATCTTTCCGCGACCGATCTCTGCCTCACCCGCGGCGGAAACCCGGTGCTCGACACCGTGAACCTCACCGTTTCCGCCGGTGACCGGCTCGCCGTCGTCGGGGAGAACGGCCGCGGCAAAACCACCCTGCTGCACGTGCTCGCCGGTCGGCTGGTCCCCGATTCCGGGGTACTGCGCCGGTTCGGCAGCCTCGGCATCGCCGAACAGGAGATGCCGAGCGCGGAGGGGCGCACCGTCGGCGAACTCATCGACACCGAACTCGCCGAGGTGCGCACGGTCCTGCGGGAGTTCGAATCCGCGACGCTCGCGCTCGCCGAGGAACGCCCCGGCGCCGCGGACGAATACGCCCGTGCCCTCGCCGAGGCGGAAGCACTCGATGCCTGGGACGCCGATCGCCGGGTCGACATCGCCCTGGCCGCGCTCGGCGCGATCGACGACCGGTCCCGCGAACTGGCCGGGCTCTCGGTCGGGCAGCGCTACCGGGTCCGGCTCGCCTGCCTGCTCGGCGCG
>NZ_JALM01000112.1 GCF_000737195.2 Sciscionella sediminilitoris
GATGGTGAACGGTTCGCCGCCTGATTCGGGAAGGTTTTCCGGGTTCGCGGCGAGTTGAATCACGTCGGCGAACGCGTCGGCGTCGCGTTCTGCTGGGGTGCGGGTGTCGGGTGTGCCGCCGTTGGCTTCGCTGCTGCGGGGTTTCCCGAGCGCATCGAGGACGCTGCGGAGTTTGAGTCCGGTTTCGTAGTCCAGGCGTCCGCGGATCTCCCACTGGTTTGCGTGTTGCCGGAGCCAGATTTCCCGATCCGGGCGGGCAGGCTCGCGATCGGTGGGTGCCTGCCCGTCCGGATCGAGCCGTGCCCGTAGTTCTCTGATCGGCCGGATGAGCCCACGCGGTCCGATCTCCCCGGCGATGTGGGCGAGGGCCTTTTCCGCGATCGGCCAGGAATCTCCGATCAGGACTTCCGCGGGGAGTTCAGCGGCAAACTGGCGGATCCGGTCCACGTGTTCGATACCGACCTCTCCGCGTGAATAGGCTTCGGCGGTGTGCGGCAGATCCGGGGAGAGTGGTTCCCCGCTGATCCCCAGCGCACCAAACAGTGCGCGAGCCCGCTCGGCCATCCGACGTGCCTCGGCACGGCCGATGCGCAACACATCCTGCGCCAAAGTCGCCGCCGAACCGCAATACCCGAACTCGACCGGCGCACCCTCCTTATCGAGTTCGGCAAGCTGATGCAGCAACTCTGCCTCGGCACGCCGCACCACAGCAGCCTGCTCGACAAACCGATCCAACCGCTCCCGGCTCGACAGTATCGTTCCGTTTTCCCCAGTGCTCATAACATCTATACTACCAGAAAATCTCTGCCGATGAACTGCTTCGCCGGAAATCGCTCGAGCGGATCAGCGTGTGCTCTTTTCGGGTAGGGGGCCTACATCGTTGGGGCAGTGGGGATCGGCATGTTGGTGAGCTGATCACCGACGACACCGGAGATGGGCATGCCACGCGCGGATTTCCAGATTCCGATGATGCCGAGTACGACCGGCACCGCCGATGATCGCTCCGACATTGTTGAGGATCGGCACGGGGCGGAAGGCGAGCGCGACGATTCCGAAAGCCCATGTGAGTCTGCCAAGTGTCTCGGAGAAGCTCGGATGCCGTTACAGCCCTGGATTCGGCCAGGAAGCGTCGGCCGATCGGCGCCTTTTCCCTGTCACGCCAAGGGTTTCCGGTGTTGTTCGGCGGCCTCGGACACCTTGGCGTAGTAGTTCCGCCACCACTCGGCGCCCCCGAGGTCCTCGGCGTCGGTGCCGCCTTTCCCGTCGATCAGTTCCCGGACGATGTCGATGTGGCCCGCGTGGTGCGCGGTTTCGTCGACCATCCGCACGAGCAGTGAGCCGAGTGTGGTGTCCCTTCGCTCCTCGGGCCACCAGGGCACCCGAGCGGGTGCGTCGAGGCCGAGCCGGGCGATGGATTCGTCGGAGTGCCGCCACACGCTCCGGTAGAGCTCGCGCAGTTCGGCCGAGGATTCGGTGGCCTGCGCCCACATGTCCGCGCCGTCCCAGATGGACTCGTCGTCCACCCAGGGCAGGGTGATAGTTCCGGGACGCCCCACGCAGGCGCCGAGGTAGCCGAATTCGACGGTGGCGAGGTGCTTGACGAGGCCGAGCAGGTTCGTCGCGCTCGGGGTCAACGGGCGGCGGATGTCGTACTCGGAAAGGCCGTCCAGCTTGGCGAGCACGTGTTCGCGGGACTGTTGCAGGTAGCGGTGCAGATCGGCGGCAATGCCGGTGAGTTCGTTCATGCCCGCAAGCGTAGAGCCGGGCACCGACAGTTTCCGGGGTTCAGCGGAATCGGCGGATGAACCGGCGCTGCCACGGAGTTTCCACGGCCCGCGGGGAGTAGCGTTCCCGGATGTAGTCGACCGCCTCCGTAGCGGGAACCCCGTCGAGCACGGCGAGGCAGGCGAGCGCGGTTCCGGTGCGCCCGATACCGCCACCGCAGGCCAGTTCCACCCGTTCGGTCTCCGCGCGGTCGAGCGCTTCGACCAGGGCGGCACGTGCGGCGGGCCGGTCGGCGGGCAAGCGGAAATCCGGCCAGCGTACCCATCGGGATTCCCACTCGACCGCGGGCGGGGTGCGGCCGAGCAGATAGAGCGCGAAGGTGGGCCGCTGTCCTTCGGGCAGTCCGTTGCGCAGGCCGCGACCGCGAAGGAGCCGCCCGGAAGGCAGCCGGAGAAGGCCGGGTGTCGCGGGATCCCACGGTGTGTTCACCGGGCACAGCTTAGGGATCAGCGCACGACCGGGTGCCGCTTTTCGCGAGCGGTGAACACGGCGCGACGAACAGGGAGGACGGGTCAGGCCGATCGCTCGATCGCGGTGCGGGTGAGGGCGACCATGGAGCGCCCGGCCGCATGGATCGGCTCCGGATCCCGTGCGGCACGGCTCAGCAGGAACGCGCCCTCCAGGAGCATGATCATCGACTGGGCGAGTTCGCGGGCCGTGGCCGGATCGTCGACCCAGCGGGCGAACCACCGGATGCCCACTTCGACCCAGTCCGCGAACACCTCGGCGGTGGCGATGCGCAGTCTCTCGTTGGTGCTCGCCACCTCGAGTGCCATGGTGGCGATCGGGCAGGCGTCCGCGTAATCGGTGGCCGCGAGGGTGGCCGCGGCCGCGTCGAAGGCTTCGCCCAGTGCCTCGAGGGGGTCCGTGGCCTCCTCGATCAGGCTCAGTACCAGACGCATGTACTCCGGGCCGGTCGTGCGGATCGTGTCCTCGGCGAGCTGTTCCTTGCCACCGGGGAAGAAGTGATAGATCGAGCCGAACGGAGCCCCGGACTCCGCAGCGATCGATTTCAGTCCCGTTCCCGGGAAACCGTTGCGGCGGAACAACATCGCTGCTGCCTCGCGAATCCTGGTCCGGGTGTCCGGCTGCGCTGTGCCCATCTGGTGCTCCTCTCGCCTTCCGGATCCGCGGTGCTGCTGCTAGCCTACATTAGAACGATCTATCAAGAGGAGATGTCATGCCTCGAATCGAACTTTCGGCGGGACCGGTCGACTACCTCGACACCGGGGGTGACGGGCCCGTTCTGGTGCTGACCCACGGGCTGCCGATGAACGAGACGCAGTGGCGCAAGGTCGTGCCGCTGCTGCGCGGCTACCGCTGTGTGCTCCCGACGCTCCCGCTCGGCGGGCACCGCACCCCGATGCATGCCGATGCCGACCTGACCCAGCAGGGGCTCGCCCGCCTGCTCGCGGAGTTCCTGGAACGCCTCGACCTGCGGGACGTGACCGTGGTGATGAACGACTGGGGCGGCCCGCAGTTCCTGGTCGCCGAGGGGCGCACCGAACGAGTGGCCAGGCTGGTGTTCGTGGCCTGCGAGGCGTTCGACAATTTCCCGCCCGGTTCGGCCAAGGGACTCGCCCGGCTGCTGCGTATCCCCGGCGGCCCGAGGCTCGCCGTGTGGCTGTTCGGCAGGAAGTGGTTCCGGCAGAGTCGCCAGGCCTACGGTGCCCTGAGCCTGCACGGGGTGCCCGACGAGGTCATGCGGGACTGGTTCGAACCGCTGAGCAGGGACGCGAACGTGCTGCGGGACTTCGTCAAGTTCGCCACCTCCGCGCCGAAACGGGCCCGGCTGCTGGAACTGAGCGAACGGCTGCGGGAGTTCGACCGGCCGGTACTGGTGGTGTGGGCGGACAAGGACAAGTTGATGCCCCGGGCGCACGGGCGCAGGCTAGCCGATCTGTTCCCCGACTCCCGGCTGGTCGAGATCGCCAGCTCGGGCACCCTCATCCCGGAAGACCAGCCGGAGCGGCTCACCGAGGTGCTCACCGGCTTCCTCGCCGAGACCGGTGCGGTCCCAGCCGACGGTGTCAGCGGACGGTGAGCACGAGCTTGCCGGTCGCGGTGCGGTTCTCCAGGGCGGCGAGCGCCTCGGCTGCGTGCTCGAGGGGAAGGCACACCGGTTCCGGTGCGCTCAGTGCGCCGGAGGCGAGCAGCGGTTCCAGTTCGGCCCACTGTTCGGCCAGATAACCGGGATTGCCGAGTACCCATTCGCCCCAGCCGACGCCGATCACGGCCGCGTTCTTCAACAGCAGGCGGTTGACCTTGACGGTGGGAATCTCTCCGCCGGTGAAGCCGAGTACCAGTACCCGGCCCGCACGGGACAGCGACCGCACGCTGTCGGTGAACCGGTCCCCGCCGACCGGATCCACCACGATGTCCACGCCGCGCCCGCCGGTCAGTTCCTTGACCTGGTCGAGCCAGCCCTCGGTGAGCACGGTGTCCGTGGCCCCGGCGGCCCGGGCCACGGCGGCCTTCTCCTCGGTGCTCACCACGGCGATGGTGCGGCCCGCGCCCAGTGCCCCGGCGAGCCGGAGGGTGGATGTGCCGATCCCGCCCGCGGCGCCGTGCACCAGCACGGTCTCACCCTCGGTGATCCGGCCCCGCTCGCGCAGCGCGAAGTGCACGGTGAGGTCGTTGAACGGCAGCCCGGCCGCGGCCCGCAGGGATACGTTGTCCGGCAACCGGAACACCGTCTGCGGGGGCAGCACCGCGACCTCGGCCATCGCGTTGCCGAGCATGCTCAGCCCGGTGACCCGGTCGCCTTTGGCGAACCCGCTGTCCGCGGGGGCCGAGCGCACCACCCCGGCGAGCTCGGCACCGAGCACGAACGGCGGATCCGGCTTCATCTGGTAGAGCCCGCGGGTCAGCAGCACATCCGGGAAGGCGACTCCGGCCGCGTACACCTCGATGACCACGCCGTTCGGTTCTGGCTCGGGGATCTCGTCCAGCCGGACCGAACCGGGCCCGTCCAGTTCGACGACTCGTACCGCGCGCATCACCGCATCACACCCGTTCATGATCGACAACGGGATCAGTCTAACGGCGATCCGGCTACAGACTGGCCAGCGCGGCCACGGGGGATTCCACGGCGTCGGCGATGAACCGGAGGAATCCGGCCGCGGTCTCCCCATCGCAGACCCGGTGGTCGAACACCAGGGACAGCTGGGTGATCCGGCGCGCGGTCACTTCGCCGTCCACGATCCACGGGCGGTCCAGGATGCGCCCGATCCCGAGAATGGCGGCCTCGGGGTGGTTGATGATGGCCGCGCTGCCGTCCACGCCGAACCGGCCGTAGTTGTTGATGGTGAACGAGCCCGTGCCGTGCACCGATCCGGCCCGGGCCGCCGCGACGACCTCCCGGATGGCGGTGTCCAGCTCGCGCGCGTTGCGGGTGTGTGCCGCGGTGACGGCGGGGACGAGCAGTCCGTGCTCGGTCTGGGTGGCGATCCCGAGGTTGACCCCGTCGAGGTGCACGATCTCGCCCGCCCGCTCGTCGACGCGGGAGTTGAGGGCGGGATAGCGGGCGAGCCCGGCGACGGTGAACCGGGCGAGGAAGGCCAGCAGCCCCGGCCCGCCCAGCTCGGCGCGCAGGGCGAGCAGCGCGGTGGCGTCCACGTCCACCCAGACGGTTGCCTCGGGGATTTCCTCGCGGCTGCGGGAAAGTGCCTCGGCGATCGCTTTCCTGGTGCCGGTCAGCGGGATCCGCTCGCGGACCCCGAGGCCGGTGCGCGCATCGGCCGTCGCGCTCTCCCGCGGTCCGATCGCGGCCTCGACATCGGCGCGGGTGATCAGCCCATCGGCGCCCGTGCCACGGATCCGGTCCAGCGGGACCCCGGCCTCCCTGGCGAGCTTGCGTACCACCGGCGAGACCACGGCCGGGCGGCGGCGCCCACGGTGGCCGGGTTCGGGTTTCGCGGTGGTGCCGTACCCGATGAGCACATTCCCCGAACCGCCGCCGGATTCCTCGCCACCGGATTCCTCGCCATCGGCCACCGAGATCAGCGGCTCACCGACCTTGAGCACCGCGCCCTCGGTCCCGTGCAGCGTCTCGATCACCCCGCCGTAGGGGGAGGGCACCTCGACCGCGGCCTTCGCGGTCTCGACCTCGGCGACCGGGGCGTCCACGCCGATTCGTTCGCCCGGTTCGACCAGCCAGCGGATCAGCTGGGCCTCGGTCAGTCCTTCGCCGAGATCGGGAAGGAGGAAGGTCTGGGAACTCATGCGTACTCCCATTGCAGTTCGTCCACGGCATCGAGGATGCGGTCGATGGAGGGCAGGTGATGGCGTTCGAGTTTCGGCGGCGGGTACGGAATGTCGAAACCGGTGACCCGGCGCACCGGGGCCTCGAGGTGGTGGAAGCAGCGCTCGCCGATGAGGGCGGCCAGTTCCGCGGCCACCGAGGCGAAGCCGGGTGTCTCGGCGATCACCACCGCGCGCCCGGTCGCCCGCACCGCTTCGGTGACCGTGTGCTCGTCCAGTGGCACGAGGGACCGCAGATCGAGCACGCCGAGCTCGCGTCCCTCGGCCGCGGCCTGTTCGGCGGCGGCGAGCGCGACCGGGACCGAAGGCCCGTAGGCGATCAGCGTGGCGTCGCGACCGGCACGCCGCAGCTCCGCGGTGCCGATCGGCGCGACCGGTGCCCGGATGTCGGTCTCCTCGCTGGCGAAATAGCGCTTCTTGGGTTCCAGGAAGATCACCGGGTCCGGGTACTCGATGGCCGCGCGCAGCAGGCCGTAGGCGTCCGCGCTGGTGGCCGGGGCGAGCACGGTCAGTCCCGGAGTGTGCGCGTAGTAGGACTCGGAGGAATCGCAGTGGTGCTCGACCCCGCCGATCCCGCCCGCGTAGGGCACCCGGACCACCACGGGAAGGCGCAGTGCCCCGCGGGTGCGATTGCGCATCTTCGCGAGGTGGCTGGTGATCTGCTCGAACGCCGGGTAGGCGAAGGCGTCGAACTGCATCTCCACCACGGGGCGCATGCCGTTCATGGCGAGCCCGATCGCCATGCCGAGAATCCCGGATTCGGCAAGCGGGGTGTCGAAACACCGTGCCGCGCCGAAGGAGTCGGCCAGGCCCTCGGTCACCCGGAACACCCCGCCGAGCGGCCCGACGTCCTCACCGAACACCAGCACCGAGTCGTCGGCGCGCATCGCGTCCCGCAGCGCGGTGTTGATCGCCGCGGCCATCGTCAGCTTCTCGGCGCTCATCGGACACCAGCCCCCGCATGCAGTTCGGTGTCCAGCAGGGCCGCCTGGGTGGCCAGCCGTTGGGTCGCGGTGCCGTACACCTCGGTGAACAGGGCACCCGGTTCCGGTGGGGTCAGCGCGGAAACTCCTTGGCGCACATGGGAAGCCAGCTCCTCGGCGGCCTCCTCGAGTTCGGCTTCCCGCGCCGGGCCGAGCAGCCCGGTACCACGCAGGTACGCGCGCAGGCGGGGGAGCGGATCGCGTTCGGTCCACTCCGCCACCTCCCGCTCACTGCGATAGCGGCCCGCGTCGTCGGCATTGGTGTGCGCTTCGAGGCGGTAGGTGTCCGCCTCGACGAGAGTGGGCCCGTTGCCGCTCGCCGCACGGGCCACCGCCTCGTCGAGGACCGCGGTGACCGCGGCCGGATCGTTGCCGTCCACGAGGACCGCGGGCATGCCGTAGCCGATTCCCTTGTCCGCCAAGGATTCCGCAGCGGTCTGCCGGGAGAGCGGAACCGAGATCGCGTACTTGTTGTTCTGTACCAGGAAAACCACCGGCGAGGTGAACACGGCTGCGAAGTTCAGCGCCTCGTGGAAATCCCCCTCACTGGTCGCTCCGTCCCCGCACAGCGCGAGCACCACGGTGTCCTCACCGCGCAGCCGGGCGGCGTGGCCGACCCCGACCGCGTGCGGCAGCTGGGTCGCCAGTGGGGTGGCCTGCGGGGCGACCCGGTGGGCGAGCGGGTCGTAACCGCAGTGCCAGTCCCCGGTGAGCAGGGTGAGCGCCTCGACCGGCGGAACCCCGCGCTGCACCACGGCCACGGTGTCCCGGTAGGTGGGGAACAGCCAGTCACCCTCGCGCAGCGCCTCGGCCGCACCGATCTGACAGGCCTCCTGGCCGCGCGAGGACGGATACACCGCGAGCTTTCCCTGCCGTACCAGGCTGTTCGCCTGTTCGTTGAACCTGCGGCCGAGCACCAGGCCGCGGTACTGCTCGAGCAGGCGCTCCGGTTCGGGAAAGGCGTGGCGCTCGTGGTCGAGCACGGTGCCATCGGTATCGAGCAGCCGCACGATCTCGGTCATGCACACCTCCGGGCAAGACGGAACGGCGCAATTGTGTGTCGATCCTCGAATGACCGGCTAGAATCTGGCCTCATCACGATACGAATTGCCGAACCACGTGCTCATGAGGAGTCATATGTCCAGTGAGGAACCCATCGAGGCACGGGTCGCTGGACGAATGGCGCCCGCGCTGGACGAGATCGACGAGCACATCCTGCGCGAGCTGAGCCAGGACGGGCGGCTCTCGGTCCGAGTGCTCGCCGAGCGGATCAACATCTCCCGGGCTGCGGCCTACAACCGGATCGAGCGGCTGAAGAAGAGCGGGGTGCTCACCGGATTCACCGCGACGGTGGATCCCGCCCGCTGCGGCCTGTCCACCTCGGCCTATGTGACGCTGACCGTGCGGCAGAACAGCTGGCGCGATCTCACCGAGCATCTGCGCCGGTTACCGGAGGTCAAGCACATGGCGCTGGTCGGCGGGGAGTTCGACGTGGTGCTCCTGGTGCGCACCACATCCAATGAGCACTTGCGCCATCTGGTGCTCGACAAGCTCCAGGAGATCCCCGGGGTGCTCGGCACCACGACCCTGCTGATCTTCGACGATCTCGCGAACGCCTGAGCCGCCCTCAGACCAGCGCGTGTTTCCCGTAGGGGCGCTCGTCGGTGGCCTGGTCGAGGATCCGGTTGGCCACCCTGCCGAGCGCTTCGTAGAGCTCCTCCCGGCCCTCGATGCCCCAGCCCTCGGTTCCCCAGTCGTGCAACCGATCGGTGAGCCATTCCTGCCAGGTGTGCAGCAGTTTCCGCAGTTCCACCAGCCCCGGTTCGGTGACCGTCCACACCGGACCGATCGCGTGCAGGTAGCCGGCCTCCTCCAGCTTGGTGAAGGCGGGCTCGAAAACCTCGGGCGGGATCCCGAAGTCGGCACCGATCACGGCGAGCGAGGTCGGCTTCTCCCGGCGTTCCCGCAGCCGCACCTGGGCGAGGCACCAGAGCCCGCCCTGATCGAGCACGCAACCCGAGCGCTCGGTGATCGTGGTGGCGATCTCCTTGCCCTCCTTGGCGAGCAGCCGCCCGACCGCGCGTTCCAGGTCCTGCTCGCGATCGCTCGGTTCGGGCATCGCGAAGCCGTCGCCGAGGTCGGGCGCACCGGCGCGCGCCGTATCGCGCAACGGGACCTGTTTGAGGAACAGCGCGAGCAACAGGGCGAGCAGCCCGGCAGGGGCGGCGTAGAGGAAGACCGTGTGCAGCGAGTCGCTGTAGGCCTGGATGTACGGCGCGGCAACGGATTCCGGTAACCGGTGCAGCGCGGTGGGCACCTGGACCGCGTGCGGATCGAGCCCGCGGGGCAGCGGATGCGCACTGCTCGCGCGGGCCATGTTGGGGGCCAGCTGGTTGGCGTAGATGGTGCCGAACACCGCCGCCCCGAACGAGGAACCCATCGAACGCAGGAAGGTGACCCCGGAGGTGGCCACGCCCAGATCGCGGTATTCGGCGGTGTTCTGCACGACGATGACGAGCACCTGCATGCTCAGCCCGATCCCGAGGCCGAGCACCACGAGATAGGCCGACATCTCCCAGAACCCGCTCGCCGGGGTCATCGTGGACAGCAGATACAGGCCGAGGGTCAGCCCGATCCCGCCGAGGATGGGGAAACTCTTGTAGTGCCCGGTCTTGCCGACCAGGTTGCCCGCGATCACCCCGGCGACGAGCAGCGCGAGCACCATGGGAAGCATCCGCACCCCGGAATCGGTCGCCGAGATGCCGTGCACGTACTGCAGATAGGTCGGCAGATAGGACAGTGCGCCGAGCATCGCGAAACCGACGACGAAACTGAGCGCGCTCGCCACGGTGAACACCGGATTGCGGAACAACCGCAGCGGCAGCGTCGGTTCCTTCGCCCGGCGTTCGGCGAACACGAACAGCACGAGCAGCAGCACCGAACCGGCCGCCATGCCGATGATCACCGGGGAATCCCAGTCGTACTGGGTGCCGCCCCAACTGGTGACCAGGGTCAGCCCGGTCGCGGCGAGCCCGATGAGCAGGATGCCCAGATAATCGATCGCCGCCTTGACCTTGGTGGTGACACTGGGCATCGCGCTCGCGGTCACGATCAGCACGAGCACCGCGACCGGCACGTTCACGTAGAACGCCCACCGCCAGGACAGCTGGTCCACGAACACCCCGCCGAGCATCGGCCCGAGCACGGTGACCACACCGAACACCGAGCCGAGCACGCCCTGGTACTTGCCGCGTTCGCGCAGCGGCACCACATCGGCGACCAGTGCGGTCGCGGTGACCATCAGCCCACCGGCGCCGAGGCCCTGTATCGCGCGCGCCGCGATCAGCCACACCATGCTGTCGGCGAAGCCGCAGAAGAACGAGCCGCCGGTGAACACGATCACCGCGAGCTGGAACATCAGCTTGCGCCCGAACAGATCGCCGAGCTTGCCCACGATCGCGGTCATGATCGTCTCGGCGAGCAGATACGAGGTGATCACCCAGGACAGGTGCCCGCCGCCACCGAGGTCGCCGACGATGGTGGGCAGGGCGGTGCCCACGATGGTCTGGTCCAGCGCCGCGAGCAGCATGCCCAGTGCGACGGCCGCGAACACAGCGTTGATCCGGTTGCGGCTCAGCCCGGGAGCCGCGGCCTGTTCTGCGGTGGCGTCCACGCTCGCGGTCATCCGTTCCCCTCGGCCTGCGGGCGGCCGCTGCGAGCCGCCGTGACTGGCTGGCTACTGTACGCGATTCGCCATAGGGGTGCGAGTCACCCGGCCGCGCCGGCGTCCACCCGGTCCAGCATCGCCTGGGCGAGTGTCGTGCAGTGCTCGATGAGCTCCTCGATGGGCAGATCCAGCTGGTCGTCCTGCTTCTCCACGAGCACCCGCTCCAGCATGCCGACCACGGCGTGGGCGAACAGCTCGATGGGGATGGGCGAGTGGTTCCCGGATCTGGTCGCGCGTGCGGTGTCGGCGACGAGCTGGGCGAAGCGGCGCAGCGAATCGCGCATGTGCGCCTCGGCCTCGGGACCCGCGCAGGCCGGTTCGGCGAACACGATCCGCAGGGTGCGCCGGTCCGCGTCGAGGGCGCGCAGGAAGGTCGCGATGCCCGCGCGCAGCTGTTGTTCGCGCCCCGCGGGTGCGGCGGCGACCTGTTCGGCGACGGCGGCGAACAGGTCCCCGATGATCGTGTCGAACACGGTGAGGAACAGTTCCCTCGTGCCGCGGAAGGACTCGTAGAAGTAGCGGTCGGTCAGCCCGGCCGCGCGGCAGATGTCCTTCACCCCGGTGGCCAGATAGCCGCTTTTGCCGAACAGTTCGGTGCCCGCGCCGATGATCCGGGCGCGCCGGGCGGCGACCCGTTCGCTCGCCCCGACTCCGCCATAGGGGCGCACCGGGCGCCGGGATGTGCCGCTCACCGTGGCTCCCTCGCTCATCGGGGTCAGGTTCGTTGCCACCGTACGGGATTTCTGTGAAGATGACGATCGCGATAGTCAGATTCGACCACGATGAGGTGATCGTGATGACCGAGCAGCACCGGGACGCGGAACTGAGCAGGCGCACACTCCTGCGCGGGGCCGCCGCGGCAGGGATCGCCGGTATGGCGGGAACGGCCGTGAATTCCGCGACCGCATCGGCCGCCACCGGCGCCGGGCGCCGGGTCGCGGTGCTCGGTTCCGGGATCGGCGGGCTGACCGCGGCACAGGAACTGGCCGAGCGCGGATTCTCGGTCACCGTGTACGAACGCAAGGCACTCGGCGGGAAATCCCGGACCATCCCGGTTCCCGGCAGCGCCAGTGGGGGACGGCTACCGCTTCCCGGGGAACACGGTGCGCGCGGGTTCACCTCGTTCTACCAGCACATTCACGATTCGATGCGGCGGATTCCGGTATCGGGCAAGCAGAACGGGGTCTACGACAACCTGATTCCGTTCTCCTTCGGGGATGTGCGCTATGCCAGGGCGAACGGGCGCGCCGACGGGAATCCGCTGCTGTTCGGCTTCTACTTCGATCCGCGCGAGGTACTCACCCCGGAAGGGCTCCGGAGCATCCTCATCGAGGGAATCCTCAAACAGCACGAGGTTTCGCTGCCGGACGCCGAATACCTCGTGGAACGCTTCCTCGTGTTCTTCACCAGCAGCGAGCAGCGCCGCTTCGGCCAGTGGGAGAACACCAGCTGGTGGGATTTCGTCGGTGCGCGCAGCCGCTCGGCGGAGTACCAGAACCTGGCCGCGACCGGGCTGACCCGGGCACTGGTCGCGGCGAAGGAACGCGTGGCGAGTACCCGCACGATCGGGAACATGGCCGAACAGTTCCTGCTCGCGGTGCTGCGCGAGGTCGGTGGCGGGCCGAAGGTCTACGAGGTGCTCAACGGGCCGACCAACGAGGCGTGGCTGGATCCGTGGGTGGCGCACCTGCGCGGGCTGGGTGTGCGGTTCCGGGTCGGGGACACCGTCGAAGGGCTCACCTTCGAGGGCGGACGGATCACCGGCGCCCGGGCCAGGAGCGCGAACGGCACGCACACCATCGAAGCCGACTGGTTCGTCTGCGCCGTCCCCACCGACCGGGCGCGGGGGCTGTGGTCCCCGCAGATCCGCGGCGCCGCACCCGGGCTGGCGAACATGGACCGGCTGACCATGGACTGGATGAACGGCATCCAGTTCTTCGTGGACAAGGACACCCCGCTGGGCAACGGGTTCAACATCTACCTCGACGCGCCGTGGCGGCTCACCTCGTACACCCAGGATTCCTTCTGGCGCACCGATTACCGGCACAAGTACGGGGACGGCTCGAGCGTGAACGGGCTGACGATCGACATCGCGGACTGGGACACCCCGGGAATCCTGTTCGGCAAACCCGCGAAACGGTGCAGCCGCGAGCAGATCTACCACGAGGTGTGGGCGCAGCTGCAGGCCGCGCTCAACGACAGGGGAGCGGAACAGCTGCCCGGTGGCATCGTGCGCGCCTGGCAGCTCGATCCCGCGATCAGCTGGTCGGCCGCGGCCGGGCAGAACACCAATGACGAGCGGCTACTGGTCAACGGCATCGGTTCGTGGCGCAACCGGCCGAGCGCGGACACCGGTATTCCCAACCTTTTCCTCGCCGCCGACTATGTGCGCACCGATTTCGACCTGGCCACCATGGAGGGCGCCAATGAGGCCGCACGGCACGCGGTCAATGCCCTGCTCGAGGAGGCGGGATCGGCCGCGGAGCGGGTTCCGGTGTTCACCCGCTATCAGCCACCGGAGTTCGACGGGCTGAAGAAGATCGACGCGCAGCGCCACCGTGCGGGGCAGCCGAACCTGTTCGACCATCCGCGCCCGTGAACCATCCGGCCCAGCGCGGAAACCCCAGTGCGGAAACCCCAGCGCGGGAAGACCCGGCGGCGGGAACCCTCAGAGCAGGAACCGGAACAGTCCGGATTCCGGGTCCACCCGCTGGATGCGCATCGGGCTCTCGTCCATCCTGGACTGCAGCGCGGGCAGGTCCTCGCGGCTGCCGAGCTCGATGCCGACCAGTGCGGGGCCGGTCTCGCGGTTGTTGCGCTTGATGTACTCGAACAGCGTGATGTCGTCGTCCGGCCCGAGCACCCGGTCCACGAACAACCGCAGCATGCCCGGCTCCTGCGGGAACTCCACGAGGAAGTAGTGCTTGAGCCCTTCGTGCACGAGTGAGCGCTCGAGGATCTCGCTGTACCGGCTGACGTCGTTGTTCCCGCCGGAGAGCACGCACACCGTGACCGCTCCCGGTTCGGCGGGCACCAGGGTGGCCGCGGTGCTGGCCAGTGCTCCCGCGGGCTCGGCGATGATGCCGTCGGTCTGGTAGAGGTCGAGCATCTCCACACAGACCGCACCCGCCTCGACCCGGGTGATCCCGGCGCCAGTGTCCCGCACGATCGGGAAGGTGTGCGCGCCGACCGTGCGCACCGCGGCCCCGTCGACGAACGGATCCACGGTCTCCAGTGTGACCGGTGCCCCGGCCTCCAGCGCGGCGGTCATGCTCGCGGCCCCGGCCGGTTCCACACCGAGCAGGCCGACCCCGGGGTGGCGTTCGGTGAGCCAGGCCGACATTCCGGCGAGCAGCCCGCCACCGCCGACCGGGACCAGGATCCGGTCCGGCGCCCGGCCGAGCTGTTCGAGGATCTCCCCGGCGACGGTGCCCTGGCCGGCGATGGTGCGCGGATCGTCGAAGGCCGGCACCACGGTGGCGCCGGTCTTCTCGGCGTGGGCGAACGCGGCGGACTGGGCGTCGTCATAGGCATCGCCGTGCACGATCACCTCGATCCACTTCCCGCCGATGGCCGCGATCCGCACCCGCTTCTGCCTCGGGGTGGTGCGCGGTACGTACACCCGGCCGTGGATGCCGAGGCTGGCGCAGGCGAAAGCGACACCCTGGGCGTGGTTCCCGGCGCTCGCGCACACCACGCCCGCCGCCGCGGCATCCGGGTCGAGCTGGGCGATCAGGTTGTAGGCGCCGCGGATCTTGTAGGACCGCACCGACTGCAGATCCTCGCGCTTGAGCCAGACCTCACCGCCGGTGGCCGCGGAGAGCCGCTCATTGCGGATCAACGGGGTGTGCGAGAGCACCCCGTCGAGGCGTTCACGTGCCCGCTCCACCTCGGCGGCCCCGACCGTTGTCGTACCGGTCTGCGAAGTTCCTGCTGAGGGCGCCATCATGCTCATTTCCGCGAAGCTGTGGGACAACCGCGAGGTTAGCACCGGCGGGCGCGCGGCTCGCCGACAGGTGTGATCATTGATAAGGAAGGTGATAGCTTCTAACCGGATCGCGGGCTCGACCAGGGAAGGGGCGCCGATGACCGAGGCGCAGGGGCGGAGCCCGCGGGATCGCTACCGGGCTCAGGTGCGCGCGGAGATCAAGCAGCACGCCTGGGAACAGATCGCCACGCAGGGGGTGCCCGCGCTCTCGCTGAACGCGATCGCCAAACAGCTGGGCATGAGCGGACCCGCGCTGTACCGGTACTTCGCCAATCGCGACGAGTTGATCACCGCGCTCATCCGGGACGCCTACCGTAGCTTCGCCGACGCCGTGCGCGCCGCTCACGAGGCGGGTGCCGACCTCGCGGGCCTGGCGCACGCGATCCGGGACTGGGCCCGCGCCGATCCGCAGCGGTACTTCCTCATCTACGGCACCCCCGTGCCCGGGTACCACGCGCCCGAGGACATCACCGCGATCGCGGACGAGGTCATGGTGGTGCTGCTGGAGGCATCCGAGGCGCCGATGGCGGGGAAACCGGCGACACCGTTCGACGCCGAGTTCGCGAACCGCCGCACCCGCGCGGATGGTTCCCCGGTACCGGGCGCGGTCCTGCGGCACGCGATGTCCTTCTGGACCCGCCTGCACGGCGTGCTCTCGCTCGAACTCGCCGGCCACTTCACCGGGATGGAGTTCGATCCGGACCGGCTGCTGGACGCGGAGCTGCACGAGCTCGGCACGTCCTGATCGCCACCAGGTCCGGGCGCCGTCACCCGGGCCCGGCGTTTAGGCTCGCCGGGTCGGTTTCCCCGAACGGCGGGACGGGAGTACGGAGTGGACGAACAGGAATTCTGGCGGGACGCCGCGAACCATCTTGTCCGGTATGGCGGCGGTTTCACCCCGCGCATCATCGAACGGGCGGCGGGTTCGTATGTCTACGCCGCCGATGGGACCGCGATCCTGGACTTCACTTCCGGGCAGATGAGCGCCCTGCTCGGGCACTCGCATCCGGATGTGGTCCGGACGGTCGCCGAGAGCGCGGCGAACCTGGACCATCTGTACTCCGGAATGCTGAGCAGGCCGGTTGTCGAGCTGGCGCGGCGGCTCGCCGGGACACTGCCCGCCTCGCTGAGCCGGATGTTGTTGCTCAGCACCGGGGCCGAGGCGAACGAGGCGGCCATCAAGATGGCGAAGCTGTACACCGGCAACTACGAGGTCGTCGCCTTCGACCGGTCGTGGCACGGCATGACCTCCGGCGCGGCCGGTGCCACGTTCTCGGCAGGACGGCGCGGTTACGGTCCGGCGGCGCCGGGAAACCTGACGCTGCCGACGCCCAATGCCTATCGTTCCCCGTTCCGCGCCGCGGACGGCTCCTATGACTGGGAGGCCGAGCTCGAATACGGGTTCGGGCTCATCGATCAGCAGTCCTCGGGCAATCTGGCGGCCTGTCTCGTGGAACCGATCCTGTCCTCCGGCGGCATCATCGAACTGCCCGAGGGATACCTCGCCCGGCTGCGCGAGTACTGCGCCGAGCGCGGGATGCTGCTGATCCTCGACGAGGCACAGACCGGTCTGGGGCGCACCGGAACCAGGTACGCGTTCGAGCGCGATGGTGTGGTCCCGGATCTGCTCACCCTGTCCAAGACGCTCGGTGCCGGGTTGCCCGTCGCTGCGGTAATGACCTCCGAACGGATCGAGCAGACCTGTCACGAGCGGGGATTCCTGTTCTTCACCACGCATGTCTCGGATCCGCTGCCTGCCTCGGTCGCGCTGACCGTGCTGACCGTGCTGGAGCGCGACGGTCTGGTGAGCCGGGCTCAGATGCTCGGGAAGCAGCTGACGGAGCGACTGCTCGAGCTCCGGGACCGCTACGAGGTGGTCGGCGATGTGCGCGGCCGTGGCCTGTTGCAGGGCATCGAACTGGTGACGGACAAGGCGAGCAGGGCACCGGCCGACCGGCTCGGCCAGCAGGTGACCGCCGCCTGCCTGGAACGCGGCTTGCACATGAACATCGTGCAATTGCCCGGTATGGGCGGGATTTTCCGGATCGCCCCGCCGCTGACGGTCGAGGAGAGCGAGCTGCACACCGGCCTCGATCTGCTCGAGTCCGCACTGCGCGCGGTACTCGGCATGCCCTGAGTCAGTTCCGGATCGTGTCCCGGATCCAGTTCAGCTGCCGGGACACATCGCCGGTTCCGGCCATGCTGGCGCGATCCGAACTGTTGAACACCCCGATGAGGGTGTCGGCCTGTCCGGGACTCGTGGACATCACCGGTCCGCCGGAATCACCGCCCGCCGGTACACCGGAGACGGACACCGAACAGAAATCCGGTCCGTTCGGGATCGCGAAACCCTTGCAGCGCTTGTCCGTTGCGGGCAGGACGCGTAGTTCGGACTGCCGGAGCACATCGGACTGGCAGCTGTTCTCGTCCCCGGTGCAGGTCGCGCCCCAGCCCAGCTGCCGCACCTGCTGGCCCGGTTTCACCGGTCCGGAGGAGGGCAGTTTCGCGGGAGTGACCGGCATCGGGGGCACCTTGATCAGCATCATGTCCGCGACATCCGAGCCACGACGGCTGTTCTGCACCGGGTGCACGGGTTTCCCGGTGCGCTGGTCCAGGCTGCCGACCCGGAACTCGATGCGCGAATCGGCGATCGGCTCGGCGTGCTCGAAGAAGCAGTGGGATGCGCTGATGATCCATTCCTTGCTGATGGCGGTTCCGGTGCATTCCGGTTTGCCGTCCACCAGCATGCGCACCGCCCAGGGGCCGTGGGTGCTCACCGATCCGCCGATGACCGCGGCCGCCGGGGCGGTGGCGGCGAGGGCACCCAGCACCGGAATCGACAACAGTAGCGCGAAGGCTCGAAGACGCCTCGACATGATTCTGGATCCCCTCTCGTCCGGTCACCTGACAATGAGGACGTCCACCCCGGCCGTGGGGTTGCTCCGCAGGCCGGGAAATCAGCCACCCAGCAGCTCGCCGAGCCGTTCGGGATCGAGCGGGATATCGGCGATGCGGTAGTCCGGCGGGGTGGCGCCCATCAGGTGCCGGACGAAGTAGTCCCAGCGGCGCCGCATCCAGTAGGCCGCGTGTACCAGCATGCTGTGATCGGCGTTCGGGACGATGAGCAGGTCGAAGTCCTTGTTCGCGGCCATCAGCGCGTCCGCGAGGCGCATCGTCAGGTGCGGGGTGACGTTGTCGTCCATCTCGCCGTGTATCAGCAGCAGTTTCCCCTCGAGGTTTCCGGCGAGAGAGACATTGGCGTGCGCTTCGAAGTCGAACTCGTCCGCCGGTCCGTAGTATTTCTCGCCCCACATGGCGTGATAGATCCGGTCGTCGTGATCACCCGCTGAGGACACCGCGACCCGATAGAAGCCCGGTTCCTGCAGGATCGCCCTTGCCGAGGCGTAGCCGCCACCGGAATGGCCGAAGATACCGACCCGGTCCAGGTCCAGCCACGGCCGGGTTTCCGCGAGCTGCCTGATGGCCGCGACGTGGTCGTCGATGTACTGGCCATCCCCGGCAAGCCGGGCGTGATCCTGAAAAGCTTTGTGCCGCAACGGAGTACCCCGGCCGTCGATCGCGACGACGGCGAACCCGAGCGCGGCGAAGACCGTTCCGGACTGGGCCACGGTCGTGACCCCGCCGGAGAGCGGGAAGCGAAGCGGGGCGCTGCTCGCCTGCGGGCCAGGGTAGATCTCGTCGAGGACCGGGTACTTCTCGTCCGGGTCGAAGCCGAAAGGCTTGTACAGCGCGCAATAGATATCGGTGACCCCGTCGGCCGCCTTCACCACCACACGTTCGGCGGGGGTGAAACCGGCGGCATAGAGCGCCGAGGCGTCCGCCGTTTCGAGCTCCAGGACCACCGCCCCGCTGGCGTCGCGGAGCACCGAGACGGCGGGGGTGTCGAATCGGGACATGACATCCACGAAGAACCGGCCCGAGCTGCTGGGGTGCGTGTCGTGGTCGAGGCCGTCGGCGGTGAGCGCGGTGATCTCGCCGCCGTCGAGCGAGACCGAGTACAGCTCCTGCAGGTACACATCGGTTCCCGGCTCCCGCCCGGAGGCGGTGAACACCACCTGGCGGCGCTGCTCGTCCACGCCGACGATCGCGCGCACCAGCCAGTCACCGGAGGTGACCGCGCCGACCGTGCCGTCGGTCCGGTACAGATAGAGGTGCCCCCAACCGCTGCGTTCGGACCACCACAGCACCTCCCCGGAGGCGAGCACGTGCACGGTGCGGCCGAGGAAGTCGGGACCGTACTGGACGGTGGTGTCGCTGGATTCCTCGAGCAACTCGGTGACCGCACCGGTTTCCGGCTCGCACTCGTACAACCGGGCCGTTCGCTCGGTGCGATCCCCGGCCAGCCAACGGATTCTCGTCCCCGCCTCGTTCCACCAGATGTGGCCGCGCAGAATCGTGGACAGGAACGGCATCGGGAACGGTTCGCAGTCCGCTCGCGTCACGGCACCGGTGTCCGCCTCGAACACGAAGTACTCCGCCATGCTGACCGAGGCATCGCCGGGCATCGCGTAGCGGTAGCTCATCGGTTTCGGCCGCCCGCCGTCGAACGGGGCGGAACGCACGAGATGCATCAGGTCCAGCGCGCGCTGGTCGAGCCGGTGCGTGACGAACCGTTTCGAGTCCGGGGACCACGCGATCAACGGCGGCATGCGGAATCCGAGATTCTCCTGCATCACCAGGAAACCGCCGGCCTCCGGCATGCTCGCGTAGGTGTACGCCTGCGCGCCGTCGGTGGTGAGCAACCGTTCGGCATCGGTCGCGGTGTCCCGGATGCAGAGATCGTAGCCGCGGAATCCCACTGCCCAGCGGCCGTCGGGGGACAGGGATTCCCCGCTGTGCGCCGGACCGTGCACGGTGGCCGTGTAGGTGTCCAGCGATACCTCGATGCGCTGTTCCCCGAGCACGAACCGCACCGCGTTGTCGTGGAATTCGAGCGCGGAGAACGGCAGCGCCACCGGATCGACCGGTTCACCGGTGAGTTCGCCGAGCGCTTCGGCGAGCCGGGCATGATCGAACGCGGGCCGCCGCTGTCCCGCTGCCGCGTCCACGAAGACGAATTCGCTGCCCTCGGGCGTCTTGTTCCGGTACCAGAAGGTCTCGGTGTGCCGGATCCAGTTCGGCCGCACCCGCGGTGTCCGGATCAGGTCGTTCAGCTTGTGCGGTAACAGCGCTTCGGCCCGTGCGTACCGCTCGGCCAGTTCGGGAGTGGTCATGCGCAGCGACGCTAGCGAGTGCGGTTCCTCCGGTAAACACCCCGGAACACGGCACCGGCCGGACCGGGCTCACCAGGGGCGAGCCGGTCCGGCCGGACGGGTACGGGTGATTCCTCAGGCACCCGCCTCGATCGGGCCCACCTGGGTGCCCTTGTCCACCTCCATACCGCCCTGGGCCGCGCCGGTGCCCGGGATCACGCCGCCGGGGGCGCCGAGGGTGAAGCTGACCCCGTCGACGGGCGCGCCGCCGGGTGTGTCGGGGGTGCTGATGTCGAAATGCACCGGATTGCCCGGACCGAAGGTCACCGGGGTCCGCTGGTCGCCGTAGGTGGTGGCGCTGACCCCCGCGGGACCGGCGCCCTGGGAGAAGATCAGGTCCTGCGGCGAACCCTGCAGCGTGCAGGGTGCGTAGCCGGGGGCGGCGGTCAGCGTGACCCGGTAGTGCCGCTGGCCGGCGCTGGGGTGGTCGGTCTTGATGTTCGCCTGGTAGTTCGCCGGACGGCAGGAGGAGGGCGCGGGTGTGCCGGCGTGCCCGGGGGCGGTCGCTGCCACCGCGTCGGCGGCGAACGGGCTCAGCACCGCGGCGGCGGTCAGGCTGGTGGCGGCGATCGCGCGGCGGGCGAAGGCGGTGGTGCTGGTCATGTCAACCCCTCACTTTCCATGCATCAGGTCTTGCCGGTTTCTCACATGGACAGATGCGTGGCCGCCCTCGATGGTGCGCCCGCGATGTCATGAACCACCCGGGAGCAACCTCGGGCCCTGCCGGGCGTCATCAGGGTTGTCACCGATTCGAGTGCTCGCCTCGCCCGCGCGGATCGGCGGTTCCGCACCGGTCACGGACAGCCTCTACGATCCGGGACAAACCGGAATCGAGGAGACGATCGTATGAAGGCAAGGATCCTGTGCTGCGCCGCCGTCACGGTGGCCGTTATCGGGACCGTTTCGGGTTGTTCCAATCCCACGGGGAAATCCTGGGCGATCAGCTATGAGGTCACCGCACCGAACGGTGGCACCCTTTCGGCGGTCAGCTATTCCGCCTCAGCCGATCGCTATCAGGACGAGGTTTCGGACCGCAAGGTGACCGGTCCGGTCGGGCTGCCGTGGAAAGAGCCGAACGCCATCGTCAGCGCCGGAAAGGATGCCAAGCTGACCGCCACTCCCACCGGGCAGGCGCTGCTGAGCTGCCGGATCCTGCTGGACGGCACGAAGGAACTCGCCAAGGCCACCGCGCCCGCTCCCGGCAAACCGGTGACCTGCCGGCACCGCACGGATTCCTGAGCAACGGCAGACAGCAGAAGAGCCCAACCGGTCGGATGGGCTCTCACGAACTCCTCAGCACCGCATAAGGCTTCCTTCATAGCGGAGACGGCATCGTGAAAACGGCCGGGGCGACGGTTTTCCAGGTCGTCGCCCCGCCGGCGAAGTTGTTCGTTTCGGCAATTGATGTTCTTTCGAGGGAGCGTGTGTGCCTTGTGCGGGAACCGATCACCGTGGCAGAACCGATCGTGCCGGGGGCGGGGGCGTTCGCTGTGAATGCGTCCGAGCAGGCGATTCCGCGAATGCGGGAATCCGAATGTGCGACCCCGTTGGCCACGGTCGGAATCACGATCCCGGTTTTCAACGAGGAACGGACATTACCCGGTTGTATCAAGGTTTTGCGGGAATTCCTCGATGAGCAGTTTCCGTTCGAGTGGTCGATCACGATCGTGGACAACGCGAGCACGGACGACACGCTGCGGGTCGCCACGGCGCTCGCGAGCGAGGTCGACGGCGTCACGGCGGTGCACCTGGACCGGAAGGGACGCGGGCTCGCGTTGCGCGAGGCCTGGTCGGCCAGCACCGCCGATGTGGTCGCCTACATGGATGTCGACCTGTCCACCGGTCTTGACGCGTTGCTCCCGCTGGTCGCGCCGCTGATCAATGGGCACTCCGATCTGTCGATCGGGTCCCGGCTCACACCTGGCTCGCGCACCATCCGCTGCGGCAAGCGGGAACTCATCTCCCGCTGTTACAACGGCCTCATCCGGCTCACCCACGGGGCGCGGTTCTCCGACGCGCAGTGCGGCTTCAAGGCGGCCCGCACCGAGGTGATCCGCCCGCTGCTGCCCTACATCCAGGACGAGTCCTGGTTCTTCGACACCGAGCTGCTGCTGCTCGCCGAGCACAACGGGCTGCGGGTGCACGAGGTCCCCGTCGACTGGGTCGAGGACATGGATTCCCGGGTGCACCTCGCCGGAACCGTCCGCGATGATCTGCGCGGGCTCGCGCGAGTGGCCCGCGCCAAGGCCTCCGGGCACGCCCGCGTCGCCGAGCTGCCACAGCGTCCGGAACCGCACGCCGCGCACCCGGACATCGTCACCCAGCGCCGCGGCAGCGGGCTCTCCTGGCAGCTCTGGTCCTTCGCGATCATCGGCGGGCTCTCCACGGTCACCACCCTGTTGTTGTACGCGCTGTTCCGGTTGTGGTGGCCGATTCCGCTGGCCACCTTCGGTTCGCTGATCATCTCCACCCTGCTGAACACCGAGGCCAACCGGCGGTTCACCTTCCTCGGCGCCTGCAGCCGGAACACCTCCACCGGGAGAGTGCATTTCCAGGGGCTCGCCGTGTTCGCGCTGTACTACCTGTTCACCACGGGCTCGCTGATTCTGCTGCATGCCGTCGATCCGCGCCCCTCGCGACCGGTGGAACTCGCCGTGCTGCTCGGTTCCTTCCTCCTCGGCACGGCCGGGCGATTCGTACTGCTGCGCGGCTGGGTGTTCCGGGATCGGGGAGAACACGGCGGGAGAGAAAACGGCAGGGGAGAAAGCCAGGCATGACGACCACGATGCGACCGCTCACGCAGTGGCCGGGCACCATCCGCGCCCGCTGGGGATGGCAGCAGCGGACTCTCGCGGGCATTCTCCTCGCCACCGCGGTCATGTACCTGTGGGAGCTCGGCGACGGGACCTTCGGTAACACCTACTATTCCGCCGCGGTGAAGTCGATGACCCAGAGCTTCACCAACTTCCTGTTCGGTTCCTTCGACGCGTATGGCACGGTCACCGTGGACAAACCGCCGATGGCGTTGTGGCCGCAGGCGATCTCGGTGCTGGTGTTCGGTTTCCACGGCTGGTCCCTGTTGCTGCCCCAGGCTCTGGCCGGGATCGCGACCGTTTTCCTGTTGCACCGCACGGTTCGCCGCTGGGCGGGGGAGAACGCGGCGCTCTGCGCTGCCGGGATCTTCCTGATCACCCCGATCAGCGCGGTGATCAACCGGTACAACAACCCGGACACGCTGCTGATCCTGCTGCTGGTGGCCGCGGTGTACGCGCTGACCCGCGCGATCGAGACCGAAACCGGCCGGACGCGCACGAAATGGCTGCTGTGGTGCGCCTTTTTCATCGGCTGCGGGTTCACCACCAAGATGATGCAGGCCTGGATCATCGTGCCCGGGGTGGCGCTGACCTACCTGCTGGCGGCGAACACCACGCTCAAACGCCGGATGCTCGACCTGCTCGCCGCAACCGGGGTGCTGCTGGTTTCCTCGTTCTGGTGGGTCGCGCTGCACGGTCTGTGGCCGGGAAAACGGCCCTATATGGGTGGCAGCGGCAACGGCAGCGCGCTGGATCTGATCTTCGGTTACAACGGGCTCGGCCGCATCTTCGGGATGAGCCCGGCGGGCATGGGCGGACCGCAGCCGCACGGCGGCGGTTCCGGTCCGCATGGTGGTGGTCCTGGCGGTCCCGGCGGTAAGGGAAATCATCTGATGATCTCCGGTGGGAACAGCGAGACCGGGCTCGGCCGGATGTTCTCCGCGGAGGTTGGTGGGCAGATCTCCTGGCTGCTCCCGTTGTGCCTGCTGGTGCTGCTGATGGTCGCCGTCGCCGGGGTGCGCAGGCTGCGCGCCCGGGAACAGGGGGACGCCATCGAGCGCGCCGGATGGTTCCTGTGGGGGAGCTGGCTGCTGGTCACCGCGCTGGTGTTCAGCTACGCGCAGGGCATCTGGCATTCCTACTACACCAGCATGCTGAGCCCGGCGATGGCCGCGGTCGCCGGATACGGACTGGTGAAACTGTGGCGGTACTACCGTTCGGATTCCGCGGCCTGGTTGCTGATGCCGCTGGCCACGGTGCTGACCGCGGTATGGGCGTTCCTCCTGGTCTCCCGGGACACCTCGTGGAACGGCTGGGTCGGTCCGGTACTGATCGCGCTCGCCGTGCTCGCGCTCGCCGGACTGTTCCTCGGCCGGATTTCCGCGTCCCACAAGCGGAAGATCGGCCGTTCGGGATTCGTGCTCGCCGTGGTCGCGCTGCTGTTCGCCCCTGCCGTGTGGTCGGTCGCCTCGGTGAACAACCACAGCGACCTGCCCTCGGCGGGACCACAGGACACCGCGGACATGCCGCCCGGTCTCGCCGGTGGGGCGAATGGCGCGCTCAGCGCGGAACAGCAACGGATCCTGGACTACGCGCACCGGCACAAGGGCGGCGCGGAGATCGCGCTCGCGGTGAATTCCGGCGCCACTCCCGGCGCGGACTTCATCATGAACTCCGCCGATCCGGTCATCGCGATGGGCGGGTTCGGCGGTGAGGACGATGCCCCGACCGTGGCCCAGCTGGCGCGCTGGGTGCGCGAGGGCAAGCTCGCCTATGTACTGGCCAGTGGCCGGAAAACACCCGGTGCCCATTCGCCCTACTCGATCGGCGGCGGGGACAGCCCGCAGGCGAAGAAACGGCAGGAGTGGATCCAGTCGCACTGCACGCCGGTGGATCCGCGCGCCTACGGCGGATCCGCGCACAACCACGAACGGAAACCGGCGGGCCCGCAACCGGGACCGGCCGGGATGTCCGATGTCCTCTACCACTGCGCCGCGGCGAGCGGTGCCAAATAGGAACGGGAATGACGACGAGGATGACGCGGCGCGTGCCGGTGACCGCACGATGGCAACTCTGGGCACTCGGCACGATCTGTGCGGCCACCGCGCTGCTGTACGGCTGGCGGATCGGCGCCGGGCAGGTGGGGAACTCGTACTACGCGGCAGCGGCGAAGTCCATGGCGCAGAGCTTCCCGAACTTCCTGTTCGGTTCCTTCGACCCGCAGGGCGTGGAAACCGTCGACAAACCGCCGATGGCCCTGTGGCCGCAGGCGTTCTCGGTCTGGTTGTTCGGTTTCCACGGCTGGTCGGTGCTGCTGCCCCAGGTGATCGAGGGCGTGGCCGCGGTTTTCCTGTTGCAGCGCACGGTCCGGCGCTGGGCAGGGGACAACGTCGCCCTGCTGGCCGCGGGCATCCTGGCGCTGACCCCGATCACCGTCGCGGTGAACCGGAGCAACGACACCGACACCCTGCTCGATCTGCTGCTCATCGCCGCGGTCTACGCGGTGACCCGGTCGATCGAGGCGGATCGCGGCGGTCCGCGCACCCGATGGTTGCTGTGCTGCGCGTTCCTGGTCGGCGCCGGGTTCGTGACGAAGATGTTGCAGGCCTGGATCATCGTGCCCGCCCTGGCCCTGGCGTATCTCGGTACGGCCACCGCGCCATGGCGGCGCCGGGTACTCGAGCTGGGCGCCGCGGGCGGGGTGCTGATCGTCTCCTCGTTCTGGTGGGTCGCGCTGCACGATCTCTGGCCGGGCAGGACTCCGTTCGTCAGTGGCAGCACCGACGGCACCGCCTGGGATCTGGTGTTCGGTTACAACGGGTTCGGCCGGATCCTCGGCCAGGCGGAGGGACCGGGCAACGGCGCGAAACCGGGCCCCGGCGGTGGCATGACCATGATGCAGGGCCAGGACGCCGGACTCGGCCGGTTGTTCAGCGCGGAGGTCGGCGGGCAGATCTCCTGGCTGCT
>NZ_JALM01000113.1 GCF_000737195.2 Sciscionella sediminilitoris
AGAGATCATTGCAGAATGAGTTGTTGTAGTCGGCGGTGGCAGATGATCACGCAGGCGAGTTTGAGGAATCCGAGGTGGGTGTCAGCGCGTCGTTCGTAGCGGGTGCGAAGTCGTTTGAACCCGTGGAGCCAGGCGAAGCCGCGCTCGACGACCCACCGGTGTTTGCCGAGTCCCGAGCCGTGAGAAGTGTTACGTCGGGCGATTTTCGGGACTATGCCGCGTTTTCGCAGTCCGGTTCGGTGTTCCTCGGAGTCGTAGGCGCGGTCGGCGAACAACCAGCGTGGTCGGGTGAATGGTCTTCCGCGTTTACCGCGAATGACCGGAATCGCTTCCAGTAAAGGGAAAAGCTGGGTACTATCGTGGGTGTTACCTCCGGTGAGGATCACCGCGAGCGGGATACCGGTACCATCGGTAATCAGGTGGTGCTTCGATCCTGCGCGTCCACGATCAACCGGGGACGGCCCTACCGCTTCGCCCCTTTTAACGCGCGTACATGGGATCCGTCGACCACCGCGGTGTCGAGTTCGAGCCCGTCCAACGCGCGGAGACGATCCAGGATTCGTTCGTGCACGATGTCGAAGACTTCCGCCTCGAGCCACTCGTGCATGCGCCGCCAGCACGTGTACCCGGAACACCCGACGAGGCCCCGGGGTAGGTCCGCGAACCCGATCCCGGTCTTGACGATATACACCAGCCCGGCCAAAACGACTCGATCCGGCACACGACGCCGACCCGGATGGTGAAACCGCCGCTGTACTACCGGCAACACCGGTTCGATCTCAGCCCAAAACTCGTCCGGAAC
>NZ_JALM01000114.1 GCF_000737195.2 Sciscionella sediminilitoris
TTGGGAGACACGCCCTAGCTACCAGAACCGTGCAGCCGCGGCCGAAAAGGCACGCTGCTAAACGAAGGCATCGGCTGGGGCGGATTCGGCGTTTACCGGCCAGTGCTACGGGTACGAATGCACCGAGGCCGACGGGCAGATCGCCCACCAACAACGGCCCCTCAGAAAGGAGGCATCATCATGCCCGACCCGAATAACCCAGGCCAATTCGGTAATCGCGAGGACACCGAAGAACAGGCCGCGCAAGGTGGTCAGGCAAGCCCTGGTCAATTCGGGGCCAGTGAAGGCGCCGATCCGAAGGAGGCCGGAAGGCAGGGTGCTCAGGAGCAACCCCGCGAAGCTAAAGCTGAAGGCGGCAGGCAGAGCGGGAGCGGCAACGAGTAGACCGACAAACGTCGGCGCTCATACGGCAGGAGAGTCGAGCGACGCAGCAGGCTCGACTCTCCTGCCGGACATGCGCGTCGAGGAAACACCTCCGGTTAATTAGCGCTGGCCACCGTTCCAATGATCTCGCTGAAACGAGAAGCTGAGCGAGATATCCTTGCAATTCTGAACCATACGGGCGTTCGTGTGTGGTTGCCACCGGATGAGCTGGATACGCACCTCCTGGGCGGTTAAACCGTTGCCGCCAGCTGTCCTTCTCCTGACTGGGTGCCCGACCGCGGGCGGTGGCGCGCTGCCACAGAACACGAGAGGTCGGTATCGTCCATGTTGTTGAGAACAATTTTACTGCTGTCACATCAGGTTATCCATCAGTACCCTTACGTTCCAAAGCCCGAGCGAAAACAGCTGCGAGCCGGGACCTGGGGTCGCGTACACGCGGATGCAAACGACGACCGCACCGCGGCTGCAGTGCAGCGGATCTCGGACAGAATGTCCACCCAGTCCAGCGACACGCACCGTGATCCCGGCAAACCGTACCTCCGCGTCGGGCTCGGGATCGGGGTGGCGAGTTGACCATGTCCAGATACCTCACCGGCGACTACGACGCACCCATCTCCACGCTGGAAGCGGCGCTACACAACTACATCGCCCAGATCGCTGCCGCACTCGGTGTCGGCACGGAAGCGACCTTATGCGAGCTCAGCGACTGGGCCAGCGCCTACATCGCCTTGTCTGAACGGTGCCCTGCCCACCCTGGGCAGGACCTTGCGCTGCTGTGGGACCAACAATACGGCTGGGCTCTAGCCTTAGAACCGTACCCGGGCGGCGCTCTGAGTATCCTGACTTACTACGGTCGCAGCCTCATACCAACTCCTGATGAGCTACTCACGTTCGTAACCACCCAGCTCGACGAACTGGACCAGCCCGGTCCGGCACCTGTCGCCCCGCATTTCGCTGACACCGAGCTGGTCGACAGCCTGGCCCCCTACGCTATTGACGAATAACCGGGCACCTACGGGCGGGTTGGGGCCATACGCGACGGTCAAACGAGGCGTGTTACCGCATCCGGTGGGCCAAGCAAGAGCATGTCAACGCTGCACCCCGGGACGGAGGGCGTGGTTACGAGTAACAGCTGCCGGAGTTCATCCTGCACCGCCTCGCTCGTTACTTCTCCTGTACTGACCAACCATGTTCTTCGGCGAGTCCTTCCCGGTACCCGAGTCCGCCGGTGCGGTAGCAGCAGGGGCACAGACTTCCCGACTCAGGACCAACAACAGTCTGCACCTCCGTCTCCCATCCGCCGATCGGCATCGCGACGAGCAGCAGGTGAGCAGGATGCCCTAACCAGGACCCTCGCAATGACCGCGTGATTGTGCTGTCCACTGGTATTCAGCGCAACAATTTTGGGCAGCAGCTGGCCTTCTGGCAGTTCATACTCTGGTGGCTGGCGATCCCCGGCGCGCTACAACTCTGCTGGCCGATACCGGATGAGCTGCACCGTCGTTTGAGAACGGATCGACCTGGTCCAGGCTCGGCCCACGCCGTGTAGTGAACTGTCGGACCGGCCGGCTTCCCGACGGCCGGGTGGCTGCGGCCGGAAGCGTTAACGTCAGCCCTTGTGTGGGTAAACCCCAAGAATAGGGCGGTCGCGATGGTGGTCGTCCTGACCAGATACTCGGTACCTGGCCCCAATTGAGACCGAGCGGACCTTCAGCATTTCCTCATGGCGGGCCGGGCGCCCTTCGTGGAAGGTACCTTTTGCAGCCCGAACATACCGACCAGCTCATAACCAGCCTGCGCACCGCCGCGCAGCGCATCACCGGAACACGCAGCCTCACCGATTTGGAAGCCACCCTTGACCAGATCATGGCCGCAGCCGTGGACACCGTGCCCGGCGCGGATGCCGGGGGTATCTCCCTGACGGAGCAGAATCGGGTCAGTTCGCGGGCTCCCACCAGTGAGGATGTCCGCAAGCTTGACGAGCTGCAGAATTCCCTACACGAAGGCCCTTGCATCACCGCCGCGGAAGACCCGCCACCGACCGGACTGGTGGTAGCCGACGACCTGGCTGACGAAGACGCCACTCGCTGGCCAGATTTCGCACCGGCCGCGGTCGAAGCCGGCTACCGCGCCATGTGCTCCACCGAGTTGTCCACTGCCCCGGGCTGGCGGGCCGCGTTGAACCTCTACGCCGCCCAACCGCACGTGTTCGACCTTTCGGCCCAGCTCACCGCCGGTCTGTTCGGGCTGCACGCCGCGCTGCTGCTCTACGGCGCCGACCAAGCCAGCAACCTGAGCCGCGCCCTGGCTACCCGGGACGAGATCGGCCAAGCCAAAGGCATCCTGCGCGAACGCTTCAACGTCGGCGACACCGAAGCTTTCCAAATGCTGACCAGCGCATCCCAAGATACCCACCTCAAACTCGTTGACGTCGCCCGCTGGCTCACCACCGACACCGAACGCCGCGAGTAGCACTCATCAAACCACCGGCGCCACTCACGAATCGCTCGCCCAAAGCACACTCCGACTGCCAGCAACCGTCCCAGCTGTCGACGACAGGCTGACCCCGCCACGGCGGTGTGCGCGCGCCAATGCTGCGGCAGGAATGACGCAGCTCGTGCGGAAGGAGGCAGCGGCGTGGTCCAGGAGGCAGCCAACCACTGGCGACTCCGACCGCCCTCTCAAAAGGCTCCTGGGGTCTTTCGCGGTAACAGCTCTGCCGCACTTTTCGTGAAGACACGTGCGTAACTGTCCGTTACGGACTGTCCAGAATGGAATAATATTATCGTGTCATGCTAATAATGATTTCTGTCTAAGGGATTTGCTTCCTCATCTCACGGATGTGGTGGTCGATTCGGTGAAGGCTTGCGATGCGGGCACGGAGATTTGGGGCTCGGCGAGATCGGGCTGGGCGCGGTGCCCGCGGTGCGGAACGATGTCGTCCCGGGTGCATAGCCGCTATCAGCGTACGCTGGCTGATGCAGCGATCGCAGGAAGACCGACGACTCTGATGTTGCGAGTGCGGCGTTCGCTCCGGTGGTGCGCCTGTGCTGTTCTGCGCGGGGTGTTTTGTTCCGCCCGCGCCTTCAACGCCGGGCCCCATGCCTGGGTCAACACCCTTCCCATGCGAGCCCGTCCGGAAATTGTCGCATCCACTGCATCACACGTCGAAACCTCCACAGCGACGAACGTGGCCGAGGTGACGACCGAACCTGTCGGCCAGCCGACTCCGATCCGCGGACGAGCAGGGAATCGTTAGACGAAGCGTTGGCGCTCGCCTCGGAATTAACCGATGGGCAGCGCCTAGTACCTCGGGCAGAACACCGTGCTAGAACAGTTTGTCGAGCGTTACCGGCAGGTCGCGCACACGTATTCCGGTTGCGTGGTAGATGGCGTTGACCACAGCGGCGGCGGTGCCGACGATCCCGATCTCGCCGATTCCTTTGCTGCCGATCGGGTTGACATACGGGTCGTGTTCGTCGATCCAGTCGGCGCTGTGCTCGGCGATATCGGCATTGGTGGGTACGTGGTACTCGGCGAGATCATCATTGACCACGTGCCCGGTGCACGGATCGCAAATACCGTTTTCGTGCAGCGCCATCGAAAGCCCCATGGTCATGCCACCAAGGAGCTGCGAGCGTGCGGTGACCGGGTTGATGATCCGGCCGGCTGCGAAAGTGCCATGTAGGCGGGAAACTTGGATCTCTCGTGTGTCAGCGTGTACCCGCACCTCGGCGAACTGGGCGCCGAAAGCGTACATCGCGTACTGCTCGGCTGCCGGGTTGCTCGAGGTCTTGCCGTGAGCTTCGGCGCCGTCGGGTGGGGCGGCGCCGAATTTCTTTCGCATTGCCCGTGCCGCGTCCACTACGGCGGTTCCCCAGGTGGTCATTCCGGAGGAACCGCCCGCCACCGATGCGGTCGGGTATGCCGTGTCCCCGATACGTAGCTCCACTGACTCGGTGGGCATAGCGAGGGCGTCCGCGGCGATCTGGCGTAGTGTGGTCCAGGTGCCGGTGCCTAGTTCCGCCGCGCCGATTTCTACCGTGTAACGGCCGACCGTGTATCGGATGCGGGCGGTCGCTTCCTGACGGTTCACCGGGTACATCGAGGCGGCGACACCGGTGCCGAGCAGCCAGTCGCCGTCTCGGCGCGTGCGGGGGCGTGGGTCGCGTCCTGCCCAGCCGAATCGCTTCGCGCCAGTACGGAGACAGGCCACGAGGTTCCGGGTGGAGAACGGCTTCCCGGTGTCCGGGTCGCGTGCGGGCTCGTTGCGTACCCGTAGCTCTATGGGGTCAATGTTCAACTCGCTGGCGAGCTCGTCCATGGCGACTTCCGGGCCGAACATGCCGGGACACTCGCCGGGGGCACGGACCCAGGACGGTACCGGCACATCCAGCGCGGCGAGCCGGTGTGTGGTGTGCCGGTTCGGTGCCGCGTACATCACTCGTGCCGGCATGGCAGACTGTTCGGCGAACTCCTTGATGCGCGAGGTCTGCTCCACCACGTCGACCGCGATCGCGGAAAGCCTGCCTTCATCGTCCGCGCCGAGCCGGATGCGCTGGATCGTCGGTGTGCGGTACCCGGTGTGGATGAACATCTGTTGGCGTGTCAGAGCCAGCCGCACCGGCCTGCCAGGTACCAGGCGGGCAGCGAGGGAGGCTACAACGGTGTGGGCGTGTACGGTGCCTTTTGACCCGAACCCGCCGCCGACGTATGGGCAGACGACCCGTACCCGTTCCTGCGGCAGCCCGAACAGCGACGCGATCGTGGCGCGTGCCGGGTGTACTCCTTGAGTGGAGTCCCACAGTGTCAGCGTTCCCTTATCCCACAGGGCGGTGCTCGCGTGCGGTTCGAGCGGGCTGCTGTAGGTCATGGCTGTGGCGTAGCGGCGCTCGATCCGCACCGCCGCGCCGGGCAGCGCCGCGCGCACGTCCCCTTCCTCGCTGTCGGCGGCGAAGTCCGAGCTGGCGTACAGGTCCTGACGGTCCTCGCCGAGCACGACGTCGTGGTCCCATTGCTCGTACTCGATCACGACTCGGTCTGCGGCGTGTCGGGCGGTCTCCGAGCTTTCGGCGATGACCAGTCCGATGATCCTGCCCCGGAACGGCACCCGGTCGTCCTGCATGATCGCCAGCTCGGTGTCGCTGGTGTCGGCGATTCGCTCGGCATCGAACAGGGTCAGTACCCGAAGGACACCGGGCATCGCCTCGGCCTCGGTTGTGTGCATCCTCATCACTCGACCACGGGCAATCCCAGCTTGCACCACGGTGCAGTACACGGCGTCGGCGAGGTCTGCTTCGTAGGCGTATGGGGCGGTTCCGGTCACCTTCGCGGCGCCGTCGACACGGAGCATTTCGGTGCCGACGGCGTTTGTTTCCAAGAGTTCGGTCATCCGGTGCCCTCCTGTTCAGCGAGCTCACGCAACGTGGCGGCCAATGTCCGTGTCGCGAGTGGGACCTTGAACGCGTTGCCACCGTCGATGCCCTCTAGGGGGCGAGCCTGCTCGAGTTCGGCTTGTGCGGCGTTGCGGTAGCTCTTCTCGGTTGCCGGTGCGCCGCGCAGCGCATCTTCGGCGCGGTAGGCACGCCATGGCTTGTGCGCGACGCCGCCGAACGCGATGCGCACGTCCTGGATTACACCGGCGTTGACCGAGAGCGCGGCTGCGACCGAAAGCAGCGCGAAGGCATACGACTCGCGGTCACGTACCTTGCGGTAGGCGGAGCAGCGGGCGATCGGCAGCGGTGGTAGCTCGATCGCGGTGATCAGTTCGCCATGCTGGAGTACCGTGTCATGTTGCGGTTGATCGCCCGGAAGCCGATGCAGCGAGGTGAACGGCAGTGTGCGTTCCCCGCTGGGCCCCAGCAATCGCACTCGTGCGTCCAGCGCGGCCAGTGCGACGGCCATGTCCGAGGGATGCGTCGCGAGGCAGCTGGTGGAGGCACCGAGGATCGCGTGGTGGCGTGTGGATCCGCCGATGGCCGAGCAACCCGAGCCGGGGGTCCGCTTGTTGCATGGCGCAGAAACATCCTGAAAGTAGACACATCTGGTGCGCTGTAACGGATTACCTCCGGTACTTGCCACGTTGCGCAGTTGCGGGGAAGCACCGGAAAGCAGGGCTCTGGCCAGTACCGGGTACCGTTCGCGGATCCTGTGATCCGCGGCAAGGGTACTGTTGCGGACACCGGCGCCGATGACCAGTAGGTCACCGCATTCCTCGATACGGTCCGAAGTCACCGCTGTCACATCGATGATCCGGCTGGGACTGCGAACACCGAGCTTGAGATGGTCGACCAGATTCGTGCCCCCGGCGAGAAACGCGGCCGAATGGTCCGCGGCGGCTGACCGCACTGCTTCGGTTGCGGTCGCCGGCCTGCCGTAGGCGAACGGTTTCATTCGGCCTCCGTGTTTTCGTTCCGTGCCGCTTGCCGGATCGCGGCGCGGATGCCGCGATAGGCACCGCAGCGGCAGATGTTGCCGCTCATCCGTTCCGCGATCTCTTTTTCGGTCCATTCCGGATCAGCACGAACGTCGTCGGCCGCGTTGCTCGGTGTCCGCCGGGTGAACTCGTCGAGCATGCCGACAGCTGAGCAGACCTGGCCGGGAGTGCAGTAGCCGCACTGGAGCCCATCGCATTCGACGAGCGCACGCTGAAGCCGGTACCCAACTCCGGTGAGGCCCGCGGCAGTGATGATCTCCGCGCCGGAACAGGTCACGGCGAGCAGTAGGCAGGTGAGCTCACGTCTCCCGTCCACCAGCGCTGTGCACGCGCCGCACTGTCCGTGGTCGCACCCCTTCTTGACACTGAAGATCTCCAATTGCTCACGCAAGAGATCCAGTACCGTTCTGCGAGGGTCGACCACGACTCGGTAGGTGCTCTCGTCCACATGCAGCCTGATGGTTTCCTCGCTGTCGCCGATCGGCATGTCTTTCCTTCTCCAGACGGGTCGTCCTCTTGTGGATACCCACCGCACGTACGTTTACCCATCGCGATGTGCGGTAGTCCGGTGGAGATGTCTTGACCAGACTGCCGACCTACACTCCTGATCACCAATCCTCCTTGGCGCTGCGAGTCTCAGCTCACCTCGACCGGGCCACGCGCGAAATCCGCCTTGTCCGCAGAGCAGCTTTCAGCTCCATCACCGAAGCATCCGCCGACGAGACCGAATCACACCTGCTCTGCCCGATCGATCATGCGCGCCCAACACTGCTATCCCAAGCCGCAGTGCTCACCGACTGTTTAGCCGATGACGAGGAGCAGGGAGACCGGACGACTGCGATCCTCTTGCGATACCCACATGCCATGGTCGCGGCCGTTCTCGGACCGCACGAAGCGAGCATCGAGTTCCGAGACGGCAGTCAGTGGCACCTTTCCACTTCCGGAGCACCGTCCGACGTGCTGCCATCGGCAGCCTGTGCCTGGTATCTGGCGGGATTGCCGCTGACAGACCTCGAATCAGTTTTCACCCTGAAACTTGGAACAGCCACGCACCATATAGCCATCCGGCAAAGGTCCACCTGAGAAACTGGGCCGGTATTCGGCGAGCGGACTGGCATCATTCCAGAGCCGCACCAAAACACCTCCGGAACGGTCTTCCCGGAGAGCCGCTCGTCGGCGGCATCCCACACCGCCCCACCCGGCACTCCGCAATCTCCCGTCTGTGGCCACGCTACACGGGTGCGGATTCCCCGGCGGGCACAAACCGATAAGCCTGGGCGTGATGAGCGCTCAGCGCTGCCGTGCAGACACGGCATGCAAGCTTGCGGGTCTCGACGAAGGTTTCTTCGGCCGAGGAGAAGCCCGATGGGTACTTAATCGTACTCACACCAACATGTGCGCAGTCTCGGCATACTCCCGCTCCACACGTCGTGCAGATCGCCACAGCGGATTTGAATTCACCATGTTCGGCGCAGTCAAAGCAGTTCATGATGCAGTCCCTTCTCAGAGGGCTTCTGACTACTCGAAACAACCCTGATTCGAATAGCGTTTACCGGTCAAGGCTACATCGGCGCGCGCTCGGCCTCGTCCGTTCGCCAGCCGTTTGACGCTGCGCCCGCGACAACACCGCGGCATTCGCCGCCCGGTCGCCTCAGACCAGAACTCGCGATACGTTTTCTCGTTCTCAAGCGTGGGCGAAGTTGTCGTTACCGGCACGAAAAGATCGCCCCTCTAGCTGATCTGAGCCCGCTAGCAGGCTTTCGCAGGCCAGCAACGTTTCGGTGCCCGCGGTTGCACGAGTTTAACCGTTCTCCGCCAGCTCGAGTATCCCGCGAACGTTCCCGTCAACCGTTCCCGTCAACACGACAACCCGCCGGAATCGCTCGATCAGCCGCACTCGCCGCACGGGAATAGACGTAGTATTCACACAATGCTTGCTTGTGCGGCGAGGACCAGCAACACTGGAACGCGGTGATGAGGCCCACCACCAACCGGGTGCTGCTGCCCTGATGGCTTCTACCTTGCGAAGAGCAGGAGGGTAGTGGCGCATATGGGCAGAGCTACTAACGCGGCGTCGACATGTTGCTGGACGAGAGGCAACCATGATGTTGCGCTCGAGACGCGGATAGTACGCGCCTACCAACGCGGTGGCCTATCGATCCGACAGATCTCGGGCACCTTAGAGGTTTCGCGCCCTCGTGTAACACAGGTGCTGCGTACGGCCGGAATGAAGATTCCCCCACGTGGAAGCGGGCGCCGGCGTCCGGCGCGGCGCGTGACCGATCCAGCGGGACTGACCGAACAACTGGCATGGCTCTACCTTGCCCAGCGCTTGTCGTCGCGCCAGATCGCGAAATTATTCAGCGTTCCGGAGCGACGGGTACGCACCCGGCTGGTCGAGCGGGGCATCACTCGGCGGCCCCGCGGGGGCGGGGACCGAGCAGATCGGCACACCTTGAATGTGCAGCTGGTGTCCGAGCTCTACAACGAAGACGGTCTGTCGCTGCGCGAAATCAGCGCACAACTCAACGCTCCTTACGGCAGCACGATACGTACTGCACACGATGCTGGTTTGCGGGTACGCGCTTCGGGGCGGGCTCCCGGTGGCATCGCCTTGATCCACGCCTTGTACGCCGACGAACGGGTCGCGAACCTGTTGACTCGGTACCGGATCCCGCACGTGCCCGCGGGACGGCCCCTGTGGGAACGGTTCCCGGTCCCGGTAAACCTGTGTCCAGATGCTTTGCGGGCACTGTACTGCGACGCAGGCTTGTCAGCGATACAGATCGAGATGGTGACCGGTCAAGCCCGCGCTACCATCCGAAAAGCCTTGGAGCGCCACCAGATTCCACGCCGTCCACCCGGTGGCCGTTCCCCATTCTGGTACCGCGCGCGTGCCCGTCAGCAGTGTGCCCTATTCCAGACGGGGTCAACGAGGCAAGTGAGCCAATAGTCACCGGCATCCCGGCCAGCCAACGCGACGAGTGGGAGACGCCGACACCATACCCATTCTGAGCGATCAAGCGGTGTCCGTGCGCCCATCCGCCAGTGGCCCGGCGCCGAGACGGACAAAGGCGAGGCCAGCCGGCGCAGGTCGGCGAGCACACACCGTAGGGACCTACCAGATTTCGGCATAAGGCCGACGACGATGAGGATCCTGCTTCATTGCAGAGCCCACGGTTTGCCGAGCTTGGTAGGCTCGCGCTCCGTCGCCTGCGTGGAGGGGCATGTGTCCTGGTGGGCGCCGCGGTCTTCAAAACCGACGAGGTCGAGCATCTCGACCTGGCGGGTTCGATTCCCGTTCCCCTCCGCCACCTCCTCTCTCAGATTCAGGTTTGCGTCGTTTCCCGGCGGGGTAGTCACCATGGCAACGTGTGCCCGGTCGAAGCGCAGGAGGACGCCTGGATGTCTGAGTCCGTGCGGATGACTCAATACGCCCACGGGGGTGGGTGTGCGTGCAAGATTCCTCCAGACGAGCTGGAGCGGGCGGTCTCAGGGCTCGTCGGTCAGAACACGGGCCAGCGTGAGCTTCTGGTAGGGCTCGACGACGGGGATGACGCCGCGGCCGTCCGGCTCGACGGGGATACCGCTGTCATCGCCACGACCGACTTTTTCACTCCGGTTGTGGATTGTGCGTATGACTGGGGTCGGATCGCTGCCGCGAACGCGTTTTCCGACGTGTACGCCATGGGCGGCCATCCGGTGCTTGCGGTGAATCTGGTCGGATGGCCGCGGGCGACCTTGCCCATCGAGTTACTGACTGAGGTGTTGCGCGGCGGTGGAGATGTCGCACGGGAGGCCGGTTGCCCACTTGCGGGTGGGCACAGCATCGACGATCCCGAGCCGAAGTACGGACTTGCCGTGACCGGACTCGGCAGCGTGGACCGGTTGCTGAGATTGGACACCGGTCGGCCCGGCACCCCGTTGTCCTTGACCAAACCGCTCGGGATCGGGGTACTCAACAGCCGGCACAAGGCCACCGGTGACCGATTCGAACAGGCAGTGGCGGCCATGACGACACTGAACCGGGCGGCATCCGAGAACGCGGTCCGGTGCGGGGTGCGCTGCGCAACGGACATCACCGGATTCGGCTTGCTCGGGCACCTGTACAAACTGGCACGCGCCAGCGGGGTCAGCGCCCGGATCGATCCGGGCGCTGTGCCCTATCTCGATGGGGCCCGCGCGGCGGCTGCCGAAGGGTTCGTCAGTGGCGGCACTCGGCGCAACCTGGACTGGGTGTGGCCGTATACGAGCTGGGGTGCCGAGGTGGCCGAGGTTGACCGGCTCCTGCTCGCCGACGCGCAGACCTCGGGCGGGCTACTTATCGCCGGAGAGATACCAGGCGCGCCGGTCATCGGGGAGCTGACCGAAACGACAGACACTCGGCTGGTGGTGGGCTGATGCCGATGACCGATCCCCGCAGGACCGTGCCGGGCACCGACACCATCCTCGCCGACCCACGGTTGACCGCCATGCGCGAGCAGCTCCATCCGGCTGTTCTCAAGCGCGCGGTCCATGCCGCACAGGACGCTGTGCGTGCCGGTCATCTCCGGCCGGACGGAGTGGTCGACGCCGTGCTGGCCGCGGCCCCGGTCCGGCCGTGCTCGCTACGGTCGGTACTTAATGCCACCGGGGTCGTGGTACACACCAATCTGGGCCGGGCGCCGCTATCCACCCGCGCCCGCGAAGCGATACGAGAGGCCGCGGGATACGTCGACGTGGAGTACGACGTCGGCAACGGTACTCGCGCCCGCCGTGGCACGGCGGCCACGACCGCGCTGTGCCGGACAGTCCCGGCGGCCGAGGATGCGCTCGTGGTCAACAACGGTGCGGCCGCACTGGCACTGGCCGCCGCGGCCCTCGCGAACGATCAGGAGATCATCGTCAGCCGCGGCGAACTCGTGGAAATCGGCGACGGATTCCGGATACCCGAGCTCCTCGCCGCTACCGGGGCCCGGCTGCGTGAGGTCGGCAGCACCAACCGGACGGCACTCTCCGATTATGCTGCGGCATTGGGACCGCAAACCGGGTTCGTGCTGAAGGTGCACCCCTCGAATTTCACTGTCCGCGGTTTCGTCTCCTCGGTGTCGGTGTCCGAACTCGCCGGTCTCGGGGTTCCCGTGGTGGCGGACCTCGGTTCGGGACTGTTGCACTCCGACCCGCTGCTGCCCGATGAACCAGCCGCACAGAGCTGGCTCAGCGCGGGGGCGAACCTGGTGACCGCGAGTGGCGACAAACTACTCGGCGGGCCACAGGCCGGGCTATTACTCGGGAGGCGGGATTCTGTGCGGCGACTGCGCGGTCATCCGTTCGCCCGCGCGCTGCGGGTCGACAAGCTCACGCTCGCCGCGCTCGAGGCGACGTTGCTCGACGCTGCCGACTCTCCGGTACGTGCTGCCCTGCACGCCGATCCCGACTGGCTGCATCGGCGAGCCAGCGCACTCGTCACCGACCTCGCCGCCGACGGCGTGCCCGCCGAGGCCGTGCCCTCGACTGGCGTCGTCGGTGGCGGAGGTGCTCCGCAAGCGCGGCTACCCGGCTGGGCCATAGCGCTTCCGGAGCGATTCGCCGACATGTTGCGTGCGGGACGCCCGTGCGTGGTCACCAGGATCGAAGCCGGACGATGCCTGCTCGATCTCCGCTGTGTACCCGCCGATGCGGACGAACAGCTCGCGGAAGCGGTGCGCGCATGCACGTGATCGCCACCGCGGGCCATGTCGACCACGGCAAGTCCACGTTGTTGCGGGCGCTGACCGGGATGGAGCCCGACCGATGGGCCGAGGAGCGCAGGCGCGGTATGACCATCGATCTCGGGTACGTCTGGATGTCTCTCGGCGGCCACGACGATCTGGTGTTCGTGGATGTACCCGGACACGAGCGCTTCATCACGAACATGCTGGCCGGTGTCGGCCCGGTGCCCGCCACCCTGCTCGTGGTCGCCGCCGACGGCGGCTGGTCCGCGCAGACCGAGGAACACGCGACCGTATTGCAGGCCCTCGGCGTCGAACACGGGGTCATCGCGGTCACCCGCACTGACCTCGCTCCTGCCGGACCCGCGCTGGCCGAGGTACGCCGAAGGCTCGCGGGCACCTCCCTTGCCGGAGCGGAGGCCGTCGCGGTCAGCGGTATCACCGGCGCGGGACTGGACACCTTGCGCGCAGCGCTGGGACGCCTTGTGGCGCGGATGCCGTCCCAGCCCAGCTCGGCCACGCGTCTGTGGGTGGACCGGGTGTTCACGGTTCGTGGCGCGGGAACGGTGGTGACCGGGACACTGACCGGCGGCACGATCGGGGTCGGCGATGAGCTGGTGCTGTCCCCGTCCGGACAGCCGGTGCGCGTCAAGGGCATGGAACGGCTCAAGCAGCCGGTGGGTTACTCCTCGGCGGTGGCGAGGGTAGCGGTGAACCTGCGCGGTGTCTCTCGCGACCGCGTCCACCGGGGCGCTGCCCTGCTCGCACCGGGCCGATGGGCCGCAGTGTCCACTATGGACGTGCGGATCGACGAGGGCCACCGGCTGCCACGCACGCCGATGCTGCACGTGGGCGCTGCCGCCGTTTCGGTGCATCTGCGCCCGCTCGGCGAACGCACCGCCCGGCTGCGGTTGCGGCATCCGCTGCCGATCCACACTGGTGAACGGCTCATCCTGCGCGCCCCCGGCACCCGTGAGGTAGCTGGAGCGGTGGCTCTGGACATCGACCCGCCGCGGTTGAATCATCGCGGTGCCGCCGCACACCGGGACGTCGAACTCGCCGCACTCACCGGTGCCCCGGACCCGGCGACCGAGGTACACAGGCGTGGCAGTGTACGGGTGCACCGACTGGTGACCTCGGGGATAGTCGAGCCGGACGCATGCGTTCCGGATGGGGTCGTGGCGGTGTCCGGCTGGTGGGTGGCGCCTGCACGCTGGCAAGGCTGGACACGGGAACTAACCCGGCTCGTGGAGCAGCACGCGCGGCAACGACCGCTGTCCCCCGGCCTTGCTCCCGCTATCGTGGCCCGCGCGCTGGGGCTGCCCGGACGGGAGCTGCTCGCACCGCTCGTCGCCGCCTGCAAAGACCTCGTCCTCGACGAGCACGGTGTCCGTTCCCGTACCGCGAGTCCGGTGTTGCCCGCCGGTGCGGCCGAGGCACTCGAGCGGCTGTACGCCCGCATGCGCAGACGCCCGTTCGCCGCTCCTGACCAGCCAGAACTCGCCGACGCCGGGCTGCGCACCGAGCACCTCGCCGTCGCCGTCTACCGGGGCGAGCTGCTCCGCATAGCCGACGGCGTCTATCTGTTGCCCGATGCCCCTAACGAAGCAGCACGCAGACTCGGCACCCTCGACGCTCCGTTCACGATGAGTCAGGCGCGCCGTGTGCTGGACACCAGCAGGAGGGTGGCCGTGCCGCTGCTGGAGTTACTCGACCGGAATCGGGTCACGATCCGCGACCACGAGGACCGTCGCGCCCTGACCGGCAGACCGTATCCGGTGGACCCGCGACCATGACCGGATGCATATTTGCCTCCCGGATGGGTACCCGCCGAGAGGCAGAGCACCGGATCCGGAGGTGACCGTGGCCGCACGAGGATGGCTGGGCTGGCCCGTGCTCCGCCAGTTCACCGGTACCGACCGCAGCGGACGCGGCGCCGCAGCGAAAAGCCGCGGCAGCGCGGACATATCGCCACGCACCGAGGAGGCCGACCGGGTCGTCAAGTCGGTGTGTCCCTACTGTGCGGTGGGCTGCGGCCAGAACGTCTACGTGCGCGAGGGAAAGGTCACCCAGATCGAGGGTGACCCGGACTCCCCCGTCAGCCGCGGCCGGTTGTGTCCGAAAGGCTCGGCATCCCTGCAACTGACCACAGGTCCGGGCCGGGAACACCGGGTGCTCTACCGCAGACCGTACGGCACCGGCTGGGAACGACTCGACCTCGACACAGCGATGGACATGATCGCCGAGCGGGTGATCGAGACCCGCCGGGCACGCTGGCAGTGGGAACAAGACGGCGCCCGTACCCGGCGCACCTTGGGGTTCGCGAGCCTGGGCGGTGCCACACTGGACAACGAGGAAAACTACCTGATCAAAAAGCTGTTCACCGCGCTCGGCGCGGTACAGATCGAGAACCAGGCACGGGTTTGACACTCCTCGACGGTGCCCGGTCTGGGCACCTCCTTCGGTCGCGGCGGCGCCACGACATTCCAGCAAGACCTGCAGAACTCCGACTGCATCCTGATCGAGGGCTCGAACATGGCCGAGTGCCACCCGGTCGGCTTCCAATGGGTGATGGAGGCCAAGGCACGCGGTGCCCCGGTCATTCACGTCGACCCGCGGTTCACCAGAACCAGCGCGCTCGCCGATCTGCACGTGCCGCTGCGCGCCGGCACGGACATCGCTTTCCTGGGCGGCATCGTCAACTATGTGCTCACCGAGGAGAAGTACTTTCACGACTACGTGCTGCACTACACGAACGCGGCTTCGATCGTGACGCAGGAGTACGCGGGTCCCGAAGACCTCGATGGGTTCTTCTCGGGATTCGACGCCAAGGACCGGCACTACGACTTCCACACCTGGCAGTACGAGGATTCTCTGGTGCAGGCCGCCTCCGGTGAGCGGGATATGGAATACGAGGACCGCGCTGGCGCGGATGTGCGGGCAGCAGGGCGCGGTGAGGCGCACGGGTCCGGCGGAGCGCGCTCGGGTGGCGCGCCCAGCGACCCGACACTTCGCCACGAACGCACGGTTTTCCAGATCCTCAAACGTCATTTCGCCGCGTACACACCGGAGATGGTCGAACAGGTATGCGGAGTGCCTCGGGAGAAGTTCCTGCGCGTTTGCGAATATCTCACCGAGAACTCCGGGCGGGACCGGACCACGGCATTCGTCTATTCGGTCGGCTGGACCCAGCACACCGTCGGGGTCCAGTACATTCGCACCGCGTCCATTCTGCAGGCGTTGCTCGGCAATATCGGCAGGCCCGGCGGCGGGATCCTCGCACTGCGCGGCCACGCTTCGATCCAGGGCTCTACCGATATCCCGACCCTGTTCAACTTGCTGCCCGGCTACATCCCGATGCCGCACGCGCACGCCAACGAAGACCGGGCGGCCTTCTTGGTGGCCGAGAGCACCGACAAGGGGTACTGGGCGAACATGGGCGCCTATCTCACCAGCCTGCTCAAGGCATGGTGGGGTGACATCGCGACCGAGGAAAACGACTACTGCTTCGACTATCTGCCACGACTGACCGGCAGCCACAGCACCTACGAGACCGTGATGGCCCAGATCGACCGGGAGTGCGTCGGCTACTTCCTCTATGGCGAGAACCCCGCGGTCGGATCGGCGAACGCGAAACTGCAGCGGCTCGGCATGGCGGCCCTCGACTGGCTGGTGGTCCGCGACTTCTCTCTCATCGAGAGCGCCACTTGGTGGAAGGACGGCCCTGAGATCGAGAGTGGCGAACTGTCCACCACGGACATCGGCACCGAGGTGTTCTTCTTACCTGCCGCCGCGCATACGGAGAAGGACGGCAGCTTTACCAACACGCAGCGCATGCTGCAGTGGCACCACACCGCCGTCGAACCGGGCGGTGAGGCGCGCAGTGACCTGTGGTTCACCTACCACCTCGGCAGGCGTATCCGGGAGAAGCTGGCCGGCAGTACCGAGGAGGCCGACCGCCCGGTGCTCGACCTGACCTGGGATTACCCCGTACACGGCCGAATCGCCGAACCCAAGGCCGATGCGGTGCTCGCCGAGATCAACGGCTGGGACGCCGAGGGCCGGCCGCTGTCCAGCTATGAGCAGCTCACCGAGGACGGCAGCACGGCATGCGGCTGCTGGATCTACTGCGGCGTGCGCGCCGAGGGCGTCAACCAGGCCGCGCGGCGCACCCCGGGCATCAAGCAGAGCTGGGTTGCGGGCGAATGGGGATGGGCCTGGCCTGCCAATCGCAGGATCCTCTACAACCGCGCATCGGCGGACCCGGACGGTCGGCCGTGGAGCACACGCAAGGCGCTCGTGTGGTGGGACGCCGAGCAGCAGCGCTGGACCGGGCACGACATAGCGGACTTCGCCGCCACGAAGCCACCGGACTACCGGCCTTCCCCGGACGCACGCGGTCCGGCGGCACTGGCCGGGGACGAACCGTTCGTGATGCAGGACGACGGGAAGGCCTGGTTGTTCGCCCCGGCAGGGCTGGTCGACGGTCCGCTGCCCGCGCACTATGAACCGCAGGACTCCCCCTTCGACAACCGGCTCTATCCGCAGCAGCGCAACCCGGTGCGACAAGTCCTGCCGTACCGGGGAAGGCACAATCGCCTGCAGCCGAGCGGCAGCCAACCCGGTTCCGACGTCTTCCCTTATGTGGCAACGACCTATCGGCTCACCGAGCACCACACCGCCGGTGGGATGAGCCGCTGGCAGCCTTACCTCTCCGAGCTCCAGCCGGAAATGTTCTGCGAGATCTCCCCCGAGCTGGCAGCGCAGCGCGGCATCGAACACCTCGGCTGGGCAACGATCGTGACCTCCCGCGCGGTGATCGAGGCCAAGGCGCTCGTGACCGACCGGATGAGCCCGATCACCGTGCAGGGACGCACGCTGTACCAGGTCGGACTGCCTTACCACTGGGGTCGCAATGGTTTCAGCACCGGGGACGCGGCCAACGAGCTGGCCGCGCTTTCTCTCGATCCGAACGTGCACATCCAGGAGGTGAAGGCCTTCGCCTGCGACATTCGCCCCGGCAGGCGCCCGGACGCGGCGGGAAGCGACGCACTTGTCCGGGAATACCAGCGCAGGGCAGGGATCACAGACGAGACCGGGACGGAGATCTGAGATGACCGAACGAACACAGCACGATCCCGCGACAGTGAGCGGATATCCGGACCATCCGCCGCGGATGGGCTTTTTCACCGACACCTCGGTATGTATCGGCTGCAAAGCCTGTGAGGTCGCCTGCAAGGAGTGGAACCTCATCCCCTCCGGCGGACTGGACCTCACCGGAATGTCCTACGACAACACCGCCGGACTCGGTGCCGACACCTGGCGGCACGTGGCGTTCATCGAGCAGCGCAAACCGGTCGGGTTCCAGGACGCCGGGATGCACCACACCGGCGATGTGCTGGCGATGGCCGAGCAGGGTACGGCCACCGCGCCGGAAAACGCCGCGATGAACCCGACCACGCCCGGCGAAGGAGGCGAGTTCCGCTGGCTGATGGCCAGCGATGTGTGCAAGCACTGCACCCACGCCGCCTGCCTCGATGTGTGCCCGACCGGTTCGCTGTTCCGCACCGAATTCGGCACCGTGGTCGTGCAGGAAGACATCTGTAACGGGTGCGGCTACTGCATACCGGCCTGTCCGTACGGAGTGATCGATCGACGTCCGGGCGACGGGAGAGCATGGAAGTGCACCCTGTGTTACGACCGCATCGGTGCGGGGGCTGAACCGGCCTGCGCCAAGGCCTGTCCGACCGATTCCATCCAATACGGGCCGCTCGACGAACTCCACGAACGAGCCGAGCAGCGAGTAGCACGGCTGCAGGATCAAGGTGTCGCCGAGGCGCGGCTCTACGGCGCGGATCCCACCGATGGCGTAGGCGGAACAGGCGCGTTCTTCTTGCTACTCGACGAGCCGGAGGTGTACGGGCTGCCGCCGGACCCCGTGGTCACCACACGCGATCTGCCCTCGATGTGGCGGCACGTCGCCGCAGCTGCGGTGACCCTGGCCGGAATAGCCGCTGTCGCCTTCGGTTCCACACTCGGCAAACGCTGACCAAGCACTGAGGAGGCCCTCATGGCCCGATCGCCCCATGCTGACCGCACCAAGGATGCCGTCACCGGCGGGCGCGGACGCGGGCGCAGGGAACGACCGATGGTTCCCGACGCCGAATTCGGCTCCTACTACGGCCGCCCGGTACTCAATGCCCCGGTGTGGCAGAGTCCCGATGTTCCCGGTTACCTGTTCCTCGGCGGGCTCGCCGGAGCGAGTTCGCTACTCGGCGCCGGTGCCGCGGTCAGCCATCGACGGGCACTCCAGCAGCTCACCACGGCCGCCTCGGCCGGTGCCGCGCTGGCCTCGCTCGGCGCCCTCGTGCACGATCTCGGCAGGCCGGAGCGATTCCTCAACATGCTTCGGGTGTTCAAACCGAGCTCTCCGATGAGTGTGGGTTCGTGGCTGCTGTCCGGCTACGCACCAGCGGCAGGGATCGCTGCGCTCTGGGCTCAGCGCGATCGTCTCACCCGGCTCGCGGTGGCCAAGCGGGTACTGCGGTGTTATCCCAGGACGGCCCGGCTCGCGGGCGGCGGTGCCACCGCGGTTGCCGCCGTGACCGGGCCCGCCGTGGCGGCCTACACCGCAGCGCTGCTCAGCGACACCGCCGTGCCCGCCTGGCACGACGCCTACCGCGAACTGCCGTTCGTATTCATCGGCTCGGCGGCACAGGCGGCCGGCGGTCTCGCACTGTTCGCACCACGGCACGAGACCGCACCGGCACGACTGCTCGCGATACTGGGCGCCGGTTGCGAACTGACGGCCACCGCCGGTCTGCGCGACCGGCTCGGCATGGTGGCCGAACCCTATGACCGAGGCCGGGGCGGTCTCTGTCTCCGGGTGAGCAAGGCGCTGACACTGGTTGGAGCCGTCGGCGCGGCGGTTTCCGGGCGTAGCCGGAGTCTCGGTGCGATGTCCGGCTTCGCGTTGCTTGCGGCCTCGGCGGCCACCCGCTTCGGCGTTTTCCACGCCGGGATGGCCTCGGCGAAGGACCCGAAATACACGGTCCGTCCGCAGCGCGAACGACTCGAGCACCGGCGGACCGCATCCGGGATCGGGTCCGCCGGTTCGGAGGAGGACACCGAAGACTAAGTCCGAGGGGCCTGGCCGCTCCCGCACCGCTCATCGATGAAGTCCGCACGGATGCGCGGTATCGATCAGCGGTCAGACCGGTGGTTCCTCAACGGTGTGCAGGCGCGCGCTGGGATCGTCATCCTCCGGTTCGCCACTTTCAGCGGACACAGCTCGCGGATGACGCTCTTCGCCGCCGTGTATGGCCCGGGTCTGTTCGGTGATTCGTTCTTCGAGGGCGTTGACGGCTTCTCTGGGACGATTCCGCGGGTCCTCCGGGAGCCGGACCGGTTCCTCGAGTCTCCGGCGTACCTGCGTCAAAAAATTCTCGTCAGTTGTCATGAGTCGCTCGAGGTCAAGACTCTCCGGCAATCGTCCGCCGGCCTCGTGTTCGGTCAGATACGCCACGGCACATTCGACAACTCGACGTGGAGTAGACCGGGAGCCCACCTGCCTGAGCACGGAAGCACCAGCATACCAATGCGACACGGCACGGCCATGCCGAACGACCGCGAACTGACCTTCTCCGAGATCCTCGACTCGCAACTCTTCCGGCATAGCTGCCCTCCCTTCCGCTTTGGCATACCCGCGCCCCATGGAACGAAACGCGCAAGCATACATCGACTACCTGGGGGTACTCCCCGTCTATGGATGACGAGACAAAGAACAAAGCTGAAGAATTGCAGGGTAAGACCAAGGAAAAAGCAGGTGAAGTGACCGACAACGAACAATGGCAGATGGAGGGCAAGGCTCAAAAGACGAAGGGCAGCCTCAAGCAGGCAGGCGACAAATTACGCAAGGCGCTGAAGCCCAAGCGTTAGCGGCAACCCGAGTACCTCTTGCGCGCCGAGGTCGGCTCGGCCGAGTTCCGGCGGACTCCTTGCCGTAGGTAGGGGCGACGTCGGGCTCGGCCTCTTCCACGCTTCCTATGAGCTCCAGCTGCTGGCTTGTTTTGTCTACGTGGTCTTCGTGCCATGGAACGGAAATCCCGGGCCGAACCTCAGCCAGCGAGCCGTTTTCGTAATGCGGTCAGATAGCGGGCGTCGTGTTCACGCAGCTCGTCCAGATCGATGTCGTGCGGGATGGAGCCGGCCGAGCGGCGTTCCAACAGGTATCGCATCGTCTGCTCCACGACATGTGTCGCCGCGGTTCGAGGAAGGAGCAGGTCATCGAACAATTCACCGCTCATGGTCACGCGATGGTGAGTGGTGGCCACCCCACGTCGGATCGTGACCGCACACGAATCCCCGTTGAGCCGCTCCACGTCAACCTGTTCGGTCATCTCGGACCTCGTTCCTCCACTGCGCCCCTCGGGCCGCCACCTTCCGTGTGCGATTACCGGTCGCGGGTGCCCTCGGGTGAAAAGATACCCGGAGCCGGCACGTGCAAACATTCCAGCGAACGGCTACGGCTTGGGTGCCGCAGCCGTGGTCAGGTCTGGATCGAGGACCTTCTGTCCGGCTCGACCGTTACCCGACCACAGTGTTACGTCATTCCCGATATCGACCGAGGCTCCTGGCGCGGGGTCCTGGCGGACAATAGTGCCGTCGATCGGCTCGGGCGCATGCTGCGGACCGCAAGGCGGTAAACCGGTCCCCCGGACCGCTCCACACGCCTCGACAACGCCCAAAACCCTGACGTCGGGAACCTCGACTCTGCGTTCGTGGGACATATGACGGCGGTAAAGGTTGTCCCGTAATCA
>NZ_JALM01000115.1 GCF_000737195.2 Sciscionella sediminilitoris
CTGCGCGCCGCGCTGGCCGGTGTCCGGATACAGCGAGGTGATCTCGCCGCACCAGCCGTTCTTCCGGTAGAAGGCCAGCACCCGGCCCCACTGCTGGCCGAGCGTGCACAGCGGATGATCCCGCCGGTATAGCCAGCGCTGCTGCCCGGTGAACGGATCCCGCCCGACCACCGAACCACCGGAGCCGGTGACCACGTTCGCTCCGACGCTCAGCGGGGTGTCGGTGGCGCTGCTCGGCTGCTGCCACACCTGCGCCAGCGAGGGCGGCGGCTTGTCCGGGGTGTCCGGGATGGTCGCGGCGACATTGGCCGTCCGCGAGCTCGTGTTGTGCGCATCGCTGGTCTGCCACACGAGAATCCAGGTCGCCGCGACCACGACCACCACGAGGGCGGCGGCCAGATAGTCGCGGCGACGGCGGAACCGGGTGCGCTGCGGGCCTTCGGTCATCGTTCGCGGATCACGCCTCGGCCTGGGACTGTCCCGTCTGCGAGGAGCCGGAGGAACTGGTCGAGCGGCGGCGCCGCCTGCGCCGCGGTGTGGTGCGCTCGGGCTGCTGGGCCTCGGGAGCCGCCGGTGCGGCGCCGTCCTTCTGCCCGGAGACCGGCTTGCCCGCCCTGGTGCGCCTGCGGGTCCGCGAACCCGTGGACTGGCTGCGCCGCCGCGGCTTGCGCTCCTCGCCGGGTTCCTCGCCCGGTTCCTTCTCGGCACGCTCCCGCTTGGCCAGCGGCAGCCGCCCGGTGGCGTCCGTGGGGATGTCCAGGTCGGAGAACAGGTGCTCGGAGGTGGAGTAGGTCTCCACCGGCTCCGGCATGTCCAGCCCGAGCGCGTCCGAGACGAGCTTCCAGCGCGGCTCCTCGTCCCAGTCGACGAGGGTGACCGCGACACCGGTCTTGCCCGCCCGGCCGGTGCGGCCGATGCGGTGCACGTAGACCTTCTCGTCCTCCGGGCACTGGTAGTTGATCACGTGCGTGACATCCAGCACGTCGATGCCGCGCGCGGCCACATCGGTGGCCACGAGTACGTCCACCTTGGCCGAGCGGAACGCCCGCAGTGCCTTCTCCCGCATGGCCTGGCCCAGGTCACCGTGCACGGCGGCCACGGAGAACCCACGCTCGCCCAGGTCGTCGGCGAGCTTCTGCGCGGTGCGCTTGGTGCGGGTGAAGATCATCGTCTTGCCCCGCTCGCGTGCCTGCAGCGTCCTGGCGATGACCTCGGTCTTGTCCAGCGAGTGCGCCCGGTAGACGAACTGCTTGGTGCGTTCGTGCACCGCGCCCGCGTCGGTGGACTCGGCCCGGATGTGGGTCGGCTGGCTGAGGAAGGTCCTGGCCAGGGTGATGATCGGGTCCGGCATGGTGGCCGAGAACAGCATCGTCTGCCGCTCGTCCGGGACCATCCGCAGGATCCGCTCGATGTCCGGGAGGAACCCGAGGTCGAGCATCTCGTCGGCCTCGTCCAGCACCAGGGTGCGCACCTTGCCGAGCACCAGGTGGCGCTGTTCGGCGAGGTCGAGCAGGCGGCCGGGGGTTCCGATGACCACGTCCACGCCCTCGGTGAGCGCGGCGATCTGCGGTTCGTAGGGCCGTCCTCCGTAGATCGCGAGGGTGCGCACCCCGAGGTGCTTGCCCGCGTCCGTGAGGTCGTGGGTGACCTGCAGACACAGTTCCCTGGTCGGCACCACGATCAGGACCTGCGGGGTCCCGTCGCCGGGCAGGGTGAGCCGTTGGAGGGCGGGCACCCCGAAGCCGAGGGTCTTACCGGTACCGGTACGGGCCTGGCCGATCACATCCTCGCCGGCGAGGGCGAGCGGCAGGGTGAGTTCCTGGATCGCGAAGGTGTGCTCGATACCGGCTCCGCGCAGCGCCCGCACGATCTCCTCGTGCACGCCGAAGTCCGCGAAGCTCGGTGCGGCCCCGTCGAGCTCGGCTTTCGCCTCGAGTGGGTGCGAGGTGTCCTCGTCCGGGGCACCGCTTTCCACGTGTTCGAGCACGACGGGCTCGGTGTGATTCTCGTTATCCGTATTGTTCGTTGGCAGCGTTCTCGCCTCTCTATCGCCAAGCGCACACCGCCTGGTCTCGGGCAGCTCGACCGGCCGACGCCGGGAGCGCCATGCAGCGACGCACGCACATTTCGTTTCCCGCATCCGGTTGTGTCCGGTGCGTACACGTTCAGTGTAACCGCTGGTTGCACGGGTGCCGCGCAAGGCCAGCGGCTCGGTGTGTGCGAGGCGCTACCCTCGCTGCCATGGCTGACGAACTGGCGCCCGGGGTCACCGACCTGCTCGGCGCGATCGCATACGGCGAGCTCGCGGGTTTCGACCGGCTCGCGGAGGACGCCCGCGAGGCCCCATCGCTGCGCGAGCGGGTCGCGCTCTCCGAGATGGCCGCCGCCGAGATGGGGCACTACACGCTGCTGCGCAACTATCTCGCCGAGCGTGGGGTGGACGTGGCGGACGCGATGGCCCCGTTCGGCGCCGCGCTGGACGGCTGGCACGCCTCGACCGCGCCCAAATCGTGGACCGAATCGCTGGTCAAGGTGTACCTCGGGGAGGGGCTGACCGCGGACTTCTACCGGGAGATCGCCACCTGGGTGGACGAGCAGACCAGGCAGGTCGTGCTCGAGGTGCTCGCGGACACCGGGCACGCCGAGTTCGCCGAGCGCGAGATCGCGGCGGCCTGTGCGCGCGAGCCCGGATTGCGAGATAAGCTCGCCCTGTGGGGCAGGCGGCTCCTCGGCGAGGCACTGACCCAGTCGCAGTACGTTGTCGCGGAGCGGGACAGCCTCGCGGAACTGATCATCAAGGGATCCGGGGATCTCGCGGGCATCGGCGCGCTGTTCCGGAAAGTGCAGAAGGGGCACGCGAAACGAATGCAGAAGCTCGGGCTGAGCTGAAGCGGCACGGCCGGGTGAAAGACTGGACGGGCACAGTACACAGTGGGAAGACACAACCGCTCGGCGGCGGTGCAGGCAACGGCGCGCCGTACGGGCAGCAAGACGGAGGTCAGCGTGGAGGTCAAGATCGGCGTCGCGGAGACTCCTCGGGAGATCGTCCTGACGAGTAACGAATCGCCGGACGAGGTGGAGGCTTTGGTGTCCGGGGCGTTGGCGGGGAAGTCCGAGACGCTCACGCTCACCGATGACAAGGGCCGCAAGGTCATCGTGCCGACGGCGCGGCTGGCCTACGTGGAGGTGGGACCCGCCGACCAGCGGCGCGTCGGGTTCGACGTCTCGTAGCGTCCGGCCTCGATCGCGTAGACCACGTCCTGTTCATGCCCGCGAACGTGGTCCACGCGGCGCATCCCCAGCTTTTCGAGCACGCGCCGCGAGGCGGAGTTCGCCGGATCGCATTCACCGGTGATCCGCTCGAGGTGCAGTGACTCGAAACCGAAGCGCAGCAGCGCGCCCGCGACCTCGGTCGCGTACCCCAGGCCCGCGCATTCCGGAGCGATCACATAGCCGATCGTCCCGGTGGCGGGTTCGGGGGTGCGCCTGCGCAGCTGTGCCTCGCCGATCAGTAGTCCGGACGGCAGGCGGACCGCCAGGGTCATCGCGGTCCCGCCCTGGACCGGTGGCTCGCCCTGTGCGCAGCGCCGGTCGAGCAGCGCCCTGGTCTGCTCGGGCGTGTCGGGCGGCCAGCTGATGTACGCGGTGACCGAAGGGTCGGTGTGCAGGGCGCGCAGTGCCGGATAGTCCTCCGGCGTGTACGGGCTCAGCAGCAGCCGCCCGGTGTTCAGCCGCATCGGCCGCGCCATTCGCGCTCGAGGATCGCCCACACACCCTCGTCCGCCCATTCACCCTTGAGCCATTCATTGGCCACGTAGTGGGCTTCCTCGCGCATGCCGAGCCTGCGCATCACCGCGGTGGAGGCGTGGTTCTCCGGATAGCAGCGCGCGGTGATCCGGTGCAGCCCGAGCTCATCGAAGCCGAACCGCAGCAGTTCCCGCGCCGCTTCGGTGGCGTATCCCTTGCCGTTGTGGTCCGGATCGAAGACATAGCCGATCTCCCCGTACGAGTGTTCGGTGGAGACCAGGTCCAGATTCACCTCGCCGATCGGCCGGGTACCGACGGCCTCCGAGGCCAGCTGCACGGCGAAGTGGATCCGCTCACCTTCCTGGCGTGGCAGCGCGGTGTTCGCGATCCGGCGGGTCAGCTGCTCTTCACTGGTGGCCAGATCCGCGATCCCGGTGCGCAGATAGCGCACGACCTCCGGGTCGGTGTCCCAGGAGTGCAATGCCCCGAGGTCGTCCTCGGTGAAGGGGCGCAGCAGCAGCCGCTCGGTGTGCAGTCGCATCAGCCGCGCCATTCGTGTTCGAGGATCGCCCATTCCTGCTCGCTCACCCAGGCACCTTTGACCCGGAGCGCCTCCACGAAGCAGGCCTCCTGCCGCATGCCGATCTTGCGCAGCACCGCCTGCGAGGCCAGGTGTTCGGCCGCGCACTTGGCGACGATCCGGTGCAGCGCGAGGTCCGCGAAACCGAACCGCAGCAGTTCACGGGCCGCCTCGCCCGCGAAGCCCTGTCCCGCGTGCGCGCCGCCGAAGACGTAGCCGATCTCCGCGCAGCGCTGTTCGGCCGAGAGCAGTTCCAGGTGCACATCCCCGATGACCTCGGTGCCGTATTGCACCGCGAAGTGGATGGACTCGCCGTCGGCTTCGGGGACGGTCACCCGGCCGAGCCTGCGTTCGAGCAGATCCCGGGCGCCGTCGTGGTCGAGCACGTCCCAGAACAGGTACCGCACGACCTCCGGATCGGAGTGCCAGGTGTGCAGTGCGGTCAGATCGCCGGGAGTGAACGGGCGGAGTAGCAGCCGCTCGGTGCGCAGTTCCACCCGCAGCAGGCTAGCCCTCAGACGGCGAGTTCGCCTTCGATTTCCTCGAGGGTCTTCGGCACGTGGAACGGTGGGGTGGAGGTGCCCATGACCCGGTAGCGATCCCACGGATCCGGATCGGAGAGCTGGCAGCTCGCCTCGCCCTCCGGGGTGCTCAGCACGGCTTCGGCCTTCTTCCCGCCGAGCGCGGCCGACAGTGCCTCGTGCGCGGCGATCCTGCCGTACCAGCGGTAGTACCCGTCGATCGGCTGGAAGTGCCCGCGCAGCTCCACCGCGACGGTGAACTCCTGCTCGCCGGTCCGGACGGTCGCCCCGCCCTGGTAGCCGTCCTCTTCGTGGTCGTGGTTTTCGGTCATCCCTGCCCTCCTTTGGACTGTCGGGATTCGGTCTCCTCCGGCTCCACCCGGTGGAGCTGGACGATCTTGTTCAGTTCCAGTGGCCGCTCGGGGGCGATGCGGACCCCGTGGGAGTTCGCGACTCCGTCGATGGCCATCCAGATCAGCTGGGTCAGGTACTCCACGACGGCGTCCCGGCTCATGGTCTGGCGCTCCAGCCACCAGTCGCCGACGTTCTGCACCATGCCGACCACCCCGTAGGCCCAGGGTTCCGCGGCACCGGAATCCATCCCGAAGGCGCGCATGTAATCGCCGAGCAGGGCGGCGAGCGCGGTCGCGATGATCTCCTTGTCCTGGGTGACCACATCCGAATCGGTCTCCCTGGCCCGGTACTCGGGCCGGGCGAGCAGCCGGTACACGTTCGGCATGTCCTCGATGACCGAGAAGAACGCGTCCAGGCTCTTGCGGATGCGGGGGACCGGGGCCTCCTCGCTGTTCAGCGCAGGGATCAGGCGTTCGAACAGGATCTCGGTGCCCCGGTTGCCGATCGCCTGGTAGAGGTCGGCCTTGTCGGAGAAGTGCCGGTAGAGCACCGGTTTGGTGATACCGGCTTCCTTGGCGACGTGCTCCATGCGCAGTTCCGGGCCGTGCTTATCGAGTGCCCGCATCGCCGCGTCCACGAACTCCTCGCGGCGGGCTTCCCTGTGTGAGCGCCAGCGGTCTTTCCGCGCGTCACCACTCGATTCGGACTGGCTCGAGGGGTGCTTGCCGTGGTGCTTGACAGGGTTTGCCATGGCGCGCATGCTACCAGAAGTAGCTGTTACTTCCGGTAACATAAAAAGTCTCCGCATCGAGAAATGGAGCACCCGATGACACGCGCGATGAGCTCTCGGGGCGAGGTCGCCGAGCGGGAGAAGACGGCGAGCCGGCTTCTCAAGTCCTCGGCGAACAAGTTCTATGACCCGGACGTGGACATCGACTGGGGAGCGCCGGTCGACGGCGACAAGTACTTCGTGCCACCACACCGCAGCACCCTCTACGGCACCAAGCTGTGGGACCAGCTCACCGAGGAGCAGCGGGTCGAGCTCACCAAGCACGAGTTCGCCAGCGTGGCGAGCAACGGGCTCTGGTTCGAGACCCTGCTCATGCAGATGCTGCTGAAGAGCTTCTACAACACCGACCCCACCCAGGCGCACGCCCAGTACATGCTCACCGAGGTGGCCGACGAGTGCCGGCACTCCACGATGTTCGCGAAAGCCTGTGAACGGGTGGGCGCCCCGGCCTACGGGCCGGTGCCCTGGCTGCGGCAGCTCGCGAAGATCCTCCCGCTCATCGCCTACGGCCCGGCCAAGTACGGAGCCATCCTGATCGCCGAGGAGATCCTCGACCGGCTGCAGCGCGAGATGATGTCCGATGAGCAGATCGAGCCGCTGGTGCGCATGGTCAACCGCATCCACGTCCTCGAAGAGGCCAGGCACGTCACCTTCGCGCGCGAGGAGGTGCAGCGCGGGATGCCGAAGCTGGGCAAGCTCGAGCTGCTCTACCAGCAGCTGCTGATCTCGCTGGTCAGCCTGGCGATCATGAACACGCTGATCAATCCGAAGGTCTACGCCGCGGTCGGGATCGACCCGAAGGAGGGCCGCCGGGCCGCGGCGCGGAACCCGTACTGGCAGGAGACCTGCCGCTGGGCCGGGGAGCGGATCATGCCGTTCCTGGACGAGTCCGGGCTGATCGGCCGGATCACCAAGCCGATCTGGCGCCGAGCGAATCTGCTCAAGCGATGAGTACGGTGCTGAACGCCGCTCCGTGGGATCCGGCCCTGGCGCACCGCTTCGTCACCGGTGACGGGACCGCGCTGCACGTCTGCGATGAGGGCGCGCCGGGCGAGGAACCGACCGTGGTGCTGGTGCACGGCTGGACCCAGGATCACACATCCTGGGATCCGGTGGTGGATGCCCTGCGCGCCAACGGGTTCGGTTCCCGGATCCTGCGCCACGACCATCGCGGGCACGGTGGTTCGGCGCCCGCCCCACGCGGAACGGCCACGATCGCGCGGATCGCCGAGGACCTCGCCGAGCTGATCGCCGACCGGGTCCCGAAGGGGAAGCTCGTGCTCGCCGGGCACTCCATGGGCGGGGCCACGATCATGGCCCTTGCCGGGCAGCATCCCGAACTTGTCGAGCGGCTGGCCGGTGTCGCGTTCGTGGCGACCACCTCCGGCGGGCTCTCCGAGCTCACCTTCGGCCTGCCCCGCCAGCTCGCCCTGCGGGTGTACGCGGGGGAGGCGGTGCTCAGCAGGTACATGTCGCGCAGTGACCGCGCGGCCTTCCTGCGCCATCCCGCGGCGCTGCGTCCCGTGGTGCGGCGGCTGACCTTCGGCAAGGGCGCCCGGCGCGCCGATGTGACCGCGACCGCCGAGCAGATCGGGCGCTGCCACCCGGCGAGCATGATCTCGTTCCTCGATTCACTGCTCGCGCACGAACGGGCGGGTGAACTCGCCCAGCTCGCCAACACCCCGGTGACCATCTACCACGGGGACCGGGACCGGTTGATCCCGCGCGCGCACGCGCGAGTGATCGCGAACGAGCTCCCGCACGCGCGATTCGTCCAGTTCCCCCAGGCCGGTCACATCCTGCCCGCCGAGCGGGCGGGGGAGGTGGCGCACGGCATCGCCCGGCTCACCGAACGAGCCAGGCGCCGTTAGTGCTGTGCCGTTAGTGCTGTGCCGCTAGTGCTGTAGCGGGAACCCGGCGCCGATACCGCGCCAGGCGAGGGTGGAGATGAGGGTGACCGCCTCGGACTTGTTCACGGTGCGGTTGCTGGCGATCCAGGATCGTGCGGTCACCTCGGACATACCGACCAGGCCGACCGCGAGCAGCCGTGCCCGCTCCGGGTCCAGTCCGGCATCCGCGGTGATTTTCTCGGTGATCTCGTTGACGCAGGCGTTCGTGGAACGGGAGATCGCCGCCTGCACGACCGGCTCACCGCGCAGGTCCGATTCGAAGACCAGCTGGTAGGCGCTTCCCTCGTCGTGCACGAAGTCGAAGTAGGCCCCGACGGTGGCGCGCACCCGGGCCTTGTTGTCCGTGGTGGAGGCCAGAGCGGCGCGGATCCGGGCGATCAGCGCGTCCACGTGGCTTTCCACGAGCGCGAGGTAGAGCTCGAGCTTTCCGGGAAAGTGCTGGTAGAGCACCGGTTTGCTGACCCCGGCCCGCTCGGCGATGTCGTCCATGCCCGTCGCGTGGTAGCCGTTCACCACGAACACGTCCTGCGCGGCGGCCAGCAACTGCGCACGCCGTACGTCTCGAGGCATGCGACCGCGGACGGTTGTCTCCCGTGTCTCGGTCATTCGGCTCCTCCACAGTCGAACGGGTGGTACTCGGGGTGGCCGGGTACCGAGAGCAACCGTACTCGTCAGTAGTTCACGATGGGATGGTCTGTCCGGGAAAACTCCGAACTGTGAGCCCCGTCGCATCGCGGGCCGGCTGACCCGGGGCGCATTCTTGGTGGGGTGACCGTCGAACTTCCGGAACTCGAGCCGAGTATCCCACCGTGGCCGGGTGAACATGTCGAGCTGGGGGAGCTGCGGCTGCATGTCCGGGTAACCCCTGGTGGCGCGGAGAAGGCGGTGTATCTGCACGGCCTGGGTGGCTCCGCGACGAACTGGACCGATCTCGCCGCGCAGCTGGCCGGGAGGGTCACCGGATACGCGCCCGACCTGCCCGGATTCGGTAACACCGAGCCGCCGCGGGACTGGCCGTTCACCGCGGCCGCGCAGGCCGAGCTCGCCGCGGAGTTCATCGCCTCGCTCGATGCCGGACCGGTGCACCTGGTCGGGAACTCGCTCGGCGGTACGACCGCGATCCTGCTCGCCGCCCGCCATCCGGAGCTGGTGCACACGCTGACCCTGATCTCGCCGGCGGTACCCGATCTGCGGCCCGACATCCGCCGGCTCTCGGATCCGCGGCTGCTGCTCACCGGTCTTCCGGTCGTCGGCAAACCGGTGCGCAGACAGCTGGCCGCCCTCTCCCCGCGGGAGCGCACGATGCGACTGCTGCGGCTGGTGTTCGCGCGTCCCGAGGAGATACCCGAGCACCGGATCCAAGAGGCGATGCGGGAGGCCGCGGAGCGGGCACGGCAGCCCTGGGCGGGGGCGGCACTGATGCGCGCGGGCGCCGAACTGTTCCGGCTCTGGTTCCGCAGGGGCAAGGGCTCGGTGTGGGCGGCGCTGCGCCAGGTGTCCGCGCCGGTGCTGGTCGTGTGGGGGCGAGAGGACAAGCTGGTCACGGTGGCGAAAGCGGTTCCCACGGTGCGGGCGCTTCCGCGTGGCAGGCTGCTCGTGCTCGACCGGGTCGGGCACGTCGCGCAGATGGAGGAACCGGCCACCGTGGCCAGGGCGATCCTCGATATGTGGGATTCGGCAGCGGGCAGTAGCTGAGCGTGCACGAGCACGGAATTCGCGGCCCCGCCTCCCGGCGCGCGGACACCCGGTGTGGCACCCTTGTCAACGCACCGATTCGAGCGGTAGAGGAGGACGATCCGCGTGCCGAACGATCGGCCTACGACCGATGCGGGGCAGCGGGGAAGCTCCTGGGACACCGGCCTCGAGGAGCCGGACCCGCAGGAGTGGCCGGAATGGTCGGAGACACCCGACACGGTCTATGAGTACGGGCACAGCGAGGGGAATCTCGCCGAGCCGCTGTTCGTGGAGCGGGGCCAGTTCGAGGCCCGGGCCCAGCGCAGGCTGGGCAGCGGATACCGCACGGCCGTCGCCGCCGAGGAGGAAGAGCGTGGCAAGGGCCTCGGTGCCTGGCTGCGCCGGGTGCTGGCGCTCTACGGCTGGCGCGTGTACGCCGTTCCGGTGCTCGCCGTGATCACCGTGCTGGTCATCGTGGACGCGGTCGTCCCGCAGGCGGGATCGGACCGCGCCGAAGCGGGGAACGCGAGCCCGCCCACGGTCACCGAGGTGCCGGCGACCCAGGCCAATCTGGACATTCCGACCGCGGAACTGCCCGAGGGCGGTCCGGTCACCCAGCGCGGCAAGGGCACCTGGCACATCGTGCCCGGTCACGGACCGGTGGTCGGCACCAGCGGGCGGCTCTACCGCTACACCGTGGAGATCGAGGATGGGATCGACCCGGTGCAGTACGGGGGAGACGAGGCGTTCGCCGCGATGGTCGACCACACGCTGGACAACCCCAAGTCCTGGACCAGCACCGGAAAGGTCCGGACGCAGCGCATCGACGATCCGAACGCGAAACCCGATTTCCGGCTCAGCCTCACCACCCCGCAGACCGACCACCGCAAGGAATACTGCGACTACCAGATCAAGTACGAGACCTCGTGCTACCGCAGCAGCGCGGACCGGGTGATCATCAGCCTGGCCCGCTGGGTGCGCGGGGCGAAGGCGTTCTCCGGTGACATGTTCACCTACCGCCAGTACGCCATCAACCACGAGGTCGGGCACGCCTTCGGCAACCACCACGTCGGCTGCCCGAAGCCCGGGGCGCTGGCCCCGGTGATGATGCAGCAGACCTTCGGGGTGAGCAACGACTACGTCGCCAGGATCAACGAGGTGGACCCGACGAACAAGGGCGCGGTGCCCGCCGACCACAAGACCTGCGTGCCGAACGCCTGGCCCAATCCGGAGGCGCAGTCGCCGAGATAGCGCGCGCCCCGCTCACTGTGTGGAACACCGGCGCGGCCGGGAAGCCTGTGGGGTATTCCTGGCGTTGTACGAGATACTGCAAAGCCCGCGAGATCAGGAGGTCATGCCATGTCCGGCGGAACGACACTGCCGCCGCTCGTAGAACCGGCTCCCGAACTGTCGAAGGAGGAGGTCGAGCGCTACAGCAGGCACCTGATCATCCCGGACGTCGGGATGGACGGGCAGAAGCGGCTCAAGAACGCGAAGGTGCTCGTGGTCGGTGGTGGCGGGCTCGGCAGCCCGGCGCTGCTCTACCTGGCCGCGGCCGGGGTCGGCACGCTCGGCATCGTCGAGTTCGACGAGGTGGACACCTCCAACCTGCAGCGCCAGATCATCCACGGTGTCTCCGACGTCGGTAAGTCCAAGGCGGTCTCGGCCAAGGAATCGATCGCCGAGGTCAACCCGTACGTCACGGTCAACCTGCACGAGACCCACCTGTCCAGTGAGAACGCGCTGGACATCTTCCGCGACTACGACCTGATCCTGGACGGCACGGACAACTTCGCCACCCGGTACCTGGTCAACGACGCCGCGGTGATCCTCGGCAAGCCGTACGTCTGGGGCTCGATCTTCCGGTTCGAGGGCCAGGCCTCGGTGTTCTGGGAGGACGCGCCCAACGGTCTCGGGCTGAACTACCGCGATCTCTACCCGGAACCGCCGCCACCCGGGATGGTGCCCTCCTGCGCCGAGGGCGGCGTGCTCGGAGTGCTGTGCGCCTCCATCGGCTCGATCATGGTCAACGAGGCGATCAAGCTCATCACCGGGATCGGCGAGCCCATCCTCGGCCGCCTCGTGGTCTACGACGCACTGGAACTGTCCTGGCGGCAGGTCAAGATCCGCAAGGACCCGAGCACGCCGAAGATCACCGAGCTGATCGACTACGAGGCGTTCTGCGGGGCGGTCTCCGAGGACGCGCAGAACGCGGCCGCGGGGAACACGATCACCGCCAAGGAACTCAAGGCCAAGTTCGACGCGGGCGAGGACTTCGCGCTGATCGACGTGCGCGAGCAGCACGAGTACGAGATCGTGAACATTCCCGGCGCGACACTGATCCCCAAGGACCGGATCCTGTCCGGGGAGGCGCTCGCGGAACTCCCGCAGGACAAACCGATCGTGCTGCACTGCAAGTCCGGCGGCCGGTCCGCCGAGGCGCTCGCCGCGCTGCACAAGGCCGGGTTCTCGGACGCCGTGCACGTCGGCGGCGGGGTGCTCTCCTGGGTCCGGGAGATCGACCCCTCGCTGCCGAGTTACTGAGCTCACGAGGCCGCTGGAGGCGGGGCGTTCCCGGGCCGGGGACGCCCCGCCTCGTGCGTTCCGGAGCGCCCCGTGTCTCCGGGACGCACGCGCGGTGAATCGTCCGCACGGGCGAGGAGTGTCGGCGGCTGCGCGCCGGACGGGCGCGGTAGCGTAGGCCCGTGAGCGAGCTTGCGAGCGAACCGAAAACACAGCAGCGTCCGCCGAGGTGAAACCGTGAGCGAAGTACCCCAGCCGCCGGTGCACGTTCGCACCGCCTTCGGTGCGACCGAGGAGCCGGAGCTGCTCGACGCGAGCCCGCTGTGGCGGTGCGGGCCGATCGCGTTCCGCCCGGTCGCCGACCCGGTCGAGTCGGCCTGGGTCGCGCAGGTGCTCGCCACCCTCGAAGTGCCCCGGTTGCGCATCGGCCGCCCGCTGCGCTCCACCGATGGCCGCTGGGTCATCGGCGGCTGGTCCGCCTTCCGATTCATCGACGGTAGACCCGAGCCGCGTCACGACGAGGTGATCGCCGCCTCGCTGCGGTTGCACGAGGCGACCGCGCTGCTCGAGCGGCCACGATTCCTCAACGGGCGCGGCGATATGTACTCGGTCGCCGACCGTGCGGCCTGGGGGGAGGAACAGCCCGAGCTGGACGCGGAGAAGGGCGGGCGGCTGTTCGAACTGCTCGCGGCGTCCCGGCGGGATGTCGCGCTCCGGCCACAGATCGTGCACGGCGAAGGATTCGGCACCGTGCTGTTCTCCGGGGACGCGGATCCGGGCATCGTGGAACTGACCCCGTACTGGCGGCCACCGGAGTGGGCGGCGGCCGTCGCGGCCGTGGACGCGCTGTCCTGGGGTGGCGCGGATCCCGGCATCCTCGAGCGCTGGGCGCACCTTCCGGAATGGCCCCAGGCACTGCTCCGGGCGCTGCTGTTCCGGCTCGCGGTCAACGCCATGCATCCGCACGCGACGCCGGATTCCTTACGTGGCCTGGAGAATTCGGCCCACGAGATAGGCAAGCTGTTGTGAAATCCCTCGCTGGTCTCCGGATCGGTGTCACTGCCGCGCGCAAAGCCGAGGAACAGATCGGCATGCTCGAACGCCGTGGCGCGCGGGTGCTGCGCGCCCCCTCGGTCGAATACGTTCGGCTCGACGCGGACCCGGCCCTGCGCTCGGCGACGGACAGGGTCCTCGGGCTCACCGCGCCCACGGTGGTGATCACCACGGGAATGGGCTTGCGCGGCTGGCTCGAGGCGGCGGGGGAGTGGGGCCTGCGGGCCGAGCTCACCGAACTGCTCGGTTCCGCCCGGATTCTGGTGCGCGGTCCCAAGGCCGCGGGCGCGGTGCGCGAGATCGGCCTGCGCGAGCGGTACACCCCGGAATCGGAGACCGACGCCGAGCTGCTCGCGTATCTGCTCGCCGAAGGGGTGGACGGCGCCGAGATCGTGCTGCAATCGCACGGCGAGCCGCTTCCCGCGCTCACCGATCCGCTGCGCGCCGCGGGGGCCCGGGTGACCGAGCTGCTCCCGTACCGCTGGCAGGTTCCCGAGGACACCGCGCCGATGCGGGACCTGTTCGAGCTGGCGTGTTCCGGGGAACTGGACGCGGTGACCTTCACCAGCGCGCCCGCCGCGCAGGCCCTGATTCAGGTGTGCGGCCCTGCCGAGCTCGCCGCCGCGCTGCGCGGGGTGCTCGTGGCCTGTGTCGGCCCGGTGACCGCGAAACCACTGCTGGACCGGGGCATCGAGCTCGCCATGCCTTCACGGGCACGCACCGCGGCCCTGGTCAATCTGGTCACCGAGGAACTGGGGCACTGAGGAACCGGGAGGCCGCGGTGGCTCAGGCGAAGTCCCCGGCCGCCTTGCGTACCTTGGCGAGCAGTTCGGTCAGTGAACGTACCTGGCGCTCGGTCAGCCCCTCGAGCCCGAAATCGATGGCCATGACCGCCTCGGTGGCCTCCTCGCGCCTGCGCTGACCGTCCTCGGTGATCTCCACCAGCGTGGTGCGCCGGTCCGTCGGATGCGGGAGCCGTTTGACCAGACCGTCCGCCTCCAAGCGGTCCACGATGTTCGTGACGCTCGTCGGATGCAGCTGCAGGCGCTCGCCCATCACCCGCATCGGAAGCCTGCCGGTGCGCGCGAAATGCAGCAGCACGAGTGCTTCGAACCGGGCGAAGGTCAGGCCGTGCGGCTTCAGCGCACCGTCCACAGCGGACTGCAGGATCTGCTGCACCCGCATCACGCTCGTCACAGCGCCCATCACGGTGGACGGGCCGACCCGCTCGGCCCACAGTCCTGCCGCGCGGTCGATGGGGTCGAACGGCAGTGGTTCCTTCGCGGTCATGGGAATCGACGCTAGCAGAGAGGCCGACCGGGCCACGGTTCGCTCGCCCACAGGCCCCGTTCAGCGGCCCGCTCCGAGTTCGACGAGCAGCACTCCCGCGATGATGCAGCCGATGCCCAGACCCATGGTCCGGGTGAGCGGTTCGGAGAACAGGAACTTGCTGGCGATCGCGGTGAGGGCGACACCCGCGGCCGCCCAGATGCCGTACGCGACGCCGATACCGATCCCGCGCTGCAGCGTCAGGGTCAGCAGCAGGAAGGACAACAGGTAGCCGCTGAGCACGACGGCGTACCAGGCCTTGCGGCCCGTGGCGGCCATCCGCAGCGACAGCGTCGCGGTGACCTCGCAGAGGATCGCGAGGACCAGGAACACCCAGGCCATCAGGCTTGCACCCGCTTCGCTTGCTGTGCCCCGAATTCCACCAGCAGCACCCCGCCGATGATCAGCGCCATGCCGGCGAACATCAGCACGTTCAGCACCTCGCCGAACAGGATCGCGCCGAACACGGCGGTCAGCGCGACCCCCATGGCGCCCCAGATGCCGTAGGCGACGCCGAGCGCCATTCCGCCGCGCAGCAGGGCGCCCATGAACACGAACGCGGTCACGTAACCCACCGCGACCACGGCATACCAGCCCGGATGGTGGAGTGCCGCCTTCAGTGACAGCGAGCCGGCCACCTCACAGAGGATCGCGCCGGCCAGGAATAGCCAGTTCTTCATCGCCCAGTCTGTCCAGTTCTCGTCGTTCGGTCCGCATCGGTCAGGGCTGTATCGTCCGGACCGGCATCGTCGGGCTCGTCGAGCAGGCGCAGTGCCGCCGCGCGTACGTGTCCGGTTTCCTCGGCGGCCAACGGAAACACCTCGGTCGCATCGGCCAGCCACACCCCGTCGGCCAGCATCCGCACCGCGCTCAGCCGGGCGCGTGCCGCGGCGGACAACGTGGTGTCCGCGGCCGGATTGATCCACGGGCCGAGCCGGTCCCGCCAGCGGGCGGTCAGCTCGCTGCGCAGCCGCGGGTCGGCGAGCATGATCAGATCGGCACAGTCGAACGAGGTCGACAGCGTCCAGTCCAGGTAGGCGAGCACCCGCTCCCTGGCCGTCGCCTCGGTCGGCGGTCCGGAAAGGAAACCGGCCAGCCGCTGCTCCCAGCGATCGACCACGTGATCCACGAGCGCCAGCATCAGGGCCTGTTTCGTGGGGAAGTAGTGCATCAGCCCGGCCTTCGTCAGACCGGCCCGCTGCGCGGCGCTGTCCAGGGACACCGTCCCATCGGAGCTCAGCAATTCCAGCGCGCCGTCGAGGATTTCCGTGCGGGTCTCGGACACGTCACCAACCTACCATCCGGAAGGTTGGTGACCGTGTGCGACATCCGTCGAACGGACCGAAAACCGTTACGGTGGCTGCATGATCGTGGCATTCAGCGTCAGCCCTTCGGCGGGCGACGAGACCGGTGGGGTCAGCGAGGCAGTGGCGCGCGCCGTGCGTGTCGTCGAGGAATCCGGGCTGCCGTACGAGCTCAACAGCATGTTCACGAACGTGGAAGGTTCCTGGGACGAGGTCATGGACGTCGTCAAGCGGGCGACCGAGGCTGCGGGCGTGGGGGCGTCCCGGGTCGGCCTGGTGATCAAGGCGGACATTCGTCCCGGCTACGAATCCGGGCAGTTGAGCGGAAAAGTCGACCGGGTGCGCCGCCAGCTCCGGCAGTGAGCCGCTTCAGGCGGCCGGTTGGTCGGGGTCATCCAGTCCGAGGGCGCCGATGAGCTCACGCAGGCATTCCTCGAAGACCGGTTCCAGGTCGGTGTAAGCGAAGTCGAGCTGGTGCAGGATTTCCATGCACAGCAGGCCGTACAGGCGGGTCCAGCAGCCGAGGAAGACGTGCGCGGCCTCGAGTGGCAGCCGCCCGTCGATACTCGCGGAATAGGCGGCGAGCTGCGTGCGCAGGGACTCGGGCAGCTCGTCCGGTTCGGGCACCGGAAACGGTCGTGTCTGCCACAGCTCGACCGTCAGGTCCAGCAGGATCTGCTCGAACCGCTGCCCGGCCCGGTGCCGCGTCGATTCCGGGCGCCGGTTGGCCGGGCTGATCGGGCCGGCGAAGATCCAGCCGAACTCAGCCGGGTGCGCGATCGCCCACGCGCGCATGGCCCGGCAGACCGCCACGATGCGCCGGCCGACCGGCTCCTCGGCGCGGGTCTCGCGGGCCTGCTCCATGGCGGTGGCCAGTTCGCGCAGGAACCCGGCGGTCACCGCGCCGACCAGCTCGTCGTGGCTCGCGTAGTAGTGATACAGCGCCGGGCCGCTCATGCCCACCTGCCGCGCGACCGCGTTGATCGTCACCGCGCCCGGTCCCTGCTCGACCAGCAACGTCCGTACCGCCCCGTGGATCTCGTCCAGCGTGGCCTTGCGCAGCCGCTCGCGCCTGCTGCCCGTTCCTGCGGTCATGGTCACCCTCTCCGGTCCCTTCATTGACATTCTAGACCATCTATGTTTGCTTAATGCCTCTAAATAATCTAGAGGCATTAGGGGAAATATGGCACGTCGGTCATGGGTACTTCTCGCGGTCCTCCTGCTGGTCACGACCGTGTGGTGGTGGAGGTCCAGGGCGGCGCACCGGCGAGGACAGGGCGAGGTCCGGCGATGAAGGCGGTCGTCGTGGGCGGCGGTATCGGCGGGCTGGCCGCGGCCCTCGCCTTCCGGCAGCGTGGCTGGCAGGTCGAGGTGCTGGAGCGGGCGCCCGAGTTCACCGAGATCGGCGCGGGGCTGTCGATCCAGCCCAATGGTCTGCGCGCGCTGGACGCCCTCGGCCTGGGCGATGCGCTGCGTTCCGGTGGGCTGGCCGATCCGCTCGCGGGTATCCGCGGGGCGAACGGCGGGTGGCTGATCCGGAACGACATCGAGGAACTGAAACGCCGGTTCGGCCGATGGGCGACCGTGCATCGCCCGGCCCTGATCGACTTGCTGCTCGCGGCGCTGCCCGCCGCGGCGTTGCGCTCCGGTATCGAGGTACACGCCGTGCGACCGGACGGCACAGTCCGGCACAGCGGCGGCATGTCCGGCGCGGACCTCGTTGTCGGTGCCGACGGTGTGCACAGCGCGATCCGGCGCTCACTGTGGCCCGAGGCTCCCGCGCCGCGCTACGTCGGGTACACCACTTGGCGCTTCATCGCGCCGGCCCGTCCTGTCGCCGGGAGCGTGGAAACCTGGGGTAGCGGGGAGCGGTTCGGGTACGTGCCCATGCCGGACGGCCGCATCTACTGCTATCTGATGGCGAACGCCCCCGCCGGGGAGCGGATCGGTCTCGATCGGCTCCGGGAACGCTTCGCGCGCTGGCCCGAGCCGATTCCCGCGCTGCTGAACGACATCCGGGCGGACGCGGTGCTGCAGCACGACACCTGTGAACTGCCGGACCTGCCCACCTTCGTCCGGGGCAAGGTGGCACTGCTCGGTGACGCCGCGCATGCGATGACGCCCAATCTCGGTCAGGGTGCCTGTCAGGCCCTCGAGGACGCCGTGACCCTTGCCGCCAGGGTGGACACCCTCGGTGTCCGGGCCGGACTCGCGGAATACGACGAGGTCCGCAGGCCGCGCACCCAGTTGATCGCGCGCCGCTCTCGCCGGATCGGCGCGCCCGCGCACTGGGTCTCCCGGCCGTTGACCGCGCTGCGCGACGCGGCGTTTTCCCGCCTGCCCGATTCATTCTTCGCACGCTCGGTCACGCCCGCCTATAGCTGGACGATCTGATCGTCCCGGAAAGGTTCCCCCGATGTCCCTGCCCCGAATTCTGATCGTTCTCGTCGCGGTGATCACGATGGTCAGCACCGTCCTCGCCGATCTGGTCGTTCCGGACCTCGCGGCGCAGCACGCCTTCAATCCCGGCTGGCCGCCGCACGCCAAGTTTCACGACGCCCAGTACATGGTCATGACGGCACTGCTCGGCGTCATCGCCCTCGTGCTCGTTCTGCGGCGGTCCGGGAACACGCGCGGCCGATTGCTGTGCGCCATCGGGATTCTCGCCGTCCCCTGGCTCGGCATGCTCGGTGCCCTCCTGTTTCCCGGTACCGCCACCTACGATCCGGAATTCGCCGGTCGCACGCTTTTCATCCTCGGCGTCCACGGGCAGATCTGCCTGGCGACCGTGCTGCTCGTCGTCCTGTTCCTCGCGGCAGCGGGGACACGGCGCACAATCCCCGGCGACCGTCAATCGTGAATGAAGATGTCATTCACAGATGACAGTTCATTCGCGGGATTATTCTCTGCTACCGCGTGGTAATTGTTAGCGACCCGCGCCGGTTGAATCGGTCATCTGGGGAGAATAACGTCATTCGACGTCCAGTGTGCGCGAAGCTGTTTCGCATTCTTTCAACGAAAGGGATCGCATCGTGGACAATCGAATGTTTCTCAGATCCTGTCTGGTCGCCGCGGTCACCGTCCTCGCGGCGATCGCCGGTCCGGTCGCCCAGGCGGAGGTGGCACCGCATCCCGCTGTGGCCGCGCAGACCGCTCATCCGGCGGCGGGGCACGGCAGCACCGCGGCGGACGCCGGCTCGCGGGCCGGTGCCGCAGATCTCCGCGAGCCGCCGCCGGGTGGCTGGGATACCCCGAGTCAGCAGAGCTTCTATCTGACGAGTTCCTGCCAGCCCTACGCTTCCGCGATCCGGCAGGGCGCGGCCGCATGGAAGGGGCTGACCGAAGGTGGTGGCACGCCTGTCGAATGCCGCACCAGCTACATCACCGATTGCGGTGGCGGTGGCAACATCGTCGGCTGCAATTGGGGGCAGGGGCAGCGGATCGCGCTGTTCCCGGGTGGCGTCGGTGATGTTCCGCTGCTGGCGGCGCACGAGTTCGGGCACGACTGGTACGGCCATTCGAACTATCAGTGCGCCGGCTGGGGCAGTCCCGAGGAAGTGATGGCCCCGTCGATCTGCACCCTGCGCGGGACCGGACGAATGTGACCCGCGAACCGGTCCGGCCGTGCTTGCCGGACCGCACGGCGGAGCGTGCCCGGCCGGAGGATTCGGCCGGGCATCCGCGTGCTCAGCTCGCCCGCTTGTCCTCGTCCTGCCCGGCCTCGCCGATCGCGGGGAGGGCGACGCCGACGACCTGATTGCGGCCGTTGCGTTTGGCGCTGTACAGGGCGGCGTCCGCGGTCTGCAGCAGGGTGTCGATGGTGCGGCCCTGGCCGGGATAGATGGCGACCCCGAGCGAGGCGGTGAGGTCTTCGATGCGGACGTGGCCCTGTTCCGAATCGGTCTCCACGGTGAGCTGGCTGATCCGCAGCCGGATGCGCTCGGCGACCAGGGCGACCTCGTTGCGGTTGCTCTCCGGGAGCAGCACGGCGAACTCCTCGCCGCCGAACCGGCCCGCCGAGTCGTACCGCCGGGTCTCGTTGCGCAGTACCTCGGCCACCGCGATGAGCACGTTGTCGCCCGCGAGGTGGCCGTAGGTGTCGTTGGTGCGCTTGAAGAAATCCAGGTCGACCATGAGCAGGCCGAAGCTGGTGCCGTGCCGTTCGGCGCGAGCGAGCTCCTGGTTGGCGTACTCGTTCCAGGCAGTGGCGTTGAGCAGTCCGGTCTTCTGGTCCCGGATGGCCTTCTCCTCGAGCTCCTTGACCAGCACGCTGCGGTG
>NZ_JALM01000116.1 GCF_000737195.2 Sciscionella sediminilitoris
GCATGCAGGATGCAGTAAAGATCGAGCGAGCTAGTGGAGGTTCTTATGCCGTGCGCGCTTGCGCCAGACACATCGAAGGTTGGCCACGTCGTGCAGCGCAGCAAGGCGATTCACGGGCGCCCGTACCGGCAACTTCATCGAGTACTACGACTTCGTCGTTTGCGGCTACACCGGGCTGTCGCTGCGCCTCACCATTTCGGTGCCCCTGCTCGGCGGGACGGCTCTACTGATCATGATTTTCCTCATCTCGAGGTCGGGTAATCCGGCCGCCCCGGCGTTCGTCGTCATCGTCGGCGCGATTGTCTCGCTCATGGTGGCACTGCTGGCGCGCGAGACCACGCACACCGACCTACTTTGTCGGCTCATAGCAGAACGAAAGGGTGCTTGATGCGACTGCTCAACGTTGCTGGCCGCGCCGTCCTGGAAACCGCGGAAGGCAGAGTCGACGTGGCGACCGCTAGTTCGGGACGGTTCGGTCCCGGTCCGCAGGATTTGTTCGAGGTATGGGACGCGTTCCGCTCATGGGTGCGGACGGCGCGGCCGGTGCCGGTGGGGGCGATCGACGGTCCGTTGGCGGCGCCGGTGCCGCGACCGCCGCAGGTGTTCGCGGTCGGGCTGAACTACGGCAGCCACGCCGAGGAAACGGGTCTCGCCGTAGCGACCGATCGGCCGCTGGTTTTCACGAAGTTCTCGAGCAGCATTGCCGGTCCCGAAGGTGACCTCGTGCTTTCCGGTGATCAGGTGGATTGGGAAGTCGAACTGGTCATCGTGATCGGTCGGCCGGCACGCCGCGTCGCACCGGAACAGGCGTGGGAGCATGTGGCTGGCTGTACTGTCGGACAGGATTTCTCCGATCGCGCCGTACAGATGCAGGGATCGCCGCCGCAATTCAGTCTTGGGAAGTCGTTTCCCGGCTACGGGCCGCTCGGGCCGGCGTTGGTCACACCCGAGCAGTTCGCCGACCGCGACGATCTCGCCCTGCGGTGTCAGGTCAACGGTGAGACGGTGCAGGAGGGTCGGACGAGCCTGATGATCCACCCGGTGGCACGGCTGGTTTCCCTGTTGTCGTGGATCTGTCCGCTCGGGCCCGGTGATGTGGTGTTCACCGGTACCCCGGACGGGGTCGGGATGGGACGGAAACCACCACGGTATCTCAAACCAGGTGACACCGTGGTCACCACGATCGAGGGGATCGGCACGATGATCCATCGTTGTGTCGCGGGATCGGAGGTTCACCAGTGACCGGCCGCCGAATTCCGCGCATGACCGAACTCGCCCCGCTGCTGCGGCCGAAACCTCTGGTTCTCAACGGGAAGCGCCGCCGTCTTCAAGGGGCGGCCACGATCGAGGAGCTACGCGCCGTTGCGCGGCGACGAACCCCCCGTGCCGTGTTCGACTACACCGACGGTGGTGCGGGCGGCGAGCTGTCGATGGCGCGCAACCGATCGGCTTTCGAGCGCATCGAGTTCCGGCCGAGCGTACTGCGCGACGTGGCCGATGTGGACACGACGACCACGATGCTCGGGCAACCGTCCGGCATGCCGGTCGGACTTGCTCCGACGGGCTTCACCCGCATGATGCATCACGAGGGCGAGATCGCCGTGGCGCGGGCGGCGGCAGGGGCGAACGTACCGTACGCGCTTTCCACCATGGGCACGACCTCGGCCACCACGCTCGCAGCCGCGGTCCCCGACGTACGGCGTTGGTTCCAACTCTATCTCTGGCGTGACCGCGAACGCAGTCTCGAATTTGTGCAATCGGCGAAGGACGCGGGGTACGAGGCGCTCGTGCTAACCGTGGACACCCCGGTGGCCGGGAGCAGGCTGCGCGATGTCCACAACGGCATGACGATCCCGCCATCGTTGACGGCCAAGACGTTCCTCGACGGAGCGCTGCGCCCGCACTGGTGGTTCAACCTGCTGACAACCGAGCCACTGCAGTTCGCATCGTTTAGCAATTGGCAGGGGACCGTGGCGGAGCTGGCCGACCACATGTTCGATCCGTCCGCGACGATCCAGGACCTCGTGTGGCTGCGGGAGCGCTGGTCGGGAAAGTTGATCGTAAAAGGCGTGCAGCGGGTGGAGGACGCGCGCTCGGCCGTCGAGGCAGGTGCCGACGCGATCGTGGTGAGCAACCACGGTGGCCGTCAGCTCGATCGTGCCCCGGTACCGCTCGAGCAACTGTCCTCTGTAGTCGCGGCGGTTGGTGACCGCGTCGAGGTGTATGTCGATGGCGGTATCCGAACCGGTGCCGATGTCATCGCGGCGGCATGTTTCGGTGCCGCCGGTGTACTGGTCGGCCGAGCCTATCTTTACGGGCTCATGGCGGGTGGCGAGGCGGGGGTCCGGCGTATGCTGGACATTCTAGCCGTCGAGACGCGTCAGACGATGCAGCTGCTCGGTGTGGCATCGGTGCAGGAGCTGACGCCGGATCGGGTTCGGTTGCGCTGAAAGCCCGCGGTCAGGCGGTGCGCGACTCCTCGCTGTCGCGCCTCCGCCACTCTCGGCGTACTCGCTCGGCCAGGTTCTCCAGGTGCACCGTCGCCGCGCGGCCTGCCGCCTCACCGTCCCTCGCCGACAGTGCGGACAGAATCCGTGCGTGCTCGGGCACCGCCTGCATCTGATTCGAGCTCCACGCGGTGGAATAGGTGGCCAGGATGACCCTGGCCTGGACCCGTTCAAGGTGTTCGACCAGGCACTCGTTCCCGCAATACGCCTGGACTTGTTGGTGAAACCGGAGATCCGCGCGTTGCGCCGTTGTGGTGTCCGCCTGTCGGACAGCAGCGTCGAACTCGGCGTGGATATCGCTGAGCACCGCGACGTCGCTGTCCGCGAGTTGCGGCGCGGCCAGCCTGGCGGCCAGACCCTCGAGGGGTGCGCGGACGGCAAGCGCGTCGAGCAGGTCGCCGCGCCCTGGGGTGGGCACCAAAGCGCCACCAGGCGTGAGTATCATGAGCCCGTCGGTGGCGAGCCGTTCGATCGCCGCCCGCACCGGGCTGCGGCTCATGCCCATGTCGGCGGCGAGCGAAACGACGCTGACTCGGCTTCCAGCCGCCAGACCACCCTCGAGGATGCCGTCGCGTAGCTGCTGATACGCCAGCTCGGTCAGCGTTTGCGGCCGGGGAACCTGCTCGACCACGTGTACCCCTTCCCGACGGTTGCGCTGGAACTTGCATGCAGCATACCGCGTAGGCGAAGTCCTCAGCTCGGCACTCCCGAAGCGAGGAAACCGCCGTCGACGACAAACACACTGCCGGTCACGTAGTTGGCCTCGTCCGAGCACAAGTAGGAAACCGCGCCGGCCACATCCTCCGGTACGCCGTAACGCTTCATCGGCACCGACTGCACCCATGCCTGCCGCACACTGCTGTCGTGCTGTGTCGCGGCCAGCGGTGTCTCGATCGGGCCCGGGGCCACGACGTTGACCCGGATACCGTACGTGGCCAATTCGGTTGCCATGACCTGGCTCATCGTCACGATGCCGCCTTTGGCGGCTCCGTACGCCGCACGGCCCGCGTTGCCGCGCAGGCCCGAAACACTGCCGATGTTGACGATCACGCCACCGCCGTTCGAGGCCATCACACGAGCGCAGGCTCGTCCGACCAGGAACGTGCCGTAGAGGTTGGTACGCAACACGAGCTCGAACAGCTCGGAGGAGGTCTCGAGGAACGGTGCGACTCGCCCGATCCCTGCGGAATGGACCAGGCAGTCGATACGACCATAGGTCTCGGCGATCCGGCTCGCGAGTGCCTCCACCTGCTTTTCGTCGGTGACATCGACCTGGGCCGGGTTTATGCCAGGGCCCTCCCGCAGTTCGGTCCGTTCGACCGCGATATCGGCGGCAACGACGGTCGTCCCGTCGGCCATCAGCCGAGCGGCGATCGCTGCGCCGATACCGGAAAGGCCACCGGTGACGATCGCGACCTTGCCCGGCGCCGTCACGGTTGTCCCAACATGGGAGACCGGCCCGGATCCAGCCGTCCCTCGCCGATCGCGCGCTCCTGGTGCGCTGTTTCGCGATCGATGGCGCGACGATCACCCCGGATCCGCGCATCCAGCATCCGGGCGGCAGTCGGTTCCAGCACGCAGTCGCCGGGCGCGCCAGCGCAGTGCCCATGCGCTGGCGCCGGTTCCGTGGGGGCCTTCGCCGCCCTGAGTAGTTTGCCGCCGAAGCGGCGTTTGGTGTGACCGCCGCAGGCCACGCATTCGGCGGCCGCGGCCGCGGTGTGCCGGACCCAGACCTCCTGGCTGGTAGCGCATTCGGTGCAGGCGTACTCGATGAGCATCATCGCAGCCGCCTCAGGTGTAGGACGCCGGTGCGTGTTCGAATTCCGGCCATTGCTCGGGATCGTGTGGCACCCAGATCTCGGCCTGCCTGGCGGCGGCCAGCTGCTTGATCTTGCGGATCGACCAGACAGCCTGCTCGGTATTGGCATCGGGGGAGGCGGGCAACTCGGCCTCGATCGCGCGAGTGCTGTGCGCAGTATCGCCGGTGATGATGAACGAACGCTCACTCAGCTGGACGAACAGGCTCGCGTTGCCAGGCGTGTGGCCAGGACAGGCGAGCAACTGGATACTGCCGTCGCCGAACAGGTCGAAATCGCCGTCCACCTCGTTCCAGCCGATCTTGCGGATCGGCTCGAAATCCGCCTGCCGGAAGAAGGCAGCAGCCGCTGGGTAGGGCCAATACCCGTAGCCGAGTTCACCACGCTGAATAAAGAACTTCGCTTGCGGGAACAGGGAAAGACCACCGGTGTGATCGACATGCGTGTGCGAGAGCAGCACATGGGTGATGTCCTCTGGCCGGAAGCCGATCGCGGCGAGCTGGTGATCCACACGCTGGTCGGGCGTCATCTCGATACCCGCTTCATCCACCAGTTCGCCGTAGACCAGCCGTGGGTCATCGGCAGCCTCCGGGACCAGTCCGGTATCGAAGAGCACGAGCCCGCGTTCGTGCTCGATGAGGAACGTCGGCAGCGGCACCGTGAGTTTCCCGGTCCCACCGACGATCAGCAGGCTGTTCTCCAGGGTCATCCTCGCCCCGTCCAGCGCCCACAACCGCTTCGCGTGCGTCGTTGTTCGCATGGCCATCCTCCTTGATGCCGCTTGGTTTCTATTCGTGTTCAGGCGATCGTGCTGCCGCCGTCGACGACGACCGAGGCGCCGTTCATATGCCGCGCATCAGCGGAAACCAAATGGGAAACCGCCGCCGCGACGTCCTCGACCGAGCCGTACGGCACGCTGACAGCCCGCTCGACTTCCGTACCGCTTCCGGAAAGGGCGCGATTGCCCTCGTTGATCGCGCGGATCATGCGCGTTTCGATCGGCCCGGGAAGCACCGCGTTCACACGCACACCAGTGCCGATCACCTCGAGGGCAGCGACCTTCGTCAGTCCGAGCACGGCGTGCTTGCTCGCGATATATCCGGCGAGGTTCGCACGGCCCCGGATCGCCGAGGTGGATGCACTGTTCACGATCGCACCGGAACCGGCTTCGAGCATCACCCTGAGCGCCGCACGCAGCCCGAGGAAAACACTGTGCACGTTGGTTCGCATGACCCGCTCGAACACGTCCTCCGGATAGGAGACCAACGGTGCCACCGCGCCCTCCATACCCACGTTGTTCACCAATGCGCCGAGCCCGCCGTGCCGATCAGCCACGCCATGAACCAGTGCGGCGAACTCGCGAGCGTCAGTGACATCGACCTCGTATGCCTCGGCGGTATGACCGGCCGCTGCAAGCGAATCCACGGTGCTGGTGGCCGCGGCCGCATCCCGGTCGGCCACGATCACCGGCCAGCCATCGCCGCCGAGGCGATAACAGATCGCCGCTCCGATATCCCCTCCACCACCGGTGACGATCGCGGCACTCACGGCACTCGCCGTTCGATCAACCTGCGGTCCTCGACCGCGAAACCACCGCCATAGACGGGAGTTTTCATCGACTGTGCACTGAGGATCTCCGGTTCCAGATCGGTCAACGGATCGAACTCAGACGGGTGCAGTTGCAGATCGACCCGCCCGCGAATCGGCTCCGAGTTCTGGATCGGCGTGCGCCGATAGACCACGTCCGAGTAGGCCACGCCGACACCATCGGGAAGAGGAAGCCTGCGCACGTGCAATTCGCCGCCGGGTTGCTGCTCATCGTCGGTGAGCCGGACCAACGGCGCGCCTGGCTCCGGGGTGAACGAGAACGCGGCCAACGGCACCGAGCGGCGCGTCACCGATCCGGCCACCCGCCCGTCCTCGTCCTCATGGAATTCGAAATCGCAGTCCTTCTTGGTGTAACCGTACAGCTCACGTCCCGCCACGATCCCCATCGGATCACTGCAGTACATATAGATGTGAGTCTGCGTGTACAGTTCCCGGTATCGAACTGCCACGGTCACCATGAGATCGAACATCCTGCCCCGATACAGCGACAGCGTATGCCCCGGCGAGAGCATGAACCGGAACGCCACCCGGTCATTGACCAGCTCGAACCCGGTGTCGGCCAGCAGCCGTTGCAGCTTACCTCGATCGGCACGCGTGACCACCTCGACCGTGTGAATGCCGGTCTCCCACTCCAGGGGATACGCAGGCGAATACGGTGGATTCACCCCACCGCCCGGATGCATCTCGAACCGACCGAACATCAAACGCCTCCTCGTCGAAACAGATGCCAGTCATCCTGCATGCAGCATTCAGCACTGTCAAGTCGAATAACGATGGCCGGTTCCGGATATTAGCCAGTAAAGAATTGAGTCCCGGGCCAACATCGCACACGTGTGCTGTGCATGCAGATCGGGGCGAATATTCACAATGGGGTGACAGCATGAGCTCACGGGGCGACTCCGATAGTTGCGGCCAGCTCGGACGGCGAGCACCGGGGAGCGCTGTGGGCGACACCCTGTCGCATGGGCGCCGGACTGCCGCTGCGACGCGGCGAGTACCCCGGCGCGCGGTCCTCATTCGGAACGGCGAGTGCGTGCCACGTCGGGAAGCAGGCCGACGTGTGGAATTCCGGCGCATGCCAAAGAACATGGTCAAGTCCTTCGGGGCCGTGTATCGGGGGCACCGCTGATCTGGTGATAACCAGCCGGTGAGTTCGGTCGGGGTGTCCTCCTATTCGGTCGGATCAGCGCGGGCGTGGACGCGGACTCTCCGTTCGTCGTGTTGTTCGGCCAGCACGGCGCCGACGAGACGGATGATGGCCTGGCGGTCGGGGAAGACCCCAACGACGTCGGCGCGGCGCCGGACTTCCTTGTTCAACCGTTCTTGGGGGGTTCGACCAGATCTGTCGCCAGATCTGTTTCGGGAACGCGGTGAACGACAACAACTCCGCCCGCGCGGCGTCGAGGTGCTCGGCGACTTTGGGGAGTTTCTCGCGGGTGCGTCGAGTATCCGATCGTATTGTGCAGCAACGGATTCCGCGTCGGCTTGATCGAATACCGAGTGCAGCAGCGTCCGCGCCCACGGCCGGAAAGTCTTGAGGCAGACCGAGAGGAGGTTGACAGTGTAGTGGGCGTGGCAGCGCTGCCAGACCGTCCCCGGGCAGCCAATCCGTGGGTTCGGAGAGGTGAGACGGGCATGGGATCAGCCGTGCGGGTTTCGCCGAGCGTAATGTCCACGTTGGTGCGTGCGGACAGTTCCTCTTTAGGCCAGCGGCGTACGATCTCCTCGATCGCGACATCGGTGCACGGATCGGTGAGCGGCTGGCGGAAGCCCTTCGAGACCACGGCCAGCTTGCCGGTCGCGTTGAGTACGCTCCCCTAAAGGTTGTCCCGTAA
>NZ_JALM01000117.1 GCF_000737195.2 Sciscionella sediminilitoris
GTTGACGTGGTAACCGTGTCGCGTGGACATCCAGGCTGGTGACCGTGAGGCTTGCCGCTGGAGGTGAGTCATGGCGCGTCAGCCGGAGGTGTTCGCGCGGTCGTTGGAGCCGGAGGAGGCCCAGCGGCTGGTCAAGATCACGAGGTCGACCCGGGATCGGGTGCGGCTGCGACGGTCCGGGATCGTGCTGGCCTCGGTGCAGGGCCGGTCCGCAAGGGAGATCGCAGCAATGTTCGCCGCGACCGAAGGCTATGTGCGGGAGGTGATCCACGCGTTCAACGACTCCGGGTTCGCGGCGTTGTCCCCAAAATGGAGGGGCGGCCGACCAGCTAAGTTCGGGTCGGCCGCCCGTGAACAGATCTGCCGCATCGCCGCGTGCAAGCCCGCCGAGCTGGGGTTGCCGTTCACCACCTGGAGCCTGGTCAAACTGGTCGGCTACCTCGCCGAACACGCCTGGATCAAGGCGAGCACCGAGACTGTCCGGCAGATCCTGCGCAAGGAGGGCGTGTCCTGGCAGGCCACGAAGACCTGGAAAGCCAGCAAAGACCCGGACTTCATACCGAAGAAGACCCGCATCCTCGACCTCTACGATCATCCGCCCGCCGACGGGCGGGTGATCTGCGTCGACGAGTTCGGACCGCTGAACCTGCAACCCCGCCCCGGTCGCGGCTGGTTCCCGAGGGGGCGTCCGGCCCGGCTGCGGGCGACCTATACTCGCACCAAAGGCATCCGGCACATGTTCGCCGCGCTCGACCTGGCCACCGGGCAGATGTTCTACCGGTTCCGTGACCGCAAACGCTGGCCGCAGTTCCTCGACTTCTGCAAGCAAATCCGCCGCCGCTTCCCCACCGGGAAGCTCTACCTGGTCTGTGACAACTGTGAGAATTGTGAGAATGATCAGGTGCCGTCCTGTGAGAATGATCAGGTGCCGTCCCGGGCTGCGGTTTGACCCGTGTGACAACCGGCCATGGTGCCTTTCTGTAGATCTGTCGACCATGGTCCGGGGCGGTGCTTGCTGCCGCTGGACCGGCGGGGCGTGTCCCGATAGGGGCCTTGCCGTGAACAGGGCACCATCACAGTTCTGACCGCCTCCGCTGGCCCGGCGACTGCCATCCGTTCCCGAGCCAGGTCAGGAGACAGACAACCGTGCCCAGCATGCCCCACCCGTCCCTGCACAGCCAAGACGACAACGCCACCGGCGAGGTCGTTCTCGGTGTGGACACGCACAAGGATCTGCACGTCGCGGCGGTCATCACCGCACTGGGCGTGCTGGTGGGCAGTAAAGCGTTCCCGGCAACGTCGACCGGCTATCGACAGTTGCTCGCGTGGGCACGCACGTTCGGCACGTTGCGGCGGGCCGGCGTGGAGTGCACTGGATCCTACGGCGCGGCGCTGGCTCGGCACCTGGCCGCCGAGGGCATGCAGGTGATCGAGGTCAACCAGCCGGACAAGGCCACTCGCCGCCGACGAGGCAAGACCGACATTATCGACGCGGAAACAGCCGCCCGCGCAGTACTTTCCGGTCGGGCGACCGGCAGCATGAAGACCGGCGACGGTCCGGTGGAAATGCTCCGCATGTTCAAGCTGGCCAAGGCATCCGCCATCAAGGCACGGACTCAGACGATCAACCAGCTCAAGGCCGTGCTCGTCGCCGCCGACCCGGTTCTCCGCGAGGCATTGTCTGGCCTGAGCAACCCCACACTCTTCCGCCGCTGCGTGGAACTCCCACCCACCACACCCAGCGACGTCACCAGCGCAGCGGTCTATACGCTTCGACTGCTGGCCTGCCGGATCCGCGAGCTGACCGTCGAGATCCGCGACCTGGAGCACCGGATTACCGACGCCGTCACTCGGCACACCCCAGCGCTGCTGGAACGTCCTGGAATTGGCCCAGACAGTGCGGCAGCCCTGCTCGTCACGGCCGGTGACAACCCACATCGCCTACACAGCGAGGCATCCTTCTCAGCGCTGTGCGGAGCGAGTCCTATCGAAGCGTCCTCGGGCAAGACCCAGCGTCGCCGCCTCAACCGCGGCGGCGACCGACAGGCGAACGCGGCGCTCTACCGCATCGCCCTCTCTCGCCTGCGCTGGGACCAGCGCACCCAGAACTACCTCGCCCGACGCGCCGCCGAAGGCAAAACCCGCCGCGAAACCATCCGCTGTCTCAAACGCTACATCGCACGGGAGATCTACTACTTGATCACCAGCCCCACGCCCACGCCAAGCGCGCAATCACAGCCCAGCGCCGCTTGACATCCATAGGGGCATCTACGGGCCGCACGGCAAAGCCGAGGTCACCACATGGTGCGCGGCCAACAACATCGAGCTGGTCTACACGCCCACCCACGCATCCTGGCTGAACTGGATCGAGTGCGAGTTCACCGCGGTCCGCTACTTCACCCTCGACGGCAGCGACTACCCCAGCCACACCGCCCAGGAGACAGCGATCGCCCGCTACCTGCGCTGGCGCAACAGCCACTGCCATCCCAAACGCCACTTCGCCGTCAACTCCAAGATCCGCCGCCCAGATTACCTACCCAACGTTGCTTGATACGGCAC
>NZ_JALM01000118.1 GCF_000737195.2 Sciscionella sediminilitoris
GTCTGCTGCAAGATCGGGTGACAACTGAGATGGCTTGGCCGATGGTCGAGCTGGAAGGATGTCACTGTGCCGAAGCCTTATCCCCGTGAGTTCCGTGAGGACGTTGTCCGCGTTGCTCGGCAGCGTGAGTCGGGTGTGACGCTTGAGCAGGTTGCCGCCGATTTCGGCGTGCATCCGATGACGCTGTCGAAGTGGATGCGACAGTCGGATGTGGACGATAGTGTCAAGCCCGGCGCTA
>NZ_JALM01000119.1 GCF_000737195.2 Sciscionella sediminilitoris
CAACGTCATGTCCCGCAACACCAGCAGCCGGGATCGTGTCCGGGCGACGTTGCGCAAGGCACTCAACGACGCAGTCCCGTTGGAGTTGGTGTCGATCAACGTCGCCCACCACTTCAAGATCAGCTACGACAAGCCCCGACCGATGGTCTGGACTGCCGAGCGCGTCGCGGCGTGGCGCCGCACCGGCGTTCGCCCCTCGCCAGTGATGGTGTGGACGCCAGAACAGGCCGGGCAGTTCCTCGACGGAGTCGCCGAGGACCCGCTGTACGCACTCTGGCATCTCGCGGTGATACGCGGTCCTCGCCGCGGTGAGCTCTGCGGAGTGAGCTGGACCGAAGCTGCCGAAGACTACCGGTCTCTTGAGGTGCTGACGCAGCTCACCGAGGTGGACTACGAAGTCGCAGAGGAATCGCCGAAATCCGAAGCCGGGTTCCGCACGATCCCACTCGACGCTGAGTCCGGAGAAGTACTGCGCGCACACCGACTTCGGCAGAACAAACACCGACTGGAGATCGGAGAACTCTGGACCGACACCGGATACATCTTCACTCGCGACGACGGCCAACCCCTACGACCGTCCTACGTCAGCGATCGTTTCGAACGGATCGTCCGCGACCTCGATCTGCCACCGGTCCGATTCCATGACTTGCGGCACACCGCGGCGACGATCAGCCTCAAAGCCGGGACCGACATGAAAGTCGTCCAGGTACTCCTCGGCCACTCCTCACTATCAGTGACCAGCGACATCTACACCTCGGTGCTCCCCGAGCTCGCCACAGCGGCGGCCGAAGCTAGCGCCGCAGTCGTCGCGAACACGCGTCGCCGGGCGATGGGCACGCAATGAGCACGCAAACCGACTAATCGGACAGTCCAACACTGGGGATCACGATCTTGCTCGGCCAGGGACATGAAGAAACCCCCTGCGTAGAGGGGGTTTCGGGTGATGCTTTCACTGCGCGCCCGTAGGGATTCGAACCCCAAACCTTCTGATCCGTAGGCAGCATGCAGCGACCCCCCAATTGATCTACCAGCAACTACAGTATCACAAAGCATCCCGTGAGCACCATAAATCCCACTGTTCAACTCCCTTATGGCTACGCACACGGCTACCGGCCTCGGGCGGAGCACCTCATCGGTGACATCTCAGGCGCGCATGTTACCACTCCACGTCAAGCACATACTCGTGGCGCACGCCAATAATTCTGTCACTGACCGTAGATCAGATGCGACGGGATACCGACCATGACCGGCAGCCGTTCGGTGAGGTAGCGCAGCATTTCGAAGCTGGCCGAGCCGGATCCGATGATCACTGCCGCCTGCAGTACCGCGGTAGGGACACCGGAGTCGAGCAGGATGTGGCCGACTTCGGTACGGGAGGCGAGGTGCTCGGAGAGCGCCTCCTCGCCGGCGGGGGTGATACCGCCGAGGTACACCAGCCGGGAGAGGCCTGCTCGGCGTGCCGCGGTGGCTACGTTATGGGCGGCGGTGCGGTCGAGCTGGCTGAAGTCGGTGCGGTGCAGGGCGTGCACGAGGTAGTAGGCGACCTGTTGCCCGTGCAGCGCGGTGTGCATGTCGGTGGGATCGATGACGTCGCCGCGCACGATGTCGACTGCGTCTCGCCAGGGGACATCGGAGAGTTTGTCGGGATCGCGGGCTACGACCCGGACTCGGTGCCCGGCCTGCAGGAGCTGGGGCACGAGCCGGCCGCCGATGTAGCCGGTGGCACCGAGTACGACGCAGCGCATCTCATCGACTCCCTTCGAGGGCGGCGCGGTAGCCCTCGCGGTAGGTGGGATAGCTGAAGGTGTACCCGGTCGAGCGCAGCAGCTCGCCGCTGCAGCGTTTACCGGAGCCGCGCCCGGACTCCTCGGCCGCGACCGGCGGTGGCGGCACGCCGAGCAGTTCGGCGACGTACCGCAGCACCACGGCCCGTTCGACAGGCTCGTGGTCCACGCCGAGATACAGCCGTTGCGCGGATGCCCTCCGGGTGGCCAGGTGCACGATCACACCGGCGGCATCGTCGCGATGGATCCGATTGGTGAACATCGGCGCCGCCGGGACAGTGGCGGTCCCATCGCGCACGCTGGTCACCAGTCGGCTGGGGCCGGGCCCGTAGAGGCCGCCGAGGCGCAGCACGATCCCTTCCGGCTGCCGCGCCTGCAGGCATGCTTCCGCGGCCCGCAGTTGTGCGCCGGTATCGGTCGCGGGGATCGCGGGGTGCTGTTCGTCGACCCAGCTCCCGTCCGTGACGCCGTAGACGGCGGTCGAGGACACCAGCAGCATCCGGGGCGGTGCGGGCAGATCCTCTTCGATCGCGTCGAGCACGCGCCGTAACCCGGTCACGTACGTGTCGCGGTAGGCCGAAGCGGTATACGCATCGGCGGTCAGGGCGACCACGACCAGGGTCGTGTCGGCAGGCAGCTGTGGTCGCTGCTCGCGGAGGTCGACTGCCTGACCCGCGATGCCCACGGGCAGGTGTTCGGGATGTCTGCGCAGCCCGAGCACGCGGTAACCGAGGCGAGTCAGGCGTTGGCCGACGCGTGCGCCGAGGTCGCCGCAGCCGGCCAATACCGCGGTTCCCGCCGATTCGGGCCGGCTGATGGGTGAGTTCATATGTCGAGGGCCAGTCGTCGTTGTTCGTGGAAGCGTCGCCGGGCGGTATCGAGATCGGTGGTGGCTGGCCGAGCACGCGCAGCGCCGATTCGCCGAGGCGCCACGGCTGGTGGACGTCGCGACTGGTCGAGGCCGGCGAGTTCGGGGACCCCGCGACGAGTGTAGTCGCCGGGCGGGTCGTAGCGTTCGGCCTGGCGCAGCGGATTGAGCACCCGGTTGGGGCGGGCGTTGTGCCACCGGGCCAGTCGGCGGGTCCCTGCGGGCCCGGTGGCGGTGGTGCCTCGATGCCCGGTGGCACCGTAGCCCGCGGGGTGTGGCCGCCTGCCCGGGCCGCAGCGCGTCGGCCCAACGCCCAGTTCCGGTATCTGTCGTCACATGCCGGATTGGCGGCTCATCCCAATCGAGGGTGTAGTCAGTCAGGTTGCGGAAGCCCAGTGCGCTGCCGCGGACGTGTTCGAGCCTGCCATTGAGCACCTCGGTGGGACCGTTGCCGGTGCCGGGGAGGTCGAAGTAGGCCAGTACGTCAGCGGCGCGCTTTCTCAAGGTCCGCCCCAGCGTGATGAGCTCACTCAGCGTCTTCGGGACGCCGGTGCTGAGGTCGCTGATCAGTGTGGCCATCAGCTCGCGGCCACGCTGCCGGTCTTCGTGACGGTAGGCCTCGACCATGCGCTGATAGATGCCATCCAGTCGAGCGAAGGACCTCGGATCGGGATGGCCGAAGCCGGACGGCGGGGTAGCCTCAGGCACGTCGAGATCGGTTGAAGGAGATGGACCGGGCAGTTGTCACCGCATACCGTGGCCACCTTGATGGTCCGCTGCGAAGGAGCCGTATCTTCGCGGTCCTGGTCAGGAGCGGCTGTGGTGTGGGCCGGGGCATGACCTGTGTGTTAAACGCCGAGCAGTTGCTCGGAACGGTCCCAGAATCGGCGCGCGAGGTCAGCGTCGAGGGCTTGGCCGTTCTGCGGCTTGGTCGGCTCGCGCTTGTAGAAGTACCGACCCGGCTCCCAGTCGCGCCCCGGCGTGGCTTCGGCGAGCCACACGAGTGTGTCTGCGCCGCGATCTGGGCTGATGAGCATGAGGCGCCGCGAGATCGGGTTGGTGGTGATGAAGCGCATGAGCCTGCTCTCAGACTGCGTGCCGAAACTAGAGGCCACATTGCCGGGGTAGAAGGAGGCCGCCGAGATCCCCCGGGCGCCGAAACGACGGTGCAGCTCGGTGCTGAACAGGACGTTCTCCAGCTTCGCGGCGGTGTAGGCCCGGACAGGGCTGAAGTTCTTGTCGTGGTTGAGGTCGTCGAGGTCGATCTCTCGCGCGGGCCGCACAGTGCTCGAGGTCTGGATGACGCTCGCGTGGGAGTCGATGAGGGTGTCCATGAGCAGCCGGGTGAGGAGGAAGGGCGCCAGGTGGTTGATCTGAAATGTGCGCTCGAACCCATCGACGGTCTTCGTGGGGGCGCCGAAGACGCCACCCGCGTTGTTGGCGAGCACGTCGATGCGAGGGTAGGTCGCCAACAATTCGTCGGCGAGGCTCCGAACCTGCTCGAGCTCGGTGAAGTCGGCGAGATAGTAATCAGCGGCGCCGACCTCTCGCGCCACGGCAGCCGTCTTCTGTGGTGAGCGGCCGACCACGACGACGCGATGACCGTCGTTGCCCAGCCGACGGGCTGCCGCAGCACCGATTCCGTCGCTCGCGCCGGTTATCACGATGGTCTTCGACTCTGCCATACCAGCTCCTATAGGTCACTGTCCCGAATGTGAAACACTGTAACATATTAGGGCTGCTGTAACATGGGCATATGGTGCGGAACCCCAGGCAGGCCGGAGGTGCACGTGAGCGTGCGCGCCGAGCCATGCGTGCCCAGATCTCCCAGATCGCTCTGGACCTGTGTTTGGATGCGGGCTACGACAGCACCACCGTGGAGCAGATTTGTGCGGCTGCGGAGATCTCGCGCACGACCTTCTTCCGTTACTTCACCTCGAAGGACGACGCACTGCTCGGCGACGGGGACTCCGTCGGCCTGGAGCTGCTCGAGGCGCTCCGAGAACGTCCCGTCGATGAACCCGTGTGGCAATCCCTCCGGCACGCGTTAGGAGCGCTCAGCCGCAGCTATGCCTCGGACACCGAACGGTCCCGCCAGCTGATCACTCTTATGTACAGCACCCCGTCGCTTGCCGCCGCCCACTCGGGCAAGCACGCGCGCTGGTCCCCACTTCTGCGGCCCGAGGTCTCCCGCAGACTCCAGATCGACCCCGACGATCGATCGGATCCACGTCCGCACGCGCTGATCTGTTCCGCACTGTCCTGCGCGGACGCAGCCATCACCGCATGGATTTTCCAGGACACTTCCGCCACGATCGATGAGCTCCTTGCCCGCGCAATGACTGCCGTCGCGCAGTAGAAGTGGGCCCGGCCGCTGCAGGAGAATCCGAACCCACTCGCGCGACGACGTGCAGCCGTGTCCTCAGCCGAACAAAACGCTGGGTGACAGACAACACCTACGTCGCCACGTGATCCCACCGTGACCGTGACACCGACTTCGCTGACACACCAACGAAAACAGGCTCGACACAGCCCTTTACGACGCCCACCGACCATCCCAGTTGAAGGATGGATAGAGGGATAAGTCCAGGACACTCCATCGAATGTCACCCATGGAGTGTCCTGGACCTGTATAAAATCTGGCGCGCCCGCAGGGATTCGAACCCCAAACCTTCTGATCCGTAGTCAGACAAGTTTCGTGATCCCCAGTGTTGGACGCGATTATCGCGTCCAAATCGTGGTGATTCGTCCCGCAGGGCGTGCTTTCTTATGCTGTTGTGTCCGCATGCCGCTGACTGGTTATGAAGCTACCGGACACGCAACGGACACGCAAACCCGAGGGGAGGCGCCGTGGAACACACGCCTCAACCGCGCATAGAGCTCCCCCAAAGGTTGTTACACATGGTGACCGGTGAAGTCATCGATGACGGTGTCAGATTGTCCGACGCTGGCAACACCCGTGTCATCGTGGAATGTCACCTCACTCGACCAGTCAAACGTGAGCGCTTACGCCGTACTTGAGATAAACCCCCAACGAGCGCCGCACCAACCACCATCGTCGATGCCTGGACCGACGGCGACCGCCGACGACATCGCAGAAAGTCTCCGCGTCATGCGCGGGCTCGACATCTGCTCGCGCTCGCACTACCAGACTCGAACTTTGAAACAGTAGAAACCGCCTCAACAGCTCAGACAGCCCCACACGCACCACCGCGAGGCAGCGACTGCCGGGTCGTAGGCTCGAAGCTTTGCTGATATACGCGCTCACCTCTCGCGACCGCATCTATCGTCGAATTCGATCCAACGCGCCGGAATGTCGTGATCCCGCTACGGTCGAAGGTCCTGCAGCATTGACAGATTTGCTACAATAGAGCACCATAAAGGTACACGCGGATCGTAAGTTCTGGGGGGACTAGCGATGAACTCGCGAATGAGCAGTGAAGAGCTGCGATCGCTTCCTGCTGCAATCGACCTTCCTACAGCAGGTCGCGCACTCGGGATCGGGCGTAGCAAGATCTATGAGCTAGCCCGGTCTGGCGGCTTACCCCAAGGCATCTCGGTTATACTCTTAGGGAATCAGTATCGTGTTGTCACGGCCGACCTCCTGAGGGTGCTTAAGATCGAAGACTGAGTGCATACATTGGCGTTGGTCCCAACAAATGATGAGGGAAGTGACAGACGCTGATGCCACCACCTCCGTGCCTTGCTCGCCACTCAGTCATCATTGCTACACGAACGATTCTACAATGCCCGCGCTTGACGAGAACATAATTCAGATGAAAGCACAGCTCTTTACCTGCCTTCCGAGAAGTCAGCAGCCAAGTCAACGAGGCCCCATTGCCGTCGAATTCTTGTGAGAATATTCAAGCTCAGCCTTGGATCCAAGGCCATATGTTGTCTGACCGAAGCTAGCGAATCAAGTGAATCACTGGGTGACCTAATAATCAAATCTGTAAAGTCTTCGCCGTCAACGATCTTCTTGGCAAAAACCTCAAGTACAGTCGAACTAAACAAAACGTAGGTAGATGCCTCAAATCGGAGGCGCTCCAGAACACTGGTTTCGTTCCCGGCGGACGAGGGCAGGAGACTTTTATGAAGCTCTATCAGCCTTCTGAAGTCAAAGGTTCTTGGCAAGCTGTTTAGACATATCAAGAATCGACTCGCATCTGTCGATGCAATGTCTTGTTGACTTACCGCAAGAGAGAACCCTCGTAGTTTGTCGTTAAGATCCAACTCGACTAGATATTGTGTTGCCGTCCGTAGTACCTGTGCGTGATCGCCGCGCGCAGCGTCGGCGAGCGCGAGCGCAATTCTTTGTAGCTCGCGTGGTAGCCCACCTGAAAGACAGTGGCATAAGTATACGAACGGCTCCGAGATACCCAGAGCACGTCGAGCGAGCCAAAGACGGGACTCATCCAGAGTAAACGGTTCGACATGGATCATAGTACGGAATGCGCTATCGAACGCATCGCGCACCGGTATTCCTCGCCGATCAAACGAGGTGAGCGCATCCTCCGAAACTGACAGAGCGAAGGTTGCGTGGTCGACGCCAAATATTCCCTTAATCTCGTTTACAAACTGTCTCGCCTCAGCTGGATCGGCCATCTTATCTAACTCATCAATTGTAACCAATACTCCAATCTCATTCAACACACGCGCGGTCGTAACTACACGAGATAGGAATTCGCGATAGTTGCTGACCACCTCGGGCTGGGTCAACGGCTGCTCAACATTTTCCACCGACCTGTTGATTCCCCATCCGATACGACCCATAGTCGCCTTTCCCGACCAGCCTTCGGTACGTGTTTGCAGGAACCGAATTCGACGTAAATGATATCGTGACAGTCTGACTAGCGCCCGCACCTCAGGAGGTGCGGGTCGACGCAGACGAATTTCTCGGATTTTGCGAATAAGCAAGCTGACACTGGATACGATCAAGACGCTCAACCAGATCACGAATCTGAGAATATGTACCGCTACCGCGTAGATAACCAGGGTCGTCAGTGCATCCATTACTATTGTCACTGTAGCCGTCGTTTCAAGGTATCGTGAAAACGAGTTCAGGACACTTTGCCACGATGACAAGTAGTGGTGATAGATCTCGGCAAGGTTGAAGCTTCTCGTCACCACAGCTTGACAGCTTGCCGCAATGACCACTTTTAAGAGCATTGAGAGTGCGCGACGAATGAGAACGGTCGACGCATCCCAGACGTATGCACGCTGGATCCAGCGGTTCCAGATATCTTCATCGTTACCAGAATTCCGTCGAAAAATTGAAGAATAACTTCCGTAACGTTCCAGTACAGCACGGCAAGTGGTTGCATGCAGGTTTAGCACGAACTCTCGCGCATCGTAACGCACTGGAGCTGACGATTTAATCTGGAACAGTACGCGACTGACCGGAAAGTCGTCTTTGATCTCCGCTTCGAGTGCGCGGTCAATCAAGGTTGTCTTTCCGGATCCCCGTCTTCCAGCAATGCCAATAGCACCCGCACCTCCCCTTACTATTTGATCAAGAAATTCGTTCATTGCTGAGGTTGGCACCAGTGCCGCCTTATAGTCTGGCTCTCGCAATCCGCCCGCATCTCGAAGTGTCAGCTCAAGCGAGTACGATGGTGTCTTCTTGTTGTTTATCCACTCTCTAGCCATAGGGAGCACTACTTCGTCGCGAATAGTAATTCGTGACCTGCGACGCCGTAGCGGCATTGAGATCTGCAGTTTTATCAATTCGTTCCTCCACCGCGCTCGATCAGGAACGGTACCAGGAAGAAACAGTCGCATCACAGTCTTCCATAGAACTACAGCTCCTATCGCACCGACAATCAGTCCGGAAATGAAGCTCCAGCACAAGATGATAGGTGCCACAACAAGCCAGGCGATGATCACGAGCCAGTAGAACAAGTGGCCCCAAATCACCGATCTAGTCACTGTCCAGTCAGCTCCCCAATAGGGGGGCTTCTGTTCACGATGCTTATCAATTTCACGTTGATACTCGACAACTGTTACCACGTGTTGTACCAACGCTTGAGAACGCAAGCGGTTGTCATGCAGAAGCGCCGAAATAAGCTCCGAGGGCGATAGGGCTTCTTCCTTTAACTCGTACGATATCTCCGGACGCTTCGCGACCTCCTCCAGGAGTTCTCGAAGTCGAATATCTCCCTCATCAGAATCGCCGCTGGCCTCGAAATCAGAGTTCACCTGTCGTTCTCCCATCCGTCAACATGTCGCGCTAGGTCGTGGCCGCGGTCGAGGCTGCAAGACCATTTCAAATTGAGGGTGTTGCGTATCCAGTCATTACAGTGGCTTGCTGCCGTCCACAAGTCGATGCCCTGATCTCGACCGCCCTCTTCGCCAACTCCTTTCCACCTCATCGCCCAACTGTCGACACCCGTCACGCATGGTCGCTCAACTCCGGCCAGTCTTGTAGCAACGTCGCTTGATATACCCGAATGGAGCAACGTGACAATCCTTCGCGCATGCGCAGATCCACTGCGTAAGAGTTCGTTGCAGAATGGCTCGGTGTGTCGGTTTCCGGTTGGTTGAGCCATGTTGGATGCTGTGAGCATGGTTGAGGAGTTGGTTCCGGACGAGTTTTGGGC
>NZ_JALM01000120.1 GCF_000737195.2 Sciscionella sediminilitoris
CCGATGCTCGACGCGGTCGTGGACTACCTGCCCTCGCCGCTCGACGTGCCCGCCGTGGAAGGCACCCTGCAGGACGGGGAGACCCCGGCCAGCCGCAAGGCGAGCATCGAGGAGCCGTTCTCCGGGCTGGCGTACAAGATCGCCGCGCACCCGTTCTACGGCAAGCTGATCTACCTGCGCGTCTACTCCGGCAAGGTCACTCCCGGTACCCAGGTGCTCAACGCGACCAAGGACCGCAAGGAGCGCATGGGGAAGCTCTTCCAGATGCACTCCAACAAGGAGAACCCGGTCGAGGAGGCGCAGGCGGGCCACATCTACGCGGTCCAGGGCCTCAAGGACATCACCACCGGTGACACGCTCTGCGACCCGCAGAACCCCATCGTGCTGGAGTCCATGACCTTCCCCGAGCCGGTCATCCGGGTGGCCATCGAGCCGAAGACCCGGTCCGACCAGGAGAAGCTCTCGATCGCGATCCAGAAGCTCGCCGACGAGGACCCGACCTTCCAGGTCAACCTCGACGAGGAGACCGGCCAGACCATCGTCGCGGGTATGGGCGAACTGCACCTCGAGGTGCTGGTCAACCGGATGAAGACGGACTTCAAGGTCGAGGCGAACATCGGTAAGCCCGAGGTCGCCTACCGCGAGACCATTCGCAAGAAGGTCGAGAAGTACGAATACACGCACAAGAAGCAGACCGGTGGTTCCGGCCAGTTCGCCCGCGTGATCGTCGACCTCGAGCCGTTGGAGTCCGAAGACGGCGCGATGTACGAGTTCGACAACAAGGTCACCGGTGGCCGTGTTCCGCGGGAGTACATCCCCTCGGTCGACCAGGGCGCGCAGGAAGCCATGCAGTACGGCGTGCTCGCCGGCTTCCCGCTCGTCGGGCTCAAGCTCACCCTGATCGACGGCGCCTACCACGAGGTCGACTCCTCGGAAATGGCGTTCAAGCTCGCCGGTAAGGCCGTGCTCAAGGAAGCTGCGGAGAAGGCCAAGCCGGTGCTTCTCGAGCCGATGATGGCGGTCGAAGTGACCACGCCCGAGGAGTACATGGGCGATGTCATCGGCGACCTCAACTCTCGCCGTGGGCAGATCCAGTCCATGGAGGAGCGCAGCGGGACCCGCGTCGTCAAGGCGTCGGTGCCGTTGTCGGAGATGTTCGGATACGTCGGCGACCTGCGGTCAACGACACAGGGTCGGGCGAACTACTCCATGACGTTCGATACGTACGCCGAAGTTCCGGTGAACGTGGCGAAGGAAATCATCGCGAAGGCGACCGGCGAGTAGTACCGGCCGCTTAGACCCTGCAAGCAGATAAGTAAGAGAAAGTCCAGGAGGACAATCCAGTGGCGAAGGCGAAGTTCGAGCGGGACAAGCCGCACGTGAACATCGGCACCATTGGTCACGTCGACCACGGGAAGACCACCCTGACCGCGGCGATCACCAAGGTGCTCCACGACAAGTACCCGGAGCTCAACCAGTCGCGGGCATTCGATCAGATCGACAACGCGCCGGAAGAGAAGCAGCGCGGTATCACGATCAACATCTCGCACGTCGAGTACCAGACCGAAAAGCGTCACTACGCGCACGTGGACGCCCCGGGTCACGCTGACTACATCAAGAACATGATCACCGGTGCCGCTCAGATGGACGGCGCGATCCTCGTGGTCGCGGCGACCGACGGCCCGATGCCGCAGACCCGTGAGCACGTGCTGCTCGCGCGTCAGGTCGGTGTTCCCTACATCGTCGTCGCGCTGAACAAGGCCGACATGGTCGACGATGACGAGATCATCGAGCTGGTCGAGATGGAGGTCCGGGAACTGCTCTCCGAGCAGGAGTTCCCCGGCGACGACGCCCCGGTCGTGAAGGTCTCGGCGCTGATGGCGCTCGAGGGCGACGAGAAGTGGGCCAACTCGGTTGCCGAGCTGATGGAAGCCGTCGACGAGAACATCCCGGACCCGGTCCGCGAGATCGACAAGCCGTTCCTGATGCCGATCGAGGACGTCTTCACCATCACCGGTCGCGGCACCGTCGTCACCGGTCGTGTGGAGCGCGGCAAGATCAACTCCAACGAAGAGGTCGAGATCGTGGGTATCCGCGACAAGTCGACCAAGACCACCGTCACCGGTATCGAGATGTTCCGCAAGATCCTCGACTACGGTGAGGCGGGCGACAACGTCGGTCTGCTCCTGCGCGGTATCAAGCGTGAGGACGTGGAGCGCGGCCAGGTCGTCGTGAAGCCGGGCACCACCACCCCGCACACGGAGTTCGAGGGCTCGGCCTACATCCTCTCCAAGGACGAGGGTGGCCGGCACACGCCGTTCTTCAACAACTACCGTCCGCAGTTCTACTTCCGCACCACGGACGTGACCGGCGTCGTGACCCTCCCCGAGGGCACCGAAATGGTCATGCCGGGCGACAACACGGACATCAGCGTGCAGCTGATCCAGCCGGTCGCCATGGACGAAGGTCTGCGCTTCGCGATCCGCGAAGGTGGCCGCACCGTTGGTGCCGGCCAGGTCACCAAGGTGATCAAGTAATTTCGCGGCTGGATTGGGCCCTGCCGGCGTTCTCGGCGACTCGCGCACCAAAAGCACGTGCGCCACGTCGCCTGCGGCCTTGGCAGGATCCCAATCCCGCTCGGAAATTAGCCAACTAGCCGTCTAATGGCACCCCGGTGAAAGTTCGCCGGATCCGGTGTGTCACACTTGACGGGTTGCTCGTAGCGGGGCGGCCGGAAACGGTCCGAGACAGGATCAAGTTCCGGCCGCCCCTGCGCGAGTGAAAGCGAACCAGCCCAGCGAAAGATTCAGTGGCATCGCTGTGTGCGACCTAGGCGACACGCCCGACCGCGTGTTCCGGTCAATGCAGCAGACACGGAGGACTCGCTAGCGGGGTCCGACCATCGACACAGAGGGATGAGCTGCCACCATGGCGGGACAGAAAATCCGCATCCGGCTCAAAGCCTACGACCACGAGGCGATCGACGCTTCCGCGCGCAAGATCGTCGAGACGGTGACGCGCACCGGTGCTCGGGTCGTTGGGCCGGTGCCGCTGCCGACCGAAAAGAACGTGTACTGCGTCATCCGCTCGCCGCACAAGTACAAGGACTCGCGGGAGCACTTCGAGATGCGCACGCACAAGCGACTGATCGACATCCTCGAACCGACGCCGAAGACGGTCGACGCACTCATGCGTATCGACCTCCCGGCCTCCGTCGACGTCAACATCCAGTAACCGGCGGGCCGGACAAGGATCGAGAGAGCTAGAGAACATGTCTGACAGGCAAACCAAAGGACTCCTCGGCACGAAGCTGGGGATGACTCAGGTCTTCGACGAGAACAACCGGGTCGTACCGGTCACCGTCGTGCGTACCGAGACGAATGTCGTCACCCAGGTGCGGACCAACGAGACGGACGGCTACACCGCGGTCCAGCTGGCCACCGGTGCCATCGACCCGCGCAAGGTGAACAAGCCGGAGACGGGCCACTTCGCGAAGGCCGGCAGCACCCCGCGCCGCTACCTGGTCGAGGTTCGCACCACCGACGCCGAGGAGTACAGCGTCGGCCAGGAGCTGACCGCCGAGCTGTTCGGCGACGGCGCCACGGTGGACGTGACCGGCACCAGCCGCGGTAAGGGCTACGCGGGAACCATCAAGCGGCACGGTTTCAGCCGCCAGGGGATGAGCCACGGTACCCAGGCCGTGCACCGCAAGCCGGGCTCCATCGGTGGCTGCGCCACCCCGGGCCGCGTCTTCAAGGGCACCCGGATGGCCGGCCGGATGGGCAACAACAAGGTCACCACCCTCGGCCTGACCGTGCACAAGGTCGACGCCGAGAACGGCCTGCTGCTCATCAAGGGCGCCATTCCAGGACCGAAGGGCGGGCTGGTGCTCGTTCGTGACGCCGCGAAGGGTGGTGCGAAGGCATGACAAGCGTTGACGTAAAAACCCCGAATGGTGCGACCGAGGGCAGCGTCGAGCTGCCGGGCGAGATCTTCGACCAGCAGGCGAACATCCCGCTGATGCACCAGGTGGTCACCGCGCAGCTCGCGGCGGCCCGCCAGGGTACGCACGACACGAAGACTCGCGGCGAGGTGCGCGGCGGCGGCAAGAAGCCGTACCGCCAGAAGGGCACCGGCCGCGCGCGTCAGGGTTCCGAGCGCGCCCCGCAGTTCACCGGCGGTGGCACCGTGCACGGCCCCACGCCGCGCGACTACAGCCAGCGGACCCCGAAGAAGATGAAGGCCGCCGCGCTGCGTGGCGCCCTCTCGGACCGCGCACGTAACGGTCAGGTGCACGTGATCACCGGGCTCGTCGACGGCGAGAAGCCCTCGACCAAGACCGCGCGCACCGCGCTCGAGTCGCTGACCTCGAGCAAGCGCAAGCTCGTCGTGCTCACCAACGACGACGCGCTGAACGCGCTCTCGGTGCGCAATCTGCCCGACGTGCACGTGCTCACCGTCGACCAGCTCAACACCTACGACGTGCTCGTCAACGACGACGTGGTGTTCACCAAGGCGGCGTTCGACGCGCTCGAAGGCAAGGAGGCACAGCAGTGATCCCCGATCCACGTGACGTGCTGCTCAAGCCGGTGATTTCGGAGAAGTCCTACGGGCTGCTCGACCAGAAGCAGTACACCTTCGTCGTGGCGCCCGAGGCGAACAAGACCGAGATCAAGATCGCGGTCGAGAAGGTCTTCGACGTCAAGGTCCTCAACGTGAACACGCTCAACCGGCAGGGCAAGCGCAAGCGCACCCGCACCGGTTACGGCAAGCGCAAGGACACGAAGCGGGCGATCGTGACGCTCTCCGAAGACAGCAAGCCCATCGATCTGTTCGGCGGCAGTGCCGCATAACGACTGCCGCGTAAGGACTTCCAGACATGGCTATTCGTAAGTACAAGCCGACGACCCCGGGCCGCCGTGGCTCGAGCGTCGCCGACTTCGCCGAGATCACCCGGACACACCCGGAGAAGTCGCTTGTCCGTCCGCTGAGCAAGAGCGGTGGGCGTAACTCGAGCGGCAAGGTCACCGCCCGGCACAAGGGCGGCGGGCACAAGCGCGCCTACCGCGTGATCGACTTCCGTCGGCACGACAAGGACGGCGTGCCGGCCAAGGTCGCGCACATCGAGTACGACCCGAACCGCACCGCGCGGATCGCGCTGCTGCACTACGCCGACGGGGACAAGCGCTACATCATCGCGCCCCGGCTGCTCAAGCAGGGCGACAAGATCGAGCAGGGCCCCCGCGCGGACATCAAGCCGGGCAACAACCTGCCGCTGCGCAACATCCCGGTGGGTACCACGGTGCACGCGATCGAGCTCCGCCCCGGTGGCGGCGCGAAGATCGCCCGTTCCGCGGGGGCCAGCGTGCAGCTGGTCGCCAAGGACGGCCCGTACGCCCAGCTGCGCATGCCTTCCGGCGAGATCCGCAACGTCGACGTGCGCTGCCGCGCCACCGTCGGCGAGGTGGGCAACGCCGAGCAGGCGAACATCAACTGGGGTAAGGCAGGCCGGAACCGCTGGAAGGGCAAGCGCCCGCACGTCCGCGGTGTCGTGATGAACCCGGTCGACCACCCGCACGGTGGTGGTGAGGGCCGCACCTCCGGTGGCCGCCACCCGGTCAACCCGAACGGTAAGCCCGAAGGCCGCACCCGCCGCCGCAAGGAATCCGACCGGATGATCGTCCGCCGTCGCCGCACCGGCAAGAAGCGCTGAGTAGGAGGTAGCCACTAATGCCACGGAGTCTGAAAAAAGGTCCGTTCGTGGACGACCACCTGCTCAAGAAGGTGGACAAGGCGAACGACGCCAACGACAAGTCGGTGATCAAGACGTGGAGCCGTCGCTCCACGATCATCCCGGACATGCTCGGCCACACCTTCGCGGTGCACGACGGCCGTAAGCACGTTCCGGTGTTCGTCACCGAAGCGATGGTCGGGCACAAGCTCGGCGAGTTCGCACCGACGCGGACCTTCAAGGGCCACGTCAAGGACGACAAGAAATCGCGCCGCCGCTAGGCGCGGATTCGAACAGGAGAAGGGTTCTAAAGCGATGGCGAAAGCCGCAGCAAGCGTGGAGGAAGCACCACGCGCCGTTGCGCGGGCTCGCTACGTGCGCACCGCGCCGATGAAGGCGCGCCGCGTCGTCGAGCTCATCAAGGGTCGCAACGCCAATGAAGCCCTGAGCGTGCTCCAGTTCGCGCCGCAGGCCGCCAGCGGTCCGGTCGCGAAGGTGCTCGCCAGTGCCATGGCCAATGCCGAGAACAACCTCGACCTCGACCCGGAGACGCTGTGGATCTGCACGGCGTACGTGGACGAAGGCCCGACGTTGAAGCGGTTCCGTCCCCGCGCCCAGGGGCGTGCGTACCGGATCCGCAAGCGGACCAGCCACATCACGATCGAGGTTGAGTCCCGCAAGAAGGCCGAAAGCAAGAAGGGAAGGACCCGCTGATGGGTCAGAAGATCAACCCGCACGGCTTCCGGCTGGGTATCGCCACCGACTGGAAGTCGCGGTGGTACGCGGACAAGCAGTACGCGGAATACGTGGGCGAGGACGTGAAGATCCGCCGCATGCTCTCCAAGGGCATGGAGCGGGCCGGAATCGCCAAGGTCGAGATCGAGCGCACCCGTGAGCGGGTCCGCATCGACATCCACACCGCCCGCCCGGGCATCGTGATCGGCCGCCGCGGCGCGGAGGCCGACCGGCTGCGTGGTCAGCTCGAGAAGCTGACCGGCAAGCAGGTCCAGCTGAACATCCTCGAGGTCAAGAACCCCGAGTCGGAGGCCCAGCTGGTCGCGCAGAGCGTCGCGGAGCAGCTGTCCAACCGCGTGAACTTCCGTCGCGCGATGCGCAAGGCGATGCAGTCCTCGATGCGTTCCTCGCAGATCAAGGGCATCAAGGTGCAGTGCAGCGGCCGTCTCGGCGGCGCGGAGATGTCCCGCTCGGAGTCCTACCGCGAGGGGCAGGTTCCGCTGCACACCCTGCGTGCGGACATCGACTACGGCTTCTTCGAGGCGCGCACCACCTTCGGCCGGATCGGCGTGAAGGTGTGGCTGTACAAGGGCGAGCTCATCGGTGGGCTGGCCGCGAAGCGGGAGAAGGAGAACGCCGAGGCCGCGGCCCGTCCGCGCGGCGGGGAGCGCAGGGACAACCAGCGGCGCGGCCGCCGTTCCGGTGCCTCCGGGACCACGGCGACCTCCACCGAGGCCGGTAGGGCCGCTGCCGCCGAGGCCACCGCGAGCGAGGCGCCCGCGCAGGCTAGCGAAAGCACGGAGGCGTAAGCAGCATGCTGATTCCACGGAAGGTTAAGCACCGCAAGCAGCACCGGCCGCACCGCGGTGGCATGTCCAAGGGCGGCACCCGGATCAGCTTCGGTGACTACGGCATCCAGGCTCTCGAGCACGCTTACGTCACCAACCGGCAGATCGAGTCCGCGCGTATCGCGATCAACAGGCACGTCAAGCGTGGCGGCAAGGTGTGGATCAACATCTTCCCGGACCGTCCGCTGACCAAGAAGCCCGCCGAGGTCCGGATGGGTTCCGGTAAGGGTTCGCCGGAGCACTGGGTGGCCAACGTCAAGCCGGGCCGCGTGATGTTCGAGATGACGTTCCCGAATGAGGCACAAGCCAAAGAGGCCCTTCGTCGCGCCATGCACAAGCTGCCGATGAAGTGCCGCATCGTGACCCGCGAAGGTGGTGAGTTCTAGTGGCAGCGACTACCGCGGCCGAACTGCGTGAGCTCAACGCGGAAGAGCTGGTGCTTCGTCTTCGCGAGGCCAAGGCCGAGCTGTTCAATCTCCGGTTCCAGATGGCGACCGGCCAGCTCGAGAACAACCGCAGGCTGCGCATCGTCCGCAAGGACATCGCCCGCATCTACACCGTGATGCGTGAGCGGGAGCTCGGCCTCTCGATTACCCCTGGCGAAGGTGAGGGCGCCGCATGAGTGAGCAGACGAAGACCGAGGAGGCCACGCGTAACTACCGCAAGACGCGGGAGGGCTACGTGGTCTCGGACAAGATGCAGAAGACGATCGTCGTCGAACTGGAAGACCGCAAGAAGCACCCGCTTTACGGCAAGGTCGTCCGGTCCACGACGAAGGTCAAGGCACACGACGAGCAGGAGACGGCCGGCGTCGGCGACCGGGTCCTGCTGATGGAGACCCGCCCGCTGTCGAAGACGAAGCGGTGGCGGCTGGTCAACATCCTGGAGAAGGCCAAGTAAGGACCGAGCCTTTCAGGTCGGAAATCTGTCAGGCCAAGAATGGTCAGGAGATAAGCAGTGATTCAGCAGGAGTCGCGGCTGCGGGTCGCCGACAACACGGGTGCGAAGGAGATTCTCACCATTCGTGTGCTCGGCGGCTCCGGTAGGCGCTACGCGGGCATCGGCGACATCATCGTCGCCACCGTGAAGGACGCGATCCCGGGCGCGAACGTGAAGAAGGGTGACGTCGTCAAGGCCGTCATCGTGCGCACGGTCAAGGAGAAGCGTCGTCCGGACGGCTCGTACATCCGCTTCGACGAGAACGCGGCCGTCCTCATCCGTAACGACAAGGAACCGCGCGGGACCCGCATCTTCGGCCCCGTCGGGCGCGAACTGCGCGACAAGCGGTTCATGCGCATCATCTCGCTCGCCCCGGAGGTGTTGTAAGCCATGAAGATCAAAAAGGGCGACACCGTGCTCGTGGTCTCGGGTAAGGACAAGGGCGCGAAGGGCAAGGTCATCCAGGCCTACCCGGACCGGAATCGGGTCCTCGTGGAGGGCGTGAACCGGATCAAGAAGCACACCCGGATCACCCAGGGCCAGCGGGGCGCGCAGTCCGGCGGGATCATCACCCAGGAGGCCGCGATCCACGTCTCCAACGTGATGGTCGTCGACTCGGACGGGAAGCCGACCCGCGTCGGTTACCGCTTCGACGAGGACGGCAAGAAGGTCCGCATTGCCCGTACCAATGGGAAGGACATCTGAGCATGACCACTGCTGAGAAGACCTTGCCCCGGCTCAAGGCCACCTACCGCGACGAGATCATCCCGTCTCTGAAGGACCAGTTCCACTACGACAACCCGATGCAGATTCCGGGCATCGTCAAGGTCGTCGTGAACATGGGTGTCGGTGACGCGGCTCGGGACAGCAAGCTCATCGAGGGCGCGGTCCGCGATCTCGCCACCATCACCGGTCAGAAGCCCGAGGTGCGCAGGGCCCGCAAGTCCATCGCGCAGTTCAAGCTGCGTGAGGGAATGCCGATCGGCGCCCGCGCGACGCTTCGCGGCGACCGGATGTGGGAGTTCCTGGACCGCCTGCTGACCATCGCGCTTCCGCGTATCCGCGACTTCCGCGGCCTTTCCGGGAAGCAGTTCGACGGCAACGGCAACTACACGTTCGGGCTCTCCGAGCAGTCGATGTTCCACGAGATCGACCCGGACACGATCGACCGCCAACGCGGTATGGACATCACCGTTGTCACGACGGCGACCAACGACGAGGAAGGCCGCGCCTTGCTGCGTGCGCTGGGCTTCCCCTTCAAGGAGCAGTGATGGCTAAGAAAGCGCTGATCCACAAGGCAGCTCAGAAGCCGAAGTTCAAGGTCCGGGGCTACACCCGGTGCCAGCGGTGCGGGCGTCCGCGCTCGGTCTACCGCAAGTTCGGCCTCTGCCGCGTGTGCTTCCGCGAGATGGCGCACGCCGGTGAACTGCCGGGCGTGCACAAATCCAGCTGGTAAATCCAACTTCACCGTAGGCCCGCTGCCATCCGGATGCCCGGAGCGCAGCGCGGAACCCCGGTGAGAAAGGTGCGACGGTCACTATGACCATGACCGATCCGATCGCAGACATGCTCACGCGTCTGCGTAACGCCAACTCGGCATTCCACGACGAGGTCGTGATGCCGCACTCGAAGCTGAAGTCCAATGTGGCGGAGATCCTGCGCCGCGAGGGCTACATCGCGAGCTACCACGACGAAGAGGGCGACAAGCACCGCAACCTCGTGGTCAAGCTCAAGTACGGCCCGAGCCGGGAACGCAGCATCGCGGGCCTGCGCCGGGTTTCGAAGCCGGGTCTTCGGGTGTACGCCAAGTCGACCACCCTGCCGAGGGTCCTCGGTGGACTCGGCGTCGCGATCATCTCCACCTCGGGTGGGCTGATGACCGACAAGCAGGCCAAGAAGGAAGGCGTGGGCGGAGAAGTCCTCGCCTACGTTTGGTGAGGAAGGAGGGGAACTCGACATGTCGCGTATCGGAAAGCTCCCGATCACTATCCCCTCTGGCGTAGAGGTGAAGATCGACGGCCAGGAAGTGTCGGTGAAGGGCCCCAAGGGCTCGCTGGCGCACACCGTCGCCAACCCGATCACCGTCGAGCAGTCGGACGGCACGCTGACCGTGTCCCGGCCGGACGACGAGCGGGACTCGCGTGCGCTGCACGGGCTGTCCCGCACCCTGGTGAACAACCTGGTCATCGGGGTCACCGAGGGTTACACCAAGCGCATGGAGATCCACGGTGTCGGTTACCGCGTGCAGCTCAAGGGCCAGGACCTGGAGTTCTCGCTGGGGTACTCGCACCCGGTCGTCGTGAAGGCGCCCGAGGGGATCACGTTCAACGTGGAGAACCCGACCCGGTTCTCCGTTTCCGGCATCGACAAGCAAGCCGTCGGCCAGATCGCATCGAACATCCGCAGGCTGCGTAAGCCGGACCCGTACAAGGGCAAGGGCGTTCGCTTCGAGGGTGAGCGTGTCCGCCGCAAGGTCGGAAAGACAGGTAAGTGATCATGGCTGAAACCACTGCGACCAAGCGCAAGCCGATCGGCAAGGACATCTCCACCCGTCGGCGGGTCTCACGCAACCGGCGGCACTTCCGGCTGCGCAAGAAGATCAGCGGGACGGCAGAGCGGCCACGTCTCGTGGTCAACCGCTCCTCGCGGCACATGGCCGTGCAGCTCATCGACGACCAGGCGGGCCACACCATCGCCGCGGCCAGCACCATCGAATCCGCACTGCGCGGGGCCGAGGGTGACAAGAAGTCGCGCGCGGCCAAGGTCGGCGCGCTGATCGCCGAGCGGGCCAAGGCGGCGGGCGTCACCACGGTGGTGTTCGACCGGGGTGGCTACGAGTACCACGGCAGGATCGCGGCACTCGCGGACGCCGCCCGCGAAGGTGGGCTGGAGTTCTGATGAAGGAAAAACTGACAGGAAGGGAAGCCTGATGCCGGGACGTGCACGGCAGGACGGCGGCTCACCGGAGCGCGGCGAGCGCCGCGGTCGCGGAGACCGTCGCGACGGTGGCCGTGGCGGGGCGGCCCAGGAAAAGACCCCGCATCTGGAAAAGGTCGTGACCATCAACCGGGTGGCCAAGGTCGTCCAGGGTGGTCGTCGGTTCGCCTTCACCGCGCTCGTCGTCGTCGGTGACGGCGACGGCCAGGTCGGCGTCGGCTATGGCAAGGCCAAGGAAGTTCCGGCCGCCATCGCCAAGGGCGTCGAGGACGCGAAGAAGAACTTCTTCCGTGTTCCCCGTATCGGCGCGACCATCCCGCACCTGGTGCAGGGCGAGGACGCGGCCGGTGTCGTGCTGCTTCGCCCGGCCTCCGCGGGTACCGGTGTCATCGCCGGTGGCCCGGTGCGTGCGGTGCTGGAGTGCGCCGGGGTGCACGACGTGCTCTCCAAGTCGCTCGGCTCGGACAACCCGATCAACATCGTGCGGGCGACCGTCGCGGCGTTGAAGGACCTGAAGCGTCCGGAAGAGGTCGCGGCTCGCCGTGGCCTCCCGCTCGAGGACGTCGCGCCCGCGGCGATGCTGCGTGCGCGCGCCGGACAGGGGGCGTGACATGGCTGCTCTCAAGGTGACGCAGGTGCGTAGCAGCATCGGCACCAAGCCGAACCATCGCGAGACGCTGCGCACCCTCGGGCTGCGGAAGATCCGCCAGTCCGTGGTGCGCGAGGACACCAAGGAGGTGCGCGGCATGGTGCACACCGTGCGGCACCTCGTCACGGTCGAAGAGGTGGACGCATGACCATCAAGATTCACCACCTCCGTCCGGCTCCCGGTTCGAACCAGGACCGTCAGCGGGTCGGCCGGGGTGAAGGCTCGAAGGGCAAGACCGCGGGGCGCGGTACCAAGGGCACCAAGGCACGCAAGAACGTGCCTGCCACCTTCGAAGGTGGTCAGATGCCCCTGCACATGCGGCTGCCGAAGCTGCGTGGCTTCAAGAACCGCAACCGCGTCGAATTCCAGCCGGTGAACGTCTCCGACATCCAGGAGGCGTTCCCCGAGGGTGGCGCCGTTGGCGTCAAGGAACTCGTCGCCGCGGGCCTCGTGCGCAAGAACAGCCTCGTCAAGGTGCTGGGTAATGGCGAGCTCTCGGTGAAGCTCGACATCACCGCCGACGCGTTCTCCGCGTCCGCGCAGGAGAAACTCACCGCGGCCGGCGGCAGCGCCACCAAGCTGTAACCGCAGGCACCAACAAAACCGGGCATCCACGAGATGCCCGGTTTTTTGGTGTCTTCTGGCTGGTTTGAATGGGGTACGGGCCGCGGTGCCAGGTGCGTGGGGTGGCATGAGCGGCTACGCCGCTGGGAAAATCCCCTAATCCGCCGGTACTGGACGGCGCACCAGGAAGGCGTAGCTGAACGCGGCGAGGATGGCCACCGCGCTCGCCGCGAGCAGGGCGATGGTGAACGAGCCGGTGGTCTCGACCAGGATCCCGGTCGCCAGTGGGGCGAAGGCACCGCCGAAGTAGCCGCCGAAGTTCTGCAGGCTGCCCAGCGAGGCGGTCATCCGTTCACTGGTGGCTACGCTGGCCAGTGCCCAGCCACCCGAACTCGCGGCGTTCACGAAGAACTGGGCGAGGCAGATGCAGCCGAGCGCGAGACCGGTGCTCGGGGTGAGCGCGGCGGGCACGGTCGCCGCACCACCCAGGACCAGCCCCAGAATGAGCGGGATCTTGCGCGCGGTCATGTTCGCCATTCCGCGCCGTACCAGGCGATCCCCGACCCACCCGCTGACCAGGGTGCCCGCCGTGCCCGCGAGATAGGGCAACACGAGCGCGAAACCGGTGTCGGCGATGCTGAGCCCGCGGCGCTCCAGATAGGCGGGCAACCAGGTCAGGTACAGATACACCGAATAGACCACCCCGGTGAAGCCGAGGATCATGCCCCAGGTGGTGCGGAACCGCAGCAGCCGCGCCCACTCCCGCAAGGTCACCGCACGCGTCTTCCGGTCCCGCCCCTGATCCCGGTAACAGGCCAGCCACACGATCGCCAGCAGTACTCCGAGCGCGCCAACGGTGATGAACATGGTCCGCCAGCCGAAACCGAGCATCAGCCAGGTCAGCAGCGGCGGGCCGATCGCGGGCCCGATCGAGGATGCCGCGTTGAGCAGGCCGATCGGGGTGCCCCGGCGTTCCGCGGGGTACAGGCTGGCGATGACCTTCGCGTTCGCCGGGAAGGTGGGCGCCTCGCCGACCCCGAGCACCGCGCGGGAGACGAGCAGCTGCTTCACGTTCGCGGCCAGCCCGCCAGCGGCCTGGGCGAGCGACCACAGCAGCAGGCCGATCCCGAGCACCCGGCGCGGTCCGTAGCGGTCCAGCATCGCGCCCGCGGGCAGCTGCGCGAAGGCATAGGCCCAGGAGAACACCGAGAGCAGCAGTCCCATCGTGGACGCGCTCGCGCCCAGCTCGCCGGCGACCCCGGTATTGGCGATACCGAGCGTGCTGCGATCCAGGTAGTTCGTGATCCCGATGAGCAGCAACAGCACGACGGCAATGGCGCGCATCCTCATCCGGGACAACCTAGAGGCCCGCGAACCCAGGGGGAACCCGCCGCGACCAGCGCGCGCGGTTATGCTCGCGCCGTGCTTACCGCCATTCCCAGTCCACCGATCAACGGCTTCGATCTCGGCCCGCTGAACATCCGGTTCTACGGGCTGATGTACGTGGTCGGGATCGCCCTCGCGATCTGGCTCACCCGGCGCCGCTGGCGCGCCAAGGGCGGTGACCCGGAACTGGTCGAGGAGATCGCGATCTGGGGGGTGCCCGCCGGGATCATCGGCGGCCGCATCTACTTCGACATCACCACGCCCTCACAGATGCCGCCGCACTGGTGGGGTCCGTTCGCGGTGTGGGACGGCGGGCTCGGTATCTGGGGCGGGATCGCGCTCGCCGCGGTGGTCGGTGCCTGGCGGATCCGCCGTCGCGGCAAGTCGGTGTCCGCGTTCATGGACGCGGTGGCCCCGGGGCTGCTCATCGCGCAGGCCATCGGGCGGATCGGGAACTACTTCAACCAGGAACTGTTCGGCGGGCCGAGCTCGCTGCCCTGGGCGGTGCAGGTCGATCCCGAGTTCCGGCCACCGGGTTTCGAACAGTTCACCACGTTCCACCCGACCTTCCTCTACGAGATGATCTTCGACGTGCTGCTCGCCGTCGTGCTGATCCTGCTCGGGCGGACCGGCAAGGTGCGCGCGCCCGGACTGTTCGCGCTCTATGTATTCGGCTACTCCGGTTTCCGGATCTTCGAGGAATCCCTGCGGGTGGACTATTCGCAGTACTTCCTCGGTCTGCGGCTGAACTTCTTCGTGGCCGCCGCCCTCGCGCTCGCCGGGCTGGTGTGGTTCCTCATCGCGCAGTTGCGCAAGCGCCCGGAACCCGAACCCGAACCCGAAAGCGAACCCGAAAGCGAACCAGGGGACGAAGCTAGGGAAGAAGCGCACCGAGCGGAAGAATGATCAGCAGGGCCACCACCGAGATGATGGTCTCCATGACCGACCAGGTCTTGATCGTCTGACTGGTGCTCAGCCCGAAGTACTCCTTGACCATCCAGAAACCGGGATCGTTGAGGTGCGAGAAGAACAGCGATCCGGTGCCGACGGCGAGCACGAGCAGGGCCGTGTGCGTCGGGTTCATCCCCGCGGCCAGCGGGGCCACGATCCCGGCCGCGGACACGGTTGCCACGGTCGCCGAACCGGTGGCGAGCCGGATCGCGACCGCGACGAGCCAGCCGAGCAACAGGCTCGGAATCCCCGCGCCCGCCGCGAATCGGGCGATCGAATCGCTGATGCCCGCATCGACCAGGGTCTGCTTGAATCCGCCGCCGACCCCGACGATGAGCAGGATCCCGGCGATCGGGCCGAGCGAGTTCCCGAGGATCGCCGAGAGCCGGTCCCTGGTGAATCCCGCCGCCCTCCCGAGCGTGACCAGACCCAGCAGCACCGCGGCGAGCAGCGCGATGATCGGTTCGCCGATGAAGTCGAGCACCTGGCCGAGCGCGGTGTCATCGGCGATGAGGATGTCCCCGATCGCCTTGGCCAGCATCAGCACGACCGGCAGCAGCACCGTGGCGATCGTGGCGGCGAAGTGCGGCCTGCGCTGTGCCGACTGCGCCGTTTCGGAGGACTGCGCGAGTGGTACGGGTGCCGTGGTTTCCGGGACCAGGCGCACGGCGAGCTTGGCGAACAACGGTCCCGCGATGATCACGGTCGGAATGGCGACGAGCAGCCCGATACCGAGGACGATGCCGAGATTGGCGTGCAGTGCCCCGGCGGCGGCGAGCGGCCCGGGATGTGGCGGAATGAGCCCGTGCAGCACGGAAAGCCCGGCGAGCGCGGGAATAGCCAGCCCGACGACGGGTCGTTTGGTGCGCGCCGCGATCAGTCCCACGATCGGGATCATCAGGATCAGCCCGATCTCGAAGAACATCGGCAGCCCGATGAGCGCGGCGACGAGGGCGAGCGCCCAGGGCAGCCTGCCACCCCTGGCCCGGGCCAGGATCGTGTCCACGATCTGGTTCGCCCCACCGGAATCGGCGAGCAGTTTGCCGAGCATCGCCCCGAGCGCGATCAGTACTCCGACCGAGGCCACGGTGTCCCCGACGCCGGTGGAGAAGCTGTCCACCACCTTGCCGACCGGCATCCCCGCGCCGAGGCCGAGCAGCAGCGAGCTCACGATCAGCGCGAGTACCGCATGCAGTTTCAGCACGCTGATCAGCACCACCACCAGCGCGATGGCGGCCAGCAGCGCGATGATCAGCCGAGTGTCGGTACCGGTCCAGCCTTGGGCGAGCACGGTCATAAGAGCTCCTGCATCGCGAGGTCGACGATGTCCTCCGGGGGCCACCGAACATCGGCGACCAAACCCTGCTCGTCCGCATCGAGCGGTTCGAGATCGGCGAGCTGGGAATCGAGCAGTTCGGGTGGCATGAAGTGCCCGCTGCGGTGGCGCATCCGGTCCGCGATGATCTCGCGTGGACCGTCCAGATGCAGGAACCGCACGGATCCGCCGGTGCGCAGCACATCCCGGTAGCGGCGTTTGAGTGCAGAGGAGGTGACCACCCCGCCGCCCTGCTCGTGTTCGGTGATCCAGTCGGCGATCGAGCGCAGCCAGGGCGCGCGGTCGGCGTCGGTCAGCGGCGTGCCCTCGGTCATCTTGCGGATGTTCGCCGCCGAATGGAACGAGTCCGCCTCCGCATAGGGCACCCCGAGCCGCTCGGCGAGCCGCGTCGCGACCGTCGTCTTGCCCGAGCCGGACACGCCCATCACCACGAGCACCGTCATCGCAGCCGCGACCTCCTTGTCATCCGAACAGGGTAAAGATACTACTTAATATAAAACAAGTACGACTTATGCCTTCGGTTTAGGCTGGGCCGGTGGCTGGCGACCGGTATGCGAAAGTGCTCGACGAGTTGGGGGCGGCGATCGTGCGCGGGGAGTTCGCTCCCGGTTTCGTGCTCAGGGTCGAGGAACTTCAGGACCGCTATGAGGTGTCCCGGACGGTAGCACGCGAAGTGGTCCGCGCCCTCGAAGCGATGCGGCTGACCACGAGCAAACGCCGGGTCGGGGTGACCGTGCGGGAAACCGCCGAGTGGAACCACTACGACCCGAGGGTGATCCGCTGGCAGCTCGACGGGGAAGGCCGGGACGGGATCCTCGGCAACCTCATGGAACTGCGCGCCGCGATCGAACCGAGTGCCGCCCGGCTGGCCGCACTGCGCTCCGAGACCGAGGACCGCGGCGACATTCAGGCGCTCGCCACCCGATTGCAGGTCTGCGCCAAGGCCCGGGACCTGACCGCCTTCCTCGAGCACGACATCGCCTTCCACAGCCGCATCCTCGCCGCCGCGCGCAATCCCATGTTCGCCCAGCTCTCCGAGGTGATCGCGGAAGTGCTCACCGGGCGCACCGAGCACGGACTGATGCCCGAGGAACCGCATCCGGACGCGATCGCCCTGCACCTCGAGGTCGCTGCCGCCATCGATGCGAGTGATGCCGTGCGCGCCGAGAACGCCATGCGCGGGATCGTGGTCCAGGCCCGCGACGAGGTCTCGTCAACGGACTGAGTGGCAGGTCAGTTCGTCCCTTGGCGGACGTCCGTCCCGTGCTCGGCGAACGCCTTGAAGTCCTCCATGTGCTGCCGCGACTGCTTGCGGAAAACGCCCGGCAGCACAAGCCCCACGAGTCGCATCAGCAATCCGCCGAACCGGAACTCGCTCTCGCTCTCCCACAGCGTGGTGTCCGGACCGGCGTCGATGAGCCGGTCGCGCTGGGCCTGCCACATGCCCTTGCCGACGATCTCGCGGTCGTAGTGCACGACGACCGAACCGGGGACGGCGTGCAGGTCTTCGGGTTCCAGGCGCGTGATGGTCTCGGTGGCCTCCATCCTCTGCTTCCCCGTTTGAAACACGACTCGCGAGACGGTGCCGAGCTCGCCGTGCACCCCGTTTACCGGCTCGTGCAGCACCAGGCCCCGCAGCCACTTCGGCAGGTGCGCCGGGTCCGCGAGGATCTGGAGCACCTTCTCGCGTGGCAGGGCGATCTCGATCGAGGTGGTGTACTTCATCAAGCGTTCCCTCCGTGGGTATAGAACGCGGTGGTGGCCTCGACCGCGGCCGCCACATGATCCGGATCGCCACCGGCGGCCAGGTGAGCTTCGCCCCATGCCGCAGCGCTGCGCCGCACGAACTCGCACCCGGTGGGCGAGGTCTGGAACTCCTCGTGATCGAGGGTCTGGCCGTCGGCCACAAACCGGGCCAGGCCGAGCAGATGCAGGTCCCAGCCCACACCGCCGGCACCGGGGCCGTAGGTCGGGAACATGGGCTCTCCGAGGGCCGCTGCATGGACCAGTTCGAGCTCGGTGTCCCCGGCGGGGCCCGGGGACAGCCGCACCTCGACCTCGCTCGTACCCGGCCACTCGTCGGCGTCCGGTCCGAAGAGCCAGGAGACCCGCAGCAGCCGCGGCGGTTCGCACCGGAGGATCTCCCCGTGTTCACCGCCGTCCAACTCGAACGACCCGCCGAGCCGCAGCTCCCCGGTGACCGGCTTCAACCAGCGGCCCAGCCGCTCAGGGTCGGTGATGGCGTGCCACACGTCGTCGACCGGCGCGTCGTAGCGACGCCGCAACTCCATCGTGTAAGCGTCCCCGGCGGGCAGAGTCGCGGTTCCCATCGTCCGGCGCGCAGCGGCCAGTTCGTCCAGCACGTCCTTCATGTCATGTCCCTTTCACTGGCGGATCGGCCTCGCCGACGCCGGTTGCCTCGCTCAGCGAAGCCGGGGTGAGGGCGTGGAACCGACGAGCCCCAAGCCCCGATCACGTTCGTGATCGCCCCAGCGGCCTGCACCCCCTCGGCGAGCAGTCCAGAACGCGCCTGCGCACCGAGCCGCCGAGAACGTCGAGCGCTGCACGAACCAGAAATATACCAGAGACTACTTATATAAGCCATAGCTGGCACTTCGGGCGTCCCCCCGATGTCGACGCCCGGTACGCCCCAGGACATACGTCACCACCTCCCTGGCAAGGAGGGCTGACCCTCGCGGCGTCGATCGCGCTGCTGGTTCTGGCCGGTTCATGCCTGCTGGCGCCGCCGCCGAAGTACCGGACGTGGTGCGGGCAGAGCATGAAAAGGGCCATCCGTCGGCAGTGCACGGATGGCCCTCGTTCGGTGCTGCCTTTGTGGTCAGCCTCCGGCGATGGTGGTGAGCTGGCGCAGCAGGGTCAGGATCTTGTATTTGTCGATGTTGTTCAGGGTCCGGCCGAAGTCGGCGAAGGTGTGCATGACAGCCTTCAGCTCCGGTCGCTGGAGCTCCTTGGGCAGGGCCCCGAAGATCTTGGCGCCGTCGGCGGTGTCCGGGTCGAACAGGTTCAGTACATCGGCGCCCTGCGGGACGTTCGCGCTGGCTTCGTACATGTGCAGCCCGGCGATCAGGAGGGAAAGCAGGGCGGTTCCGGTTTTTCCGGCACCGGTGATGATCTGGATGATGCTTTGCGCCTGCGGCGGTTTGCCCGCGGCCCCGTCGGTGGCTACCGAGGCGATGGCGGCGGCGAGCATTTTCGCGCCCGCGCCGAGTTGTGCCAGCTCGGCCGGGTTGAGTTTGGTCCCGATGGTCGCGAGGTCGCCGAACGCCGCGAGCGATTTGCGCAGCACGGCGGGAGCGATGTCCGGGTTTTTCTGGGCGATCGCGTCGGCGATCAGGCTGGTGAGTTTTTCCTTCGGAATGTTCGCGCCGGGGCCGAATCCGGCATCCGCGATCAGCTCGGCGAGGAGCTTGGTGAGCTGATCGGCCTTTCCGGCCAGGTCGGTGATCGGATTCCCGGCCCTCGTGTCGAGCACCTGTGGCGCGGGAACATGCCGGGTTTCCGCCTGTGCCGCCGGTGCCGCGCCGAGTGTGCTCACGGCGCCTACGCTGAGCGCGAGCACGCCGGCAGCGATCGTCGAAGTCGTCTTCATCGAAAGAATCCCTTTGTTCTCGTCACGGAATGCCGTGCATGAAACCGAACCCGGCATCGGCGGTTGCCGGTGCAGCGTAATGCGCAGCGTGACGGCAGCCAACGCTTCTGTAAACCATTGCCGAAACCTGCACGGGGGATTTCCGGCCGGGTTACTGGGGAATTCCCTAGTTACGTGCCGATTGTGTGTACCGCGCCGCACGGCTGCGTCGATCGCGACTCGTGCCCTTCGGGTGGTGTCGGCGACACGCCGGTCAGGTGTGGAGGCTGTCGGCGGGCAGGCCCAGCTGCCGTCCGGCCTGAGCGCGGTCGCCACCTGCGCCGTGCCCTGCCCGCCGACGTCGTCTGCGTCCGGAACGGCTACAGCCTGGTCGACCGCTCAGCCGAACCGATACTGACCCGCAGTCCGCGAGCCATGCTCATCCCCGGTACCTGGCCCATCTCGAAGAGAGCCTCGCGGCAGGCGAGGTCAACTTCGATTGCGAGTCGCTGAGCATCCTCGAGGACTAGCGCGATGAGAGTCCGCGCCGGAGCAGTGTGTCCAGGCTGGCCCGCCCGCCGCCGGTGCACAACAGCAGGGCGAGTACACCGAGCAGCAGCCACTCGGCCTGGTAGAAGAGGTTGGACAACAGCTCCCATATGCCGGGGTGGGCGTGCACCTGGGCGGGAATGATGGTGCTGATCAGGGCACCGGCCATGATCACGGCGAGCACGGCGGCCGCGATCCGGGTGCCGATGCCGAGTGCGAGGGCGAACCCGCCGAGCAGTTCCACCACGGCCGCGATCGGGGCGGTGGTCTCGGCGAAGGGGATGCCGGATGTGCGGAACTGGCCGGCGAACATGGCGGGGTCGGCGAGTTTGCCGATGGCCCCGCTGACGAACATGAACCCGATGCTCAGGCGGAGCACCAGGATGGGCAGCCATTCGTAGGTGCGCAGGGTGTTGGGTGAAAGCACGATTGTTTCTCCGGATCTGATGGATGTGGATGGCGCGGACAAGGGCACGCCGATCAGATCCGGAATACGCAGAGGGCGGCTTGTCGCGGGGGATCGGGTGGGGGCCGCGCCACCGGGCGTGTGAGTCGATAAGTCGACACAGCGACAAATGGCTGTTCCGTGGGCGTGCCGAGGTACGGCAGGCCGGGGCCGGTGGCCGTGGCCTGTTCGATGGCGGGTTGCGTGTCGGCGCTCGCGCAGGGCGGCCCATCGGGGGCCGCTGCGGCAATCTCCCGCGGGTGCCCCGCGCTGCTCGGGCAGGATCCGGGCAGGCTCAGCAGGCCGCCGAGGACGAGCGCGGCGAGCAGGAGGGTCAGCGGGCGAACGGGCATCGGCGGTGCAGGGTAGTTCGCCCCTCGTGGTGTCCGCGGAAAGTGCCGGGGCTCGGCGGCGGGAATTGTGGGGTATGCTCCTCGTGTTAGGTGGTTGATAGTTCAACTACTTTTGAGGAGGACGCCATGCCAGCGGTAACCGCGGACACGTTGACCCTGCCGCGCATCACGGTGGACGAGACCGTGCGGCCCCGGGCGGTGCGCTCGGTGACCACGGCGCCGACCGGCTATGAGGGCGAGGGCTTTCCGGTCCGCCGCGCCTTCGCCGGGGTGTCCCAGCGCGAGCTCGACCCGTTCGTGCACATGGACCAGATGGGCGAGGTGGAGTACGCGCCCGGCGAGCCGAAGGGGACGCCGTGGCATCCGCACCGTGGTTTCGAGACGGTGACCTACATGATCGACGGGGTGTTCGAGCACGCCGACTCGAACGGTGGCGGTGGCGAGATCACCAACGGCGACACCCAGTGGATGACCGCGGGTGGCGGGATCCTGCACATCGAGAAGCCCCCGGAGTGGCTGGTGACATCCGGTGGGCTGTTCCACGGCATCCAGTTGTGGGTGAACCTGCCGCGGGAGCACAAACTGGCCAGCCCGCGCTATCAGGACATCCGCGCTTCCAGGGCACGGCTGCTTTCCTCGGCCGACGGCGGGGCGCTGGTGCGGGTGATCGCCGGGGAGATCGGCGGGCACGAGGGGCCGGGAACCACCTACAGCCCGATCACCCTCGCGCACGCCACCGTCAGCCCGGGCGCCCAGCTGGATCTGCCGTGGCGCGCGGACTTCAACGCGCTGGTGTACGTGCTCGCGGGGAACGGCACGGTTGGCGCGGAGCAGCGGCCCATCCACAAGGGGCAGCTCGCCGTGCTCGGCGCGGGCGAATCGGTCCGGGTGGCCGCGGGCACCAGCCAGCCGAGCGCGGAACCCGAACTGGAGGTGCTGCTGCTCGGCGGGCTGCCGATCCGGGAACCGGTGGTGCACTACGGGCCGTTCGTGATGAACACCCGCGCCGAGGTGCTGGCCGCGCTGGAGGATTACCAGGCGGGCCGGTTCGGTGTGGTGCCAGCGGAAACCCTGCCGCACACCTGATTCACGGCCGCCGCGCGAAGTGCACCGTCTTGGCGGTGAGCAGGAACAGGTCCGGGCGCCGGTCGATGCCGAGCTCCTCGTCCGGGTCGAGCAGCCGGTCCAGGGTGGCGCGGTCCTCGGCGCCGAGATCCTCGGCGAAGCCGTTCCGTTCGCGCTCGAACCCGCTGCGCACCACCTTGCGCAGCTCCTCGCTGAGCGGGGCCGGATGGTCGATGAGGAAGGTCTTGCTGCGTGCCTCGCCGAGCCCGGCGGTGCGCAGCATGGCCGGCCAGTCCTCCACGACCGGGACCGATCCGGGCAGTTCGGCGCGCATGGTGTTGAACCGCTCGGTGCGCAGGACATCGAGGCGTTCCTGGAGTCCGGGGCGCCCGATGCCGCAGTCGCGCGGTAGCCAGCGGGTGGTGAGCCCGCCTTCGATGATGGCGAGTGTGCCGCCCGGATTGACCAGCGCGGCGAGCCGGTTCAACGCGTCCTGCTGGTCGCCGACGTGATGCACGACCTGGCCGGACCACACCAGATCGGCCGGTTCGAGCCCGGTGAGGCCTTCGGGGAACTGGGCGGTGACGGTCTGCAGTGCGAATCCGCGCCGCCCGGCCCGGTCCGCGGCGCGTTCGAGCAGTTCCGGGGTGCCGTCCACCGCGGTGACCGTTGCGCCGGGGAAGGCGGTCGCGAGCTGCCCGGAGACCACACCCGGTCCGGAGCCGATGTCCAGAATGGTGCGCGGCGCGGGCTCGCCGAGTTCGGCGAGAGCTTGGGTGATGGCGGGTGCGTAGGCCTCGGCCTGGCCTTCCAGCCAGTCGGCGATGGCTGCCCAGTCGATGTCTTCTGTCATGTACTCGACAATCCTCTTCACGAACGCGGCTTGACAAACTTCTTTGCCGTTTCTGCAATAGCTTGATGGAAGAAGTCCTCGCCGCGGTCGGGCCACGGCTCAAGCAGATCCGCAAACAGCACAACTGCACGCTCGCCGAACTGTCCGCGACGACCGGGATCTCGGTGAGCACCCTTTCCCGGCTGGAATCCGGTCAGCGCAAACCGAGCCTGGAGCTGCTGTTGCCGATCGCCAAGGCGCACCAGGTGCCGCTGGACGAACTGGTGGACGCGCCGCTGATCGGTGATCCGCGGGTGCGGATGAAACCGATCAAGCAGGGGCGCCGCACGGTGATTCCGCTCAGCCAGCAACCCGGCGGGCTGCGCGCGTACAAGATGATCTTCGATGCGCGGGACAGCGTTCCCGATCCACGGACCCACGAAGGGTACGAATGGTTCTACGTGCTCAGCGGAATCGGGCGGCTCGTGCTCGGCGAACACGATGTCTTGTTGAAAACCGGTGAGGTTGCTGAGTTCGACACCCGGGTGCCGCACTGGTTCGGCAGCGCGGGCAAGGGCTCGGTGGAATTGCTCAGCCTGTTCGGCCCGCAGGGCGAGCGCATGCACGTGCGCGCGAAACCGCGCGGACGGTGATCGTTCGGGCGATGACTAGCCGAGCGGAACCTGCCAGCGCACGATCGTCCCGGAACGCGGAGAGGACCGGATCCCGCAGCGCCCGCCCGCCACTTTCGCCCGCGCGACGAGGTTGCGCAGTCCCCGCTCGGTGACACCCGGCGGGATGCCGCAGCCGTCGTCCCGGACGATCAGGTGCAGCACCCCGTCCCGGATGAGCAGCGCGACGTGCAGCTGCCGTGCCCCGGAATGGCGGACCACATTGGACAGTGCCTCGCGCGCGGCGGCCCGGACGTGATCGGCGATGGCGACCGGAACGGCGGCCATATCGCCCTCGATCTCCAGGGACGGTTCGGTGTCGAGCAGTTCCCCGGCCGCGGCGACCTCGGCGCGGATCGACTCGGCGAGGTCGGGGCCGTGCCCGTCCAGCGGTTCGGTCCCGCGCAGCGCCCGCACGGTCGCGCGGACCTCCTCGATGGCGGTGTCCAGCTGGTCGACCGCACCGGCGAGCCGCTCCGAATCGGCG
>NZ_JALM01000121.1 GCF_000737195.2 Sciscionella sediminilitoris
GGACAACAAACTGGCCATTGACACCGAACGGTGATGTGCTTCTGGCGGCCGATTCGAGCGGCTTTCGCGGCCCACCCGACGCCTTCCCGGATCCGGGATGTGCGCGCGGCGCGGCGGCCCCAGTCCAGGCGCATGTTCGCGGTGAGCGGCGGGCCGACGCGTAGCGAGGTCTGCTGGCCGCGGCGGTGCGGTGGGCGCAGCATCGGCACCTCGAGCTCGTAGACGGTTGGCTGTGGTTGGTCGGGTTCAGCGGGATTCGCCATGCTGCTCCTTCCGGTGCCGGGCTGCGCCGATGACGGCGGCCCGCGGTAACGGCCGTGTAGGTGGTGACGTGCCCGGCGCAGGCGATCGCACTGGTACGCCCGGGCTCGCCTTTCGTCTGCGCCTGGTGGTCGCCGACGTGGTGCGCGGCGCGGAGTGCCACGCCGAGGGCGGCGAACCGTGCGGCCCGGTTCGTTGTCACGCGCTCACCTCCGCAAGCGGGCGCGTGTCGCGCGGATCGACGATGAACACCTGCTGGTTGTCGTCGATCCGGATCCGGAGCAGTGGCCCGTCGTGGGCAATCACCGTGCCGGGTAGCCATGTGTCGGCGGTTGGATTCCACTCGACCCGACCCCCGTGTTCTGAGCACGGGTACGCCTCGTATGTGAAACCGTCGAGCAGTCGCCCGGTGCGGTGTTTCCCGTTGCGCTGGATCGTCACGGCTTGGCCGCGCGCACCGAACGCTGCCGGACGGGTCGCGCCGTCGCGTTCGATGTAGAGCGCACCACGGGCGCCGCGCTCGGTGGCGCACACGGATTCGGGCGCCCACTCGCCCCACTGCTTGAAGAAGTACAGGACATTGGCTGCCGCGCACTGGTCTCGAAGGCCACGCACCCAGTCCGGGTGCACCGGCCGCGCGCCGCGACCGGATTCGCCGCCGACGATCAACCAGTCAATCGCCTTCGTTTCCGGGAGCACGATCGGCCCGAGGAGTGGTTCACAGGACAGGAACCGAACCGCGGCCGGGGTGTCGAGCAGCGCCGGGATCCGGATATTCGCCCACTTCTGGTCCTCGACGGACACGCCGAGCCACACGTTCGGCACTGGTAGCTGAACCATCGGCGTGAATGGGCGAACACCGTCCCGCCATGCCCACGTCGTCACCAGTTCCGCGAAGTGCGGGGCCGAGAGCAGCGAGCGCATGCGGCCGTGCCGCTTGGTCAAGATCTGGAACGTGTGCTGTGAGCAGCGCGCCATCACCGCGAACACGCGCGCTATGAAGGCGTCCGGCACATCGTCGTGAAACAGGTCCGACATGCTGTTCACGAACACGCGGCGCGGCTTGCGCCACCGCAACGGCTCGGCGAGCTTGTCCGGGCGCAGCTGCACATCGAACCCGTTCTCGAAGTAGTGCCCGGGCGTGCCCCGGAAACGCTCGGCGAGCGTCTTCGCATAGCAGTGATCGCAGCCCTCGGACACCTCCGTGCACCCAGTCACCGGGTTCCACGTCGTGTCCGTCCACTCGATCGTCGTTCTAGCACTCAATGCCCGCTCCTTTCTGATCCGTGGTTCGCTCGACTTTCCGGCGCCGGGCCGCGCCGAGCTCGTCGGTCTGCTGTTTCGCGGCTGCGACGAGCGCGCCCGCCAGCTGTAGAGCGGTTTCGGCGGTCATGCACTCGACATCGCCGGTGTCCTGTCCCCACCGGTCCCGCAGGAAGATGCACGCCGGATGGTCCGGGGTTTCTTGCGCGATGACGGTCCATTCCCTCCCGACCTGCCAGCGAAGACCGTCGATATCGGTGCGCTGGCACGGGTCCTCGTCCGCCCCGCCGATCGGCAACGGCAACCCGGACACGTCCACGGGGTGGTGCACCGTTTCCAGGTGCCGCACCCGTTCGACAAGCTCGTTGATCAACTCGTCTCGGCTGGTCATCGAATCGCCTCCCCGGATATCCGGCGCCGGGCCGCGTCGAGCTCGCCAGTCTGGTGCTGGGTGGTTTGCTGGATGCGTTGCCAGTGCGCGGGTCCGCGCAGTGGGTTGCCGGTGATGGTGTTGCGGCAGGTGGTTCCGGCGGGTGCGCCGCATCGGGGGCACGGGTATTGCTCGGCTTCCCAGGCGGTGTGGTTGAACTCGTCGATGCGGGTCATGACGCTCGTTCCTGTTCGTGGCGGCAGAACGCGCATGTCGCCGAGACACCGGTGTCGGGGTGGATGAACTGGCCGCCCGCGGTGTGGTGGCGGCATTCCTGGGCGAGGTCTTGTTTGGCGGCCTCGATTGCCAGGCGCACCTCGACCCGCTCGGCAGCCAGCGACGCGGCAGCCGCATCGGTGCGGCGACGGGCATCTGCGCAGGCACCACAGTTCGGCGGGTCCGGGTCGTGTTGGTGCGCGGGGCAGCGCCGCGGATCCGCGCGCTCGCGCGCGTCCCCTCCCTTCCCTTCCTTTCCTTTCCCTTCCCCACGATAGGAGTCCGGTAGGGCTACCGGAGGACTATCGGAATGGTGCGGGGGTGGTGGTAGACGTGACGGTGAGGGTTTCTGGATCTTCTGGTGCTCACTCCAGTTGGTGACTTCCAGATACCGCCGACCGTCCACCTCGTAGCGCACAATGCGCCCACGGGCGGCCAGGGTTTCCAGGTCTTCCTCGATCTCGGCGAGCGACACGTCATCGAGTGGCCAGATATCGCCCTTGATCAACCGCGCGTTGTCCTTGGTGCGGCCCTGATCGTCGCAATGCGTCCAGAGACCGATCCATGTCAGGCGCGCACGCAATGGCAGCACCGACACGTCCTCGGAGCGAAAGAAGCTTGGCTTGATCGTGCGAATCCGCGCCAACTAGGCCACCACCCGACGAGTATTCGCCGCCAGCCCGAGGCGACCACGGATCCGAAGCACCGTGCGGGCCGAGATCTGCGCCCACCGGGCGATCTCGCGATCGCTGAGCCCGTGCCCGTGCAGGCGACGCACCACCTCTCGGCGCTCGCCCACGGTGAGCTCTCCGCCCGGCAGGTGACCGGCCATGCAGCGCAGCACCGCAGCCTCGTCCGGCTCGTCCGATGCGGTCTCTGGGGCCAGCACCGCGGCGGTCGGTGCGTTCACGCCGACCGCGCGCAGCCGCGAGGATCTCAGCCACGCCAACAGCCCACCCGGGGACTGGTCCACGGGCACCATCGCGGCCAGCACCACCGCCAGCGTGTGCAGGCCGGGCCCGTTGAGCGTGGTGACCTCGTTGATGGCCTCATCCACGCCGTCCCGGTCGCCGAGGCGCACCGCCCACGCCAACCTTGAGGCGACCGGGACAACGGCGTCGGTGCGTGGATCCCCGGTCAGCGAGAGCGTCATGCCGCCACCCCCTTCGGCCCGTGCGGTACCGGTGTGCGGCCACCGAGGTTGTCCAGCAACACGAACACCGGATCACCGAACAAGCACACCTGCACCGGGACCTGTTCGGGTTCGGCACGGCCGGTGCGGCGGATCGACCAGCCCCGTTCGTAGTCCGGGACCCGGTGTTCGGTGATCGCGCCGTGGCACCCGGTCGTGCCCGAACCACACAGGTGCAGCAGGTTCGACGGGCGCCACGGGTCCCAGATCTGACGGCCCTTGCGGTGATGCACGTTCGTCGCCCGTGCCCGCCCGCACACCTCGCAAACCAGACCGCTCCGTTCCGCAGCGATCATCCGCCCGACGAACTCGGGTGTCCGTCTCGGTGGCTGTGGATTCATACGGCATCACCGGACCCAAATCCGTAGGGAGTGCCATCGGTCGGTTTACCGGCGACGCGAGGCGACGGGGCTGGTATACAGCTGGCATGAGGATTGGCCAGCTGGCTGTCACCGAGCAACTGGAGGCATTTCGTGCCGCGCTGAAGCGCAACGAGATGTTGATGGAGGTACTGGCCCGAGCCACCGAACTTGATCTTCCCGGCTGGTACCTGACCGCGGGGTGTCTGTTCCAGACCGTGTGGAACGTGGCGACGGGTCGGCCGCCCGCTGACGGGATCAAGGACTACGACCTGTTCTACTTCGATTACTCCGAACTCAGCTGGGAAGCCGAGAACACCGCCATCGAAGCCGGCGCCCGCTTGTTCGGCGACCTGCCCGTCGTCGTGGAAATCCGCAACGAAGCCCGAGTGCACCTGTGGTACGAGGAGCACTTCGGCGTGCCGTGCGAACCCTACGCGTCGACCGAAGCAGCCATCGATTCCTTCGCAGCGACGACCTGCTGCCTCGGCGTTCGCCGAGACAACGCAGATCACTGGCGCATCTACGCACCCCACGGGTTCGCCGACGTGTTCAACCTCGTCGTCCGCCCCAACCCCGTGCTGGCACCCCAGCACGTCTACGAGACGAAGTCGCGACGATGGCGCCAGCGATGGCCGGAACTGACGGTGTTGCCGTGGCCGCCCGACAAACCAGCGGGAGACAGTGCGGGTAGCTGAGAACATCCCGGTGCGGAGCAACGTCACGTGGATGGTCAGTTCTTCGTACATGCTCATCCCGCTACCTCCTGGCCGAGCAGCAGCGGCAGCAGGAAGCGGTACGCGGCCGTGGCTTGCTGCGGGATGACGCCGTTTCCGGTCAAGCGGAGCTGATCGTTGCGCGCAATGCCGGGCACAGCGGTGATCCATCCGGCGGGAAGGCCCATCATCCACTCGGCCAGTGCCGGGTTCAGGACTCGCCCGCCTCGGGTCCCGGTGACGGTGGGAACGGGTGCTGGGCGTCCGAGCAGGTGTTCCCAGCGGCGGATGGCGGGCTCGTAGCGTCCCCAGTCGACACCTGTCGGGCCGCGTCCGTCAGCGTCTCCCTGTGTCCCCACGCTGGGTTCGATCCACTCGAGGACGCCGCATCCATCGCCGTAGGTGTCGGCAGCAGGTGTTCCACCACGTCCTGCAGCTGGACCGAATGTCCGCCCGCTGCGCGCTTCTCGGGGTGTTGCGAGCCTCCGTTGCTGGCCTGGTTCGCCGAGGGTGTCGGTAGCAGCGAGGAAGATGCGGAACCGGCCGTGCGGGGCGCCGATGTCGGCAGCGCGTAGGCCACACCAGACCGCGTCATACCCGAGGTCGGCCAGGTCTGCGAGTACACGTCCGAGTGCTCGCAGAACAACCCGGTCGCCGGGGTTTCCCACACATCCCGGGCAGGATTCCAGATCGCTATCGGCCTCGGCACTAGCCGCTCCCCTCACGTTCTCCCACAACACCAACGACGGGCGCAGAACCCCAATCGCGTCGCACATCGACGCCCACAACCCCGACCGCGTGCCCGTGCGCATCCCCTTGCGACTCCCGGCCCCGGAAATGTCCTGGCATGGCGAACCCCCAGCCAGCACATCGACCGGCCCGACACGGTCCCAGTCCACGGCGGTGATGTCGCCGAGGTTCGGCACCCTCGGCCAGCGATACGCCAGCACCGCCGCGGCGGCAGGATCGTTGTCGCACACCCACACCGTGTGAACCGGCAGCACCGCTGCGATCGCCATGTCGAGACCGCCATACCCAGTGAACAACGAACCCAATCGCATCACGACGGCTCACCGCCGAACAGGTTCTCGTCGACCCCGCCGGGCTCGGCGGCGTTCTCGGCTTCGATCTCGGCCAGGTCCACGGCCCGGTCGTCGGTGTCGTCCTCGAGCGCGGGTTCCTCGGCCCGACCGGTCTCGGGCTCGGCAGGCTCGGCCGCGGGTTCGAGCGCGGGCGCCGTTGGTTCCACGGTGGGTAGTGGTTTGCGGCGGGCGGTGCGTTTCGACCGCGCCGACATGGTGGGAGTGCGTTCGTCGGGGGTCTCGTCGGCGAGTTCTTCGGTGGAATAGGGCATACCCAGCATCACGTCGGAAGCAATCAACCGGCACAGCTCCGAGGTCGCGCGGGCCACGAGCATCGCTTGGGGCATGCGCCGCCAGTTCGACTTGCCCGTGAGATCCATCTTCTTCGCCCGATCCAGGGTCCACACCGAGCGCTGCACGTTCTCGTCACCGCGGCGCTGCCCACACACGATTGCGCGGGTGTCGCAGGATTCCTCGACCCACACCGTGTGCCCGCGCGACTGCACCAGCCCGCGCAGCGCGTGCGCCCGCATCGCCGGGGTCCCGTTGATCACGTCGATACTGCGCAACGCCGACATGGGCTCCAGGCCGATCTCGGCGCCGGTCAAGATCGCCGCGGTGATCTCTCCCGGCTTGCCCTTCATCGCCTCCGGCACGAACGAGGTGCGCGCCAGGGACTCGGCCACGAGGTGGGCCTGGCGGGCATCCAGTGCCCACTGAGCCAGCTTCGAAACCTCCACCCCTGGTTCCATGCGGGGTTCGATCTCGTTCTCGGTCATGCCGCGCTCTCCCCGCCCGGGTGGATCGGCGCGCCGATCAGCTCACCGTTGTTCTTCTGCCACCGGGCACCGACCGCGATGTGCAGGAACTTGCCGAACTGCTCCTCGCTGGCCTCGATCGGCACCACGTCATAGTCGTCGGCGCGCACCCAGATCCCGATAGCGCTCGTGATCCCCAGACTCTCCAAGGGCTGCTCGCGGCGTTCCCGGTCCAGGTAGAACTCGGCATACCGATACGCGGCCAGCTGCAGCGCGGTCTCGGGCCAGATCCCCGACCGCGAGGTCTTGATATCCGCAATCACCCGCTGACCGTCCGGCAGATCGAACACCGCATCGAACGTGCCGCAATACGACCACTTCCGCGATGCCACCGGGGTCTCGAGCAGCACCGGTTGCGGCGCCCACTCATCCAGGAACCGCACATACGACTCCACATGCCCGGCCGTTCCTCGGGCACCTCGATCTCGACACCCGCGGCCAAGGCCTCGGCGAGCTTGTGCACCTCTGTGCCCCGCCGCGCCGCCGCGTCCCGATCCGAATACGGCGACTGCTTCAGCGCGGACACGATCGCCTCGCGTCCCATTCCGCGCATCGCGTACACCTCGTCGAGGTGATCGGCCACGTACTCGGCCACGGTGCGGATTCCCCAACTCTCCAAGGGCTTCTTCCGCAACCCGTCACCGATCAACGTGGTCACACCATCCGCCTTACGACCATCAAGCTTGTACCAATGCCCACGACCGGTATTGATCCGCTGCAGCGTCACGCCACACCATCCGAAGCCAACAGCGGCGCGCACCGCCACTCGTAGCGATCCACTGTCTTCGTCAGCTCAATCCGTGGCACCTTCGCCAACGCCTTCGGATCCGGCACCATCTCGGTGACGGTCTCTTCGCCGACCTTGACCCGCTCGCACACCTCGGAGCGTTTGCCCAGGGCCTTGAACTTCATGCCGTGCCACGACACCGCCACGTTGAACATGTCCCCGCGAACGTCCTTCGCCACCGTCGCCCCGTGCTTAAGCGCCGCACGCGCGATCGCCGCAAGTTCCTTCGCCGAACGCGAACACCAGATGTCAAGCCCATAGGTCTGGTCCAGGTACGCCACCCGAATCTCGGGATGCTCCTCGATCATGTCCGCCAACGCCCGCAACGCGTTCGCCTTACGTCTCGCAATGTCCACAGCGGACTCGTCAACAACAGCCATCGTCACCGCTCCTTGTTCATTCGTTCAGTAATCGCCCACAGGGCATTGAGATCGCGGCTCCGCACCGCGGACAAGTACATCGGGCTCCGCAGCCGCATCGCGGCATGCCGCGGACAGAACTCAGCGTTCCCGATACGCCACGCCGCCACCTCCCGGCAGCGCTTGTGATCACAGCGCTCGCCCAGCGCCATGGACGCGGCCGAATGGACCTCGCAGATCGAGTAGTCAGGCATTTCTACGTCGCCCCCAGCAGCAACCAGGCGATACCGACGCCGATCAGCACCAGCGCCGAACACACGGCGAGCGCGACACGAACCGCATGCCCGCGATTCCGATGCGGCACTGTTTCATCTGCAAGCGCCATGAGCTGTTGCCGCAAACGAAGCTCGGCGTCGGAAACCATCATCGGTGTGTGCTGTTCTTCCAGCCAGCGAAGAACCACGATCAGGTCGCAACGCTCGACGCTGACCTGATCATCAAGCGGCACAAGGACTTCGCTCCACTCGTTCATCATCCGTTCCGCCCTTCGGCCCACGTGCACGAGGCGCAGCCCCGGTCACCCGAGAGCTGATCGCGCCACAGCTCGGCGGACCCGCACTCCGGACACGTCCCGGTGATCGACTCGACCGGCACCACATCGGGGCCGGGTTCCTCGATCGGCGACTGCATCGAGATTCCCCAGAACCCCTGATTCCAACGGGCCTGCAGGCGCTCGTCGTCGTACGGGTTGATCGGCTCGTCGTACTCAGCAGCCCATTCGTCGCCCTGGTTCCAGGCGCGCATCTCATCGGTGGGAATGCGCAGCTCGGAGATGTCGGCCATCACGGCTGCACCCCCAGGTACCGCTCGCCGATCTGAATGTTGTGGATCGCGCCGCACAGCAGGGAAATCACCTGCGTCGTCAGCTCGGCTGGTTTCCCATCGAGCACATCGGAGATCAGCCTTGCGGCCTCGTCCAGATGCGCCTTGTCGCGCTCGTCGAAGTGATGCTCGGGCACCGCTACTCGCCTCGACTGTGTCTCGCGCCCACCTGAGTAACCACGGCGGAACCGTTGCGGGAAAGGACATCCAGCACCATCCAGCCAGCGACTCGGCGAATGAACGTCGGCCGATGCTTGCCCTTATACTTCTTGGTGTTCACGGGAATCTCCTTGTTCCGTTTCCTGTGGATAGCGGTCCCGGTGTTGCACCACCGGGGCCGCGCTGAATTCACGCCGTGCGACGGCGGAGCTGTCGGACGTTGGAGCCGCAGCATGCGGCGCGGCTGTCGCCGCCCTTGATCCATGCTTCGACCGCGCATCGCTCGATACGCCAGCGCCCCTTGAACTTGCGTTGGTGGCCATGGAGCTCACCGGCTTCGAGTGCCTTGTGGACGGTGGTGAGGTGGAAGCCGTATTCGGCAACAACCTGCGCGGGCGTCATCGTGTCCATCAGGCTGCCGCCTCGTTGTGCCGCTTCGGGCCGGTTTTCTTGCCATCGTGGTCTTGACGCCGTGGCGGCCCCTTTGGGGTCACGGGCTGATTCGGCGAGTCCGAAGGCTTTTCGCCCCGCGCGAGAAGATCCTCGATCAGGATCCGGGCGCGGCCAGGGGGGTTGAGTGCTTCAAGGAGGCGGTAGGCACGGCGGAGGTTGATCGGGTCCCGTCCGGCGACAGCGTTGCGGAGCGTTCCGTAGGGGATATCGGCGCGCTTCGAAAGCTCTTCGGTGGACAGTCCCAGCTCAGCTACGCGGTGCTTGGTCCGCAGACTGTCTAGCTTCAGCATGACCACGACAATGCACTGTTCTGCATCGATAGTCAAGCAAAATCGTGCAATTTAGTGTCGATGACCTTGCAATACTGCGTTTCTATGCATTACTCTGCAATGTATGCAGCAGCAGAGTTACCGAGCACGAGCGAAGTACTGGCGCCAAAGCGGCAGGACACGCGGTACCCAGCAGGTAGCGTTCTGCCGTACTCTGCGGCACTCTGCATGCGTGGCTACACGACGACTACGCACGGCCGACTACTCGGCGGAAGCTCGCGCCCGTCTCGGCGAAGCGGTGACGAATCAGCGCGAAGCTGACGGGTACAAGTTCCGACCCGCGTTCGCCCGGGTCGCCGGGGTCAGTCTGCGCAGCCTGGCTGCCGTCGAACAGGGCGAGGCTGGCGTGGGAGCGACCAACCTCCGGGCAATCGGGCGGGCGTTGTCAACATGGGATGAGTCGACCGCTCAGGTGGTCCTCGATGGCGGGCCAATTCCAGCGACAGCAGTCGCAACTACCCCCGCCGTCGAGCATGACGAAATGGAGCCGCAGGATGAGTATGAACAGATGATCGTCGACAGCTCGCTATCCAAACGGGAGAAACGGAAGCTGTTGCGCGGATATCGGGATGCGTTGCAGGAAGAACGCAGAATGTTACGGGGTGTCGATCATCGTCACCCGAATAGCCCAACAGTTGATAACGATATGAATTCAGAGCATTAGAATTCTCCTGGGGAACGTTGAAATGATCATGTCACTGCATGTAAGCATCGCTGGTGTTCATAGGTCTAATCATCACTGCTGTTGCCCTGCTCATCGGCGGTGCTGCAGCATTCATGCTCGCGCTCCTGCATCAACGGAGACGTGATCGACAGCGGATTCATCACACGCTCGGTGACCGATTTGTGTGGTTAGGTGCGTACGCTGAAGCTGAGCGCGCTGTGTCACCAGACGTGGAACCGAGGCAACGTAAGAACCGACACCGTCCGAATCCGCCCGCCATTCTTTTTAGTTCCGCTTCGCTAACCGCGGTACTTCTCGTGGTCGCGGCATTTCACTCAGGAAATTCGACGCCTCCCGCCGGTGATCATTCCGTCACGCCGCCGCCGACATCGCTGATCCAGACCGACCGCCCTTCCGCGGAGTGGCGTCACGAAGCACACGAGCAGGAAGTCGTGCCGCGGACGCGCCCGAACGCTGATCACGCCCGCAAGCCTGTGCTCCCTGCACGGACTCCCGCCGCACACCCACTGGTGCCAGCGCGACGACCCACTCCCACCCCGAAGCCTGAAGCCACGACCAACAACGGCGCGGCACGGCAACCGATCCCATCGCCGCAACCGACCGACTCAGGACGCGACGAACAGTCGCCCGGGCAAGACCCACCGAAGGACCCAGAACCGGCGCAACCGCAAGCAATGCCGCGGCTCTGCCTGCCGCGGCTACTGATCACACCGAGATTTTGCCTACACACCAAGGAGATGACTATCCATGGCTTGGACCGAGAAGCTGCCGAGTGGCCGTTACCGAGGCTTCTACCGAGACCGTCGTGGCAGCCGATTCTGGCTTCCGGATACGTACAGCCAAGAATCGGAGGCGAGACGCCGCGCGACGATCAAGGAGGATGAGGTACGAAGACGCCCGGCTGCGAAGAAGCGTGGACAGAAGATGACCTGGGGCGAGTGGTGTGACCAGTGGGAGCCCAAGCGCGACGTTGAGCCGAGCACCGCGGCGTGGGACAAGGGCAAGATCAAACGGCATATCCGGTCATATTGGGGAGAGGAACCGCTGGGGACGATCGATCGTGATGCTGTCCTTGAGTGGTGCGACGAGCTCGCGAAAACTCCGAAATTCGGCCGGGAGGGCGCCGATCCCCTGGCGCCACGGACGATTCTGAAGATCGTGCGCCTGTTCTCGGCGAGTATGCGCGCGGCCGTGGTGGAGGGCTTGATCGACTACACCCCCTGCACCGAGCTCGGCCTCGACGAAGGCGAGGATGGCGACGAGTACTTCCTCACCCACGACGAGTTCGACCGTCTGGTCTCAGTCGGCGACGAACTGACAACCATTATCAGCCAGCTCGGTGTGGGAACCGGCCCTCGCTGGGGCGAGATCGCAGGGTTCCACCGCCGCCGTCTCGATCTCGATCACAAGAGCATCCTCATCCAGGAAGTCTTCGACCGCGCCCTCGGCGAGATCAAGCCCTACCCCAAGGGACGCCAACGCCGCGGACTCCCGATCACCGACGAGCTCGCCTCGAACCTACAAGTATGGATTGACACTCATCCCCCGATCCCCTGTCGCGCCAAACACCGGGGCAACCGGCCCTGCAACGACGCGCTGCTGTTCCCCAGCCGCGACGGCACGCCGTTGCATTACCAGAACTTCCGCCGCCGCCACTGGGACCCCGCTGTCGCGGCAGCCGGGATCGTCGGCGCCAGCCCGCACGACCTGCGCCACACCTACGCCAGCTGGCTCATCCAATCCAAGAAGGTCACCCTCGACGAGCTCGCGGTCCTGCTCGGCCACAAGGACCGCTCAACGACCCAGCGATACGCCCACTTCGGGCAAGCCCACTGGGACGACACACGCGAAGCACTCGGACAAGACAAGGAGCTCGACGAGGAGGCCGTGCGCGTGCGGATCAACCAGTTGGCTCGTGATCACCCTGATCAATGGGCAGCGGTCGCACGAGCGCTTGACGAGCCGCCCAGCGATCACGCCAGCAATATTCATGAAAACCTTGCCACACATTTGCCACACGTTGATCATGAGCGGGACGGTGCCAAGATCATCAAGCTGGCGGATCGGCGCAGGTCGACCAGCTGATCGGCAGGGGCGCCCTCGGTAGGATTCGAACCTACGACACCGGCTTTAGGAGAGCCGTGCTCTATCCCCTGAGCTACGAGGGCCTGCGCGACAGTGTAGTAGGCGCCTCTCCCGCCCCGTACACCTGGCCCATGGCGGCGAGTTCGGCGATGACGCGTTCGCGCAGTTCGACGGGCTCGAGTATTTCGCAACCGGCTCCGAGCTGGAGGAACTGGGCGACGGCGTGTTCGTGGCTTTCGATGGGCAGGCGCACGGTGGTCCACCCGTCCGGTTCGGCGAGGAGGGTACTGAGCTGGTGTTCACCGAGCGGGATGGCGGAGAGCAGGTGGAGCATCCGCCGGGCCCGTGCGGAGAGGCGGACGACGGCGTAGCCCTGGTAAAGCCGGGACCGGAGTTCCTCGTCGCGGGCGAACCAGTATTCGCGCAGGTCGAAGTCTTCCGGCCGGTCGAAGCTCTGTTCGAGGGTGTGGACCCGGTGTACGCGGGAGACGCGATACATCCTGGGTTCACCGTGGCGGGCGAGGGCGATGAGGTACCAGACGCCCGCTTTGAGGACGAGTCCGAGTGGTCGCAGGGTGCGGGTGACGATGGAGCCGTCCCAGCGGCGGTACCGGACACGGATCCGGTGCTGGGCCCAGACGGCGTCGGCGATCTCGATGAGGTGCGGGACTTCTTCGCTGGTCCGGAACCAGGCGCGCTGATCGAGCAGGAAGCGCTGACGCACCTGGTCGGCACGGGTGCGCAGGCCGCCGGGCAGTGCGGCGGAGACTTTGAGTTCGGCGGCGGCGAGCACCTGGCCGAGTCCGAGCTCGGTCGCGGCGCCGGGAATGCCGCTGAACAGCAGGGACCGTGCCTCGGCCTCGGTGAGCCCGGTGAGTTTGGTGGAGTACCCGTCGAGCAGCCGGAATCCGCCCGCGGCCCCGCGTTCGGCGTACACGGGCACCCCGGACCCGGACAGTGCCTCGATGTCGCGGTGGATGGTGCGCACGGAGACCTCGAGTTCTTCGGCCAGCTCGGTCGCCGTCATGCGCCCGCGCGATTGCAACAGCAACAGGACGGAGAGCAGTCGGCCGGCGCGCATGGTCGGAAAGTATTCCAGAAACATGACAGAAGATGGCAGGTTTCCCGGCCAGACTGGTGCGCGGCACGAGGAAACACGACGAAGGGCAGCCGGATCATGACAAGCACCAAGGCGGAGCTCACGCACAGCGACTGGCAGGAGTCGAAGTCCTGCGAGGCGGAAGGGCATGGGCTCGCGTCGATGCACTGCCGCTACCACTACACCGGCCCGGTCGACGGTGAATCGACCTTCGAGGGGGCGATCTGCTACCTCGGCAATACCGGTGGCTACACCGGCTACGAACTGTTCACCGGCAGCATCGAGGGCCACCGGGGCACCTGCGTACTCCGTTCGGTCGGCGGTTTCGCACCGGACGCGGTGTCCGCGGAGCTCGAGGTGGTGCCCGAGTCCGGCACCGGTGAACTGACCGGACTGCGTGGTGGTGGGCGGATGCACTTCCCGATGGACGCGAAACAGGGCACGATCGAACTGGACTGGACACTGGAGGCGTGAGGACCCGGGTCATGGAACTGAGCCGCGACGAGGTGCTGCGCTATCGAATGCACCGCCAGGGCCTGTACCGGCTCGAAGAAGAGCCCGCGATCCTGGATCTGGGCTTGCAGCATACGGGCACGAGCGTGGCGCAGGCGCTCGCCGCGCGCACCCCGCGGACCGGCTGGGATCACCCCGGGCTGACGCTGGCCTGGACCTACCGCGGCGCGCCGCATCTGCACTGGGACGCCGATCTCGGCCCGCTGGCCACGGCGCTGTCCCCGCGCACCGAGGACGGCGCGGCCGCACGGTTGGCCTGGAGCAAACCGCAGGTCGAGCGCTGCGGAATGCCGGCGAGCGAGGCGATCGGCACGGTCGCCTCGGTCGCGGCCGAGGTGATCACCGGGCCGATGACCAAGGGAGCGGCGAGTACCGCGATCACCGAACGCATCCCGCGCGGTCTCGGTTACGACTGCCGTGGCTGCCGGGCGTTCCACGTCTACGAGCAGCTGATGCGGGTGGCGATGCTGCCCGCGGGGATCGTGCTCGACCGGCAGGCGCCCAAGGTCGTGCTCCAGCCGGGGAACCTGCGGCGGCCGAAGCGGAAACCGGATCCGGCCGCGGCGATCCGGACCTACCTGCGTTTCCTCGGACCGGCCACCATCCAGGAGGCCGTCGCTTTCCTCAACAGCACCGAACGCGAGCTCACCCCGGTGTGGCCGCGGGACCTGCTCGAGTGCACTGTGGACGGTGCGCCCGCCTTTCTCGCCGAGAAACCGGGCGAGCTTCCCGGGGAACCGATCGTGCGGTTGCTGCCGCCGATGGATCCCTACCTACAGTCCCGGAACCGGGCGTTCCTGGTTCCGGATGCCCTGGCGCGCAAGCGATTGTGGCGCATCCTCGGTAATCCGGGCGCCCTGCTCGTGGACGGCGAGATCCTGGGCGCGGTACGCCAGAAAGCGAGCGGGCGCAAGCTGGAGGTCACCGTGGAGGCCTTCGGGCACGTTTCCGCCCCGGTGCGCGCGGACACCGAGGCGGAAGCGCAGCGGCTCGCCGAAGCACGGGACATGCGAGCCGTCACCGTGCACTGGCTGGATTAGCTCGACGGGAACGGGGACCGGATCGCGTCGATGTACTCGTCCTTGGACGGCGGGCCCTTGATGACCCACGGCATCCAGCCCTCGTTCCAGGTGATCCGCTTGCCCTTACTGTTGTCCAGCACCAGATCCAGCACGGCGGAGCAGTGATACACCCCGGTCTGGATGGCCCGGCACTCGTCGTAGATCAGCCAACCGCTCTGCGCCATGAAGATGCTGCCGACCAGATAGTTGTTGGGTCCGCGCCAGTCCATGAGAATCGTGTCGTTCCCGTCCCGGTAGGACTTGCCGCGGTAGATGTAACCCATACCCAGTTGCGGGGTTCCCTTCGGGAAGATCCCCGGATGCAGCCGGTTGATGAACTGGCCGATCGGGGTATCGGACACCAGCTTGTCGAATCCGGGAGCCTCGGTGATCCCCGGGAAGAACCGGTTGCTGATCTTGCCGCCGTTCTCGTCGGTATAGAGCCGTTTCCCGGCCCAGAACCAGTACTTGAACGCGGTGTCCTCGACGGGTTTCGGCAGATTCCCCGTCCCGCAGTCGGTCCACTTGTCGAACGGCGGTTTGGACGCGATGTCGGCGAGCCAGTGGAAGAACCCCTTGGTCTTGTCGTTGAATCCGCTCGCGATCCAGTCGGCGATCTCGGATTCCTTCTTCCAGCTCGAACACATCGGAAGGGAGGCCGCGAAATTCCCCTGCCCCTCGGGATAGGCCGGTGATCCCGGTTTCGGATCCTTGGAGCCGCCGAACATCGGCCCGGACTGCCCGAGGTATTCGAAGATCTGGTCCTTGACCTCGTCGGGCGCCTCGATGAGCCCCTTGGTGGTCTTGAGGTAGTTCTTGTTGTATCCCGAGCAGGCTTCACCGAGTTGATCGTCGGTGCGGAACCGGGAATCCGGGTGCTGTTTCTTCCACTTCTCCGCGAGACCGAGCATGTCACCGGGACCGACCGGATCTCCCTTGCCCGCCGGTTTCTGGTCCGTGTTCGGCACGAGCAGGCAGTTGTCCTTGATGTTGGGCACGCCGTCGTGGTCGAAATCCGCGTAGTCGTAACGGCCGAGCGCGGCAGGCGCCGGTACCTTCTCGGTCAGCTGTGGCTGACTCCCCCACTTCCACGGACCCCAGAATCCGTCCCACTTGCCGAAGTCGTCGCCCTGTTCCGCGGCCGCGGCTGGCAGCCCGGCCGTGGTGAACACCAAGGCGAGGACGGCCGTCAGGAGACCGGTTCGCATACCCCAGCCGCGTACTCGTCGAGACATATGCTCACATCCTTGTGATCCGCAGCGGAATGACGTGTCATTCTGAGCACGGAGCGCGCCCGGACACAAGCGAAAAGCAGCACTTTTGCCTCATTTGGGCGAGGTTTACCGGGGTGCGACACCCTCGAACATCAGCGCGGACATGGCCGCGACGGTGCGGTCCCTCGTCTGCTTCGGGTCCGGGCTGCTCAGCAGGGAGAGCGCGCCCGCGAAGATCACCCCGGTGATGCACCGACCGGTGGCCTCGGTGTCCAGATCGGCGCGCAGAAATCCCTTGCTCACCCCGTTCTCGAGATACCGCGCGACCGTCTTCCCGGTCAGTTCGAAGAAGGCGAGGGTGCTCGCGGTCAGCTCCGGATCCGCGGCGAAGGATTCCACGAACAGCAGCCGCACCATCTGCGGATCATCGATGAGCAGGTCGAACATCCCGTGGCCGAGCCGTTCGAACTGGTCCCGGTACTCCTCGATGCTGTCCGCGGCGGTCGGGCGTTCACCGGCGACCACCTCGGCGAGGCGCTGCTTGGTGTGCGCGATGACGTGGGTGAGAATGTCGCGCTTGTTGGCGAAGTACCGGTAGAAGGTGCCGTGCCCGAGCCCGAGTTCGCGGGCGATGTCCGCGATTCCGGAGTGGTGATACCCCTTTTCGGCGAACACCTTGAGCGCGGCCGCGATGATCTCCGCGCGCCGCCGCTGCGTCACCTCGTCCTGTTCCGACACGGGCCGATCATCCCATCTCACCGGCATGCGGTGGCCAAGGCGGTGCGCAAGGCCTCGATCCCGGGCCCGAAAGCGTGCTTGGCGGGGGCCCCGTAGCCGATGACGATCCCCTGCGGCCGCCCCTGCGCGCTGAACCAGCTGCGCTGCAAGGATTCCGCGGCCACCGAATGCCCGTGCAGCACGCCGAGGCATTCGGCCTCGGACAGGCCGGGCGGAAGCATCAGCAATAGATGGATCCCCGCAGGGATTCCTTGCGGCACAACGGGAATTCCCTCCAGCGCGGCGAGCACCCTGGCCCGGCGCGCCTTGTACATCGCGCGGGCCCGGCGAATATGGCTGTCGTAGCGGCCGGATTCCAGGAACTCGGCGAAGATCAGCTGGTCGATCGCGTTCGTCACCTGGCCGCCGTAGTACATCTCCTCGCGCACCGGTTCGACGAGCTCGCTCGGCAGCACGAGCCAGCCGAGCCGCAGCCCCGGACCGAGGGTCTTGGAGACCGTGCCCGCGTACACCACCCGCTCGGGGGCAAGCGCCTGCAGCGCACCCACTTTCGGGCCGGCGTAACGGAATTCACCGTCGTAGTCGTCCTCGATCGCCAGCACATCCGCGCGGGCGACGAGCTCACCGCGACGCGCCGGATGCAGCGGGACACCGAGCGGGTAATGGTGCGCCGCCCCGGTGACCAGGACCGGGGAGTCGAGTTCGGACACCCGGGCGCCGTGCTCGTCCATCGGCAACGGAACCACCCGGACTCCCTGCCGCGCGGCGATGTCCCGGTACCGGCGCAGCGAGGGGTCCTCGAAGGCGAACTCGCCGATCCCGCGGGCCCGCAGCACGGTGGCCAGCACCGCGAGGGCATGCGAGTAACCGCCGCAGATCACGATCCGTTCCGGTTCCGCGAGCACCCCTCGGGCGCGCCCGAGATAGGCGGCGAGCGCGGCCCGCAGCACCGGATGTCCTTGCGGATCGGGGAATCCCGGTTCGCTCGCCGGCATCGCGGCCAGTGCCGCCCTGCTCGCCGCGAGCCACTGCTGCCGGGGGAATTCGCTCAGTTCGGGCAGCCCGGGCTGGAAGTTCCACCGCGGCCGCCCGTGCCGTTCCGGGGCGGGTTCGGCGCGCACCTGCTTGCCGGCGACCGCGGCGACCTTCGTGGGCGCCCCCTGGGCGGTGACCAGGTAGCCCTCGGCGGAGAGCTGGCGATAGGCGGTGGTCACCGTGCCCCGCGCGAGGCCGAGCTCCGCGGCCAGCACCCGGGTGGAGGGCAGCACCGTGCCCGCGGCCAGCCGCCCGTCCCGCACGGCCGAGCGCACCGCCTCGGCGAGTGCCGCCCCGCGTGCTCCGCCCTCGGGCAGCTCGAGGTGGAAGTCCACCCCCAGACTGGACCAATTAATCGCCATGGAACTGGACCATACCGTTGGACCAGTTCGCGGCTAGGGTCGATGACATGCGAATCAACCTGAGCCAGAAGGTGCCGGAGGCACGCAAGCACCTGATCGCCATGCACACCGCGATCGAGAAGGCCGCCGGGGAAGCCGGGCTGAGCAAGGTGCTCATCGAACTGGTCAAGATCCGGGCCTCGCAGATCAACGGCTGCGCCTTCTGCCTCGACATGCACGTCAAGGACGCGCGCAAGGCGGGCGAACAGCAGCAGCGCCTGGACCTGCTGCCCGCGTGGCAGGAGACCGAGCTGTACAGCCCGGCCGAACGGGCCGCGCTCGAGCTGACCGAGGCCATCAGCAGGCTCTCGGACACCGCGGACATTCCCGATGAGCTCTACACGCGGGTCGCCAAGGAATTCACCGAGGACCAGTTCGCGGTCGTGACCTGGGCGGCGATCGCCATCAACACCTTCAACCGCCTCAACGTGACCATGCGGACCCCGGTCCCGAGTGCCTAGGAGCCGCCCCATGCGAATCCAGCTCAGTGATGCCCTTCCCGGCGCGATCAAGCACGTGTTCGCGATGTACGGGGTCATCGAACGCGCCGCGCAGGACGCCGGCCTGGACAAGTCGGTCCTCGAACTCGTCAAGATCCGCGCCTCGCAGATCAACGGCTGCGCCTACTGCACCGATACGCACTCGCGCGATGCGGCCGCGGCCGGTGAGTCGCAGCGGCGGATCTTCGTGCTGCCCGTCTGGCGGGAGACCGAGTTGTTCAGCGAGGTCGAACGCGCCGCCCTCGAACTGACCGAGGCCATGACCCGGCTCTCCGAGCACGCCGAGGTGCCCGACGAGGTCTACGAGCAGGCCCGGAAGGTACTCAGCGAGGAACAGTTCACGGTGATCGCGTGGACCGCGGCCGGGATCAACCTGCTCAACCGGCTCGGGGTCACCAGCCGCAAACCCCTTCCCGCCGCATGAACGAGCTACGGAGCCTGCACGTCCCCGGCAAACCGCTCGTCCTGCCGAACGTCTGGGACGCCGATACCGCCCAGCTCGTGGTCGAGGCCGGGTTCCCGGTCGTGGCGACCAGTTCCGGCGCGCTGGCCGCGGCGCTGGGCTACGGCGATCACCAGCAGGCGCCCGCGGCGGAGGTGTTCGCGGCGGCGGCACGGATCGCGCGCGCGGTTCCGGTGCCGGTGACCGTGGACGCCGAGTCCGGCTACGGGCTCGCGCCGGAGGAACTGGTCCCGGCGCTGTTCGAAGCCGGCGCCCAGGGCTGCAACATCGAGGACACCGAGCACGAGTCCGGGCTGCTCATCCCGGCCGCGGACCAGGCAGAACGGATCGCGAGGATGCGGGCGGCGAGCACCGAGCTGGTGATCAACGCGCGGGTGGACGTGTTCCTGCACGAGGATCCCTCGCTCACCGGGGCGATCGCGCGCGCCGAGGCCTACCTGGAAGCGGGCGCGGACTGCGTGTACCCGATCTTCCTGCCCGGGGAGCACATCCAGGAGTTTCTCGATGCGCTTTCCCCCGCGCCGGTGAACCTGTTGTGCCTGCCACCCAAAACCCCCGCGCTCGCGGATCTGACCAGGTCCGGGGCGGCCAGGGTGTCCCTGGGCACGGGCCTGTGGCGGGCCCAGCAGCAGTGGCTGCGTGAGCAGCTCGCCGCGATGCGTGCGTAACCGCGCCATTCGTGATTGCATCTCCCCAACCGCGAGCGAACTGTCGAGTAGGGAGATGCCATGTGGAGCACGATGCAGGACGAGCCACTGACGATCACGCAGCTCCTGCGCTACGGGACGACCGTGACCGCGTCCAGCCAGGTCGGCACGTGGACCGGGAGTGAGCTGCGCGCCGAGAACTACGCGGAGCTCGGCCGCCGGTGTGCCCGGCTCGCGCACGCGCTCCGCGGCCTCGGCATCGACGGTGACCAGCGGGTCGGCACCTTCATGTGGAACAACAACGAGCACCTCGAGGCCTACCTCACGGTGCCGTCCATGGGCGCCGTCCTGCACACCCTCAACATCCGCCTGTTCCCCGAACAGCTCGCCTACGTGATCGACCACGCCGAGGACCAGGTGATCCTGGTCGACGCGAGCGTGGCCCCGCTGCTGAACAAGATCCTCGCCCAGTGTCCGACGGTGCGCCATGTTGTCGTGACCAACGGACCGGTCGGCGCCGTGGAGGCTCCGGCACATATCACCGTGCACAGTTACGAGGACCTGCTCGCGGCGGGCGAGGACGAGTTCGGCTGGCCGGAGATCGACGAGCGTGCCGCCGCGGCGATGTGCTACACCTCGGGGACCACCGGTAACCCGAAGGGCGTGGTGTACTCGCACCGCTCCATCTGGCTGCACTCCGCGCAGGTCTGCATGAGCGACGGGATGCAGCTCTCCGGCGCGGACAACGCGCTGGTGATCGTCCCGCAGTTCCACGCGATGTCCTGGGGGATGCCCTACGCGGCGATGATGGTCGGCGCCTCGCTGGTCATGCCGGACCGCTTCCTGCAGCCCGAACCCCTCGCGGCGATCCTGGCCGCGACCAAGCCGACCATGGCCGCCGCGGTGCCCACCATCTGGCAGGGCATGCTCGCCCAGCTGGAGGCGCACCCGCAGGACATCAGCCACCTGCGGCAGGTCGTCGTCGGCGGATCCGCCTGCCCGCCCGCGATGATGCACAAGTTCGAGGAGGTCCACCATGTCCCGGTCATCCACGCCTGGGGCATGACCGAGACCTCCCCGCTGGGCAGCGTCGCCCGTCCGCCCGCCGGGGTGACCGGGGACGAGGCATGGGACTATCGCTACACGCAGGGCCGGTTCCCGGCCGGGGTGCGGGCGCGCATCGTCGGGGACGATGGCGCCGAGCGGCCGTGGGACGGTTCCGCGGTCGGCGAGCTCGAGGTGCGCGGCCCGTGGATCGCCGGGGCCTACTACCGTCCGGACGAGGGCGACCCCGAGGAGAAGTTCCGGGACGGCTGGCTGCGCACCGGGGATGTGGGCAAGATCAGCGCGGACGGGTTCCTGACGCTGACCGACCGCTCCAAGGACGTGATCAAGTCCGGCGGTGAGTGGATCTCCTCGGTGGACCTGGAGAACGCGATCATGGCGCACCCCGCGGTCGCCGAGGCCGCGGTGATCGGGGTGCCCGATCCGAAATGGGACGAGCGCCCGCTGGTCGCCGTGGTGCCCAAGGAAGGCGAGCAGGTCGATCTCGCACAGCTGCGGGAATTCCTCGCCGAACACGTCGCGAAATGGCAGCTGCCCGAGCACTGGGCGTTCATCGAGGAAGTCCCCAAGACCTCGGTCGGCAAGTTCGACAAGAAACGACTGCGCGCCCAGCACGCGGAAGGTTCGCTGAACATCACCGATTTCCAGTAACCAGCGGACTTTACCGGAGAACGGCCCGGATTTCGAGCCGTTCTCCTCGCGCCGGGTACGGCGCTAATATCCTTAGCATGCGTCAACGAAGCCGCGTGCTGCTCGCCGTTCTCGCCGTCCTCGCCGCGACACTCGTTCCCGGGGCCGCGGCCGCGAACACCGAACGGACGGCGATCCCCGGCCTGTCCGCGCCGGTGGACATCGCGGTCGACAACTGGGGAGTCCCGCACATCTCCGCGGCGAACACCGGTGATCTCTTCCAGGCGCAGGGGTTCAACGCCGCGCGGGACCGCCTGTTCCAGATGGACACCTGGCGCCGCCGCGGACTCGGTGAACTGAGCAAGGTACTCGGCCCGGACTACCTCGACCAGGACCGCGCGGCGCGGCTGTTCCTGTATCGCGGGGACATGGCGGAGGAATGGGCGAGCTACGGGCCGGAGGCCAAGCGCATCGCGACCCGGTTCGCGGCGGGCGTGAACGCCTATGTCGACTGGCTCGGCCGCCACCCCGCCGCACTGCCGGAGGAATTCCGCGAGCTCGGCTACTCCCCCGCGCACTGGCGCCCGGAGGATCTGGTCCGGATCCGGACGCATGCCCTGGTCAGCAACCTCTCCGGGGAGATCGACCGGGCCAGGTTCAGCTGTCTCGGCGGTGCCCGGGCGAGCGAGCTCTACAAGCGCCTTCAGCCGCGGCATCGGCCGCAGGTGCCCGCCGGACTGGATCCGTGTTCGATCCCCGACGACGTGGCGAAGGTGTACGAGCTCGCCACCGATCCGGTGAAGTTCGAGCACGGCAAGCCGAGCTCCGGCATGCGCCGCGGGATCGACGAGGCGAACAGCGGCAGCAATTCCTGGGCCATCGCACCGGATCGCACCACCACCGGTCGCCCCATCCTGGCCGGTGATCCGCACCGGGACGACGCGGATCTGCCCGCGAACCGTTATATCGCGCACCTTTCCGCGCCCGGGCTGAACATCATCGGCGCCGGTGAGCCGTGGAACCCGGGAATCAGCATGGGGCACAACGAGAACATCGCCTTCGGCCTGACCAACATTCCCGCCGACCAGTCGGATCTCTACGTCTACGACCTCAAACCGGGTGATCCGAGCCGGTACCGGTACCAGGGGCACTGGGAATCGATGCGCACCACCACCGAACGCATTCCGGTCGCCGGCGGCGATCCGCGGCCGGAGCAGCTCTCGTTCACCCGGCACGGCCCGGTGATCAAGGTGGACCGGCGGCACAACAAGGCCTACGCGGTGCGCACCGTGTGGAGCCAGCCGGGGACATCCGCGTATCTCGGCAGCCTGAATTTCCAGCGCGCCAAGAACTTCGGGGAATTCGCCGCGGACATGCGCACCTGGAAGACACCGGGTTCGAACCTCGTGTTCGCCGGAAAGGACGGCGATATCGGCTGGGTGCCGGGCGCGATCGTGCCCAGACGCAGCGGGCCCGGATACGACGGGCTGCTCCCGGTTCCCGGCGACGGGCGCTACGAATGGCAGGGTTTCCACTCGAACGCCGAACTGCCCAGGGTGCACAACCCGGCCGCGGGATTCTTCGCCTCCGCCAATGACTACAACTTCCGCGGGGCGACGGTTCAGCCCGGTTACGAATGGTCGGCCGAATACCGCAAGGACCGGATCGACGAGGTGCTCTCCGGTGCTCCGCGGTCCTCGGTCGCCGATTCCATGCGGCTGCAGAACGACGAACGCTCCGGGCTGGCCCGCGTTCTCCTGCCCTATCTTCGGGAGCTGCGCACCACGGATCCGGTGACCGGCCGGGCACTCGCGCTGCTGCGCGGTTTCGACGGCGTGGTCGGCAAGGACTCCGCACCGGCCGCGCTCTACGAGACCTGGCTGATGCGCTTCCTCTACCCCGGCTGGGCACACACCCTGCTGCCGAAACCCGCCGCCGATGCCTTCGTCGAACAGAACACCTCGCCGGATTTCCGGGTACTCACCGATACTCTCGCCGATCCGGGCCGCTGGTTCGGCGCGAACGGCGCGGCCAAGCGCGATGCGCTGCTACGCGAGAGCCTGCGCGCGGCCTTCCTCGATGCGCGGGCGAAACTGGGCCCGGACCCGGCGCGGTGGCGCTGGGGAAGCATGCACCAGCACACCTTCCATCACCCGCTCGGCGGACCGGATGTCGGTCCGGTCGCGCAGGGCGGGGACGCGCACACCGTGCGGGCCGCGGCCTACGACTACTCGGGATTCCCCTACCAGCAGACGCACGGGCCGACGTTCAAGATGGTCCAGGATGTCGGTGCCTGGGACAATTCGCGCGCCATCAACGCACCCGGCCAGTCCGGTGACCGGCGCAGCCCGCACTACCGCGACCTCGCCGGGAAATGGGCGGACGGAAAGTACTTCCCGCTGCTCTACAGCAAGGCCGCGATAGCGCCGAACGTGCGCGCGCACATCCTGCTCACCCCGGGAGGTTCTGCAGGCGGGCGGTGATCCGCTCGATGTCCGCGGCCGCGGCCTCGAGGCGGGTACGTACCTTGGCGACCACGTCTTCGGGGGCGTTCGCCAGGAACTTCTCGTTGCCGAGCTTGGCCTCGCAGCCCTTGTGTTCCTTCTCCGCGACGGACAGGTCCTTCTCCAGCCGCTTGCGCTCGGCGGCCACGTCCACGGCACCGGACAGGTCGAGTTCCACCCCCGCGACCGCGCCGGTGAGCCCGACCTCCAGCGCCGCGCTCGCGGAGAACCCGTCCCCGGGTTCGTTGAGCCGCACGAGGGTGCGCACCGCGGGCAGCAGCCCTTCGATGCCCGCACTGTCCAAACCGGACAGTCGCGCGGCGACCCGCTGGCCGGGTTTGAGGCCCTGGTCCGAACGGAACCGCCGGATCTCGGTCACCAGTTTCTTGAAGTCCTCGATGCGGGTGCGCGCCCGCTGGTCGACCGGCTGCTCGCGCACCGTCGGCCAGTCGGCGATCACCAGGGACTCACCGCCGGTGAGCGCGGTCCAGAGAGTCTCGGTGAGGAACGGCATCACCGGATGCAACAGCCGCAGCAGGGTGTCCAGGACCGAACCGAGCACCGCGCGGGTGTTCGCGGCCAGCGCCTCGTCCCCGGAGTTGAGCGAGACCTTGGCCAGTTCCACGTACCAGTCGCAGAACTCGTCCCAGGCGAACCGGTAGAGCGCGTCACTGACCTTGGCGAACTCGTATTCGGCGTAGTTGGCGTCCACGCTCGCGACCAGTTCCCGGCAGGCGTCCAGGATCCAGCGGTCGGCATCGGTGAGCAGCGCGGTGTCGATCTCCGCCTGCGGATCGGCCCCGTTGAGCATGGCGAACCGGGTGGCGTTCCACAGTTTCGTGCCGAAGTTGCGGGAGGCGGCCACCCATTCCTCGGAAATCGGCACATCCACGCCGGGGTTGGCCCCGCGCAGATAGGTGAACCGCAGCGCGTCCGCGCCGTACTCGTCGATCCAGGCGAGCGGGTCGACGACGTTGCCCGCGCTCTTGGACATCTTCTTGCCGTTGCCGTCCCGCACCATCCCGTGGAAGGCGATCGTCCGGAAGGGCGGCTGTTCCATCGCGTAGATGCCGAACATCATCATCCGGATGACCCAGAAGAACACCAGATCGTAGCCGGTGACCAGCACCGAGGTCGGGTAGAACTTGCGCAGGTCCGGGGTGTCCTGCGGCCAGCCGAGCGTGGAGAACGGCCACAGCCCCGAGGAGAACCAGGTGTCGAGCACATCCTCGTCCTGCACCCAGCCCTGCGGCGGCTGCTCCCCTGGGCCGAGGCAGACCTGCTCGGAACCGTCCGGGGAATACCAGACCGGGATCCGGTGCCCCCACCACAGCTGGCGGGAGATGCACCAGTCGTGCATGTTGTCGACCCAGTCGAAGTAGCGCTTCTCCATCTCCGGCGGGTTGATCACGACCTGCCCGGAGCGCACCGCGTCCCCCGCGGCCTTCGCCAGCGGGCCCACCTTGACGAACCACTGCAGCGAAAGCCGCGGTTCGATCGGCTCTTTGGAGCGCTCCGAATGCCCGACCGAGTGCACATAGGGGCGCTTCTCCGCGACGATCCGGTCCTGTTCGCGCAGCTTCTCGCGCACCGCAACACGCGCCTCGAACCGGTCCATCCCGTCGAACTCGGTTCCGGTGCCGTCGATGTGCCCGGTCTCGTCCATGATCGTGCGCATCGGGAGATCGTGGCGGCGGCCGATCTCGAAGTCGTTCGGATCGTGCGCCGGGGTCACCTTCACCGCTCCGGTACCGAATTCCGGGTCCACATGGGAGTCGGCGACGATCGGGATCCGCCGCCCGGTAAGCGGCAGCTCCACCTCGGTGCCCACCAGGTGCGCGTACCGCTCGTCGTCCGGGTGCACCGCGACGGCGGTGTCCCCGAGCATCGTCTCCACCCGCGTGGTCGCCACGACCACCGAGTTCTCCCCGTCGCCGTAGCGCATCGAGACGAGCTCGCCCTCGACCTCCTTGTGGTCCACCTCCGCGTCGGAGAGCACGCTGCGCAGCACCGGCGACCAGTTCACCATGCGCTCCGCGCGGTAGATGAGCCCGTCGTCGTGCAGTCGCTTGAACATCGTGGCCACGGCATCGGAAAGGCCGTCGTCCATGGTGAACCGTTCCCGACTCCAGTCCACGCCGTCCCCGAGCCTGCGCATCTGCGCGAGGATCTGACCGCCGTAGTTGCGCTTCCACTCCCAGACGCGCTCAACGAACCGTTCCCGGCCCAGTTCCCGCCGCGAGGTGCCCTCCTCGATGAGCTGGCGTTCGACCAGCGCGTGCACCGCGATCGAGGCGTGATCCATCCCGGGCAGCCACAGCGCTGCCTTGCCGCGCATCCGCTCCCGCCTGGTGAGCACGTCCATCAGGGTGTGCTCGAACGCGTGCCCGATGTGCAGGTTCCCGGTCACGTTCGGCGGCGGGATCACGATGGTGAACGGCTCGGCGGGTGAATCGGCGGAGGGGCTGAAGTAGCCGCGCTCTACCCAGCGCTCGTACAGCTCCGCTTCTACCTCGCCCGGTTGCCAGGTCGATGGGAGGGTGCTGTGCTCGGTTGCTGGGTTCTCACTCACGATGACAAGTTTGTCATGTGGCCTCCAGGAACCGAATCAGGTGGTCACCTACCTCGCGGGGGCGCTCCTCGGGCAGGAAGTGACCACAGTCCGCGATGGCCTGCCCGGTGACCCGATCCGCGTAGCCGCGCCAGATCTCCAGCGGATCCAGGCGGTCGAGCAGGCCCGACTCGCCCCACAGCGCGAGCACCGGCATGGCCAGCCGGTGGCCCGCCGCGGCGTCCGCCTCGTCGTGCTCGGCGTCGTCCGGGAACGAGGCCCGGTAGTCGTCGAAACCCGCGCGCAGCGCCCCCGGCGCGGAGAAGGCCCGCACGTAGTGCTCGATCGCCGCCGGGTCGAGCGCGTGCCGCTGGTGGGTCCAGCGCTCGAAGAAGTAGCCGAGGTATCCGGCGATGTCCTGACCGGCGAGGCGTTCGGGAAGGTCCGGCTGCAGGTGGAACAGCCAGTGCCAGTACGCACGCGCCAGTTCGGTGTCCATCCGCCGCCACGTCTCTCGCGTGGGGACGATGTCCAGCACGGCCAGGCTGCGCACCTGGTCCGGCCGGTCCAGCGCCCAGCGGTGCGCGACCCGGGCGCCGCGGTCGTGACCGATGACATCCACCCGTTCGTGGCCGAGGCCGCGCACCAGTTCCGCGATATCGACGGCCATGGTCCGCTTGTCGTAGCCCGATACCGGCTTGTCGGTGTGCCCGTAGCCGCGCAGATCGGGCGCGATCACCGTGTGCGTCCCGGAAAGCGGGCCGAACAGCTCGCGCCAGCAGTACGAGGTCTGTGGCCAGCCGTGCAGCAGCACGACGGCGGGGCCGGATCCGCCGTAGCGGTAATGCATGCGGATTCCGTTCACCGTGGCCGTCGCCGATTCCATGCCGTCTCCGTTCTAACCGATTGAGATGGTTAGAACCATAGCCGGGCTTTCTAACCACATCCAGTGGTTAGACTGATCCGATGGAACCGGACTGGTCCTTCGACGGCGGGCGAGCGTGCCTCGACCTGGTCAACACCTTGCGTGACCGCCTCATCGGCGGGCGTGAGCTGCTCACCGACACCGGAGCGCTCGCCGACTGGCTGCTCGCCGCGGGCCTGCTCGGGCATCGGCCGCGGGTGCGCGCGACGGAGCTGCCCGCGGCGCGGGAGCTGCGCGAGGCGATCGACCGAGTGCTGACCGCGCCCTGCCCCACGAGCGCGGATGTGCGGCTGCTCAACGACACCGCGGCCGGAACCGAGCCGCTGCCACCGCGGCTGCACCGCTGTCCGGACGGCACGCTCCGGCGGGAGACCCCGCGCCCGCGCGAACCCGTGCGCACCGCACTCGCCGCGGTGGCCCTCGATGCGATCGAACTGGTCACCGGCGCGGACCGGGTCCGGATATGCGCGGGCGAGGACTGCGCGCTGCGATTCGTGGACACCTCGCCGAAAGGCAACCGGCAGTGGTGTTCGATGGCGCGCTGCGGGAACCGCGCGAAGGCCCGGGCACATTACCAACGACACAGGCAGTGAACTCCACGTCGTGTAATCATGGAGTCATGGGCAGGGTGACGGTACGCAGGCCGGTGCGGATGATCACCGCCGACGGGCAGCGGCGGCGTCCGGACGCGCTCGCCGCGGAGGAACCCATGGAGCTGCGCGTCGGCGGGTCATCACTGACCGTGACAATGCGGACGCCCGGCGATGATGTGGAGCTCGCCCACGGTTTCCTGCTCGGCGAGGGCGTGATCTCGGCGCGCGAGGATGTGGCGAGCGCACGCTACTGCGCGGGAACCGATGAGGACGGGCACAACACCTACAACGTGCTCGACGTCCGGCTGGCCGAGGGAGTCGCGCTCCCGGTCCAGGGGCTGGAGCGCAATTTCACCACCACCTCCTCCTGCGGGGTGTGCGGCAAGGCCGCCCTTGAATCGGTACGCACCACGAGCCGCTACCCGCCGGCCGCGGATCCCCTTCGGGTCTCCCCCGCCGTACTCGCCACGCTGCCGGACAAGCTGCGGGCCGCGCAGAAGGTGTTCGCTGCGACCGGCGGGGTGCACGCGGCGGGCCTGTTCACCGCGGACGGCGAGCTGCTGGTGGCGCGCGAGGACATCGGCAGGCACAACGCGGTGGACAAGGTGCTCGGCTGGGCGCTGATGGCCGAACGCGTACCGGCGCGCGGCTGCGTGCTGATGGTCTCCAGCAGGGCCTCCTTCGAGCTGGTGCAGAAGGCCGCGATGGCCGGGGTGCCGATGCTGGCCGCGGTCTCGGCGCCGTCCTCGCTTGCGGTCGAGCTCGCCGCCGAGCAGGGCATCACCGTGCTCGGTTTCGTGCGCGGCAACCACATGAACGTCTACACCCACGGCGAGCGCGTGCCATGAACCGCCCGATATCCCGGCGCGGACTGCTGCTCGGCGGAGCGGGAGCCGTGGCCGCCGTCGCCGGGTTCACCATCGCCGAGCCGGATGCCGAACCCTCGACCCCGAACCGGAAGCCGCGCCCGGTGGAGTACACCCCGGTCACCGTGGAACGGGTGCGCTCGGCGGCCCGTGGGCGCACCGTGCACCTGGCCATCACCCGGCCGAGCGGGGTGAACCCGGAACGGCTCCCGGTCTGCCTGCTGCTGCACGGTCTGCACGGCAACGCCCGCGGAATCCTGCCCAGGCTCGCCCCGCGGATGGCCGCCAGCATGAACGGCGGCGCGCTCACCCCGTTCGTGTTCGCCGCGCTGGACGGTGGCGACAATTACTGGCATCACGCGCGCCCGACCGACGATCCGATGCGGATGCTGCTGGACGAGGCCCCGGTCTGGCTCGCCGAACGCGGATTCCAGCGAACCCCGTTCGCCGCGGCGGGTGTTTCCATGGGCGGATTCGGCGCGCTGCTCTACGCCAGGCGAAGGGCCGAGCGGGCGGATCCGGTTCGCGCGGTCGCCGCGATCTCCCCCGGCCTGCTGCTTTCCTGGACCCTGATGCGCAAACGGCACGCGTTCAGCGGTGCGCCGCAGTGGGCGGATCTCGACCCGCTGCGCCATGTGGACGCGCTGCGCGGGATTCCCACCGGGATCTGGTGCGGGACAAGCGATCCGTTCATCTCCGGGGCACAGCGGTTCATCGCGGCCGCCCATCCCGAATTCATCCATCTCGCGCCGGGCAGGCACAACGCGCGATTCTGGAGTTCCTGCGTACCGAGCCTGCTCGATTTCCTCGGGAAATACGCGCCCGTTTACGGTGCCGACCGGCCGGGCGGGAACCCGATATAGTGGGCGCATGCTGGACCTACCCGCACCATTGCGTGCCCGCGCCCCGGAACCGGCCGACCATCAGATCATCGTGGACCACATCCCGCAGTGGTGGGCCGATTCCCGCAGCACTTCCGGCGCACGCGAACTCGCCGGTCTCGTACAGCCACTGTTCCTCGAGCATTTCGCCGACACCAGCCTTGTGGTGCACGATGATTCCGGCGAGCTGGCGGCGTTCCTGATCGCGCTGCTCTCCCAGAGCAAACCGAACGAGTCCTACATTCACTTCGTCGGAATCGATCCCATCTACCGCGGAAAGGGGATCGGGAAAACCATGTACGAATGGTTCTTCGCGGCAGCTCGGAAACAGGGCCGCGATAGGGTTTCCGCGATAACAGGGCAGGACAATCACGGCTCGATCGCGTTTCACACGAGCATGGGATTCTCCGTGGACACCAGCGGTGAAATGGTGAAATTCCGCAGGGAAATCTAGGCGGATTTCCCGAAGGCGAACCGATACAGCCGAAGTGAGTCCTTCAGCAGCGGAATCCGGGCGATGAGTTCGTAGACCCCGCGCAGAACCGGATCCCCGATGCGGCCGGATTCACTGGTGACGGCACGTTCCTCGAGGCGGCGCAGAGCCGGGATCAGGTGTTCGATCTCGGCTCCGCCGTCGACGGACCAGTTCATCCGGAACGCGCTGGTGAATCCCGGCAGCATCCGGGAAACCCGCACCACCCAGGACACCGCGCCGTCGAAAAGCAGTTCTCCCCCGGAGAATCGTTCGGTGATCCTGGTGAGCAGGGTGCGCACCTGCTCCTGTTCCAGGTACATCAGCAGTCCCTCGGCGAGCACCAGCACCGGGCGGTCGGCGGGAATCTCGGCGAGCCATTCGGGATCGGTGACCGAGGAACCGATCATGCGGTAACCCGGTCGTTCTTCATAGATCCGCCGCCGGAGCTCGATCACCTCGGGAAGGTCCACATCGAACCAGCGAACCCGTTCGGGCAGATCCAGCCGGAACGCCCGGCCGTCCAGCCCGCAGCCGAGCTGGAGCACCGTCGCCTCGGGGTGACGGGTGAGGAAATCGCCCGCCCACTCGTCCAGTTGCTTGGCGCGCAGTACGACCAGGGCCCGGTCCCCGGAAGTGGCCCGCATCCGGAAGGAATCGAAGTCGTAGTCGATCCGGTCGACGGCCTCGGCGGCGACCGTATCCCCGAGTATCGGGCGAGCCGAACGACTGTCCCGCGCGCGGTGATAGAGCGTCACCAGCATGGTCCACTTGACGTCGGTGAAATCCACCGTCCCGGTAGCCATGCGGGGATACTACGCCGGAATCAGGCGCGGATCAGGCCGACTTCTCCCGGCGCTCGCGGCGGCTCGGCTGGCGCGCCACGATGGTCGGATTCACGTTCTCCCGCACGGTCTGCTCGGTGATCACGACCTTGGCGACATCCTCGCGGGAGGGAATGTCGTACATCACCGGCTGGAGCACTTCCTCCATGATCGCGCGCAATCCACGCGCCCCGGTCCCGCGCAGGATGCCCTGATCGGCGATCGCCTCGAGGGCGGTCTTGGTGAACTCGAGCTCCACGTTGTCCAGCTCGAACAGCTTCGTGTACTGCTTGACCAGCGAGTTGCGCGGTTCGGTCAGGATCGCGACGAGCGCGTCCTTGTCCAGGTTGGTCACCGAGGCCACGATCGGCACCCGGCCGATGAACTCGGGGATCAGGCCGAACTTGATCAGGTCCTCGGGCATCGTGTCGGCGAAGAAGTCGGTGGTGTCGATCTCTTCCTTGGAACGGATCTCCGCCCCGAAACCGAGGCCGTGCTTGCCGACCCGGTCCTGGATGATCTTCTCCAGGCCCTGGAACGCACCCGCGACGATGAACAGCACGTTCGTCGTGTCGATCTGGATGAACTCCTGGTGCGGGTGCTTGCGGCCGCCCTGCGGGGGCACGCTCGCCGAGGTTCCCTCGAGGATCTTCAGCAGCGCCTGCTGCACGCCCTCACCGGACACATCCCTGGTGATCGAGGGGTTCTCCGATTTGCGGGCGATCTTGTCGACCTCGTCGATGTAGATGATGCCCGTCTCGGCCCGCTTGACGTCGTAGTCCGCCGCCTGGATGAGCTTGAGCAGGATGTTCTCCACATCCTCGCCCACATAGCCCGCCTCGGTCAGCGCGGTCGCGTCGGCGATGGCGAACGGGACGTTCAGCATGCGCGCGAGGGTCTGCGCCAGGTGGGTCTTCCCGCAGCCGGTCGGACCGAGCATCAGGATGTTCGACTTGGCCAGCTCGACGTTGTCGTCACCCGCGCTGCGCCCGCCGTTCTTCTCCGAGGCCTGGATGCGCTTGTAGTGGTTGTACACGGCTACCGCGAGGACCTTCTTGGCCTCGTCCTGGCCGATCACGTACTGCTCGAGGAACTCCCGGATCTCGGTGGGCTTGGGCAGCTCCTCCAGCTCCACCTCGCCCGATTCGGCGAGCTCCTCCTCGATGATCTCGTTACAGAGGTCGATACATTCGTCACAGATGTACACGCCGGGTCCGGCGATGAGCTTCTTCACCTGCTTCTGGCTCTTGCCGCAGAAAGAGCACTTGAGCAGGTCCCCGCCGTCACCGATTCGTGCCATGACCGCTGACCTCGTCCCCTCCGGCGCGTGGACCGCGCCTGAACGTCCTGTCGTTTACAACCGCTTTACGGCCGGGCGCCGAGCCCCACAACCCGGGGACCGCGGGAATACCACGACGGTACCCGCAGAACCCCCGGTTGTGGGGGAACAAGTCTGCAACGGCATGCCCGGCGGGCGGGTCGCGCCCGCCATCGCAGCCGTCACCAGCACTTTACCGGCTGGAAAGCGCCGCTGTCATGAGCGCGCGCCCACCGAGTCTCAGTCCTTGGCCGACGCCTTCCGGTACGGGAAGATGTCGTCGATGATCCCGTAGTCCTTCGCCTCCTGGGCGGTGAGGATCTTGTCCCGCTCGACGTCCTTGCGCACCTCGGCGGCGTCCTTGCCGGTGTGCCTGGAGAGCATGGTCTCCATCTGCTCGCGCATCCGGGAGATCTCCGCGGCCTGGATCTCCAGGTCGGAGACCTGGCCCTGGATCACGCCCGAGATCGCCGGCTGGTGGATCAGGATCCGCGCGTTCGGCAGCGCCGCGCGCTTACCCGGGGTTCCCGCGGCCAGCAGCACCGCGGCGGCCGAAGCGGCCTGGCCGAGGCACACCGTGGCGATGTCCGGGCGCACGAACTGCATCGTGTCGTAGATCGCCATCAGCGAGGTGAACGAACCACCCGGCGAGTTGATGTACATCTGGATCTCGCGGTCCGGGTCGTCGGCCTCGAGATGCAGCAGCTGCGCCATCACGTCGTTCGCCGAGACGTCGTCCACCTGCACGCCGAGGAAGATGATCCGTTCCTCGTAGAGCTTGTTGTACGGGTTCGACTCCTTGACCCCGTAGCTGGTGCGCTCGATGTAGGAGGGGAGGGTGTAGCGGGCCTGTGGGACCGGGTACCTGTTCATCGCGTCCATCGGATACTCCTTCGCTGCTCGTTCGGTTGGTCTCAGGCGCCCGCGCCCTCACCGGGCCGCTGCACGATCCGGTCGATGAACCCGTAGTCGAGCGCTTCCTGCGCGGTGAACCACCGGTCGCGGTCCGCGTCCTCGGTGATCTTCTCCACGGTCTGCCCGGTCTGCTCGGCGGTCAGCTTGGCCAGCTCGAGCTTCTGCTTGGTCAGCACCTCGGACCAGATCGCGATGTCCGAGGCGGTGCCGCCGACACCGGCGGAGGGCTGGTGCATCAGGATGCGCGAGTGCGGCAGCGCGGTCCGCTTGCCCGGGGCACCGGAGGAGAGCAGGAACTGGCCCATCGACGCGGCCATGCCCATGGCGATCGTGGCCACATCCGGCTCGATGTACTGCATGGTGTCGTAGATCGCCAGCCCGGCAGACACCGATCCACCCGGGGAGTTGATGTAGAGGGTGATGTCCTTCTCCGGGTCCTCCGCCCGCAGCAGCAACAGCTGCATGGTGAGCTGGTTGGCGACCTCGTCGTTGACCTCGGAGCCCAGCACCACGATGCGCTCGCGGAGTAGCCGCTCGGTCACCGAGTCGTTGAGGGACAGCCCTTGGGTACCCGTCCGCATGTGTGCAGTCACGTCTGCCCTTTCGCTGGTCACGGGCGCGTCGGCCCGCTGATGGATATGTCGTCCGGTCTCTGTCACCGACCCTAACGAACGCGGGCGGCGTCGAAGTCCCGACACCGCCCGCGTTCGCTCAGAGCTTGCGCTCTATTCCTGCCCTTCGGCCTTTTCTTCCGGCTCTTCGGCCTTCTCGACCTCGGCCGTCTCCGCCTCCGCGGCGTCCTTGGCCTCGCCGAACAGCTCCTCGAGGTCGATCTTCGCGCCCTCGGTGTCGGTGACCGTGGCCTGGCGCACCACGTTCGACAGCGCCTTGCCGCGGCGCACGTCCGCGAAGATCGCACCGAACTGACCGGACTCCTGCGCCCGCTTGACGTACTCGTCCGGGCTGATGCCGAACCGCTGCGCCTGGTAGATGATCCGCTCGGTGAGCTCGTTCTGCTCGACGCTGACCTGCTCCTGCTCGGCGATCGCGTCCAGGATCAGCTGCTGCTTGACCGCCTTCTCCGCCTCGGCCTTGGCCTCGGCGTCGAACTCCTCGCGGGTCTGGCCCTGCGTCTCGAGGTAGGCGTTGAACTGGTCCTCGTCGTGGTCGAAGGGGTGCACCGCGTCGTGCTGGCGCTGCTCCACCTCCGCGTCCACGACCGCCTGCGGCAGCGGCACCTCGACGGTGTCCAGCAGCGCCTCGAGCACCTTGTCCCTGGCGTCCACGGCCTGCTGCATGGTGTTCATCCGGCCGACCCGCTCGCGCAGGCTCTCCCGCAGCTCATCGATCGTGTCGAACTCGCTGGCCATCGAGGCGAACTCGTCGTCGGCCTCGGGCAGCTCGCGCTCCTTGACCGACTGCACGGTCACTTCCACGTCCGCGTCCTTGCCCACGAACTCACCCGCGACCAGCTTGGTCGTGAAGTGCGTCGTGCCACCGGACTCGGTGCCGATCAGCGCCTCGTCGATGCCCTCGATGAGTTCACCCGAGCCGACCTCGTAGGAAAGGCCGGTCGTGGTCGCCTCGTCCACCTTGGTGCCGTCCACGGTCGCGGACAGGTCGATCGAGACGAAGTCGCCGTTCTCGATCGCCCGCTCCACCGTGCTCAGGGTGCCGAACCGGGCGCGGAGCTGGTCCAGCTCGGAGTCGACCTGCTCCTCGGTGACCGGGGCGGGATCCACGGTGACCGCGATCTCGCCGTACGCGGGAAGGGTCAGCTCGGGGCGGACGTCGACCTCGGCGGTGAACTCGACCGGCTCACCGTCCTCGACCTTGGTGACCTCGATGTCCGGACGCCCGATCGTCGCGACCTCGTCGTTCTGCACGGCCTCGAGGTACTTCGTCGGCACGACGTCGTTGACCACTTCGGACAGCACCGCCGCCCGGCCGATCCGGCCCTCGAGCAGGCGCGCCGGCGCCTTGCCCGGCCGGAACCCCGGGATGTTGACCTGCTGCGCGAGCTTGCGGTAGACGGAGTCGAAACTCGGCTTCAGCTCGTCGAACGGCACCTCGACGTTGATCCTGACCCGTGTCGGGCTGAGCTGCTCGACGGTGCTCTTCAACCTGATCTCCTGGTCTGGTAGTTACAGTGTCGGTAGATACCACTCTGACCAGCAGCCCTCGGCCACAGCGCGTGCGGCGGCCACTCCCAGTTTCCGTGGTATGCGTGCTCGGATGAGTCTGCCAGATGCCCAGGCGCAGGTCGGCGAGGGGTTGACAGAGGAGGTCGCGGCACTGCCGTGCTCACCTCCGGCGTTCCGGACAGCCGCGCGGCCAACTCCTCGCTCGCTAGCGCTC
>NZ_JALM01000122.1 GCF_000737195.2 Sciscionella sediminilitoris
GCCGATCGGCAGGGCCACCGCGATCAGCACCGCGGCCATGCCGAGCTGACTGGTCGCGAGCACCGTCGGTGCGATCTTTCCGCTGAGCACCCGGGCGATGTAGGTGTAGCTGACCGCGTAGCTCGCCGCGGCGAGCAGGCAGGCCGCGGCTCCCCAGGAGGCGATCCCGCTGGCCTGCCAGGGCGCGAAGATCACCAGCACCCCGCCGAAACCGAGCAGCAGCCCGGCCGTCTTGGTGATGTTCGAGAGGCGTTCGCTGCCCAGCAGGAACCCGATCAGCAGCGCCCACAACGGGGTGGTCGCGTTCAGCACCCCGGCGAGCCCGGAGTCGACCGTGCGCTCCCCGAAGGCGAACATACAGAACGGGATCGCGTTCCCCACCACGGCGGGAACCAGGATGCGCAGCCACATTCCCCGGGTGCGGGGCAGCCGCTTCCCGGTGGCCTTGACGATCGCGAACAGCACGAGCGCGCCGAGCACCAACCGCCCGAACACCAGCTGCAGCGGTTCGAAACCACCGAGGGCGAGCTTGATCCACAGGAAACTGGACCCGAAGAGGCAAGCGAGCAAACCCATCCGCGCGAGGCTGCGCAGTCCGTGCGACCGAGTCATCGACATCTCCTTCCCGCATCGATGATCCGGCCGGTTATTCGTTAGCACAATCGAAATCTGCTTCATGACGCTTAAGCTGGACTGTAAGATCCTCGTATGCTCGATGTTCGCCGGTTACGCGTGCTCTCCTCGGTGCTCACCAGCGGTTCGATCAGCGCCGCCGCCGTCAATCTGGGCTACACCCCGTCCGCGGTGAGCCAGCAGATCGCCGCCCTGACCCGGGAGGCCGGTGCCGAACTGCTGGAGAAGGATGGGCGCGGGGTGCGGCCCACCGCGGCGGGAACCCTGCTCGCCGGGTACGCCGAGGAGATCATGGCCAAACTGGTCGAGGCCGAGCGCGCGCTCATCGATCTGCGCGAGGGGCACTCCGGGCCGCTGCGGATGACCTACTTCACCACCGCCGGTGCCACCCTGGTTCCTCCGGCCGTCGCCGAATTCCGCAGGAACATCAGCGATGTCCGGGTGGACCTCAAGCTCAACGAACCCGCCTATGTCGTGCGCGGGGCCGCCGATGATCCGGCCGATATCGAGATCGTCGTGCTGCACGAGGACTTCGCCAGCGCCCAGCCCGGATTCACCCCGGTGCACCTGCTCGACGATCCGTACCGGGCCGTGCTGCCCAAGGATCATCCGCTCGCCGACCGGGACATCCTAGACCTCGCCGCGCTCGCCGAGGAACCCTGGGTGGACACCGAGGCACCGCACGGGCTGTGCCGCCAGATCATGATGAAAGCCTGTACCGCGGCCGGATTCACTCCGAACTTCGTCGTCGAGGGCGACGATTTCCCTACCGCGCAAGGATTCGTCGCCGCCGGGCTCGGGGTCACCCTCGTCCCGGAGATCGCGCTCGGCGCCGTGCACAACGGAATCGTGGTCCGGCACGTGCGCAGGCCCGCCCCGGTGCGCTCCATCTACGCCGTGGTGCGCGATGCCGTCGCCGACCGGCCCGCCGTGCAGGAGATGTTGCGGGCACTGCAAAAGGTCGCGGGCGAGGCGGACGCCGGAATCGGGAACTGATTCCCGTTCGCGGATCGGCGGCCGGGCGTCAACCGGCGAGCTGCATGAGCAGGCTGGAGACCCCGATCCCGACGGCGATCGCCACGAGCACCGCGAGCACGGAGAGCACCACGGTGCGCGTGTCGAGTGCGGAACCGGGCCTGCGCGCGGTCGCGGTGGCCACGGCGGGCAGGTGCTGGCGGGTCGGCTGGGGAACGGCGCTCTGCTGGGGGACGGGGTTCTGCTGCGGAACGCTGCGCGGCGGGGTACTCGGCTGCTGGGTGGTCGGCGGCTGTGCGCCTGGTTGCTGGACGCCCGGCTGTGGCGCGGCGGAGCGCTGCGGCATCGGCTGGATGCGCTGGGTCGGCTGCCCGGACGGCGGGGTGCTCGGTTCCGCGGGCAGCGGCGGGGGCTCGAGGGCCTCGGCGGACACGGTGTGGCCCTGGCGTATCTCGTTGAGTGCGTCGACGACCTGGGACATCGTCGGGCGTTCCGCGGGGTCGGCCCGCATCAGGCGCATGATCAGCGCGGTGAGCAGGCCCGCGTTGCGCGGCGGTTCGAACTCGGCCGCGGCGACGGTGTGCAGCAGGGCGATCGGATTCTCCGAACCGCCGGAACCGAACGGTGCCCGCCCCTCGACGGCCGCGTACAGCGTGGAACCGAGGGAGAACACGTCGGAGGGCGGCGCCGGGGTCTGCCCGCGCGCCATCTCGGGCGAGAGGTAGGCGGGGGTGCCCGCGATCAGCCCGGTGGAGGTGAGCGTGACGTCTCCGCTCGCCCGGGAGATACCGAAGTCGGTGATCTTCACCGAACCGTCGTCGCCGAGCAGGATGTTGGCCGGTTTCACGTCCCGGTGCACCACCCCGGCCGCGTGCGCGACGGCGAGCGCGCTGGCCACGCTGGCCCCCGCGGTCGCCGCGTCCCGCGCGTCCAGCGGGCCGCTCTCGGCGAGCCACTGGGCAAGGCTGCGCGAGGGCAGGTACTCCTGCACCAGCCAGGGATCGCCCTCGTGTTCCACGACATCGTGCACCGTGATCGCGCAGTGGTGGTGCAACCGCGCGGCGATCCGACCCTCCCGGAGCACCCGCGCGTTGGCGGTCTCCCGGTCGTCGGCGGACAGTCCCGGCGAGGTGTACACGTGTTTGAGCGCGACGGTGCGCTGCAACCGCTCGTCGGTCGCCTGCCACACGACGCCCATCGCGCCGCTCCCGATCCGCTCGCCGAGCCGGTACCGCCCGGCGATCAGCACTCCCTGAGCAGCCACGCTACTGGTTGTTCCCGCCGTGACCGTGCCCGCCAGGGACAGGTCCGCCCTGGGCGCCGCCGCCCCCGCCGCCGTTGTTGTCGCCGCCCCCGCCGGGCAGCAGCGTCTGGTTCGGCGTGGTGGTCGGTGCCTCGGTGGTCGGAGTCGGCTCGGTGGTCGTGGTCTCCCGCTGCCGGGTGGTCGTCGGCTCGATCGTCTCCCGGTGCTCGCGGGTCCGCGTCGGCTCCTGCGGTGTCGTGTCCTCCACCGTGGTGTCCTCGGGCGTCGTCGTCGGCAGCTCCACCGTGCTCGACGGGGCGGACGGGACCGGCAGCTGCGGTTTCTTCTCGCCCGCGCCGAACACGCCCCCGGCCCAGAGCCCGAGCACGATCGCGGCGAGCACGAGCAGGGCGAGCAGGCTCAGCCACAGCGCTTTGCGCGATTTGCGCGGCGGCGGGCCGACCTGTTCCTCCTCGGCGGCCGGGCGGACCTGGGTGCCCTGCGCGGGGAGGGCGGAGGTCATCGCGCGGGTCGCCGGGTTCTGGCCGGCCATCACCGCGGTCGTGCCGCCGTTCGGGTCCGGCGGGACATCCGGGGCCTGGCCCTGCGAGACCGCGCGCAGCATGCCGGAGGCATCCCGCGCGGTCGGCCGGGAATCCGGATCGGCGCGCAGCAGGGCCTCGAGCACCTCGGTGAGCGGGCCCGCCTGGCGCGGCGGGTTGATCTGCCCGCGCGCGACCACGTGCAGCAGGGAGAGCGTGTTGTCGGAGAGCCCGAACGGCGGTTCGCCCTCCACCGCTGCGTACAGCGTGGAACCGAGGGAGAACACATCCGAGGGCGGAAGCGGTTCCCGGCCCACGGCGACCTCGGGAGCCAGATAGGCCGGGGTTCCGGCGATCAGCCCGGTCTTGGTCACGGTGATGTCATCGGTGGCCCGGGAGATGCCGAAGTCGGTGATCTTGACCTGGCCGCCCCTGCCGAGCAGCACATTGCCCGGTTTGATGTCGCGGTGCACGATTCCCGCGTCGTGCGCGGCGGCCAGCGCGGCGGCGACCTGGGCCCCGATGGTGGCCACATCGCCGGGGGAGATCGAGCCGCGCTCCCGGATGACGTCGTCCAGGCTGCGCGAGGGCAGATACTCCATGACCAGGCAGGGCACCCCGTCGTTGTCCACGACGTCGAACACCGAGATGGCGTTCGGGTGATGCAGGCGTGCGGCGATCCGGCCCTCACGCAGCGTGCGCTCGACGGCCTCGTCCCGCTCGTTCGGCTCGAGCGCGGGCTGCAGCAATAGCTGCTTCACCGCGACGGTGCGGTTCAGCCGCTCATCGAGTGACTCCCACACGACCCCCATGGCGCCGCTGCCGATCTTGCGTTCGAGCCGGTACCGGCCGGCGATGAGCGTGCCCTGACCGCTCACGAATCCTCCTCGCTGACGCTCGCCGGCTTCGCGAGCGACGCTGCCGTGTCCATCGGTGACCTTGCAAGCTCGCTCATGCGCCATCCGTCTCGGTACTCGTCACGACTCTAGGTTATTGGTTCACCCGCGGTCGCGATCGTCAGCCCCTTCGTGATCAGGATTCGGAAATGATCTTGGGATGATCGCCCTTGGTGAAGGTCAGGGTGTGCCGTACGACGCGGACCGTGCCGTCCTTGTAGTAGAGCTTCATGGTGTTCGTCGTGGTGCGCGCGTTCGGATCGACATAACGGTAGGAGACCCGGATGTACTGGACATCGGCGTACCGCTTCTTGATCGCCTTGCGCTGCGCACTGCTCATCGAGTCGGCGGCGTAGGCACTCAGCGCCGCGCTCGGATTGTCGGCCACCGTGTCGTAGTAGGACCGGCTCACCCTGTCGGACTGCTTCGGGTCGGTGGTGTCCCCGGCCATGGCACGCGCCCACTCCGGCTGTGCCATCTCCACCTCGGTGTTCTCCTGCGGAGGCGGCAGCGGCTTGGCGGTGATCGTGGAGGAGCTCGAGTTCGTGGGCCCGCTGCTCGAACCGGAGCCGTTGCTCGCGCTGTCCGGGTTCGCCGAGGAGACCGGATCGCCTGCCGCGACGGGCCCGTTGACCACCGAGGTGTCGAACACTCCGTCGTGGTTGGCGTCCACCATCGTGGTGGTGCGCCGGTCCGGCCCGGTGCGCTCAGTGGTCCGCGCGGTCTCGCGCAGCGCGTGCTTGCCGGTGCCCTGGTCGGGCTGCTGTTCGGTGGCGAGCGGGGCGCTCGGCAGTCCGGGCAGCGCGTCGATCGTGGTCCGCTCGCCTTTGCCGACGAAGGCGCTGGCCACGGCGACGAGCGCGGTCAGCGCGGCACCGGAGGCGGCGACCGAGAACCAGGCGGCCCTGCGCCAGGTGCGCGGCGGGGTCACCGAGGCGGGCACGCTGCCGAGGTTGAACTTGCGCAGGCCGAACGAGTCGGTGTCGGCGAGCGGGTCCACCTTCGGCGGGCGGTCGTACTCCACCGGTTCGAGTACCGGAACCGGTTCTGGCCCGGCCTCGTGCTTGCTCGGCCGCAGGTTCGGCAGGTAGTCCTCGCCGCGCATCGGGGTGCCCGGTCCGCGCTGGGCGGGGACGTTCTGCGCGGCGTGTCTTCCGTAGTTGGCGGGGGTCTCGGCGGGGCGGCCGACGGCGGGTGTCCACGCACTGGTACCGGCACGGTCGGCGGCCCTGCTGTGCCGACCGTGCTCGTCGCCTGTCTGACCGATGATGTCCGTTCCACCGTCCATGGTGGGGAGACCGTTTCCTTCCCGCCCGGTGACGCCTGGGTCCATCAGATTAACCCGTTTGCACCACTTGGAACGCCTCCGCGAGCCGCCCGGCGGGCAACCCATGTCGTTGTGCGGTCTGTTCAAGGTACCCGCGCAGCGAGCTCTCCAGTGAGTCGAGGTGACCGGTCTGCGAGCGATGCGCCCGCAAGGCGGCCAATTTTGCCCCGAAAGTGTCAGTCACATCCACCGCTTGGGTGCGGATGTGCGGAGGCGGGTCGGCGATCCACAGTTCCGGGACCACCCAGGGGCGGAGGCTTTCCTCCGCGAGCAACTCCGGATGCGCGTACGGGTTGCGTGCGTCCGGATAGACCGCGGCGATGGTCGCCTCGCCGACTGCCCGGTGGTCCGGGTGCGCGGTCACGAAATGCTGCCAGTTGATCTCCGGCGACCAGGTGAGCACCCGTTCGGGGCGCAGCTTGCGGATCACCCTGGTGATGTCGCGGCGCAGCGCGAGGCTCGGCTCCACCCGGCCGTCCGGGTAACCGAGAAAGGTCACGTCGGCGACCCCGACCTCGCCCGCCGCGGCGAGCTGTTCCCGGCGGCGGGCCTGGCCGACCTGTTCGCGGCCGAGCCCGCTGATTCCGACCGCGTCACCGCTGGTGCAGATGCAGTACGCCACCTCGGAACCGGCCGAGGTCCAGCGGGCGACGGTGCCCGCAGCGCCGAAGTCGACGTCGTCGGGATGCGCGGCGACCACGAGCACCCTGCTCACGTCCGACTCGGGAACCATCGCCTCAGGATAGTTGACCCGGCAACGAAGCTGTGCGCCACCGTAGGTGTGTCGCTACCGTGTGCGCCCGCCGAGCCGGAGCCCTTCCTTGGACGTCTGCAGTGCCTTGGTGGAAGCGCCGATGGTGCCCAGCCCGATGAGCAGCCCGACCAGGTCGACGCCGAAGCTGTCGCCGAGGGTGAACAGCAACCCGATGATGCCCGCGCCGACTCCCGCCGCGGCGACGCCGTACCTGCCGCGGGCGAACTTCGCGATCGGCTCACCGCCGGCGCCCTTCTTCTTGGCCACCGAACCCAGCATGTAGACGTAGCCGCCGTGGCCGAGTGCGGCGACCAGACCGCCGAGGGCCGCGATGAACGCCACGAGACCGAAGATCCATTCCATATGTCCAGTGTCCACGAAGTCGGCTACGAACGCGCATCGGTGACATCCCTGATTTTCCGGGCGGCCGGGAACTCCGGTCGCCCGGCGGATCCGGGGAGCCCGGCCTCAGCGGTGGCCCAGCCGGCCGCGGCCGAGATTCAGCAGGGTGATGGCGAGCTGACGGCCCTCCGGACCGAGCTCGCGGAACCGGTCGAGCACCTTCATCTCGCGGTTCACCACGATTCGCGGTCCACCGGCGGCCATGCGCGCGGCGCCGACCTTCTTGGACACCTCGGTCCTGCGTTTGACCAGGCGGAGTATCTCGGCGTCGAGCCAGTCGATCTCCTGGCGCAACTGGTCGACTTCCTCGGCGGCGGCCGGGGGGTTGTCGTGCGCCGCGGTCTTGTCCGGGTTCGTGGTCACAGCGTTGCTCCCTAGCGTTTCGTGCGGTGCCGACTCGCCCGGACCTGAAAAAACCCCGGGTCGGCCGACTCCGGGGCTTCGTGGTCGCGTGCGGTGCTAACGATTCACGGGAGCCGGAGTCCGGTTCCCGTAGAAAAATACGTAAGCATGTACTCGCACGTCCTTCATCTTGCCACGGTCCGGCCTTCGCCGCCATGTCGGGCATGGCGAGTACCGTGACTCCACAATGAGCGAGCTTGCGAGTGAATCATCGGCACTGTGTCTCCGCGTCGCGCCGGACTCCCGCGAGGAGGGCGCGCGATGAGTACGTTGTTCGAGGTGGTGTCCGAACAGCCGGGTAGCGAGGACGACCTGCTTTCCGGGCTCAACCACGCCCAGGCGGACGCGGTCGCGCACAGCGGCGGCCCGCTGCTCGTGGTCGCGGGTGCGGGCTCGGGCAAGACGCGGGTGCTCACCCGCAGGATCGCCTATCTGCTCGGCGAACGAGGGGTGCAGCCCGGCCAGATCCTCGCGATCACCTTCACCAACAAGGCCGCGGCGGAGATGAAGGAACGGGTCACCGAGCTCGTCGGCTCCCGGGCCAAGGTCATGTGGGTCTCCACGTTCCACTCGATGTGCGTGCGGCTGCTGCGCTACGAGGCGAAGACCCTGTCCGCGATGCTGGCCGAGACCGGCGAGGCCGGGCGGTTCAACTCGAACTTCTCCATCTACGACGCGGACGACTCGCGCAGGCTGATCACCCTGGTCGCGCGGGACCTGGAGATCGACGCGAAGCGCTATCCGGCACGGATGCTCGCGGCGAAGGTGTCCAACCTGAAGAACGAGCTGCTCGGGCCGGAGGAGGCCAAGTCCCGCGCGGGCAACGATCTGGAGCGCCGGGTCGCCGAGGTCTACGAGGAGTACGCGCGGCGGCTGATCGAGGCGAACGCGCTCGACTTCGACGACCTGATCATGCGCACCGTGCAGATCCTGCAGACCTATCCGGAGGTTGCCGAGCACTACCGGCGGCGGTTCCGGCACGTGCTCGTGGACGAGTACCAGGACACCAACCACGCCCAGTACGTGCTGGTGCGCGAGCTGGTCGGCACCGAGACCACCGAGTCCGGGGTGGAACCGGCCGAGCTGTGCGTCGTCGGTGACGCGGACCAGTCCATCTACGCCTTCCGCGGCGCCACGATCCGCAACATCACCGAGTTCGAGCGGGACTATCCGGACGCGCGCACGATCATGCTCGAGCAGAACTACCGCTCGACCCAGACCATCCTGTCCGCGGCGAACTCGGTGATCGCGCGCAACGCGGGGCGCAGGGACAAGCGGTTGTGGACCGATCTCGGCGAGGGCGAGCCGATCGTGGGCTACGTCGCCGACAACGACCACGACGAGGCCGCGTTCGTCGCCGGGGAGATCGACAAGCTGCACGACGAGGGCGCGGCGACCTATGGGGATGTCGCGGTGTTCTACCGCACCAACGCCGCCTCCCGGGTGTTCGAGGAAATCTTCATCCGCCTCGGCTTGCCGTACCGGGTCGTCGGCGGGGTCCGCTTCTACGAACGGCGCGAGGTGCGCGATGTGCTCGCCTATCTGCGGGTGCTGGCGAACCCGGAGGACACCGTCTCGCTGCGGCGGATCCTCAACGTGCCCAAGCGGGGGATCGGGGAACGCGCCGAATCCTGTGTGGCCGGCTATGCCGAGCAGCAGCGGATCTCGTTCGCCGCGGCCCTGCGTGCCGCGGTGGAGGGCAAGGTCCCGCTGCTGAACACCCGCTCGGTGCGCGCGATCACCGGGTTCGTCGAACTGTGGGACGGGCTGGCCGAGCTCGTCGAGGAGGGGGCCGAGGTCGCCGAGATCGCCGAGGCGGTCTGCGCGCGCACCGGGTACCGCGCCGAGCTCGAGGATTCCGATGATCCGCAGGACGCCACCCGGCTGGAGAACATCAACGAGCTGATCACCGTGGCCCGGGAGTTCACCGAGGAACTGCCCGAGGACGAGCAGGGCTCGCTGCCCGCCTTCCTGGAACGGGTCTCGCTGGTCGCGGACACCGATCAGGTGCCCGACTCCGGCGAGGGCGTCGTCACCCTGATGACCCTGCACACCGCGAAGGGGCTGGAGTTCCCCGTGGTGTTCCTTTCCGGCATGGAGGACGGTTCCTTCCCGCACCTGCGCGCGCTCTCCGATCCGGTCGAGCTCGCCGAGGAACGCCGGCTCGCCTATGTCGGGATCACCCGTGCCCGCCAGCGGCTCTACGTGTCCCGGGCCCTGGTGCGCTCGGCGTGGGGACAGCCGGTGAGCAACCCCGCATCCCGGTTCCTCGACGAGATCCCCGCCGAACTGCTCGACTGGCGGCGCAGCGAACCCGAACGCTCCGGCCCCTCCTCGGCGACCACCTGGGGCGGCGGTTCGCGTGGCGGCGGGCTCGGCTTCGGACGGCGCGAGTCGCCGAAGCAGGCGGCGGCGAGCAAACTGCCCCCGCTCAAGCTCGACGTCGGCGACCGGGTCAACCACGACAAGTACGGGCTCGGCACCGTCGTCGCCACGGCCGGATCGGGTCCGCACGCGACCGCGACGATCGACTTCGGCGGAGGTTCCACGATCAAGCTGATGCTGATCGGCGGGGTCCCGATGCAGAAGCTGTGAGGGCTTCGGCGAGCTCACGCGGGTAGCCGAACGCCAGCAGGTGGCCGCCCGGCAGCTCCTCGATCCCGATGCCGCCCAGTCGCTCGGCCACGACCCGGCGCTGAAAGGTCAACGGGAAGAACCGGTCCGCGCGGCCCTGCAGCACCCGGATCGGTACCCGCGGCCAGCCGGTCAGGGGCCACGGCTCGCTGAACACCGTGTCCAGTGCGGCACCGCCGCCCTCGGCGAGCGCGGCAGCGGTGATCTCCTCGGGCACGTCGTGGAACAGGTGAATCCGCATGTCGAACTCGGTGTGCCAGCCGCCGCGGCGGGCGTACTCGGCCAGCGCGGCGGGCTGACCGGTCGCCGCCCACCAGTCCGCGGCCCGTTCCCCTGGCGCGGGCACCATCGGATTGAGCAGCACCAGCTCGCGCACCGGCAGCCGCTCGCACGCCAGCGGTGCGCTGAACGCGCCCATCGACTGGGCGAGCAGCACCACTTCCCCGTGGCCCTGTGCGGTGGCCACGATCGCTTCCGCGTAGTCCGCGAGTCCCGCGTCCGCGCCGAGCGGGAGCTCGACCGGGAGCGCCTCGTGACCGCGGCTTTCCAGTTCGGGGACGAATCGCTGCCAGTAGCTGCTCCGGCCGTCCGAACCGGGCACGAGCACGAAGGTGGTCATCGGGTGGCTCCTGTCCTGGGTGCGGTCATCCTGCCAGCTCACGATGTCGGTGGGGGATAACCACAGGGAGAATCCGGGGGAGTTCCCCGTTCCGGCGCGGGCGCGGGCCGCGAAGGATCGAGGGCATGGATCTCCGCGTTCGCCGAACCGTGCTGGCTCTCGCCGCGCTGGCCGCCTCCGCGCTGCTCTGGTACCTGGGCACCGGTTTCGCGCCCATCGCCGCACTGACCTGGCTCGCTCCGCTCCCGGTGTTGTTGCTCGCGCCCGCCGAACGGGCGCTCCCGGTGTTCGGGATCGCCTTTCTCGCCTCGATGATCGGCAGCACGAACAGCTGGGGCTTCTACACCCGCTCCTACGATGTCCCGCTGCCGATGGGCCTGTTGATCAGCGCCTCGTTCGCGGTGACCTTCGCACTCGCGGTGCTGGTGTTCCGCGCGCTCGTGCTGCGCGGCAGGGCGATGTTCGCCGCGTTCGCCGCGCCCGCGCTCTGGACCGGCGCGATGTATCTCATCTCGCTGAACCCGTTCGGGATCGTCGGCACGCTCGCCACCACCCAGGCCGGTTCACCGGTGCTGCTGCAGATCGCCTCGGTGACCGGCGCCTGGGGGGTGGATTTCCTGGTCGTGTTCGCCTCCGCGGCGCTCGCGGCGCTGTGCGCTCCCGGGGTAGTCAAGGCCGCGCGGCTGCGCACCGCGGTCGCGGCGGTGCTCGTGTTCGGGCTGACGCTCGGCTTCGGGGCACTGCGGCTCTCCGGGACGGAGCCCTTCGGCAAGCCGGACGGTCAACGGCAGCGGGTCGCGCTCATCGCGCACAACCACGCGGGCTGGGGGATCGATGTGGCCGGAGCCGAGGGGCGTGCGCTGGTTCGCGACTACACCGCCGAGATCGCCGCACTCCCCGCCGGGGTGCGCACCGTGGTCCTGCCCGAGGGCGCCTTCGGCTCGACCGATGCGAACCGGACCGCGCTGACCGGACCGCTCGCCGGGGTGGCGCGGGCGAAGGGGGTGAACGTCGTGGTCGGCCTCGCGCACAAGGACCCGACCTATCAGCTGGCGGTCGTGGTCGCCCCGGACGGCACCACGCGCGATTACCGCAAACAGCACGACGCGGTCGGGGCACCCGGTCACTCGCTGACCTTCGTGGCGGGCAGCAGGACCGGGGTGGCGATCTGCGCCGACCTCGACCACCCGGATCCGAGCGGGCAATACGCGGGCGCGGGTGCGCGGCTGCTCGCGGTTCCCGCATCCGACGAGGGCGAGAACGGTTGGCAGCACAGCAGGAACGGGGTGCTGCGCGGGGTGGAGAACGGCTTCGCGGTCGCCTGGTCCGGGCGGGCGAGCAGGCTACTCGCCGCGGACGGCTACGGGCGGGTGCGCACCGATACCGCGACCGGCGGTTCGGGCGCGTTCAGCCGCGTGGTCACCGAGATCCCCGAAGGACCGGGCGCCACGCCGTACACCGCGCTCGGGGACTGGTTCGCCTGGCTGTGCCTCGCCGTCACCGCGGGTGCCGTGCTGGGCTCGGTCACCCGGCGAACCCGGTGAGCATGGCCTCGACCGCGAGCGTGAACCGGTCCCCGTCCGCGGTCCCTTCCCCGGTGCGCGCCGCGGTCACCAGCAGGGGGAACTCCGCCTCGTCGAGCTCGGCCAGCCGGGTGCGGGAACCGGGCCCGGTCAGCTCCGCGGTGGCCACCTCGCTGCGGGTGTGCCCGAGGACGAACGAGGTGAGCGCGTTCACCAGGTGCAGCGCCGTGCCGAGCGGAAAATCCGCGGCACGCAGCAACCCGAGCCCCTGCTCGACGGCGCGCAACAGCGCGGGGGTGCTCGCCGGGCGCTCGGCGACGAGCCCGATCAGCGCGGGATGGGCGAGCAGGGTGGTGCGCAGCGCGCAGGCGTACTCGTGCAGCGCCCGCGCCCATTCCGCGGGCGGGTGCCGGGGAACCGCCTCGGCCAGCGGGGCGCACACGCGTTCCACGAGACCGTCGAGCAGCGCGTCCTTGCCCGGCACGTGGTGGTAGAGGGTCATCGCCTCCACCCCGAGCGCGGTGGCGAGCCTGCGCATGGTCAGGGCGGGCAGTCCCTGTTCGTCCACGATCCGCAGCGCCGCGTCGAGGATCCCCGTCCTGCTCAGCCCGGCCCGCTCACCCTGGGAACGACTCATTCTTACAGTGTAAGAGTAAGCTGTGCGGTATGACTGCCGAGGAGCACAAGAACGTGGTGCGCGGACTGATCGCCGCGCTGGACGAACGCCGGATCGACGCACTGGGGGACTTTCTCGCCGCGGATGTGCGCGATCACAACAAGATCGTCTTCGGGGAGCCGGACGAACCGGGTGCGGCCTTCGAGGGGTTCCGCCGCCAGCTGGACGCGCTGACCGAGACCGGGTTCCGTGCGGAGGAGCTGGTCGCCGAGGGGGACCGGGTGGTCGCGCGGCTGCGGGTGTCCGGGCGGCACACCGGCCCGCATCCGCGCATGCCGGAGCCGACCGGTCGGCGCTTCGACGTGGAGCAGATCTGGATCTTCACCGTCACCGGTGGCCGGGTCACCGAGATCCGCGCGGTTTCCGACCGCCTCGGCATGTTCGCCCAGCTCGGCTGGGACTGGCCGGAACCCGCGCACTGCTAGGCTGGCCACCGTACTGATCGTTTCCGTTCAAGGGAGTTCCGCATGCGCCGGGCGTCCGAAGTCCTCGTGACCAAGGCCGCCCTGAGGATGGGAACGAATCCCTGTGGAAACGATCAATATCGGCATTCTCGCGCATGTCGACGCCGGTAAGACCAGCCTGACCGAACGCCTGCTCTTCGATGCGGGCGCGACCCGGCGGCTCGGCAGCGTGGACGAAGGCACCACCCGCACCGATTCCTCGGAACTCGAACGCGCCCGCGGCATCACCATCCGCGCGGGTGTCGCCGCCTTCGAGGTGGACGGGTGCACCATCACCATCCTCGACACCCCCGGGCACCCGGACTTCATCGCGGAGGTGGAGCGCGCGCTGCGGGTGCTCGACGGCGCGGTGCTCGTGGTCTCCGGGACCTCGGGCGTGCAGGCGCAGACCACGATCCTGCTGCGCGCACTGCACCGGATGCGGGTGCCGACCCTGCTGTTCGTGAACAAGATGGACAGCTCGCCGTACTCGGCCACCGAACTGCTCACCGCGATCCGCGCCCGGCTCACCGCGACCGCGGTCACCGGGCCGGAGGAGGAGCGCAGCGTCGAAGTGCTCGCCGAACGGGACGACCGGGTGCTCGCCGACTACCTGGCGGGCGCGTCCGACCGGGACCGGTTCGCGCGGGCACTGCGAGAGCAGACCGCGCGGGCCGCGGTGCACCCGGTGCTGTTCGGCTCGGCGGCCAGCGGTGCCGGGATCCCCGGACTGGTCACCGCGATCCGCGAGCTGATCCCGGTCCCGCATCCGGGTGCGGAACCGCCGCGCGCCACGGTGTTCCAGATCGAGGGCAAGCCCCGCGAGGCGCTCGTACGGGTGCACGCCGGGGAATTCGCCGAACGCGAGACGGTCACCGTGTACCGGCGCACCGGGCAGGGGATCGGCGAGCACAAGGCGCGGATCACCGGGCTGCGCCGGATCACCCCGCGCGGGACCGAACCGGCCGGGGTGCTCGGCGCGGGCGCGATCGGCTGGGTGCGCGGACTCGGCGAGGCCAGGGTCGGCGATCAGCTCGGCAGCGCGGCCGGTCTGGACGCCCAGCCCGCGTTTTCCCCGCCACCGCTGGAAACCGTGGTGACCCCGGAGCGCCCGGCCGAACGGCTGCGGTTGTTCGCCGCGCTCGCCGAACTGGCCGATGCGGACCCGCTGATCGGGTTCGACCGGGCGAGCGGTTCGGTGCGCATCCACGGCGAGGTGCAGCAGGAGGTGCTCGAGGCGCGGCTGCGCGCGGAGTTCGGTGTCGAGGCCCGGTTCGCCCCGGTCAGCCCGGTGCTCGTGCACCGCCCGCGCGGGATCGGGAGCGCGCGGCACAGCATCGACACCCGGGAACGTAACGAGTACTGGGCGACCATCGGGCTCGACGTGGAACCGGGAACGGGCATCGACTACCGGATCGGCGTGCAGCACGGCCTGCTGCCGCGCGCCTTCTACACCGCGATCGAGGAAACGGTGCACGAGGCGGCCGCGGAGCTGCGGGTCACCGACTGCCGGATCACGCTGACCGCGGCCGGGTACGCGAGCCCGGTGAGCACCGCGGGGGATTTCCGCGCGCTGACCAGGAAACTGTTCGCGGAGGCGCTCGAGCAGGCCGGTCTCGTGGTGTACCAGCCGGTGCACCGCTTCGAGCTCGAATTCCCGGAGGCGGCGGCGAACCGGACACTTGCCGCGCTCGCGAAGGCGGACGGGATCATCGAGGACACCCATGTCGAGGCTGGGATCACCCGGGTGACCGGCACGATCCCGGTGGCCGCCCTTGCCGGGTTCCAGCGCGGGCTGCCCGGCTGCACGGGTGGGGAAGGGGTGTTGCTCAGCCGTCCGGACGGCTGAGCAACAC